>NZ_UTBG01000070.1 GCF_900580675.1 Pseudomonas viridiflava
ATGTGGGAGGGGGCGTGCCCCCGATAGCGGTGTTTCAGCTGAGATTTCATTGGCTTGCACACCGCAATCGGGGGCACGCCCCCTCCCATATTTTTTTCCATCCGAGCCAGCCATTTGACGTCAAATTGCCACTGATGGCCCTCTGATAATTAATCAAGTGCTCAAGAATTATTCTCGCTACAATCCGCCGCTTTGCCACCCCCTGACACGTGCTTAAAGGCCCGTCGTCCACGAGATGTCCCATGCTTATCGGTAGCTATTCCCCCTCCCTGGTCGTGATTTCGCTGTTTGTCGCGATCCTCGCTTCCTACACCGCGCTGGACCTTGCCGGCCGCCTCGCGACCGCCCAGGGCCGCGCCGTCTACCTGTGGATGGCCGGCGGGGCGTTGGCGATGGGCGTGGGTGTGTGGTCCATGCACTTTATCGGCATGTTGGCGCTGCGCCTGCCGTTTGCCCTGGGTTTCGACCTGGGCATCACCGCGCTGTCACTGTTGATCGCCGTGTTATCCAGCGGCTTTGCCCTGTGGCTGGTGAGCCAGCCGCGTTTGCCTGCCTGGCAATTGGCATTCGGCGCACTGGTCATGGGCGCCGGCATCGCCAGCATGCATTACACCGGCATGGCCGCGATGCGCATGACCCCGGGCATCGACTACGACCCGACCTTGTTTGGCGCCTCTTTGCTGATCGCGGTGGTGGCCTCCGGCGCCGCGCTGTGGATTGCGTTCAATCTGCGCCGCAACACCCCGTATGTGCGCCTGGCGCGCGGCGGTGCGGCGGTGGTGATGGGCGTTGCCATCGTCGGCATGCATTACACCGGCATGGCGGCGGCGCAGTTTGCCGACGAGAGCTTCTGTGGCGCAGCGCTGGACGGCCTGAGCGGCAAGGGCCTGGATAACCTGGTGCTGGTCACCACCCTGGCCGTGCTGGCCATTGCCTTGCTGACTTCATTGCTCGACGCGCGCCTGGAAGCGCGCACCGCTGTGCTTGCGAACTCCCTCAGCCAGGCTAACCAGGAGCTGACTCACCTGGCCCTGCACGACATGCTCACCGGCCTACCCAATCGCACCTTGCTCGCCGACCGTATCCAGCAAGCCATGCAGGCCGTGACCGAGCAGGGCGGTTGCTTCGCCTTGATGTTTATTGACCTCGACGGCTTCAAGCCTGTGAACGATGCCTTTGGCCACCATATGGGCGACCAGTTGCTGCGCGAAGTCGGCCTGCGCCTGCGCGAAGACCTGCGCAGCCAAGACACCTTGGCGCGTATCGGCGGTGACGAGTTTGTCTTGCTGGTGCAACTGACCCAGCCGGATGACGCCCTCGGCCTGGCCGAGCGCCAGGTGGTGCTGATCAACCGCGCGTTCCAGGTGGCCGAGCACGCGCTGAAAATCTCCGCCAGCGTGGGTATCGCCATGTTCCCCGGCAACGGCAACAGCCCGCAGGAATTGCTGATGAATGCCGATGCCGCGATGTACCACGCCAAAGGCATGGGCAAGAACGGCTACAGCTTCTTTGATGTGTCGATGAACACCAACGCGCGCAAGCAGTTGCAGTTGCTGCAGGACCTGCGTAATGCAGTTGAACTGCAGCAATTTCGCCTGTACTACCAGCCCAAGTTCGACGCCGTCAGCGGCATACCGGTGGGCGCCGAGGCACTGCTGCGCTGGGAGCATCCGCAACACGGCCTGCTGCTGCCGGCGACGTTTATCGAGCTGGCGGAAAAGACCGGGTTGATTATTCCGATTGGCGAGTGGGTGCTGGACGAAGCCTGCCGCCAGATGCGCCTGTGGTATGTGCAGGGTTATGAAGACTGGCGCATCGCCGTGAACCTGTCGGCGCTGCAGTTCTGCCACGTCGGGCTGGTCAACAGTGTGGCCACGGCGCTGGAGCGTCACCAGTTGCCGGCCAACAGCCTGACCCTGGAAATCACCGAAACCACCGCCATGAGCGATGCCGACGCGAGCATGACAGTGCTGCAGCAGCTGTCGGACATGGGCGTGGACCTGTCCATCGACGACTTCGGCACCGGCTACTCCAGCCTGATGTACCTCAAGCGCCTGCCGGCCAACGAATTGAAGATTGACCGGGGGTTTGTGCGCGACCTGGAACACGACAGCGACGACGCGGCGATCGTCTCGGCCATTGTTGCACTGGGCCAGGCCCTGGGGCTGCGGATCGTCGCCGAAGGCGTGGAAACCGACGTGCAGCAAAGTTTCCTCACCCGGCTGGGGTGTAATTCGCTGCAAGGCTACCTGCTCGGCCACCCGTTGCCCGCCGACAGCTTCATGGCCGATATCCAGCGCGCCGAAGAGGCGCTGGCGCCTGACAAAGGCTGTGCGTGACGGTTAGTATTGGATCCAACCACTGAGATCAGGTTGGATCAGGAGATCGCACGCATGGACAAAGTTGTCATCATCACCGGGGGCAGCCGCGGGATTGGCGCCGAGACCGCATTGCTGGCCGCCCGCGAGGGCTACCGCATTTGCATCAACTACCACTCCGATGAACACGCCGCCCATGGCGTCCTTGACCAGGTGCGTGCCATGGGCGCCCAGGCGATCGCCGTGCGCGCGGATGTCAGCATCGAAGATGAGGTGATCGCGCTGTTCCATCGTGTGGACGCCGAGCTGGGCCGGGTCACGGCGTTGGTGAACAACGCCGGTACCGTGGCGCACAAGTCGCGGGTCGATGAGATGTCCGAATTTCGCATCCTCAACATCATGAAGACCAATGTGCTGGGGCCGATCCTGCGTGCCAAGCATGCGGTGCAGCGCATGTCGCCCAGACACGGCGGGCAGGGTGGCAGTATCGTCAACGTGTCGTCGGTGGCGGCGCGTTTGGGTTCGCCGGGCGAATACGTCGATTACGCCGCCTCCAAGGGCGCAGTCGACACCTTCACCC
>NZ_UTBG01000106.1 GCF_900580675.1 Pseudomonas viridiflava
ATCTCCGGCTGGCTGTTCGTCGAAAACCTGTTCGCCCAGCACCTGGTGCACAAGACCTTGCTCGCGTGCCTGGCCTGGGTGGTGTTCAGCGTGTTGCTGTGGGGCCGTAATCGCCTCGGCTGGCGCGGGCACAAGGCGATTCGCTGGACCCTGGCCGGTTTCTGCCTGCTGATGCTGGCCTACTTCGGCAGCAAGCTGGTTCGCGAATACATCCTGCATATCTGACGGGCGGCAATCATGGACAACTTGCCTCTTGGGCCGATGCTCGCGGTAATCGCCTTGCTGGTGTTATGGGCGGCGCTGTTTACCGCCATCGAAGCCGCACAACAACACCTGCTGGCCCTGCGCCCCGGCACACGCCAGGGCGACAAGGCCGCCGCCCGCCTGAACTTCCCGCGTCATAGCCTGATCCTGTGCAACAGCCTGTGCCGCGCGGCGGTGGTGATTCTGTGCACACTGCTGGCGATTTATGCCTGGGCGTTAAATGGCCCGTGGCTCGGCTGGCTGATTTCATGCGCGATCCTGCTGGTGCTCGCCGACTACCTGCCCCGCGCCCTGGCAACCCGCCATCCGCACGCTGTGCTGGGTTTTGGCAACACGCTGCTGGGCGTGCCACTGAAAATCCTCTATCCGCTGGCCTGGCTGCTCAATGGCATCAGCCTGATGTTGCTGCGCCCGTTCGCACGCAAATCCGGCGTGGTCAAAAAGAGCGACGAGCCCCAGCCCGATCATGATGATGAGCCGGAACCCGACGCCGACCAGGACCGCACGCCGGGCATGCCCGGCATTCACGCCCTGGACAACATCACGGTGAATGACATCCTGGTGCCGCGCAGCGAAGTGGACGGCATCAATCTGGATGACTCGATCGAGGACATCATCGAGCAACTGCGCACGTCCGAGCGTACGCGCCTGCCGGTGTTCCACAGCGACATCAACCAGGTCGAAGCAGTGCTCAACACGCGGCAAGTCCAGCACTTGCTGCCGGATGCGAGCCTGACCAAGGAAGCCTTGCTGGCGGCCTGCCATGAACCCTATTTCGTCCCGGAAAGCACGCCCCTTCAATTGCAGCTGCTGAACTTCCACAAGCAACAGCGGCGGCTGGGCATGGTGGTGGATGAGTACGGCGAAGTGCTCGGCATTGTGACCCTGGAAGATATTCTCGAAGAAATCGTCGGCGAATTCGAAAGCGAACAGGGTGCGGCGAACCCGCATATCGAGGCGCAGCCGGATGGCCGCTATATCATCGACGGCGCGGCTTCGATTCGCGAGTTGAACAAGAGCCTGGGCTGGCACCTGCCCAGCGATGGCCCCAAGACCCTCAATGGCTTGGTCACCGAGGCGCTGGAGACCATTCCGGATTGCGCGGTGTGCTTGAAGATTGGCCGCTATCGCCTGGAAATCCTCGAGACCGAGGATAACCGTGTGGCCAAGGTGCTGATCTGGCACACCAGCCGGGTGCCGGTCGCCGCCTGACCTTCCGGCCCCCACATTGATCCGAGTTCCAGCCAAGAGATCCTTGTCAGCCCTCTTGTTGTATGTTCAAACCCCTTCCTATAATCGGGACGGCTTACCAGAGCCGCGCCCGACCGCGTGCTACCCGCACTCAGCGCGTCCAGGCACCGCCACACTTTGTCTGACCGGTGTTTGCTCCCATCCCGAGCCGCCCCGTGCACAACCCTGATCCATGGGTGTTCGACCAATAATAATCCGCGTCCAAACGCGCAACGACCGTCAGGGATACCGCCATGAGCACCACCTATAACGAGGCCGCGACCGCCGCCCCGACCAATTCGACCGCCCGCGTCGCCACCGCGAGCATCGTCGGCACTGCCATCGAGTTCTACGACTTCTACATCTACGCCACCGCCGCAGCGCTGGTGATCGGCCCGGTGTTTTTCCCGCAGACCTCCGGCACCGCGCAGATGCTGGCGTCGTTCCTGACCTTCGGTATCGCCTTTATCGCCCGCCCCCTCGGCTCGGCGCTGTTCGGCCACTTTGGCGACCGTATCGGCCGCAAATCCACGCTGGTCGCTTCCCTGCTGCTGATGGGCGTGTGCACCACGTTGATCGGCTTGCTGCCGGGTTACGACAGCATCGGGGCCTGGGCGCCGATCCTGTTGTGCGTGCTGCGTTTCGGCCAGGGCCTTGGCCTGGGCGGCGAATGGGGCGGTGCGGCATTGCTGGCCACCGAGAATGCGCCGAAGGGCAAACGCGGCTGGTTCGGCATGTTTCCGCAACTCGGCCCGTCGATTGGTTTTCTGGCGGCCAACGGCTTGTTCCTGATCCTGGCCATGAGCCTGAATGACGAGCAGTTCCGCAGCTGGGGCTGGCGTATCCCGTTCATCCTCAGCGCGGCGCTGGTGATGGTTGGCCTGTATGCACGCCTGAAACTGCACGAAACCCCGGTGTTCGCCAATGCCGTGGCCAAGGAAACCCCGGTCAAAGTGCCGCTGGTGGAACTGTTCAGCCAGCATTGGTTGCCCGTGCTGCTGGGCGCCGCCTCGATGGTGGTGTGCTATGCGTTGTTCTACATCACCACCGCATTTTCCCTGAGCTACGGCGTTTCAACCCTGGGCTACAGCCGCGAAACCTTCCTCGGCTTGCTGTGCTTCGCGGTGCTGTTCATGGGGCTGGCCACACCGCTGGCGGCCTTGGCCAGTGATCGCTGGGGGCGCAAGCCGGTGCTGATCGTTGGCGCGGTCCTGGCAATTCTGTCTGGGTTTACCATGGAGCCGTTGCTGACGCATGGTACGACTTGGGCCGTCGCGCTGTTCCTGGCGCTTGAGCTGTTTTTGATGGGCGTGACCTTCGCGCCGATGGGCGCCTTGCTGCCGGAATTGTTCCCGACCCGCGTGCGTTATACCGGCGCTTCGGCGGCGTATAACCTGGGTGGGATCGTCGGCGCTTCGGCCGCACCGTTTTTTGCGACCAAGCTGGTGGCAATGGGTGGGCTGAGTTATGTCGGCGGGTATGTGTCGGCGGCAGCGTTGCTCAGCTTGATTGCTGTGCTGTGCCTGAAAGAGACGCGGGATAATGATTTAAACAAGGTTGCCTGATAGACCGCTATCGCAGGCAAGCCAGCTCCCACATTTGATCGGGTTCACATATTTTGATTTGTGAATGCTTTCTAATGTGGGAGCTGGCTTGCCTGCGATGGACGCGACGCGGTTTAGAGCTCTACAACAACCGCCTTCGAAGCACGGGTCGCCTTGGCCCGAGCCGCCTCGATCGACTCATCCCGCGCCAACGCCACGCCCATGCGGCGCTGGCCGTCCACTTCCGGCTTACCAAACAGACGCAACGCCGTGTCCGGTTCGCTCAACGCGGCGCCGAGGTTGGCGAACGCGGTCTGGGTCGACTGCCCTTCCACCAGGATCACCGCCGAAGCCGAAGGCCCGAACTGGCGGATCAAGGGGATCGGCAGACCCAGAATTGCGCGAGCGTGCAGGGCGAACTGCGACAGGTCCTGGGAAATCAATGTCACCAAACCGGTGTCATGCGGCCGCGGCGAGACTTCGCTGAACCACACTTGATCGCCCTTGATGAACAATTCCACGCCAAACAGACCACGGCCACCCAGGGCCTCGGTCACGGCTTTGGCAACCCGCTCGGATTCCGCCAGGGCAATCGGGCTCATGGCTTGTGGCTGCCAGGATTCCTGGTAGTCGCCCTTCTCCTGACGGTGGCCGACTGGTGCGCAGAAGGTGGTGCCGCCGATGTGGCGCACGGTCAGCAGGGTGATTTCGTAGTCGAAGTCGATAAAGCCTTCGATGATCACGCGGCCTTTACCGGCACGGCCACCTTCCTGGGCGTAATCCCAGGCTTTCTGCACGTCGTCAGTGCTGCGTAACAGGCTTTGGCCCTTGCCCGACGAACTCATCACCGGCTTGACCACACACGGGAAGCCCAGGTCCTGCACGGCCTTGCTGTAGTCCTCGAAGGTGTCGGCGAAGTGGTACGGCGAGGTCGGCAGGTCCAGCTCTTCAGCGGCCAGGCGGCGGATGCCTTCGCGGTTCATGGTCAGCGAGGTGGCACGCGCGGTCGGGATCACGGTGAAGCCTTCAGCCTCCAGGTCCACCAGGGTGGCGGTGGCGATGGCTTCGATTTCCGGCACGATAAAGTGCGGTTTTTCCGCTTCGATCACCGCACGCAGGGCGGCGCCGTCGAGCATGTTGATCACGTGGCTGCGGTGCGCCACCTGCATGGCCGGCGCGTTGGCGTAGCGATCCACGGCAATCACTTCAACGCCCAGGCGTTGCAGTTCGATTACCACTTCCTTGCCCAGCTCACCGCAGCCACACAGCATTACGCGGGTCGCGGTCGGCGACAATGGAGTTCCGATTCGGGTCATCTCAGGTCCTCAGGGGAGCGGATCATGGTGGAGAAAGGCCGGCATTTTACATGAACTGTAAAAATTGGCCTCAGTTGGCGACGGCTCGCCTGCGCACACGCCAGGCCATGATCAGCCACACCACGGTGACGCCGGCGAATTTCGACACCAGCGCGGTGCCTGCCACGGCTGGCGTCAGTGCGCCGATCAGGCCGAAAAAGATGAACGTATCGAGGGGAATACTCAGCGCCGAACTTATCCACAGGCGATCGTGCAGCGGGCGCTTGGTGATGCTGAACACCAGCCAGTCGATGCATTCGGACACCGCAAACGCCGTGGCGCTGGCCAGGGCGATGGCCGGGTCGGAGGTGATATACGACAGCACCAGCGCCGCCAGCATGGCGATGATCGCGCCGTGGCCGAAGCGGGTTTGCACCATGTCGCGCAGGATAAACACCAGGCCACCCCAGGCGGACCAGATGACATCCAGGTGCGGCGCGGTGGAAAAGGCGAAGTTGATCAGCACGACGCTGCTGATGTAGGCGATCAGGAAGAGCATGGGGATGAACCTGTGAACAAGGGCCACAGGGTACTTCACAATTGGAAAGATGTCGTCTGGGAAGGCCTCTTCGCGAGCAAGCCCGCTCCCACATTTTGAGCGCATTCCTGCAGGTTAAACGCGGTCAAATGTGGGAGCGGGCTTGCTCGCGAAAGCGGTCTATCAGCCGCCGGATTTCCCCGAAACCATGAACACCAACCCACTCGCCAGCGCCCGCTCATGGCACAACCCCAGCACCACCCGGCGCTCGGCATTGTCCATGCGGCTCCAGCGCGTAATCTCATCCACCGTGCGCTGGCAGCCGGTACAAATGTCGTCATCATCCAGCGCGCAAATGCTCACGCACGGTGAGGCGACGGGGCGTTCAATCGGGTTCATTCTTCCTGCTCAGCCAAGTCCCGCGCGTAACGCTGGGAGTTATGCACATAGTGTGCAGCGCTGGCTTCGAGCATGCGTTTTTGCGCCTCGGTCAGCTCGCGCACCACCTTCCCCGGCGAGCCCATCACCAGCGAGCCGTCGGGAATTTCCTTGCCTTCGCCAATCAGTGAATTGGCGCCGATGATGCAGTGCTTGCCGATCCTGGCGCCGTTGAGGATTACCGCGTTGATGCCGATCAGGCTGTAATCGTCGACGGTGCAGCCGTGCAGCATGGCGTTATGGCCGATGGTCACGCCGGTGCCCAGGGTCAGCGGGTAGCCCATGTCGGTGTGCATCACGCTGCCGTCCTGCACGTTGCTGTTCTTGCCGATCAGGATCAGTTCATTGTCGCCACGCAACACCGCGTTGAACCAGACGTTGGCGCCCTCCTCCAGCTTGACCTTGCCCACCAGCGTGGCATTCGGCGCCACCCAGCTGTTTGGATGAGTTTCAACGCGGGCATCGCCCAGGCGGTATTTCATGGTTTTCCCTCACGGCTTTGCCATTCAAGCGATGGCTTAGATATTGATGAAGCTCTTGGGCGGCTGATGCAGGCTGATCTTGGCATCGTCATAGAGCAGATTGATCAGCTCGACGATCATGATTGCCGTCAGCCCCCAGATCTTGTACTCGCCAAACCGATAGCTGGGCACATACCAACTGCGACCCTGATAATCGATCCGGTGGGTATGTTCACGCGGGTCCTGTCGGAAAAAATCCAGAGGCACGCTGAAAACGGCGGCAATCTCGGCGTCGTTGGCCAGGTATTCAACGTAATCAGGGATAACCCCTACGTAGGGCGTGACCCGTATGCCGTGCAGGGAAATCAGCGGGCTCAGCGGGCCGATCACCTCGACCAGGCCGGGCGGCAGGCCGATTTCTTCTTCGGCTTCGCGCAGCGCGGTAAAGATCAGGTCCGGGTCTTCCGGGTCGCGGCGCCCACCGGGGAAGGCGACTTCGCCACCGTGGGTCGACAGGCCACTGGCGCGCAGGGTCAGGATCAGCTCGGGTTCGTCACTGCGGGTAATCGGCACCAACACGGCGGCCTCGGGGAAACGCCCGTCAGTTTCCAGCGTGTGGGGTGTGTGATTGCTTACCCGGCGAAGTAGCTCGTCCAGCATGAGTCATCTCGGTCTGTTGGCTACCTTGCATCATGCACCAAAGCGTGCGGGCGCCCAACCCCAAAACCGGGACGGTGTCGCTAAACGACAACTTGCAGGGCCTTGCCGGCCAAGCCAAGATAGGCGCACTTCTCAGGAACCCCAGCATGAATTTCTGCAGCCAGTGCGGTAAACCGGTGACCCAGCGCATCCCCGAAGGCGACGCCCGCCTGCGTTTTGTATGCGATCACTGCTCGACCATTCATTACCAGAACCCCAATATCGTCGCCGGAACCGTGCCGGTGTGGGGCGATAAAGTGCTGCTGTGCCGCCGCGCCATCGAGCCGCGCCTGGGCTACTGGACCCTGCCCGCAGGGTTTATGGAAAACGGCGAGACGGTCGAGCAGGCCGCCGTGCGCGAAACCCAGGAAGAAGCCTGCGCCCGCGTGCGCAACCTGAGCATCTACACCCTGATTGACGTGCCGCACATCAACCAGGTGCATATCTTCTACCGCGCCGAGCTGGTCGACCTGGACTTTGCCGCAGGCCCGGAAAGCCTTGAAGTGCAGCTGTTCGACGAAGCCGATATCCCTTGGTCCGAGCTGGCTTTCCGCACGGTCGGGCGTACCTTAGAATACTTTTTCGCCGACCGTCGGCAGCAGTCCTACCCGGTGCGCAGCGAAGCCGTGCCGCCACTGTCCAAGCCCGCCCAATAACAAGTGCGTTGCTCGTCGTCCAAGGGAACCGTTTTAATGCGTTGGTTGCTTGCTCTGATCTGCCTGTCGTTCGCCACGCTGTCGCCTGCTGCCATCGAGGTCACCCTGGGCGGCAAGCCTGTCGATAAAGTCCTGGTACTCAAGTCCGCCCATCAGTTGCAATTGATCAGCGACGGCCAGCCCCTCAAGACTTACCGCATTTCACTGGGCAAGAACCCCAAGGGCCACAAGCTGATCGAAGGCGACCGCCGCACGCCCGAGGGTTTCTACTGGATCGACTGGCGCAAGGTCAGCGACCGCTTCAACCTCGCTATGCACATTTCCTACCCCAATATCAGCGACGCGGCCCGCGCCCACCGCGAGGGCGTGAAGCCGGGCAGCATGATTATGATCCACGGCACGCCCGACACCGCAGACTACCCGGAGCAGTGGTTCCACACCCTGGACTGGACCGACGGCTGCATCGGCATGCGCAACGTGGACATGCGCGAAGTCTGGAGCCTGGTCAAAGACGGCACCCTGATCGAGATTCGGCCCTGATCGTCGACCGCTCGTAAAATAATTCGAAAATAATTCCTGCCCCTGGCAATGCCTGCCGGTGAATACCAATTCATCGCACGGGCTGCGCGCCTCTGCGCGCAATAAAGACCTCTCTAATACCACTTGATACCAGGCACCATTAAAGGGCCCAGAAACACCTGCATGCACCAATTTCGCAGCGTTGACATGGTATTTAAGTGGTATTAGCTTGCGACCACTACCGGGCGACAACACTCCAATAACCGCATCGGAAACCGAACATGATGAACCCCATCCTGGCCTTGCGCCCTGACGACAAACAGTCGACTCCGCTGTATCTGCAACTGGCCCGCAGCCTTGAAGCGGCGATCCATGCCGGCCAGTGGAAATCCGAGCAGGCGCTACCCTCGGAGCGCGCCCTCAGCGAACAACTGAGCATTTCACGGGTTACCGCGCGCAAGGCACTGGAAGTACTCTTCGAACAAGGCCTGATCCGTCGCAGCCAAGGCTCCGGAACCTTTATCACGCCGCGCCTGGAACAACCCTTGTCGCGCCTGTCGGGCTTCAGCGAGATGCTGCGGCTCAAGGGCTTTGTGCCGGGCTCGCAGTGGCTGGAGCGCGACATCACCTCGCCTACTCCCGAAGAGCTGATCCGCCTGTGCCTCTCGCACACCGACAAGGTCGCGCGGCTCAAACGCCTGCGCAAAGCCGATGACACGGTGATGGCGATTGAAATGACAGCGATCCCCGCCTCGGTGCTGCCCAACCCGCAACACCTCGGCAGCTCCTTGTACGAATACCTGGAAAGCATCGGCAAACCCATCGTCCGCGCCTTGCAACACATCCAGGCGATCAATGCCTCGGACGAGTTTGCCAAGCTGGTCGGCATCGCCCCCGGCACCGCCATGCTGCTGATGACCCGGGTGGGCTACACCGCCGACAACACGCCCATCGAAATCACCGACACCTACTGCCGCAACGACTACTACGACTTTGTCGCAGAGCTTCGACGCTAGAGAGAAGAGTCCATGTCCGAAGACAACATCCTCACGCCCCAAGGCTGGGTGCGTGGCCGCCTCGTGCACGCCCACGGCAAGGTCAGCGCCATTGAAGGCGAGCCTTGCGACCCGGCCGACAACGACCTGCCCTACCTGCTGCCGGGCTTTATCGACCTGCATGTGCACGGCGGTGGTGGCAAAGACATCATGCAAGGTGCCGACGCGTTCCAGACCATCACCCGCACCCACGTGCGCTTTGGCACCACCTCGCTGCTGGCCACCACCATGACTGCGCCGGTGGACGAGATCTCCCGCGTGCTCGGCGAACTCGGCACCTACTGCGAAAGCCGCCCGGCCGGTACCGCCCGAGTGCTGGGCGTGCACCTGGAAGGGCCCTACATCAATCCCGGAAAACTCGGCGCGCAACCCAACTTCGCCCATACCGCGTTGATGGCCGAGGTTGAGGAATACCTGCGCCTGGCGCCGATCCGGGTGATCACCATCGCCCCGGAAATCGCCGGCCACGACGGCCTGATCCGCGCCCTCAGTGAACGCGGCGTGCGCATGCAGATCGGCCACACCCTCGGCAGCTATGAAGAAGGCGTCGCCGCCCTGGCCGCCGGCGCCACCAGCTTCACACATTTGTATAACGCCATGAGCCCGCTGCATCACCGCGAGCCGGGCATCGTCGGCGCCGCGCTGGCCCACGCCAAATACGCCGAACTGATCCCGGACTTGCTCCACGTACACCCCGGCGCAATACGCGTGGCGCTGCGTTCGATCCCCTGCCTGTACTGCGTCACCGACTCCACCGCCGCCGCCGGCATGCCCGACGGCGAATACAAGCTGGGCAGCCACACCGTGACCAAATGCCTGGGCGGCGTGCGCCTGGCCGACGGCACCCTGGCCGGCAGCACCCTGACCATGGACCAGGCGCTGCGCAACCTGGTGAAAATCGGCCTGCCCATCAGCGAAGCCTCACAACGCCTGTCGCAATTTCCTGCGGACTACCTGGGCCTGGAACAACGCGGCCGCCTGCAGCCCGGCAGCTTTGCCGACTGCGTGCGCTTGGACCGTTCCCTGCACCTCACCGACGTAATGGTCGAAGGAGACACCATTGACTTCAAAAATGCTTGAAGAGGCCCTGGCCTCCTGTGACGCGGTCGCCGCGCAACTGCAACGCCTGGCGCCGCGGTTGGAGGAAGTCGCCGGTCGCCTGCGCCGCCAGCCACCGCAAGTGGCGATGACCATCGCGCGCGGCAGCTCGGACCACGCCGCCAGCTACTTCGCCTATCTGGCCATGCAGCATGTGGGCATCCCGGTGGCGTCATTGCCAATGTCGGTGGTGACCCTGTTGCAGGCGCCGATGAAAGTCAGCGGCCAGGTGGCGTTCGGTTTCTCGCAATCGGGGCAAAGCCCGGACCTGGTCAACAGCCTGCGCCTGCTGCGCAAACGCGGCGCCCTGAGCATTTCGCTGGTCAACGCCGAAGACTCGCCGCTGGAAGCCGCCTGCGAATTCCATGTGCCGCTGTGCGCCGGGCCGGAACTGAGCGTGGCCGCGACCAAAAGCTTTATCGCCACCCTCAGTGCCAGCGCGCAGTTGATCGGCCACTGGAACCAGGAAGCCGAGCTGCTGCACGCCTGCCACGCCCTGCCCGAGGGCCTGCGTGAAGCAGCGTCTCAGGACTGGAGCAGTGCCATCGACGCCCTGCGCGGCTGTCAGCAATTGATGGTCATTGGCCGCGGCGCCGGGTTTGCGATCGCCCAGGAAGCTGCGCTCAAGCTCAAGGAAACCTCGGCGATCCAGGCCGAAGCCTTCAGCAGCGCCGAAGTGCGCCACGGCCCGATGGCCTTGATCGGCGCGGATTACCCACTGCTGGTGTTCGCCCCGCGCGGCGCCGAGCAAGCCGGCCTGTTGAGCCTGGCCGCCGACATGCGCCAGCGCGGGGCCCGCGTGCTGCTGGCTGCGCCGGACGATATCGCCGAGCGCGACCTGACCCTGAGCCGCGCCGAACACCCGAGCCTGGACCCGATCCTGGCGATTCAAAGCTTCTACGTAATGGCCGCAGGCCTGGCTGAAGCCCGGGGCATGGACCCGGACCAGCCGCGTCACCTGAGCAAAGTTACCCGCACTCACTGAGTGGCGTTTTCCTGATGAGTACCGTGCCCATGTCCTACAACAATAATCAATTGACCCTAAGCGCCCCCCTCAGTGGCCCGGTGCTGACCCTGGGCAACGTTCCCGATGAAGTGTTCGCCAGCGGTGCGATGGGCGACGGTATTGCCATCGACCCGCTGAACGACTGCCTGCACGCACCGTGCGACGGGGTGATCATCCATGTCGCGCGGACCGGGCATGCACTGACGATTCGCGCCGAGAACGGTGCCGAACTGCTGATGCATGTGGGCATCGACACCGTCGAGTTGAATGGCGAAGGGTTCGCGCTGCTGGTCAAGGAAGGCGCACGGGTAAGCCAGGGCCAGGCGCTGGTGCAGTTTGATCTGGACCGTATTGCGCGCCAGTGCAAGAGCCTGGTCAGCCTGATCATTCTCACCAATGGCGAGGGTTTTGAGTTGCAGCCGGTGGCGGGCAAAACCGTCAAGGTCGGCGAGCCGTTGTTGCGCATTGTGACGCGTGCGACCGAGGCGCCGCAGACGGCTGTGGATAACGCCACGGCCGAGGCCAGCGCCAGCGTGCGCATCACCCACCGTGGCGGTTTGCATGCGCGCCCCGCCGCGCTGGTTCGCAAGACCGCGCAGGGTTTCAGCAGCCAGGCGCAGCTGCACTTCGGTGGCAAGTCGGCAGCCTGCGACAGCTTGATCGGCCTGATGGGCCTGGGCATCGGCGAGGGCGACGAGGTTCGCGTGACCTGTCGCGGCAAGGACGCCGAGGCGGCGTTGCAGGCGTTGGTCGCTGCCTTGTCTGTCACCATCAAGGACGCACACCATGCGCCGGTCGCCGCAGCGCCGCGTCGGGCAAATACCGAAGCCGGCATATTGGAAGGCGTGTGTGCAGCGCCAGGCCTGGTCTGCGGGCCGCTGTTCCGGTTGGCCGGCATCGAGCTGCCTGCCGACACCGGCAACCACGCCGCCGACGAACAACTGCAACACCTCGACGTGGCGCTGGAGCAAGTGCGCAGCGAAATCCGCGCCACCCTGGACCACGCCCGCCAGCGCAAGACCCCCGAAGAAGAAGAGATCTTCGCCGCCCACCTCGCCCTGCTGGAGGACCCGGCCCTGCTGGAAGCGGCGACCACGGCCATCGAACAGGGCAGCGCCGCCACTCACGCCTGGCGCGATGCAATCCAGGCGCAATGCGCGGTGCTGCTGGCCCTGGGCAAGCCGTTGTTTGCCGAGCGTTCGAATGACCTGCGCGACCTGCAACAGCGCGTGCTGCGCGCCCTGCTGGGTGAGACCTGGCACTTCGAATTGCCGGCCGGGGCGATTGTCAGCGCCCATGAACTGACCCCTTCGGACCTGCTGCAACTGAGCGCACAACAGGCGGCCGGCATCTGCATGGCCGAAGGCGGCGCGACTTCGCACGTGGCAATTCTGGCGCGCGGCAAAGGCCTGCCGTGCGTGGTGGCGTTGGGCGCCGAGGTGCTCGACGTGCCCCAGGGCCAGCGCGTGGTACTCGATGCCAATAACGGCCGCCTGGAACTGGCACCCAGCGAGGCGCGCCACGCCGAAGTGCACCGGATTCGCGACGCCCACAACCTGCGTCGCCAACAGCAACAGGCCCACGCCCGGCAACCGGCGTGCACCACCGATGGCGTGACCATCGACGTCGCCGCCAACGTCGCGTCGAGTGCCGAGGCCCAAGTGGCCTTTGAAAACGGCGCCGACGGCGTCGGCCTGCTGCGTACCGAATTCCTGTTTGTCGACCGCCGTACCGCGCCGGACGAGCAGGAACAGCGCCAGGCCTACCAAGCCGTGCTGGATGCGATGGGCGACAAGTCAGTGATCATCCGCACCATCGACGTGGGCGGCGACAAGCAGCTCGACTACCTGCCGCTGCCCGTCGAAGCCAACCCGGTGCTGGGCTTGCGCGGGATTCGCCTGGCCCAGGTGCGCCCTGACGTACTCGACCAGCAACTGCGCGCCCTGCTGCAAGTGTGCCCGTTGGCGCGCTGCCGCATCTTGCTGCCGATGGTCAGCGAAGTGGATGAGTTGCTGCAGATCCGCCAGCGCCTGGATGAACTGTGCGCCGAACTGGAACTGACCCAACGCCCGGAGCTGGGGGTGATGATCGAAGTGCCCGCCGCCGCGCTGATGGCCGAGCAACTGGCCGAGCATGCGGACTTTCTGTCCATCGGCACCAATGACCTGTCCCAGTACACCCTGGCCATGGACCGCGACCACGCAGGCCTCGCAGCGCGGGTCGATGCCCTGCACCCGGCCCTGCTGCGGCTGATAGCGCAGACCTGCGCCGGTGCAGCGAAACACGGGCGCTGGGTCGGTGTGTGTGGCGCCCTGGCCTCGGACCCGTTGGCCACGCCGGTACTGGTGGGCCTGGGGATCAGCGAGCTGTCGGTGAGCCCGCCGCAAATCGCAGAAATCAAGGACCGCGTCCGCCACCTGGACGCGGCTCAATGCCGGCAACTCAGCCAAAGCCTGCTCAACCTGAGCAGCGCCAAGGCGGTTCGCCAAGCCTGTACACACCACTGGCCGCTGAGCTGACAACAACAAGAAAAAGGAGACCCGCCATGTATCAGATTTTCATCGAAGGGCTGCAACGCCTGGGCCGTGCATTGATGCTGCCCATCGCCATCTTGCCGATTGCCGGCCTGCTGCTGCGCCTGGGTGACACCGACCTGCTCAACATCGCCGTGATGCACGACGCCGGGCAGGCGATTTTCGCCAACCTGGCGCTGATCTTCGCCATCGGCATTGCCGTGGGTTTTGCCCGCGACAACAACGGCACGGCCGGGCTGGCCGGTGCGATTGGCTACCTGGTGATGGTCTCCACGCTCAAGGTGATGGACACCAGCATCAACATGGGCATGCTCGCCGGTATCGCCAGCGGCTTGATGGCCGGTGCACTGTACAACCGCTTCAAGGACATCAAGTTGCCGGAGTACCTGGCGTTCTTTGGCGGGCGACGGTTCGTGCCGATTGTCACCGGGTTCTCGGCGGTGGCGCTGGGGGTGATCTTCGGGCTGATCTGGCCGCCGATCCAGAACGGCATCAACAGCTTTGGCGTGTTGCTGATGGAAAGCGGCAGCTTTGGCGCGTTCGTGTTTGGTGTGTTCAACCGCCTGCTGATCGTCACCGGTTTGCACCACATCCTCAACAACATGGCCTGGTTTGTGTTCGGTTCGTTCACCGATCCGGCGACCGGCGCGGTGGTTACCGGTGACCTGACCCGCTACTTCGCCGGCGACCCGAAAGGTGGCCAGTTCATGACCGGCATGTTCCCGGTAATGCTTTTCGGCCTGCCCGCCGCGTGCCTGGCGATGTACCGCAACGCCCTGCCGGAGCGACGTAAAGTCATGGGCGGGATCCTCCTGTCGATGGCCCTGACCTCCTTCCTCACCGGGGTCACCGAGCCGATCGAGTTCGCCTTTATGTTCCTCGCGCCGTTCCTGTATTTGCTGCATGCGCTGCTCACCGGCCTGTCGATGGCCGTGACCAACATGCTGAATATCCACCTCGGTTTTACTTTCTCCGGTGGGTTTATCGACATGGTGCTCGGCTGGGGCAAATCCACCAATGGCTGGCTGGTGGTGCCGGTCGGCCTGGCGTATGCGCTGATTTACTACAGCGTGTTCAACTACTGCATCCGTCGCTTCAACCTGAAGACGCCGGGGCGCGAAGATATCCAGGTGGTGCAGGCCGAAGCGATGAGCGACAACCAGCGCGCCGGTGCCTATATCCGTGCCCTCGGCGGCGCCGGGAATTTGCTCAGCGTCGGCGCCTGCACCACCCGCCTGCGCCTGGACATGGTCGATCGCAACAAAGCCGTGGACGCAGACCTGAAAGCGCTCGGCGCCATGGCCGTGGTTCGCCCCGGCAACGGCGGCAGCTTGCAAGTAGTCGTAGGGCCGATGGCCGACAGCATCGCCGATGAAATTCGCCTGGCCATGCCGGGGTTTGTCGCCGCTGAACCGGTTGCGGTTGCGGTTGCGCCTGTGGATAAGCCGGTTGCGGTGAATGTGCTGGAAGCCGAGCAGTGGCTGAGCGCATTGGGCGGCCGCGCGAATGTGCGGCAGCTGGATGCAGTGGCCATGACCCGGCTGCGCGTGGAGCTGGGAGATGACTCGGTGCTCTCCGAAGCCCAACTGACGGCACTCGGTTGCCAGGGCGTCAGCCAGCTGGACAGCGGTGTTTGGCACTTGCTGATTGGTGACAAGGCGTCCGGGTTGGGTGAGGCGCTGGAGCGGTTGGTTAGCCGCCCGATCAACGCATGACGCAAGGTTGATTGGGCGTTCCGCGCCCTTCGACTACTTATCTACAGCCGCATCGCACGCCGCCCTCTCCATGCTGAGCCCCTTACCCTCAGCATGGAGAACGTGCCCGTGAGCACTTCCACCCCCCCGCCGTCCTTTGACGAGATCAAAGGCGCGCTGCACCAGATCGGCCATCACCTGCTCCAGACCCAGGCGCCATTGCTGCGCGACTACAAGCCCACTGCCGAGCAGGCTTATCTGGAACGCGTGAACGCAATTCTGAAGCCCTACCACCAGGCTTTCCTGCACAAGAGCCGTGCGCTCTATCAGTCACTACAGGGCAGCGACCTGCGCAGCGCGCAAGGAACCGCGCTGATCACCCAGCTGAAAAACAGTTTGGACACTCAGCTTCTGGACATGGACGCGCGCGACCCGGTGGACGGTAAATCACGCAAAAGCTTCATGACCTATGACGCCGGCTTCACCGCCCTGGAAAACGAAGCCAGGCTTGGCGTTCAGGACCGCCTGTTGCAGCCGCAGGACAGCGCAATGGTCGCAAGCATGAGCCTGGCGCCAGACCTGCGTCCGGGCCTGTACGCCCTGAGGTTTGGCTACCAGGATGAAACCGTGGAGCTGGCCGGTGCGTTTGTCGCGACGGAAAAAAACAGCCCACAGGTCGCTGACCTGGCGTCCACCGAAGCGGTTGGCCGAGTCTTGCTCTTCACCCCTTTGCGCGGGATCGAGCCTTTTGACTCACTGGCCGAACTCGACACTCGCCTGATGCAACTCTTCGATCACCCCACCGGCCGGGCTGAGTTCTTGACCCTGTTGCCCAAGCGTTACCATGCCTTGACGGCCGCGGGTATCTGGCCACTGGCGCTGTCGAGCATCAGTGAAAAACCGTTGTTCGAGCACCTTTTCGACACGCAGGTGGAAAAGCGCACCCAGGATATCGCCCGCGCCTTGAGCTTTGCCGATAACCCCCTGCATGACGCCACGCAGCTGATGGACGCCCTCGACTGCGCGATTTCTATTACCCCGCCCGACCTCAGTGCCCGCCTTGAGCTGCGTGCCCAGGCCTTGCTCGAACGCCATTTGCGACTCGGCGCACCAGCCTGGTATCGCAGCGCCAGCGAGTTGCAGCGCGCCGCACTGGCCGAGCACCTGGGGCATTACAACCGTGCGCGCCAAACCCTGCTCGACCTGCTCGGCCCAGTGACCACACCGCAGGCGCTGGCCCGTTACCAGTGGCTGGAGCGCTTGAGCGATGACCTGCAAATCGACGAGGTGCTCCCAGAGCACGTGCACGTCACGACCCAGCGCATGATGGCTGGCATAGGGCCCTACGCGCATCAGCGCAACCTGATCGAGTTGGCCCTGCGGGGCTTGCATACCGGCGACGAACTGCCGGGGTCGGACTTTTTGCGAAACACGACGCTCACCTATCACGACAAAGCATTGCCCGAGGCCTATCAAGACCTGACGCCCGCCTGGATCGCTCAACAGTTGGGTAATTGGCAGCCGCGTATCGACTTTTACGACCAGCAAAAACAACTGCATGCCCTTGAGCAAACCCGGCAGGCAGTAGAGCGCATGCTGGATCAGCGGATGAATGCACTGGCTTATATCGCGGTGCTGCAAGGGCATTTGACCGAGGCGGATTTCCAGCTGATCCAGCGTCTGCGTGAAGGCGCCGACCCGCACCTGAGCGCCGCCAGTCTGGGCGCCAGCGCATTGTCGCTGCACGGTGCGCAACTCCAGGACCTGTGGGTGCTGCGCCAGGTGGACGCCAACGGCGTGGTGAAACGCTTGCTGTTATGTACCCCCGAAGCACCACGTGCCCAGCAGTTCCAGGCCTTCACCCGTGAGGCTGATTGCCAGTCGCACATCATCGACTGGGCGAAGGACAAGGCACGCAGCAGCATGGCGAACTACCTGATCACACGGGCGCCCTTGCGTTTTCGCGGCACGCTGCAAACCGTGCTGGAGGGCCTGAGCTTCAAACCCGCCGACCGGGAGTTTCAAAAAATCACGCTCAACCTTGCGGCCAGCCACCAGGATTGCCTGCGGTCGATGGCGGAGCATGTGTTGCGCACCCGTGTCGACGACTACGAGTTCAGTACGCCGGGCTGGTATCGCTCGGCCAGTGTCGAGGCGCGCCGCAAACTGGTGACCCTGAACGAGAACATCGAAAACACGCTGCAGACCTATGACCGCCAGGCCTTTTCCGAGCACAACTTCCAGAGTTTCTCCAGCTACGTGCATGAACAAGCCAAGAAGCGCTTGAATCAATTGCTTGGGCGCCGCCGGAACGACGTCGATCCAGACACCGTATGGGCCTACTCCCCGGCTGGATTAATCGGCGCCTGGACAGCCCCGCCGCTGACCTACACCCAGCTGTACCGCGACGGCTACGCCGATGGCCTAGGGTTTCTCGATGAAAAATTTTCTCGCGCGGCCAGCTTCAGGGGGCCGCAGGGTATCGACCTGAAAGCGCTGACCGCCGAAAGCGTCGCACGCTCGGTCACCGGGGTCTGGGTCGGCGAACGCTACGTCAGTAAAGTCCGCGCAGAGTTGTTGGACGTTACCGACTCTTCGTACGAATTCAGGCGCAATGCCGTGCTGGCCATCACCCAATGGCAGATGCAAAGCGCAGCTGTTGAATGCCAGCTGCAGGGGCACATTGCCAGGGTGGACCTGGAGTGGCTGGAACGCAGCATCGCCAGCCTGGGCGACTCTGCGGCAAGCACGCGCAACAACTTCGCGCTCCGCCGCCTGATGATCGACGGCGATTGGGTGATCGACACCTGGTTGTTCAGCCACGCAGATAATCCCGTATTGCTCTACACCCCCAAGGCGCCCGACGGCATCAGCTTTCGCCCGGCCAGGTTGTTCAATTACCTGCTGAAAAAACAGCCCGGCATGATTGCCTACCTCACAGAGCGGGTCGGTGTGCAATCGCAAACCAGGGTCCGCACGTTTCTGGAGCAAGCCCAGAAACAACTCCCCGAACAGTTGGATAAAACCAGTGTGAGTCCCGCGCGTTATGACCCCACCCGTTCCGTGGTGCCCGTAACAGATCTGCGTCACGCGCTGTACAACATGAAGCTGCAACGCAGGATAGATGATGTGCAGGCCACCACCGTCAATCGCACGCAGATGATCACCGGCATCCTCTGGACGTGCGTGGAATGGGTCGCAGCAGTGGCCACGGCGCCCTTCCCGATCTTGAGCCTGAGTGTCGGCATGTTACTGGCCTTCAAGGATGCCATGCTCGCCCTGCATGCCTACAACCAGGGCGATACCTCGGCGGCCTTTGAACATTACCTGGGTTATCTGTTCAACAGCACCGGCGCGCTGCTGACCGATCTGCGGCCGGCGTTGCGCTCGCTCACTCCCCTCGCCAAGCCCTTGCGCCTGTCGGCTGCCAGTCCAGAGCAAAGCCGCGCGTTGCAGCTGATCCGCCAACTTGAACCGTCGCCGCTCACCCCGGCGGGCATGCAGCCCGTCGCCTTTGGCGGGCAGACACTCTGGGCGCCGAAAACGCCGGATACCTTAGGCCGCTACTTGCTGTATCGCTTTGATCCGGCCAGCGGCCAACTGCTTTCAACCACCCGCCTGGCGGCGCCAAACGCCGAAGGGGTGTGGGTACGCAGCGGTATCGCCGGTGGCGCGCCAAAATACCAAAGCGTGCCGGAAACCCAGGGCCCGCATACAGATTATGGGGTACCTGCCCACTACCGCACTGATGTCGAGCAAGTCCTGAGCCCAGAGATGAAAGCCCACATTACCCGTGCCGCCGACGCTTGCCTGATGGAACACAAGGGGTTCCTGGATTCCATGAGAGTAGAACTGGGCCCGGCACGAGACGCCTATCAGGAGCAAGTCAAACGCTTGACCACGGATGCCCACGCCTTTTTCCAGACGTTCGTCCCGTTGCCCGCTGTGACCGACCTCCCTGCCATCGAGGCCGGCAGCTCCTTTGCTGCGTGGTCCAAGGGCGAGGCCTTCACCGGCAACAAGCACCTGATCATCGGTGCCGTACCCGGTTCAATTGCCAGTAAGCAGGTGCTGATGGACAACATCGATGCGCTGGTCGAACAAGGGTTCAAGACTTTGTACCTGGAATACCTCCCCGGCGACGTCTTCCACCCAAAGCTGGCGAAGCTCAATAGCGGGCAATCCTGGCGTCACATCAAGGCGCACCTGGCTGACATTGACAGGTCCTTCGGCCTGGACAAGAAACGCAACCCGTACACGTACCTGGCCCTGGTGCGCATGGCGAAGCAAAAAGGCATGAAGATCAAGGGGCTGGACGCTTCGACCTGCTATCACCTGGACGATGCCCTGCTCATGGGCGATATGCCGCCTACCACCCCACGGGACAACGACCTGAGGAACTTCTACTCCCATAAAGTCATTGAAGCCGACATGGCCGATGCCCCGCAGGAGCGCTGGATCGCGCTGGTTGATCAGACGCGGCTACGCACGTTCAACCGCCACCCTGGCCTGGCAGACCTGCAAGAGGCCGTTGCACTGCGCATTGAGGATGTGGCGTCGGATCAACCTGTGGGCTTCTGGCTGGACGCCCCCGGCGCAATACCGGGTGACGCCTTGGCCAAGGGCGATTACCGCATGACGGTGCAGACAGCCTACAAGCCAGCCGAACCGAGTGTGCCCCAGGCCGCCATACCGGAGGTCAAGGTTGAGCACTTCAGCGACTTCGATATGCCGCAAATCCTCAGAGAGGATATCGCCCGCATGGCCGATACGCCCCATGGGCTGGACAGCCGCTACGCACCTTTTCGCCCAGGCCACGCGACTGCATTCAGTACATTTGTCGAAACCCGTACCCGCTTGGAGAGCAGTGCCGAGAGCTTTTTCGCCACCTATCAACCGCCCACCCGCGCCACGTTGCCGGCAATCACCACGGCCACATCACCCGAGTCGTTCCTCAAGCAAATGGGCGACAGCCAATTTTCAGGGCTGGTCATCGGTGAAGGTCACAGCCATGAGGCCAGCAAGGCCTTGCTGAGAACCCGGATGAAAGAGATCAAGGAGGCGGGCTTCAAGACGCTGTATATCGAACACCTGTTCACCGATCTGCATCAGGCAGAGCTGGATATATTCCATCGAACCCAGCGGCTTTCCGACACACTGAAGGCTTACCTCAGAGCACAGGATATGGGGCATATGCCGCTCTACAGCGGCCCAGACACGTACACTCAGGTGATCCAGGCGGCCAATAAATACGGTTTGCGCGTCAGGGCGCTCGATTGCGCCGCCAGCTATCACCTCAAAGGCTTGCCGGACCCAAGCCTGTCGCGCAACCAGATGTTCAGCTACTTCGCTTCCAGGGTCATCGAGGCAGACCAGGCGGCGCAGGGCCCGCACAAATGGATCGCCCTGGTCGGCAGTGGCCATACCAATTACCACCTTGGGGTGCCGGGGCTGGCCGAGATGCAAGGTGCGGTCAGCCTGCATGTGCGCGATACAGCGCCGACACTCGCCAAAGGTGTTCACCCAGGCTACTGGGAAACCGACCTGAGCAACCTCACTTCGCCTGCGCTGCGCAGTGACTTCAAACTTGAAGTCGGCAAAAGCGATATGCGGGTGCCCCGCGCCTTTGTCCCGGCAGACAGCGCCAGACTGACCCGCGCCGGGCAATATTTGATTGAACGCCCGTCAACCGCCGAAACCCGGCTGGTGCACCGATCCGGCACGGGGGAAATCGTCACCACGCCGATTCAGGTGGACGACAAGGGGATGTTTTTCATTGATCGCTGGGGCAAGAAGGACGTGCGGTTCAAAGTGATGGCGACGCTGTTCGACATGCTGAAAACAGAGGTCAACCTGAGCCTTGTGCCGTAACCATCGCAGGCAACAAAAAACCCGCTGGCCGTAATGGCCCAGCGGGTTTGCTGTGTTACAGCCGGCGCATCAGAAATCCGCCAACTGCCACACTTCATAGGCCGGTGTTTCATAGGGGTGGCTGAGTTTGAGTGCGGCTACAACCGCCACAATCAACTCATCCGCCACCACCAGCTCGACTTTCCATTCTTCAACCACTTCAACCTGGCCGACTTGCCCGATAAACGGCTGGCTGCCGTCCAACGCGCGAAACTGGCCCTGGCCCAGCACTTGCCAGGCGCAGCTGTCGTAGTCGCCGATACGCCCGCCACCGGCTGCGAAGACGGCGGTTTTCACCGTCTCCACATGGCTGTCGGGCACAAAGAAGCTGAGCTTGAACACCGCCTTAGTTCACCCACACGCGAGCGTTGCGGAACATGCGCATCCACGCGCCGTCCTCGTCCCACTCTTCCGGGCGCCACGAGTTCTGCACGGCGCGGAACACTCGCTCCGGGTGCGGCATCATGATGGTCACGCGGCCGTCGCGGCTGGTCAGGCCGGTGATCCCGCGCGGCGAGCCGTTCGGGTTGGCCGGGTAGCTCTCGGTGACCTTGCCGTGGTTGTCGACGAAACGCATCGCCACGCAGCCGGACAGGTCGGCTTCGAGCAAGGCTTCTTCGCTTTCGAACTCGGCATGCCCTTCACCGTGGGCGATGGCGATCGGCATGCGCGAGCCGGCCATGCCCTGCAGGAAGATCGAGTTGGATTCCTGCACCTGCACCATGGCCACACGGGCTTCGAACTGCTCGGAACGGTTACGCACAAAGTGCGGCCAGAACTCGCTGCCCGGAATCAGTTCGCTGAGGTTGGACATCATCTGGCAACCGTTGCACACACCCAGGGTGAAGCTGTCGTTGCGCTCGAAGAAGCCCTGGAACGCATCACGCGCACGGCTGTTGAACAGGGCCGATTTGGCCCAGCCTTCACCGGCACCCAGTACGTCGCCGTAGGAGAAACCACCGCAGGCCACCAGGCCCTTGAACTCGTTGAGGTCAACGCGGCCGGCGAGGATGTCGCTCATGTGCACGTCGATCGCATTGAAGCCGGCGCGGTCGAACGCCGCCGCCATTTCCACCTGGCCGTTGACGCCCTGCTCACGCAGGACTGCAACTTGTGGGCGGATGCCTTTCTTGATGTAGGGCGCGGCGATGTCCTGATTGACGTCGAAGCTGAGCTTGGTGCTCAGGCCCGGGTTGTCTTCTTCCAGGATCACGTCGAATTCCTGCTCGGCGCATTCAACGTTGTCGCGCAGGCGCTGGATCTGGTAACTGGTCTCGGCCCACTGGCGTTGCAGCAAGCGGCGCTGGCCGGCAAATACGGTGTCGCCATTGAACGAGATGTTGATCTCGCCGTTGTTGATCGGCTGGCCGATCACCGCCACGCAGTCGTCCAGGCCGGCAGCGCTGAACTGTGCGAGTACGTCCGGGGTCGCGTCCTGGCGAACCTGGATCACCGCGCCCAACTCTTCGTTGAACAGGATGCCGTTGATTTCGGAGGCATCCTCGGCAACGCTGTCGAGCACGATGTTCAGGCCGCAGTGACCGGCGAAAGCCATTTCCACCACGCTGGTCAGCAAGCCGCCGTCGGAACGGTCGTGGTAAGCCAGCACGTGGCCGTCGGCGTTGAGGCCCTGGATCACGGCGAAGAAGGCCTTGAGGTCTTCTGCGTCATCCACGTCCGGCGCGTGCTTGCCGAGCTTGCCGTGGGTTTGCGCGAGGATCGAGGCGCCCATGCGGTTCTGGCCACGGCCCAGGTCGATCAGGATCAGGTCGGTGGTGCCCTTGTCCATGCGCAGTTGCGGGGTCAGGGTCTGGCGGATGTCGGTGACCGGTGCAAAACCGGTGACGATCAGCGACAGCGGCGAGGTAACGCTCTTGTCGGTGCCGTCTTCGTTCCAACGGGTGGCCATGGACATCGAGTCCTTGCCCACCGGAATGGTGATGCCCAGCTCCGGGCACAGCTCCATGCCGACCGCTTTTACGGTGTCGTACAGGCGCGCGTCTTCACCGGGGTGGCCGGCTGCGGACATCCAGTTGGCCGACAACTTGATGTCGGACAGCTTGCCGATGCGCGACGCGGCGATGTTGGTGAGGGTTTCACCAATCGCCATGCGGCCCGACGCCGGGGCGTCCAGCAGGGCCAGCGGCGTGCGCTCGCCCATGGCCATGGCTTCACCGGTGTACACGTCGAAGCTGGTGGCGGTGACGGCAACGTCGGCCACCGGCACCTGCCACGGGCCGACCATTTGGTCACGGGCAACCAGGCCGGTGATGGTGCGGTCGCCGATGGTGATCAGGAAGCTTTTGCTCGCCACGGCCGGGTGGTGCAGCACGCGTTCGATGCTGTCGGTCAGGTCCAGAGTGCTTGGGTCGAAATCATCGCCCAGCTCGGCTTCACGTACCGCCGAACGGTGCATGCGCGGGGCTTTGCCCAGCAGCACTTCGAGTGGCATGTCGACCGGGCTGTTGCCGAAGTGGCTGTCGGTGACCGTCAGTTGCGGCTCGGCAGTGGCTTCGCCAACCACGGCAAACGGGCAACGCTCGCGCTCGCAAATCGCCTGGAAGCGCGCGAAGTCTTCGGCGCCAACTGCCAGCACGTAACGTTCCTGGGATTCGTTACTCCAGATTTCGTGCGGGGCCATGCCCGGCTCGTCGTTTGGAATGTTGCGCAGTTCGAAACGGCCACCGCGGTCGCCATCGTTGACCAGTTCCGGGAAGGCGTTGGACAAACCGCCCGCGCCGACGTCGTGGATGAAGCTGATCGGGTTCTTGTCACCCAACTGCCAGCAGCGGTCGATGACTTCCTGGCAGCGGCGCTCCATTTCAGGGTTTTCGCGCTGTACGGAAGCGAAGTCGAGGTCAGCCGAGCTGGTGCCGGTGGCCATGGAAGAAGCGGCGCCGCCGCCCAGGCCGATCAACATCGCCGGGCCGCCGAGCACGATCAGCTTGGAGCCGACCAGAATCTCGCCCTTCTGTACGTGGTCTTCACGGATGTTGCCCATGCCGCCGGCCAACATGATCGGCTTGTGGTAACCGCGCACTTCATCGCCACGCGGGGTGGTGATCGACTGTTCGAACGTACGGAAGTAACCAGTCAACGCCGGGCGCCCGAATTCGTTGTTGAACGCGGCGCCGCCCAGCGGGCCTTCGATCATGATGTCCAGCGCGGTAACGATGCGCTCAGGCTTGCCGTACGGCACTTCCCACGGCTGTTCGAAGCCAGGGATCTGCAGGTTCGACACGGTGAAGCCGGTCAGGCCCGCCTTTGGCTTGGCGCCACGGCCGGTTGCACCCTCGTCGCGGATTTCGCCGCCGGAGCCGGTGGCTGCGCCCGGGAACGGGGCAATCGCGGCCGGGTGGTTGTGGGTTTCAACCTTCATCAGGATGTGCACCGGCTCTTGCACCGCGCCGTACTGGCGGGTTTCAGGGTCCGGGAAGAAACGGCCGGCGACGGAGCCGACGATCACCGAGGCGTTGTCCTTATAAGCCGACAGAACGCCTTCGCTGTGCATCACGTAGGTGTTCTTGATCATGCCGAACAGGCTTTTTTCCTGGCTTTCGCCGTCGATGTCCCAACTGGCGTTAAAAATTTTGTGACGGCAATGCTCGGAGTTGGCCTGGGCGAACATCATCAGTTCGATGTCGTGCGGGTTGCGCTTCAAGCCGTTGAAGGCGTTGACCAGGTAATCGATCTCGTCTTCGGCCAGGGCCAGGCCGAGTTCGGTGTTGGCCTTCTCGAGGGCGGCGCGGCCACCGCCGAGCACGTCAATCGCGGTCAGCGGCTTGGGCTCGGCATGGCTGAACAGGCCGGCAGCCTGTTCCAGCTGGCTGACGATGATCTGGGTCATGCGGTCGTGCAGGCTGCTGGCGATCAGCTCGGCTTCGGCGTCGCTGAACTGGCCGGCGACGTAGAAAGCGATACCACGCTCCAGGCGCTGGATTTTCTCCAGGCCACAGTTGCGGGCGATATCGCTGGCCTTGCTCGACCAGGGCGAGATAGTGCCGAACCGCGGCAGAACCAGGAACAAGCGGCCGCTCGGCTCTTGAACGGGAACGCTGGGGCCGTACTTCAGAAGGCGTGCGAGCACTTGCTGTTCGTCGGCGGTCAACACACCGGTAACGTCGGCGAAGTGAGCAAATTCAGCATACAGGCCTGTAACCGCTGGAACCTTCTGGCTCAGTTGCTCAAGGAGTTTGCTGTGGCGAAAGGCAGAAAGGGCAGGAGCGCCGCGCAGGATCAACATCTTCGGGACAGCCTCGGGAAGGGGGTGTGCTTTGAGGCCGTGCATTCTAGCGTAAACCATCGCCAACGGCACCCGAAACGGCACGGCTGGCCGCTGCCAGACGTCAGTTGGCAGGGTTTGCACGGTATCGGGGCGTTTTCCAGGGCCGCCGGCGCAGTTATTTTAACCGTCACAAATGGCCCCCAGGCCACGTTTCTGCGGGCTGCAGCACAGTTTCGGCGGTGCTAGCAGACAAGTCCGCCTCTGTCGAGATATGGCGCCGTGGGCCGTTTGCGTATACTGCGCAGATGTTCTCCCCAACTGCTTTGCGCCCGCGCTGCGCCAAATGGCTCATCGCAACCGGACTCTTCCTGATGCTCAGCGCCTGTGTTGATAAACCCAGCACGCTCGAGCGAATCAAGGAGGATGGCGTATTGCGGGTGGTTACCCGGAACAGCCCGGCGACGTATTTCCAGGATCGCAACGGTGAAACCGGTTTCGAATACGAACTGGTCAAGCGCTTTGCCGATGACCTGGGCGTGAAACTGGAAATCGAGACCGCCGACAACCTCGATGACCTGTTCGGCCAACTGGGCAAGCCCAACGGCCCGGTCCTGGCCGCCGCCGGCCTGGTCAGCAGCGAGCAGCGCAAACAACAGGTGCGCTTCTCCCATCCTTACCTGGAAGTGACCCCGCAGATCATCTACCGCAATGGCCAATCCCGCCCTACGACCCCGGCGGACCTGGTGGGCAAGAAGATCATGGTGCTCAAGGGCAGCACCCACGCCGAGCAATTGGCCGAGCTGAAGAAACAGAACCCCGCGATTGAATACGAAGAATCCGACGCCGTTGAAGTGGTCGACCTGCTGCGCATGGTTGACGAGGGTCAGATCGACCTGACCCTGGTGGACTCCAACGAAGTGGCGATGAACCAGGTGTACTTCCCCAACGTGCGCGTGGCGTTCGACCTCGGCAACGCCAGCAACCAAAGCTGGGCCGTAGCGCAAGGCGAAGACAACAGCCTGCTCAACGAGATCAACAGCTACCTGGACAAGGTCGAGAAGAACGGCACCCTGCAGCGCCTTAAAGACCGCTATTACGGGCACGTCGATGTTCTCGGTTATGTCGGCGCCTACACCTTCGCCCAGCATCTGCAGCAGCGCCTGCCCAAATACGAGAAGCACTTCCGGGCGTACGCCAAGGAAGAAAAGGTCGACTGGCGGCTGTTGGCAGCCATCGGCTATCAGGAGTCGCTGTGGCAACCGGCCGTCACCTCCAAGACCGGCGTGCGCGGCCTGATGATGCTGACCCAGAACACTGCCCAGGCGATGGGCGTGTCCAACCGCCTGGACGCCAGGCAAAGCATCATGGGCGGCGCCAAGTACCTGGCCAAGATCAAGGACGAGCTGGACAACAGCATCGCCGAACCCGACCGTACCTGGTTCGCCCTCGCCGCCTACAACGTGGGCACCGGCCATCTGGAGGACGCGCGCACGCTGGCGAAGAAAGAAGGCCTGAACCCGAACAAGTGGCTGGACGTGAAGAAAATGCTGCCGCGCCTGTCGCAGAAGCAGTGGTACAGCAAGACCCGCTACGGCTACGCCCGGGGCGGCGAGCCGGTGCACTTTGTAGCAAACATCCGGCGTTACTACGACATCCTCACCTGGGTGACCCAGCCGCAGCTGGAAGGCAACCAGGTGGTCGAAGGCAACCTGCACGTGCCGGGCGTGGACAAGACCAAGCCGCCGGAAGATAACCCGCAGCTATAAAAACACCGCGAAACCAATGTGGGAGGGGGCTTGCCCCCTCCCACATTTGGATCTCCACCTGGCTTAAAGGCCGGAGAGCAGATGCACGACCCCACCCGCCAACACCATTACACCCGGCAAACCCGCTGCCTTTAACGCCGGCTGATCCAACCGCCCCGCATCCTGCAACTGCACGCGCACCCGCGTCAGGGCGACACGCTGTTGTGACTTAACGTTATCCGCGCCGCCCAGTGCAATGAGCACTTCGTCCGACAACAGGCGCTGCTCAGGCACCGCTACCGTCTCGGCGATCAAATCCGGGGTCAGGGCTTTCCAGAATGCCCGCTGCAATTTCTCGAACATGCTCAGTGCTCCACGACAGGTGAGATTCCAACGTTTGCCATCAGGTAAGCCCGCAAGGCCTCGCGCACGTGCGCGGCTTCTTCAAGGGCCAACACCTGGCGGGCAATGGCTTGGCACTCGGCCAGGTCCAGTTCACGCACGGTGGCCTTGATGGTCGGGATCAGCGGCACGCTGACCGACAGTTCATCCACACCCAATCCGATAAGCACTGGCACCGCCAGCGCTTCGGACGCCAGCGCACCGCACACGCCCACCCACTTGCCATGGCCATGCGCGGCCTTCACGGTGGTGGCGATCAGGCGCAGTACCGCCGGGTGAAAGCTGTCAGCCTGGCTCGCCAGCCGTGGGTGATCGCGGTCCATGGCCAGGGTGTATTGGGTCAGGTCATTGGTACCGATCGAGAAAAAATCCACATGCGGTGCGAACACATCCGCCATCAAGGCCGCGGACGGCACCTCGATCATGATGCCCAGCTTGGGCAGTGCGGTGAGCCCCAGCGCCAGCGCCTCTTCTTCAAGGATTCTGCGTGCCAGGTGCAGCTCCGACACCAGGCTGACCATCGGCAGCATGATATGCAGGCGAGCCAGCCCGGCACTGGCGAGGATCGCGCGAAACTGTTCGCGCAATAGCTCCGGGCGCTCCAGGCACAGGCGAATCCCGCGCAAGCCCAGGAACGGGTTGGCCTCGGGTTCCATCGGCACATACGCCAGCGGCTTATCACCGCCCACATCCAGGGTGCGCACCACCAGCTTGCGCTCGGCGCCCAGGGTACGGGCGATGGCGCTGTAGGTTGCGGCTTGTTCATCAACGCTCGGCGCACATTTGCGGTCCAGGTACAGGAACTCCGAACGCAGCAGGCCGACGCCCTCGCCCCCCAGGGTCACCGATTGCTCCACCTCCTGCAGGGAAGCGATGTTGGCGCTGACTTCGACGTGATGGCCGTCGCGGGTGATGGCTGCCATAAAGGCTTGCTTCACATCGCGCTGATGCCGCAGTAACCGCTCTTCGCGCGCAGCCTCCAACTGTTCGATCTCAGCCAGGTTCGGCTCCAGGTGCAGCTCGCCTTTGTCGGCGTCGAGCAGTACCTGTTTACCGTTGGCCAGTGCCAGCACATGCACCGGCACACCGCAGATGGCCGGCAACCCGAGCGCACGCGCAAGGATCGCCACGTGGCTGGTCGCGCCGCCGCCGACGGTGACGAAACCCAGCACCTTTTGCGTGTCCAGGCTGGCGGTTTGCGAGGGGGTCAGTTGTTCGGCGATCAGGATCGCGCGCTCGGGTAAATCCCATGCCCGATCCGGGATGCCGAGGACCAGCTTGAGCACGCGCTGGCCCACATCCTCCAAGTCCGCCGCGCGCTCGGCGAGCAGCGCATTGCCCGAGCCATGGAACAGTTCGGCGGTCGCGACCGTGGCGCTGTTCCAGGCAAATGCGGCGCTCTTGCCTTCGGCCAGCAAACCATGGGCCCGCTCCAGCAAGGTCGGGTCTTCGAGCAGTTCCTGATGGGCGCGAAAGATCTGCGCCTGGGCACTGCCGGCGGCCTCGGTTTGCAAGGTTTGCAGGGCCTCGGTCGCGGCCAGCAAGCCACTTTCCAGTACGGCGCGCTCGGCCGCTTCACAGCTGCCTTTTTCAGTGATAGCCAGCTCGGGCTCAGCCACCTGAACCACCTGGCCAAACGCCGAGCCCGCAGAGGCGCACACGCCACGCAGCAAGGTTAACGACGCGACCGGCACAACCGCCTCGGCCTGCACCGCAATCGTCTCGCCGCAACCCTGCGCCAACAGCGCGACCACTGCCTCGAGCGCTGCCTCTGCGTCCTCGCCCGCTGCGCTGACTTGCACGCTGTCGCCCTGCACCGTCTGCAGCGCCATGATCGCCACAAGCGACTTGGCATTGGCACTGCGGGTTTGCTTGTGCAAGTAAATGCTCGCGCTGAACCCTTTCGCCGCCTGGGCCAACACCGCTGCCGGGCGGGCATGCAAGCCGTTGGCATTGGGCAAGGTCAGCGGCTTGGAGAACAATGCATCGCCCTCCTCCTCGGCGGTTTCTTCAACTGCATCGGCGCGAGCGATCTGCAACAACGGCTGGCCGAGTTCCACCACGCGGTTTGCCAACGGGGTGAACGGCTCGCCGCTGACCACCAGCATCAGGGTCAGCAAGCTGCGCGCATTGAGTGCCACGTAGTCGGCATCGAATTCAATCAACGGTTGCCCGGCCTCGACCCGCTGGCCTTCCCTGACCAGCGCAGTGAAGCCCTGGCCCGCCAGGTTCACGGTGTCCAGGCCGATATGCAGCAGCACCTGGACGCCGTCGTCGTCGGTGATGCTGACCGCATGCCCGCTGTCCTGGACAGTGCTGACCACCCCGGCCAGCGGCGCACAGAGGGTCTGCGAGGTGGGGTCGATGCACACGCCGTCGCCGATAACACGACTTGCGAACACCGGGTCGGGCACCTGATCCAGCGCCAGCAGCACCCCGGACAGGGGCGCCAGCAGTTCCAGGGGTTTGGATGGGGTCATGACTTCACCTGTTGTTGTGTTCTGTAAAAATCATTGGGCGGATAGAAATCCTGAGGCAATAAAGATCAAAAGTGGGAGGGGGCTTGCCCCCGATCACAGAGGGTCAGCCACTATAGGTGCCCCCTGACACACCGCTATCAGGGGCAAGCACCCTCCCACACTTATTTCCACCAGTATTCGACTTGCACACCCACATTCGACCCATGCCGCGCGGTGCCGTAGGAACCGGTGTCGGACAATGCCGAGCCCGCCGCCAGCTCATTCGCCGCGCGCTGGGCCGCTTCGTTCCACGTTGCATAGGTGTAGTACAAGCGCACTTCCGGCCGCGACCAGAAATCCGGGCCGTTGGGCGACCAGGTCGGGGCGAAGGTGAATTTGCTCAGCTTGCGCGTGCCGCCGCTGGCGTCGACCTGATCGTGGCCAAGTTCGGTAACCAGTTTGAACTGTTCGCTGATCGCATAGGCCGGCCGTACGCCGATGGACATCCAGGTCTGGTCCTGCCTGCCTGGGCGGATATCTTTCTGATACACCGCTTCGATCTGCCCACCAAAACGCGGCGTCACTTGCCAGTCGAAAAACTCCACGGCGCGGTAACTTTTGCTGCTCTTGTCCAGGGAGGTATTGCCGGTGTAGCCCAGACCTGTGCCGGGCCCTTCGCCGTACTGCAGGGCGAACTTGTTCTTGCCGCCGAGGAAAGGTTTTTGCACATGCTGCGCCGTGAGCGCCCAACCACTGTTGGTGTCACGCCCGCCGGCCTTTTCGATGTAGCTCAAGCCCAATTCCAGCTCACCACCGGGGTTGGTCTTGAAGCCCGCGACGTTGAAGTCGTGACGGGTGGCATATTCCTTCTGGTACAGGTTGTCCTTGCGCGAAATGGCGTAGCTGTATTTCAGGTCGCCGATCAGCACGTCTTCAATACCGCCACCGGTGGCGCTCTGGTTCCAGTAGTAGAAGTCGGAAATATGGATGTCGTTACGCTTGTAGTAACGCCGACCGGCCCACAGCGAGCCGCCATTGAGGCTGGGCAGGTTGGACCACTGCGCATACATCTGCGGCATGCGCGCGGTGCCGTTGTTTTCGCCCTGGAATTTAAGGGCGCGGTCGTACTTGTTGTACAGGGAGGCCATGACGTCGACGCTGAGCACCGAGCCGTCGTCGAGGGTCAGCAGGTCCTGGCGCAACTCCAGTTCGCCGTACTGTTCGCACTCGTTGCCCAAGCGGTATTTGGTTTGCGCCCCCGGCAACTGGAAGCACTGCTGTGGGCCACTGCCCGTTGAAGTGCCCGCGCCGCTGCGCAGGTAACCGGCAAATTCCAATGCCTGGGCGCCATACGGCAGGCTCAGACAAGACGCAACAAGGCCCAGCTTTATTGTTGTTTTCATAAAGCACTCCGATATTTTTATTATGTTTTTGAACCGCCCCTGCACGCTCATACAGGGGTTACAACGGGTCTCAGTCCTTGAGGTGCAACACGAAGGATTCGTAAGGCCGCAACGCCACCGTGCTCGAACGTGGCGGGCAGTCGGGGTAGTTGCTGATCAGCAGGCGTTGCTCGCCCGAGGCGTTAATAACGCCTTCCGGCAACTGGATTTCGCAGGGCTGCCCATAAAAGTTGTTCAGCACCAGCAGGCGCTCGCCATGTCCTTCACGCAGGTAGGCCCATACCTGCAAATGGTCTTGCAGCAATGGGCGGTAAACGCCTTCTTGAATCAGCGGTTCGCGGCGACGCAAGCCGATCAGCGCACGGTAGTGATGCAGCACTGAATCCGGGTCATCCAATTGGCGCTCGACATTAATCTGCGCCGCGTTGGCCGCAAGCCCAATCCACGGCTCACCCGTGCTGAAACCGGCATTCGCTTCGGCGTTCCACTGCATCGGCGTGCGGCTGTTGTCGCGGGATTTCTGCATGATCGCCGCCATGCTCGACGCCTCGGATTCGCCAGCGTCGCGCTTGAGACGAAAGATGTTCAGGGTCTCCACATCACGGTACTGCGAGATCGTCTCGAAGCCTGGATTGGTCATGCCCAGCTCTTCGCCCTGGTAAACAAACGGCGTGCCCTGGAGGAAGTGCAACGCAGTGGCGAGCATCTTGGCCGAGACCACGCGGTGCTCGCCGTCATCACCGAACCGCGAGACGACCCGCGGCTGGTCGTGGTTACACCAGAACAGCGCGTTCCAGCCGCCACCCGCCTGCATGCCCAGTTGCCAATCAGAGAGAATCTGCTTGAGTTGCAGGAAATCGAAGTCAGCCTTCACCCACTTTTGCAGGTTCGGGTAATCGACTTTCAAATGATGAAAGTTGAAGGTCATCGACAGCTCTTTCGACTCAGGATTCGAGTAGCGAATGCAGTGCTCAAGGCTGGTTGACGACATCTCGCCGACGTTGATCAGGTCATGGCCTTCAAAGACTTCGCGGTGCATTTCCTGCAAGTATTCATGCACGTACGGGCCGTCGGTGTAGAAGCGCCGGCCGTCACTGGTGTCTTCGGGGAAATCGGCGGGCTTGGAGATCAGGTTGATCACGTCCAGGCGGAAGCCGCCCACGCCCTTGTCGCGCCAGAAGCGCATCAGCTTGAACACCTCGGCGCGCACCTGGGGGTTGTCCCAATTCAGGTCGGCCTGGGTGTGGTCGAACAGGTGCAGAAAGTACTGGCCGGTTTGCGCCTCATACTCCCAGGCCGAGCCGCCGAACTTGGATTCCCAGTTATTTGGCTGGTCGCGCCAGATGTAGAAATCGCGGTACGGGTTGTCCAGGCTGCTGCGTGCCTGCTGGAACCACTCGTGCTCGATGGAAGTGTGGTTGACCACGATGTCGAGCATCAGCGTGATGCCGCGCTTGGCCGCTTCGCTGATCAGCAGGTCACAGTCGGCCATGGTGCCGTAGCTCGGGTCGATGGCGTAGTAGTCGCTGATGTCGTAACCGTTGTCGCGTTGCGGCGAACGCAGGAATGGGGTGATCCACAGGCAATCCACACCCAGCCATTTGAGGTAGTCGAGTTTGTCGACGATGCCCAGCAGGTCACCGGTGGCATTACCCGCATGGCTGTGGAAACTTTTTGGGTAGACCTGGTAGATCACCGAGTGTTGCCAGTTTTGCATGGAGACTCCTCCAAGGTGGAATGCGGTCAAATGTGGGAGCTGGCTTGCCTGCGATGGCTGCCGATCAGGCAACCCGGTACCCCGGCCGAACAATTTTTATGCTCAACGCACAGGTCAAAACAAACGGCACGACCATCGCGACAACCATGCCGATCACAAACACCGCGATGGAATGCGGCACGATCGAGATAAACCCGGGCAGCCCGCCCACACCGATGGCCGAGGCCTGCACCTTGTTCAGCGAGAGGAAAATGCTGCCCAGCGCCGAGCCCATCAGCGCGGCGTAAAACGGAAACTTGAAGCGCAGGTTCACGCCGAACATCGCCGGCTCGGTGATGCCGAAGTAGGCGGAAATCGCCGAGGTCGAAGCCATGCTTCTGTCCCGCGCATTGCGGGTCATGTAGAACACCGCGAGCGCGGCGCTGCCCTGGGCCAGGTTGGACATGACGATCATCGGCCAGATAAACGTGCCGCCCTGAGTGGAAATAAGCTGCAGGTCCACGGCGAGGAACATGTGGTGCATGCCGGTGATCACCAGGGGCGCATACAGCAGGCCGAAAATCGCCCCGCCAAGCATCGGTGCCAGCTCAAACAGGGTCACCACGCCCTCGGTGATCAGGATGCCGAGGTGACGGGTCACCGGGCCGATGATCGCCAGCGCCAGCACACCGGTGACAACGATTGTGGTGATCGGCACGACCAGCAGTTGAATCGCGTTTGGCACCCGCGCCCGCAGCCATTTCTCGATCACGCTCATCACATAGGCGGCCATCAGGATCGGCAGGATCTGCCCCTGGTAGCCGACCTTCTCGATCTTGAACCAGCCGAAAATATCGAAGTACGGCAGGCTTTGGCCGTCGAGGCCGGCGACCGCCTTGCCGTAGTTCCAGGCATTGAGCAGGTCCGGGTGCACCAGCATCAGGCCGAGCACGATACCGAGGATCTCACTGCCGCCAAAGCGCTTGGCCGCCGACCAGCCGACCAGTGCCGGCAGAAATACAAACGAGGTGTTGGCCATCAGGTTGATCAGGCTCCACAGGCCGTCCAGGTTCGGGTAGGCCTCCAGCAGCGTCTGACCTTCGATGAACATGCCCTTGGCGCCCATCAGGTTGTTCACGCCCATCAGCAGGCCGGCGATGATCAGCGCCGGGAGGATCGGCATGAACACGTCAGAAAACACCCGCACTAGGCGCTGCATGGCGTTGGTCTTGTCGGCGCCCTTCTTCTTGACGTCGGCGATGGTGGCGGCGGCGAGGCCGGTCTGTTCGCGCAGGGCGGCGTAGACCTTTTCCACTTCGCCGGGGCCGATCACCACCTGGAACAGGCCGCCGGTAAAGAACGAACCCTTGACCAGATCGACCTGGTTCAAGGCACTGCTCTTGACCAGGCTCGGGTCCCTGAGTGCCAGGCGAAGGCGGGTCACGCAGTGGGCCGCTTGCTCAACGTTATCGCTGCCCCCGAGGTTCTCGAGGATCTCGCGGGCAATGTTCGAATAGTCGTGGCTCATGCTTGGTTTCCACTTTGATTTTTTTATTTGGGGGCAGTCATTGGCCGCACGCCGACGTCAAAAGTACTCGTACAGACGAGTTAAAGCAATAACTCGTCTGTACGAGTTTGAAAATGACTAATTTTCTGTTTTTAGAGTCAGAGGTTTCCGAGTTGTACAATGGGTTGCATGGACAAACCCCACCGCTGCCACTAAGGTTCCTGCCTTGAACGCCAACGTGGCACAGAGCCCTCTCCCATGAGCAAATACAACCAGATCTATACGGATCTGCTTGCCAGCATCACCACTGAACGTCTGCAACGCGGCACGCGCCTTCCCTCCGAAACCGAATTGATGGATAGCTACCAGGCCAGCCGAGGCACCGTGCGTCGGGCCATCGAGCAGTTGCAGGAACGTGGGTTCGCGCAAAAAATCCACGGCAAGGGCACATTCGTGCTGTCGCCCAACCCGATCGAATTCCAACTGGGCGGCATCGTCAGCTTCCACGAAACCCACGCCGACCTGGGCGATGACGTACGCACCGAAGTTGTCGAATTCAGCCAATTCACGCTGGAAGGTTCGCTGCAACAACACATCGAAGCCGAACCCGGCAGCCTGATCACCCGCATCAAACGGGTACGGCGCATCGGCGGCAAACGCGTGATCCTCGACATCAACCACTTCGTCGCCGACCTGATCCCGGGCCTGGACCAGACCATTGCCGAGCAGTCGATCTACGCGTTCATCGAGCAGACCCTGCAGCTGCAAATCAGCTACGCGCAGCGCACCATCGAAGCCCTGCCGCGCAGCAAGGACGACCAGGCGCATCTGGACCTGGACGGGCAAAGCCACGTGATCGTAGTGAGTAACCAGACGTTTTTGCAGGATGGGCGGCAGTTTGAGTACACCGAGTCGCGGCATACGCTGGATAAGTTTTATTTCTCGGATATTGCCCGGCGCTGACATCGAAGCGCGAGAATGCAGGGGAGACAAAGGCTTCAGGGCCAAATTCCCCCCTTAAATCGATAGTGCAACCTCGCTCCTCAGCACGGGACTATCTATTCTGCCTTTGTAAACTCAAGCCTATATCGGTGAGCCGGTAGCGCTGTTTACTGCTGTTGGGTTTGTCAGGCAATGTCATCTCGACCACACCTGCGGCCAACGCAGGCCGCAAGTAGCCCTTGCGAAAATGCTCGTCATCCCTAAGTTCGAGAATTTGCTGAAGTTCTCTGCGCGATACATCCCCCTCAAGGACCTGGAGAATCTTGATAACTTCCGGGGTTACTTCCAGGATGACTTCCGGGGTTACTTCCGGGGTTACTTCCGGGGTGCGCAGCGTTAAAGTTACGCCGCTAACATCACTCCGCCATTCAGGAGGGGGAAAACCCTGCTCCGCAAACGCTTGGCTGATCAGCATCCCGCCACGCCCGAGCTTTTCCATGAGGCCTTGAAGATAGAGAACATGGGCTATGTCCGGGTTCCGCAAAACGGAGATCTGGCCGTTCGCAAGACCATCTGGCGTTACCCCTTCAGGCAAGGAGCCAGAGTTCCAGATTTCTACTCGGTGAGGGAACACCTGCACTTTGATGCCACCCCGGAAGTCGGCGTAATCTCGGTGCGCAAAAGCATTCACAAGCGCCTCACGCAAAGCAGAATCCGGGTAGATTCCTTGCTCTTCCCTTTTCAAAGGGTGAGTTCCGAATTGGGTACGGCTGGCGGTGCTGCGACGGATGAAGGCAAATACCTGCTCTATCACCGAAACCAGCGGCCCCTCAAAATTTTTGAAGTCATGGTAAGTGTCATCAGTTTTATCAGTAGAGAATGCTGCACAGCGCACCCGTATTTGGGGGTAACGCCGCGCCGGATTGTTTGTGAACAGGACATCGCCACCATTCGTCAGCCGTCCATATTTCACCAATCCCCAATACTCAAGCGTTCGCTCGGGAGCATACCCCCGCAATTCGCTGTGATGGATACGCTCAACTTGCTCAGCCGCACGCCTGATTTCTTTTTCATTCAGATCATCGTGTAGATCCGCACTTGAGAAGCGACGCTCCCAGCGTTCAGGCTCTACCTCACGACGCATGATCATGTCACGCAGGGTTGCGATATCAGCCCGGCGAGTAATCTCGCCCTCTCGAATAAATGCTTCATCGCGAAAGCTATAGGGAATGTCCTGACCAGCAGGGACTTCAACCACCCATATAGTCTTGCCCGCAATGCGTTGCGCCTCGAACGACACCAATGCCTTCGGAGACAGACGGTGGGCAACTTGCTGCTCAAGCTTGCGCAAGGCAATTTCGCCCAGATCCTCCCTCACGCCAACCGGATTATTGTTGGCATCAACACCTATCACCAAATACCCGCCACCCGAGTTCAAAAAAGCGCAAACATGTTGCCCAACAACCTTGGCATCGGCTTTGGACTTGAACTCAATAGTATTGCCCTCGCCCAGTGCCAGCATGCGGGCCAACTCTTCCGGCTTCATGGCTGTACTCCGTCTCGTGCCTGAGCCGCCGCTGCCGCCGCTGCCGCTGCCGCTGCCGCCACCGTAGCTGGATCACTAAGGTTCTCTTTCAGAAAAAGCTCAACCTCTTGAACACGAGAAAACTGGGCCGACGCGAACAATAAGACCTGTTCGTCCGTATCATATTCCTGCACCCAATTACCGTGTCGCTCCTCCAACGGCTTGGTATCGAGAATGGCTTCCTCGTACATATCGATGACACGCAAATCGGCCAACGCTTTCGCCCCCTTTTTCAAGCTCAGTCCCTCGGCACGCTCCTTCGCATTTGTGTAACCCAACTCGCGCAGGAAACGGCGAGCAAACACTACGTTTTGATGCGCCAACACCCACCGAGGTTTCTTGCACGCGATTGCCAGTTGCAGCTCTTGATGAGTGATAGACAGGTCCGAACCATCACGTCCCGAGCCGTAATCACTCGTAATAAGGCCCAGAAAAAAATCGCAGTCTTGAACCGCCGCAAGGCAGTTTTCGAAAGCCGTGCGATCCGACCGTACTGGAATCGTGCCCCGGTGTGACATCCACACCTCATAGCCGAAGGCCTTGAGCTCCATATAAATACGGTTCAGCAAGTCTTCAATGCCGTAGACAGTAGATGACACTAAAATGGTGGGGCGCCTAGACACGATCGCTCACCTTAAAGTTTTCTTCCCTCGACTTCAGTTTGCGCAGCCTGGTATCTATAAACATGGACTCTTCCATTTCTCCGTCAAAATATCGGCCTTTGAAATCCCGCAAAAACTCACAACCAAAGCCTTACGCATCAACAACAAATCAGATAATCATGCCATGCATGCGCGAGCGCGTTTCATAGGGTTTTTCGGCATCGGTACAGCGTTGGGATTAACACTACCAGAAGGAGCCTGGTGATGCCGAGACTTGTCAAATAGTGATAACCAAAAAACCAAGAAGCCCGCAATTACGCGGGCTTCAGGGCATTTCTTGCTAGATCGTGCCGGACAATGCCGGACGTCCAATCATTCCCACTCTATTATGCTTAAGAAGCAAAAACCCTTTATTTTCAGTTAGTTAAACATTGCCAATTCATGAACACCATGGAATATGCCATGTTTTTATTTAGGCGGCAGCCACTCTGTATCGGGAAGTCTAACGCCATCTCCCTTTTCGAAGCCTCTGCCATTTGGCGCATAAGGATGGCCACCTCAGCAGGGTCGCCGTCGCGACAAACCTCGGCAAGCACGCGAACTGCATAGGTTGGGCGAGAGCGGAAATACTCCGCCATAGCCTCGTCATGCGTTCTACTCTTCATTTGGTGTGGCCCTCCTTCAGAGAGAAATATACCTACAAAGGTCTACAAACCCGCGTGTCTACGACCAACTCCCTACACAATCATAAGTGTGGGCCAAGGAAGCGGTCACCGTTGAAGTGAATCATATGAGTTGGAGCATCGGCGACCCAAACCTCTGTTTCCCACGCTACGACAGACAGATATTTCACCATACTGCATCATGCGTGCAAACACGGCTTGGCAATAGTTAGACACTAGTGCCAAGCGCATAATTAGAGTGAGTAATAGCCCTCACATTGAAACTATTTCGCCAGCATGAAACCAACCAGAATCGGAGACAGTCTTGGCCACTAGCTTAGGCGCCTTAGTATATGCAACCACCGCCAAGCTTTCTTTAGCCCTACTGCAAGTCACGTAGAAGAGCCGTCTAGATCTTTTTGGAGATGAGTCCTCACCAGCGTTTTCATTCGTAATATCAGTAGCCGAAAGAGGTACAGCGCCTAATAATTTTTCATAACTAAATAGAAAGCCCCTAGCATCTTCATCATCTAGAATTACCATAACCCTTGGAAACTGCAGCCCTTTAACCCCTTGGTGCGTATCGTAAGCCGATGACGAAGAAACATAACGCACGTAATTTTCTAACTGATTGGTGGAAGCGCTGAGTGATTCCTTCCAGGCGTTGTGTTCAGCCCCAACTCCTTTATCGTTGACGTCATCAACATCGTCCTCAGGCAAATTTATCGAGAGGTCTGCACCTAAGTGAATTGCAAAGGTTTCAGGAAGCCGCAGTATCATTCCCTCTTTAAGCAGACTGCAAATCTCGATAATCGTGCACCCAACATCACTATCAAGTGCGAGCTTTATTCGGTCTATATAAACCTGCGCAGTTCGCAGCACACTTATCGGATCATCTGACAAAACGAGATTTGACCCAGCGAGCAGTGGTGAATATCTACGCATGATAGTGGCAATTTCGAAATCATCTTCTCGCCTGACTGCCACTATTAATGGAACAAATTGTAGAGTCAAGAACCGTATATCCTCGCTCTCGCCATTAATTGCAGCATCCCTTAGTCTTTCGACTTCTAAAAAAGGGAGGAAAAAATCTGAAAATCCACCGCGCTTTGCTGCCATATGATGCTCAAGAGTAAGTGCAGTGACTGATTCACTATCTGTCCAAGCATCATCGCCCGTACATTTAGCCATCAACTGGGCAACCGTGCGCTCGATTTCAGATTTGTCTTTCTGAACGCTTGTATCCACTAAAAACAATCGTACGGTCCCATTTTCAGCACTAGATGCTGCCGTTTGCTGATGTTCATCATCGGTAATACGGATCTTATTTATCAACTCTACGATTCTTATTGGACAACGATAATTAACTTCGATGGCCGGAGACTTCCATCCATCAGGTAGAGGGGAAGCAAGATCAGACTTCCCCCCACTGTATATCCTCTGCATCATGTCGCCAAACAGCCCAAGACAGAATTGGTGTGGATTTTCTTGCTGTGTGGCTATGAGCGATTCAAGAAGGCTCTTGTTTGTGTCTTGGCTTTCATCAATAAGTAGAATAGGAAACCTATTCCATAAGATTTTTCGCAACAACGCTTCACTCGCAAGCAGATGAGCGGCCAGCCCTAGTACTTCAGCGTGATTCAAAGCCCCCTTGTCAGGCCTATTGCTTGCTGGAGAGTAGGTAAAACTTCTCATTTCATCGAGACCTGCAAGTCTTTTTTTCTTACTGACCAAACTTCTTTGGTTGCGAATCGCCGTTACTCCCTGTGGAGTTCTACTCTTCGAAATGGCAGAAGTTAACTTCTCAATATCGGCCACCAACTTTTCTTCCACCCAAATTCGGATGTCATTAGTAAAAGGCTTTATGAGGTCCCAGCAGAAGCTATGAATAGTAGACACCATGAAATTGGCATCAAAAAACAGACGCCTTTTGATTTCCTCACTGGCGGCATTTGTATAAGTAATGATACCTATTTTCTTCCCTGACGACGACAGCGCTGCTGCGTATCTTTCCTTCATAAGTTCTAGAGACTCGACAAGAGTACGAGTTTTTCCAGACCCTGCGCCAGCGAAAAGCAAAAAGCTTTGCGGATTTGATAGGTCCATGTACTCGAAAATTTGTTGAACTACTGGATTTGGTGTTTTATCCATTACACCCATAGTTAGCTCCTTCATACGGGCTCAACCACACCTGGGACTAAGTCTTCGCTGGCAACTTCAAGCTCTTTTTTGAGCCAGTCCAAGCCTTCCTGGATATAAGTTGGTGCAGCTAACAAAGTGGGATCGGTGCAGAAAAGTAAATCCAGTGCCATTTCCGCTTTGTCTTCTGACAGGGCCTCATATAGCGCAGCACAACACAAATCAAGGGTGCCTAAATTGAGTGCGGTTTGCATTTTTTTGATCATCCCTGTGGGCTTGACCAACCGTTTGAACAATTCAGGATTTGTTAGAGCTATCGCATCTTCAAAGGTGTATGGAATCGCTAACGTTTCCGCTTTTCCGGAGTACTTTATGGGAATTTCGTACTGAAACGCGATTCGCACTTGTCCGATTATTTTTTCTTCTGCCTTCATAGATAAGACAGCGTCCAAGGATGGATTGGCAACCGCTAGCCACTTAATAATGGTGTGGCTGCCAGTTTTGTACCCTTTGCCTCGTGCAGGCCTAACAGCCTTAGCTTTTGCTTTCGGAGCTGCTCCTGGCGGAGGTGGCTCCATAGCGTCAGTGTCGGTTATCACTAGTGTAGGCAACCCTAGTTTATCAATCAAAGCTCGTAACCGATGAGCGTGAGCACCGCCTACCTCAAGGATAGATATATAGCTATTGTCTAGGCTCGTATCCTTATTTGGATTACTTCTTATAAAATGAGGGATAAGCAAGCGTTCTGCAGCACCTTCTACCAATATTATCCCATTTGCAAAAAATAGGTCACAATGGGTAGTCTTAAGGTAACGCGCTACGAACTGAGCTGTCTGCAAAATTTCTTCTGAGCGAGCTTTGGATGTACCAAAGGTAGCAGACAGATCTATTACTTCAGCTGTTGGAACCTCAAAAGCACTACTGGCAGGTTTCCGCTTGAAATATCGTAATTTCTCAAAACCAACTTCATGTGCTAAATAACTTGAATGAGTACTAACGACTAATTGGCTTGAAAAGTTTTTGGATAACAGCAAGTCCGCATGATTCCGAAGAACTGAATGAGCTTTTTTTATGAATACCTGCTGAACCTGAGCATGCAGGTGGGCTTCTGGCTCTTCAATCAGAACTAGATGCAGCGGCTCTATAAATTCATCATCCTCAAGTTTTCTTTTGCCAGCCTTTCCAACCCTCATCCACTGGTCCCTAAAGCTCATGAGCTTGAAAACCATTGCTATCAGATTCTTATAACCGAGCCCGTTATATTTTTCCGAAAGGCTCAGCAGTGGTATCCCCGTGGTCAAACTAGCTTTCTGAATTTCAAACAGTATTGCCGCTTCATGATCAAGGTTATCAATTGGATTGACTTTACTAGACAATCTGATATGCGGATCATTAAATCCTGGGTATCCTAAAGTCTTAATTTCGCCGAGAGGCTTAGTGAAAACCTCATTCAACCTTCCATCAAAAGAGTGCTGTGCTAGGGCTATAGCCTCCAGTGCTTCCAAATCCTCTACACCAGGTAGATCTGTTGGATTGAGGTGCCTATTGTAGTACTTGTTAATCTGACCAGCCAAATTAGAGGAGTTTGTTTGCGAAGCAGTAGCAGCGTTGGGATCTGTAAATCCACGCGTCGCGTCGATAATGTCTACCTTAAATAGTCCATTGAAAGGGTAGAACTCAAGAGAAACTTGATCTTCGGCTAACTCTTGGGGCTTATAGTTTAGCCCTGGAACTTCTTCTACTTTGGCAGGATCGAGTATATAAGACTTCAGTTCAAATGAACGACCTGCTTCTCGATCCAAGTACTCCCGAAGCGAACTTGGCCATATTGTGAGCGCAAATGTTTGCATTCCCCCTCCTTCTTTGACTCCTTGCTCCTTACGTTTAGCCTCAGCATTATCCTTAGCTGTTTTTTTTAGTTGCTCAGCTGCGTTATAGTTACTAATGAAATCCGACTTTAATGCATCCAAGTCCTTTGGCTGATATATCATCCTGACACCAAGAAGTCCTCCATCCCATTTTAATGTTGGGATTAGGTGACTGACTCGGTGTATTTCATTTTTCTCTACTTGCAGCCAGATATCTACACTGGGGCAAAGAGGCTGCCAATCACCCAGTTGGTCGCCACTAACTTCGGCCGCAGCCCAAGCGCGCCCAAACTCATTCAGCTGATGCCAATTTGAAAGAGTGAAGTCTGTCGCACTTAATTTTCTCGAGGCGGGCGCGTCTCCTGAGGCTATACTCGACGCGCTTCTTCCCTTTTGATCTAGAAAAAAAATCAATGCATCCATAGCAGAAGTTTTACCGCTATTGTTGGCGCCTACAAGAAGGGTTTCTTGCTCAGTGAGGCTGATCCGACAACTTTTTAGTTTTCTATAATTCTGAATATCTATATAAACAATTTTCATGTGGCGTCCATTCCTTAAATAAAGTGGTTTTTTTTAGAGGCGGGCAGCCTACCGTTTTTACCCTAAGCAGTATGATCAGCCTAGGCTTGGGTCTGAGTAAAAAAGCCCACCCGGCGTCCTAGGACGCGATGTAGAAGCTGTCCCCTTGTATTCAATACACTGCCGTGGTGTCCAGTAGACTTTGGGATGCCACTCGAAATCCGCCTCATTTCCATTTCTCAAGTGCAGCGTCCAAGCTACCCGCAGCCTAGGTTTCGAGATGCGACGCGGCCGGATCTAGGTGGCGGAAGACAATTCGCCGATAAGAATTATGGATTGCACAATCCAAAAGCTGACTCTCAACTGGTGTGGTTTACCTGTGAGCGTTGAAGACCAACGCCATTTTCTTTCTTGCTATCGGCTGTCTCGAAACTCCACCGTCACCTCACCCACATCCGACGCGCTTACCCTATTGCAACCCTGATCTGCGAGCCAAAGTTTCAGCAGCGCCTCGATCCGCCCCCAAATCGCCATTCACCTTTGGGAATCAGCCCGGCTCTCAGGTTAACGAGCGACCGGATTGGCTTATTCAATCCAAGGGCGCGAAGGTAGCCCGACGGGGACATGCCTGCATCGTTGGACTTCTCTGTGATAGCCGCCTTTTCCTCCTCTTGCCAGAGTGTGTTGTCGTCTGGAGAAAGGCTCGCCGGATATGCGTGACAAGATGCCGTCCCAGCGGACCCATCCCAGGCACGCCGTCCGCGCAAGATAGGCCAGAACCCACGACCAGAACGAGACCATCACCAAGCTGTTTCTGCAGCTGCTTTTTTAATGCACTCAGTTCCATGTGCCCCAACCAATGTCATGGAGCCGACTCCCTGCGGAAGGTAGCACGGCCTTGTCCACTCGACAGATCGCCATTCTGACTCAGCGTGATCGTGGCGAATCGCGTGTCTGGCGTAAAAACCCAGCAATGCGAGGTATCGACATGTGGGCTGGTATTTAAAGACGATTCCACGTTCCGAATAGAGATTTCGTGGCATCGCGGGGTTGTGCTTTGGAGTCCCAACTGATAAATATCTTCCTGTGAGGCATTTTGATATTACTTGGAGAAACAGGGATGAGCGACAAGAATTTCCGCATAACATTTACTCGGGGCACGAGCTCTTCGGTAATTACAACCAGTGTACGGGCTAGCAGCGCGAGTCAGGCGAAGGAAAAAATCAAAGAGCGGGAACGCGGTCAGGCTAAGATCATTTCCGCAGTTGAGACCTGATCAATAAAACATTGCGCATATAGCAAGTTCACTCCACAGCTGTGAGTTTGCTTGGCCAAGGAGCGGATATATGGACGATGAGATCCAGGAAAAAAGCAGACCATCCTTCGACGAGTCATTGAATGACATGATGGGCAATGCATGGAATGAAGTTAAGAACGAATTTTCCCATGGCACAGGAATAACCAGAGCGACTTCTACCGCGAAGCTATGCGGTAAAGGATCATTTTATCTTGGCGTAAAATTCATTCAGAGCCTGCCTGATGCCCTCGAAAAGATGAAAGAGAAACGGGCAAAATAATCTGAAGCCCCCAAGGGTCCCGAGGCACCTTAAAAAACGATAACTCAACTCTGAGCTGCCAGAAACCGGCTAAAAGGAACGGCATCGGGTGAAAAAGATACTATGGGTAAAATTTGGATGGTCAGAATATTATCGAGGTGGCGACATCGCTGGTAACTTTGCCTGGCTAAATCAGAACAGAGGCACGGAAAACGAAGGACGAGGCCATGAAGCGTACAACTTCATGCCAGATGTCGATGGGACTTACTACTGTTATGTCCCCCCTCAAGGAGGTAACTACGCGCCTTATAACGACGACCCGGAAGGATGGACGGTTGTATGTCTGGCCAAAAATCCGGCGACCCCAGGTATACACGTGGTCGGCTGGTACGAAAACGCAACGCTTCATGGTGAGTGGATTGTCCGCCCCAACAACACCGACCAGCGACAGCAAATTTTCCCCCATCCTGCTTACGACTGGTCATATTGCATAACAAGCGATTCAGCTTACTTCATTCCACCTGAGGAGCGAATTCTGCCGTTCTCGGATCCATCCGTGAAACAGGGGAAGTACTCTTTTCTGGACGGCCCGAACGTTACGAAGACCGAGAACAAAGAAAGAGTGCAGGCTCGGCTCAAGAGCCTAATGGCGCGTTTGGCCTCAGTCGCAATCCACAACCCCAATGAACACACCGTTTTTGACCCAGAATTAGATCAGGCAGACCCTCTTCGGGGATTTGGCAGCCCTGAACACCGTAAAGCCGTTGAACTGGCCGCCGAAGACGCGGTAATCGCGTATTACATAAAACAAGGTTACAGCTACCAACGCACGACACACCTTCCCTGCGGGTATGACTTTATTTTCACGCGCAAAAAGTCAGCGCTACATGTTGAAGTTAAAGGTACGGCCGGCGCGACACCACGTTTTTTCCTCACACGTAACGAACACAATGCAGGATTGATGCTCAACCCAGACTGGAGGTTAGCCATGGTAACGTCGGCGCTTTCCGATGCGCCGCAGGTCACAGAGTACAATCCTCGCCAGCTAAAAGAGGCGTTTAGCGTTGAGCCTTACGTTTACATCGGGGCATTCGCACCAAAACCCTAACTTTAACGCTCAGCTCCTCTACCGCGACAAAAACAAAAGCCCGCTGTCACGCGGGCTTTTGTGTATAGCGCGGAGGGCTCACTCCCACTCAATCGTCGCCGGCGGCTTGCTCGACACGTCATAAGTAACGCGCGAAATGCCTTCGATCTCATTGATGATACGGCCGCTGACGGTTTCCAGCAGTTCGTACGGCAGGTGCGCCCAACGGGCGGTCATGAAGTCGATGGTTTCCACCGCACGCAGGGCCACGACCCATGCGTAGCGACGGCCATCGCCTACGACGCCAACCGATTTCACCGGCTGGAACACCACGAATGCCTGGCTGACCTTGTGGTACCAGTCGGCCTTGCGCAGTTCTTCGATGAAGATGTGGTCGGCGCGACGCAGCAGGTCGGCGTATTCCTTTTTCACTTCACCGAGGATGCGCACGCCCAGGCCCGGGCCCGGGAATGGGTGGCGGTAGACCATGTCGTACGGCAGGCCGAGTTCCAGGCCGAGACGGCGGACTTCGTCCTTGAACAGTTCGCGCAGCGGTTCTACCAGCTTGAGGTTCATTTCCTCAGGCAGGCCACCCACGTTGTGGTGGGACTTGATCACGTGGGCCTTGCCGCTCTTGGCGCCGGCCGACTCGATCACGTCAGGGTAGATGGTGCCCTGGGCGAGGTATTTGATGTTGTCCAGGTGCTTGGCCTGGGCATCGAAGACGTCGATGAAGGTGCGACCGATGATCTTGCGCTTCTTCTCCGGGTCGGACTCGCCGGCCAAGTTGTTCAGGAACTGATCTTCGGCGTTGGCGCGGATCACCTTGACGCCCATGTTCTCGGCGAACATGGCCATCACTTGCTCGCCTTCGTGCAGGCGCAGCAGGCCGTTGTCGACAAAGACGCAGGTCAGCTGGTCGCCGATGGCTTTGTGCAGCAGCGCGGCTACCACGGAGGAGTCGACGCCGCCGGAAAGGCCGAGCAGCACGTTGTCGGTGCCGACCTGGGCACGGACTTGGGCGATCGCGTCTTCAGCAATTTTCGACGGTGTCCACAGCGCTTCGCACTGGCAGATGTCGAGGATGAAGCGCGACAGGATGCGCCCGCCCTGCTTGGTGTGGGTCACTTCCGGGTGGAACTGCACGCCGTAGTAGCCGCGCTCGTCGTTGAACATGCCGGCGATCGGGCAGCTTGGGGTGCTGGCCAGGATGTGGAAGTCTTCCGGCATCTTGGTGACCTTGTCACCGTGGCTCATCCACACGTCGAGGCCGAACAGGCCGTCGGCGTCGATGTGGTCTTCGATGCCGTCCAGCAGGCGGCTCTTGCCGACCACGTCGACACGGGCATAACCGAATTCACGCAGCTCGGAACCTTCAACCTTGCCGCCCAGTTGCTCGGCCATGGTCTGCATGCCGTAGCAGATGCCGAAGACCGGCACGCCCAGGTCGAACACGGCTTGTGGGCAACGCGGGCTGTTGGCTTCGTGCACGGACTCGGGGCCACCGGCGAGGATGACGCCTTTCGGTGCGAATTCGCGAATCGCTTCGTCATCCATGTCGAACGGGTGCAGTTCGCAGTACACGCCGATTTCACGCACGCGGCGGGCGATCAGCTGGGTGTACTGGGAACCGAAGTCGAGGATCAGGATGCGGTGGGCGTGAATGTCGAGGGCCATGAAGTCAGTCTCGTCTAATGAATCAGAAACAACTCGGGGCTGAAAGAACAGCCCCGGTTACTTAACGTTTTGCTGGAAGCCTCAACCTACGCGGTAGTTTGGCGCTTCCTTGGTGATCTGCACGTCGTGGACATGGGATTCAGCCATGCCGGCGCCGGTGATCCGTACGAACTCAGGCTTGGTGCGCATTTCTTCGATGTCGGCACTGCCGGTGTAGCCCATCGAGGAACGCAGGCCGCCCATCAGTTGATGGATGATCGCGCTGAGGGTGCCTTTGTACGGCACACGGCCTTCGATGCCTTCCGGTACGAGCTTCTCGGCGCCTGCCGAGGAGTCCTGGAAGTAACGGTCGGAGGAGCCTTGCGCCTGGGACATGGCGCCCAGCGAACCCATGCCACGGTAAGCCTTGTACGAGCGGCCCTGGAACAGTTCGATCTCGCCCGGCGCTTCTTCAGTACCGGCGAACATCGAGCCCATCATCACGCAGGAAGCACCGGCTACGATGGCCTTGGACAGGTCACCGGAGAAACGGATGCCGCCGTCGGCGATCAACGGAACGCCAGTGCCTTCAAGGGCAGCGGCGACGTTGGCGATGGCGCTGATTTGCGGCACGCCCACACCGGCGACGATCCGCGTGGTGCAGATCGAGCCAGGGCCGATACCGACCTTGACGGCGTCGGCGCCGGCTTCGGCCAGGGCCTTGGCGGCTGCGCCGGTGGCGATGTTGCCGCCGATCACCTGCACGTCGGGGAAGTTCTGTTTGACCCAGCGAACGCGGTCGATCACGCCTTTGGAGTGGCCGTGGGCAGTGTCGACCACCACCACGTCAACGCCGGCAGCGACCAGTGCCGAAACGCGGTCACCGGTGTCTTTGCCGGTGCCGACCGCAGCGCCAACGCGCAGACGACCTTGGTCATCCTTGCTGGCCAGCGGGTAAGCCTTGGCTTTTTCGATGTCATTGACGGTCATCATGCCTTTGAGGGCGAATTTGTCGTCGACGATCAGCACGCGCTCGATGCGGTGCTTGTGCAGCAGCTCGCGCACATCGTTCTTGTCGGCGCCTTCCTTGACAGTGACGAGGCGCTCTTTAGGCGTCATCACTTCGCGGACGGTGACTTCAAGACGGTTCTCGAAACGCACGTCACGGGAGGTGACGATGCCGACCAGGTCGCCATCGTGCAGTACCGGAACGCCGGAGATGTTGTGCAGGCGGGTCAGGTCGAACAGGTCGCGTACGGTGGCGTCGGCTTCGATGGTGATTGGATCTTTCACCACACCGGCTTCGTAACGCTTGACCTTGCGCACTTCGGCAGCTTGCTGCTCGATGGTCATGTTCTTGTGGATGATGCCGATGCCGCCTTCCTGAGCCATGGCGATTGCCAAACGGGCTTCAGTGACGGTGTCCATGGCAGCGGAAACCAGGGGAATATTCAGCTCGATGCCACGGGTTAGGCGGGTCTTGAGACTGACTTCGTTAGGAAGCACCTCGGAATAACCGGGCACTAGGAGAATGTCGTCGAATGTCAGAGCTTCTTGGCTGATACGCAGCATCGCGGGGGCTCCCGAGCGGGAAAATGGAAGCGCGCCATTATATACATGCACCCTGTCAGGCTCAATGTAAAACTCTGACAAACTTGGTAATACTGATAGATGGGTTACAGCTCGACTTTGACCCAACTCATCTTCTGGTCCAGCCAATCGGCAAATTCGTCGATAAAGCTCTGCTTGAACCCCGCCTCCGCCCAGTTGTTGAAGATGAATCCCAAGTTGGAAAACCCGCATTCCTGCAGGAACAGAAACCCGTTGATGTCATCTTCATGCCCACACAGCGGGCAGGTGAAGTTGTCGGTGTGGCCGGGCATCCAGTCTTCCAGGCTTTCGAACAGCGCCTCGCCGACTTCCTTGAGGCACTCCGGGCAGCCGGCTTCTTCGAGAAACCCCTTGGCGGGGGTGTAGATGCAGCGTTTGTAGATGATCTCCAGGCCGTTGACCGGCTCGTTGAACGGCAATGCTTCCGGGTGCAGCACCACGGCGCGGGCGCCATCGGCCAGGGCGTAGGCCATGCGGTTGCCGGTGCGCCCGCAGGTGGTCAGCTCTTCCTTGATGATGTTCTTGCGCACCAGCCAACGCACGATCGCCCGGGCGCGAGGTTCGTGGACGGGCAAGGTGGAGATTTTCGGGACAAGGATGCTTTGGGAGTTCATGAGAGTCCTGCGGTGTGGCTAATGACGCCATCGCGGGCAAGCCCGGCGCCCACAGTTGATCGCATTCCAATGTGGGAGCCGGGCTTGCCCGCGATGGCGGCCTGAAGGCTGGCAGCTTAATCCCTGAACACATCAGGTCAAGTGCTCAAGTAGCGCCCGATCAACGCGATGCCGCTGGCCAACACCAGCCACGTCACCAACCGTACGAATGCCTCGCGCGACATACGCATCGTCAGCCGGCGCCCAACCCACAGCCCCAGCGCCATCGCCGGCAGCAGGCACAGGGCCAACATCAGCAGCGGCAAATCAGCATACACCCCGGCGATCAAAAACAGGCTGAGGCGTACCACGGTGCTGCAACTGATCAGCGCGCTTTGCGTAGCGCGCGCCGCGTCCTTGGGCAGGCGGCTGTTGAGGTAAATCGCATATAAAAAGCCGCCGCTGCCGAACAGCGCACCAAACAACCCGCCGACAGTGCCCATGGGGATCGACCAACCCGCGGCCATCCTCGCCGGGCGGGCCTTCACGGCCAGGCTGTAAATCGCATAGGCGCTGATAAACAGCCCCATCAAAAGCAGCAACAGGTCCGAATGCAGGTTGAGCAAAAAGATCACCCCGAACGTGCAACCGACGGCCATGCACGGCAGCAATCGCAACAATTCCGGCGTGTTCACATCGCGCCGCGATTGCAGCAGGTTGCCAAACGCCGCGACAAAATCCAGCAGCACCAGCAACGGGATAATCTTCGACAGCGGCATAAACATGATCAGCAGCGGCCCCGCCACCAGCGCCGTACCAAAGCCCGCGATGCCGAATACGATGTAGGCAACCACCACCCCCAGGCCGATGACCAGCCAATCCACACCGCCGAACGACCACTGGCTCATCAGCTCAACCGGGCTCATGGGTTATTCCTTACAAAGAGATGACCCTCACTTTAACCATCGACGAGGGTTGCGACTAATATCTTCAAAGCCCTCCACCTATCTCGAAAAGGCATGACGCGTGATCTCGACTCGCCAGTTGCGTTACTTCGTTGAAATCGCCGACAGCGGCAGCTTCAGCGCCGCCGCCGAACGTTTATTTGTCGCGCAATCGGCGCTGAGCCGACAGATCAAAGAGCTGGAAACCCAGCTGCAAACCCCGCTCTTCGAACGCACCGCACGCCAGCCCAGGCTGACAGCCGCCGGCGAAGCCTTCTACCCACGGGCGCGCAACCTGCTGAGCGAGTTGCTCAAGGCCAGTGAGATGGCGACCCAGGTCGGTAATGGCCAGCTCGGCACCTTGCGCCTGAGCCATTCGAGTACCGTGCCGATGAGCCGGCCGTTGCTGCAAGGCATCAGCACCTGGCTGGAGCGATGCCCCGGCGTATCAATGGATATCGCCAAACTGTCCTCCGAAGCGCAGCTTGATGAAATCGCCGACGGTCGCCTGGAAGTCGGCTTGTTGCGCTTGCCGGTGCTGCGCCAGCGTGAAGGCGTGCGTGTGGTGCCTTTATACAGTGAGCAAGTGTTACTGGCGGTGCCGCCTAACCATGCACTGGCGCGCAGTGCTTCGCCAATCGAACTGGCCCAGCTCAAGGACGAAGCGTTTATCTCGATCCCGCACCCCCAGCGTGGCGGCCTGAGCTATCTGTCAGCCGAGCTGTGCATGCGCGCCGGGTTTTTCCCCAAGGCGGCGCGGGTGATGTCGCGCAAGACGACCCAGTTGCAGTTGATCCAGGCCGGCTTCGGTATTGCCTTGTTACCAAAGTCCATGCAGGACATCGCCCCGACCAACGTGCACTTTTTGCCCCTGGCCGACCCGGACTGCCTGAGCACCGTGGCTCTGGCCTGCGCACAAACGCCGAGCGCGCTGGTCGAGCAATTCTGCCAAACCTTGCACGAATGCCTATAAACTGCCGCACATGATTAAAGACCCGTTTGCCCGCCTGGGCCTGGACCGCGAAGTCCTGACTGTCAGCCAGCTCAACGGCCGCGCGCGCGTGTTGCTGGAAGACGTGTTCACCAATATCTGGGTCGAAGGCGAAATCTCCAACCTCGCCCGCCCAGCCTCCGGCCATGTGTATTTCACCCTCAAGGACAGTGGCGCCCAGGTGCGTTGCGCGCTGTTTCGCAATAACGCGGCGAGGGTGCGCCAGGCGTTGAAGGATGGCCTGGCGGTCAAGGTGCGCGGCAAGGTCTCGCTGTTCGAGGGCCGTGGCGACTATCAACTGATCCTCGACACCGTGGAGCCGGCCGGTGATGGCGCGTTGCGTCTGGCCTTTGACGCATTGAAGGAAAAGCTCAGCGCCGAAGGCCTGTTCAGCGCCGAACGCAAGGTGCCGCTGCCTGCGCATCCGCGGCGCATCGGGATTATCAGCTCGCCCACCGGCGCGGTGATTCGCGACATCATCAGCGTGTTCCGCCGCCGCGCGCCCAACGTAGAACTGACGCTGATCCCGACGGCGGTGCAAGGCCGTGAAGCCGTGTCGCAGATCGTCCGCGCACTGAAGCTGGCCGATGCACGCGGCTTCGACGCATTGATCCTGGCGCGTGGCGGCGGTTCGCTGGAAGACCTCTGGTGCTTCAACGAAGAAGCCGTGGCCCGCGCGGTGGACGCCTGCGTCACGCCGATCGTCAGCGCCGTCGGCCATGAGACCGATGTGTCGATCAGCGACTTTGTCGCCGACGTGCGCGCCCCTACCCCCTCCGCCGCCGCTGAATTGCTCGCGCCGGACGCCAGCCACCTGGTGCGCCAGGTCGAAAACCTGCACCGGCGCCTGGTCATGCTGATGCGCAATCGCCTGAGCCACGACCGCTTGCGCCTGGAGGGCATGGCCCGTCGCCTGCGCCACCCCGGCGAGCGTCTGCGCCAGCAAGCCCAGCGCCTCGACGACCTGGACATGCGCCTGCGCAGGGCCTTCGAGCGCAGCCTCAATACCCGTCGCGAGCGCTTGATCCGCCTGGAAACCCGCCTCGCCGGCCAACACCCCGGCCGCCAGCTGGCTTTGCTGCGCCAGCGCCTGGACAGCCTGGCCGAACGCCTGCCGCGTGCGATGCGCGAAGGCCTCAAGGCGCGCCGCCTGCAGCTGCAAAGCCAGGTGCAGACGTTGCAGGTGGTCAGCCCGCTGGCGACCCTGGGCCGTGGCTACAGCATTTTGCTGGATGAGCGCGGCCAGGCCATTCGCAATGCTGCGCAAACCCACACCGGCCAACGCCTGACCGCGCGCCTCGGTGAAGGCCAACTGCAAGTGCGGGTGGAAGATAACCACCTGACGCCCGTTACCCTTTCGTTATTGGATTGATTGATGCCACGTCTCTTTAGTCTGTTGATGCTGCTGTGCCTGACCTTTAATGCCCACGCCGACAGCTACATCACCCGCACCCTGAACAAACCCGTGCCCGGCGGTGTTGCCGTGGTCGAACTGGGCCCTGCGGCCACCGCACCGAAAGCCACTTACCAGGGCAAGCCGGTTTTGGTGGTGAAGGAGCAGGACACCTGGCTGGCGATTGTCGGCATCCCATTGACGGTCAAGCCGGGCAACGAGCGCATCAGCAGCAGCGGGCGCACCCTGCCGTTTATCGTCGGCTACAAGAAGTACCCGGAACAGCGCATCACCTTGAAAAACAAAAGCCAGGTCAACCCTGAGCCGGCGCAACTCAAGCGCATCGAGGCGGAGCTGGCGGTGCAAATCAAGGCTTACCGCAGTTTCAGCCCAAACCTGCCGAGCAACCTGGTGCTGGATAAACCGGTGAACGGCCCGCTGTCGAGCAAGTTCGGCGTGCGCCGCTTCTTCAACGGCGAGGAGCGCAACCCTCACTCGGGCCTGGACTTCGCGGTACCGGCCGGCACGCCGATCAAGACGCCGGCGAACGGTAAAGTGATTCTGACCGGCAACTACTTCTTCAACGGTAACACCGTCTTCGTCGACCATGGCCAGGGCTTTATCAGCATGTTTTGCCATATGTCGAAGATCGACGTGAAGGTCGGCGATCAACTCACACGTGGTGCGGTGGTGGGCAAGGTCGGTTCAACGGGCCGTGCGACCGGGCCGCACATGCATTGGAACATCAGCCTCAACGACGCACGGGTCGACCCGGCGATCTTTATCGGCGCGTTCCAGCCCTGAATGATCGAATTGCGCGCCCGATAAAGGGCGCGCAATTAAAACGAGCCGCCAGCTCATTAACCACCATAAAATCTCGTTTCCCGCGACAATAGCAAAACTTCTCTCAATTTTTCTCGACTGCTTGCCATCTTTCACCCCGGCGGTTAGGGTTGAGCTTATGAAAACCTCTCACACCCTCATTCAGCTCCGCCAGCACCGCAGCCTGTGCCTCGTCAGCGCACGACTGCCAGGCTGAATCGATCTGCCTCGCCTTTCAAAAAAGCAGCATCCCCAATAACAGTTTTACGGCAGGCCGCCTTTTCTCGGCCCCTAGCAAAGGATTTTCCGATGAGCATGCTCAAAGACCCGTCTTCGAAGTACCGCGCGTTCCCGACCATCGATATCCCGGACCGCACCTGGCCGTCGAAAACCATCACCGAAGCGCCTATCTGGTGCAGTTCCGACCTGCGTGATGGCAACCAGTCGCTGATCGAGCCGATGGACGCCGCGAAAAAGCTGCGCTTCTGGAAAACCCTGGTCGCCGTGGGTGTGAAGGAAATCGAAGCCTCGTTCCCGGCAGCCTCGCAAACCGACTTTGACTTCGTGCGCACCCTGATCGAAGACAATCACATCCCCGAGGACACCACCATCCAGGTGCTGACCCAGGGCCGTGAAGACTTGATCGCGCGCACCTTCGAATCCCTGCGCGGCGCCAAGAAAGCCATCGTGCACTTGTATAACGCGACCTCGCCGTCGTTCCGCCGCATCGTTTTCAACCAGGACAAGGACGGCATCAAGGCCATCGCGGTCAACGCCGCCAAGCTGTTCGTCAAGTACGCCGCCCAGCAGCCGGAAACCCAGTGGACCTTCGAGTATTCCCCGGAAACCTTCAGCGCCACCGAGCTGGAGTTTGCCAAGGAAGTCTGTGACGCAGTGATCGAGGTGTGGAACCCGACGCCTGAGCACAAGATGATCCTCAACCTGCCGGCTACCGTCGAGTGCGCCACGCCGAACATCTATGCAGACCAGATCGAGTGGTTCGGGCGCCATATCAACCGTCGTGACAGTGTGATCATCAGCCTGCACACCCACAACGACCGTGGCACCGGCGTGGCCGCCACCGAGCTGGGCCTGATGGCCGGCGCCGACCGTGTAGAAGGCTGCCTGTTCGGTAACGGCGAGCGTACCGGTAACGTCGACCTGGTCACCGTGGCACTGAACATGTACACCCAGGGCCTCGACCCGCAGCTGGACTTCTCCGACATCGACGGCGTGCGCAAAGTCGTCGAGGAGTGCAACCAGATCCAGGTACACCCACGTCACCCGTACGTGGGCGACCTGGTGCACACCGCGTTCTCCGGCTCCCACCAGGACGCAATCCGCAAGGGCTTCACCCAACAGAAAGCCGACGCGCTGTGGGAAGTGCCGTACTTGCCGATCGACCCGGCCGATATCGGCCGCAGCTACGAAGCGGTGATTCGCGTGAACAGCCAGTCGGGCAAAGGCGGTATCGCCTACCTGCTGGAGCAGGAATACGACATCAGCTTGCCGCGCCGCATGCAGATCGAATTCAGCCAGGTAGTACAGGCCGAAACCGACCGCGTGGGCCTGGAAATGACCGCACCGCAGATCTACGCCTTGCTGCAGCGTGAATACTTGCAAGCCAACACCCCGTACGCGCTGGTCAGCCATCGCCTGCAGGAAGAAAACGGCAACAGCTTTGTCGAGGTCGAAGTCTCGGGCAAGGGCCAGGGCGAAACCAACCTGCACTGGAAAGGCAAAGGCAACGGCGCCCTGGAAGCGCTGGTGGCTGGGCTGCCGATTGGCGTGGAAATCATGGACTACAACGAACATGCAATCGGTGCTGGTACCAACGCCAAGGCGGCGGCTTACATTGAGCTGCGCGTGAACGGCGAGCGCCCCGTGCATGGCGTGGGCATTGATGAAAACATCACCACGGCGAGCTTCAAGGCGCTGTTCAGCGCGCTGAACCGTTCGTTGAGCCAGCAGGAAGCGAAAGCGGCGTAACGCCTATCGCTGGAATGCAAAAGGCCCCTGAGTGAGAACTCAGGGGCCTTTTTACTTTAGATCTGTGGTGATGCTGATGGCCTCTTCGCGAGCAAGCCCCCTCCCACATTTGGAATGCATTTTCCTGTGGGAGCCGGGCTTGCCCGCGATGGCGGTAGTTCAGACAAACTGAAAGCTATCAGCATCCAGGTTCGCCGGAAACTTGGTGCGATACGCCGCCAGCTCCGCCGCGTCCAGGCACACCTGAAACACCCCATCGGCCTCCCCCGCACTCAGCAGGGTCTCGCCCTGGAAATCCAGTATCTGGCTGTCACCGGTGTAGGCAAAGCCTTTGCCATCGGTGCCCACCCGATTCACCGCCGCCACATAACACAGGTTTTCAATCGCCCGCGCCGGTAACAGGCGGTTCCAATGCTGGCGACGCGCGCCGGGCCAATTGGCGGTGTACAGCAGCAGGTCGGTGTCCTGGGCATCACGGCTCCACACCGGAAAACGCAGGTCATAGCAAATCAGTGGGCGAATGCGCCAGCCCTTCAACTCGAACAGCACCTGGCGCTCGCCGGGGGTGTAGTGGTCATGCTCACCCGCCATGCGGAAAAGATGGCGCTTGTCGTAATGCAGCACCTCGCCGTCCGGCCGCGCCCACAGCAAGCGGTTACGGTGGCTGCCGTCAGCGGCCTGGATGATCACACTGCCGGTGATCACCGCGTCGTACTTTGCCGCCTGGGCTTGCAACCAGCGGTGGGTTGGGCCGCTTTCCGGCTCGGCGAGGGTTTCGGACTCCATCGAGAAGCCGGTGGTGAACATCTCCGGCAACACGATCAGGTCCGCACCCCGGGCCTGCTCCAGCAGCAGCTCGAACTGCTCGAGGTTGGCCTGGCGGTCGTGCCAGACCAGGCTGGTCTGGACCAGTGCGACGTTCAGATTGGGCAATGCAGTCAGATCACGCATAGTTTTTCGGCTGCTTGTTGCAGCGTTTCCTCGCGTTTGGCAAAGCACAGGCGCACCAGGCGCTGGCCTTGCGGTGGGTTCTGGTAGAACACCGAGACCGGAATCGTCGCCACGCCCTGTTCGCGGGTCATCCACAGGGACATGGCGACGTCATCCAGGTCCGGGCGAATCTGTGAGTAATCGACCAGTTGGAAGTAGGTGCCGGCCACGCGGGTAAAGCTGAAACGCGATGGCGCCAGCAGATCGCAGAACAGGTCGCGCTTGGCCTGGTAAAAGGCCGGCAGCGCCTCGACGTGCTCCGGGTGCTCGGCCATGAAATCCGCCAAAGCGTACTGCAAAGGGGTCACGCCGCAAAAGTTGACATATTGATGCACCTTGCGCAGTTCAGCCGTCAGCGCCGCTGGCGCGACCACGTAGCCGGTTTTCCAGCCGGTGACGTGGTAAGTCTTGCCAAAAGAGCTGACCACGAACGCGCGCTGGTACAGCTCTTCGTGGGCCAGCACGCTGACATGCGGCACGCCGTCGAACACCAAGTGCTCATAGACCTCATCGCTGACCAGGTAGATATCGCGGTCGCGGATCAGTTCGGCCAGCTGGTCCAGCTCGGCACGGCTGATCAGCGCGCCAGTGGGGTTGTGCGGGGTGTTGAGGATGATCATGCGGGTGCGCGGTGAGAGCGCGGCCTTGATCTGTTCGAAGTCGAGGGCGAAACCCTGCAGGCTCAGCTGCACATGCACGCAGCGGCCACCCGCCAGCTCGACCGAGGGCTCGTAGCTGTCATAGCAGGGGTCGAACACGATGACTTCATCACCGTTGCGGATCACGGCCTGGATCGCGCAGAAGATCGCCGCCGTGGCGCCGGGGGTGATGGTCACTTCGCTGTCCGGGTCGACCGTGGCGCCATAGCTGCGGGCGATCTTGGCCGCCACTTGCTGACGCAGGGCCGGCAGGCCGGTCATCGGTGAATATTGGTTGTGCCCACTGGCAACATGCTTGCCCACGGCGTCGAGCAAACCCTGGGGGCCGTTGAAGTCGGGAAAGCCTTGGGACAGGTTGAGCGCGCCAGTCTCGGCAGCGAGTTGCGACATGGTGGTGAAAATGGTCGTGCCGACATTTGGCAGCTTACTGGTGATCATCGGAGCCCCCTGCAGGTGAGCCCCAAGTTTTAAGCTGCCGGTTGCACGGGGTCAAGGCACAAACCGTCGCGCACAAAAAAGGGCTCCAAAGGAGCCCTCTCTCGCAGCGTGTCGCTTACCCCATGAAGCGGCGATTATTTCTTGTCGCGGCGCTTCTTGTCGGCTTTCTTGTGGTGAGTCATCAAACGACGCTTCTTGTTCACCTGACGGTCAGTCAAGGTGTTCTTGTTACCTTCGTATGGGTTCTCGCCACCCTTGAACTCGATACGGATCGGCGTACCGACCAGTTTCAAGACACGGCGGTAAGTGTTCTCCAGGTAACGCACGTAGGACTTCGGCACCTTCTCGATCTGGTTACCGTGGATCACGATAATCGGCGGGTTGGCACCACCCAAGTGGGCGTAACGCAGCTTGATCCGGCGGTTGTTGACCATCGGCGGCGCGTGCTCGCCAACCGCGTCTTCCAGGATCTGGGTCAGGCGGTTGGTCGGCCAGCGGGTAACCGCGGACTTGAACGAGTTCTGTACGGACGCGTACAGGTTGCCCACGCCGGTGCCGTGCAATGCCGAGATAAAGTGAATATCGGCGAACTCGACGAAGAACAGACGACGCTGCAGCTCGATCTTGACGAAATCGCGCTCGCTCGGCGTCATGCCGTCCCACTTGTTGATCGCAATCACCAGGGCGCGACCGGCTTCCAGGGCAAAGCCCAGCAAGTTGAGGTCGTGGTCCACCACGCCTTCGCGGGCGTCCATCACGAAAATCACCACGTTGGCGTCTTTGATCGCCTGCAGGGTTTTCACCACGGAGAACTTTTCAACTTCCTCGTGGATCTTGCCGCGCTTGCGCACACCGGCGGTGTCGATCAGCGTGTACTTCTCGTCGTTACGCTCGAACGGGATGTAGATGCTGTCGCGGGTGGTGCCGGGTTCGTCATAGACGATTACCCGGTCTTCACCCAGCATGCGGTTGACCAGGGTCGACTTGCCGACGTTAGGGCGACCGATGATAGCGATCTTGATACCGTCTTTTTCGCTAGGGCCAGGAATGCGCTTGGCTTCCTCACCTTCGGCGACGATCTCTTCTTCGCCCTCTTCTTCCTCGTCGTCATCCTTGGGAAAGGTGCTGAGGGCGATTTCCAGCATCTGGGTGATGCCGCGACCATGGGCACCGGCGACCGGGATTGCATCACCCAGGCCCATCGGGCTGAACTCGGCACGGGCAGCCTCAGGATCGATGTTATCGATCTTGTTGGCGACCAGATAGGAACGCTTGTTGCGCTTGCGCAGGTGCTCGCCAATCATCTGATCGGCAGCGGTGTAGCCCGCGCGGGCGTCCACCAGGAACAACACGACGTCGGCTTCTTCAATGGCCAGCAGCGACTGCTCGGCCATTTTTTCGTCCATGCCATGCTCGTCACCGGAGATACCACCGGTGTCGACAATAATGTAGGAGCGCCCTTGCCACTTTGCCTCACCGTATTGGCGATCACGGGTCAGACCGGACAAGTCGCCGACGATGGCGTCGCGAGTCCTGGTCAGGCGGTTGAACAAGGTGGACTTGCCGACGTTAGGTCGGCCCACCAGGGCGATTACGGGAACCATGCGGCTCTCCACTTCGTTATTTCAGAAAATACAAAAGCCGCTGCATGGCAGCGGCTGGTGCTCGGGGCAGCATATTCAAATGCCGCATGCCCCGCCGAAGCGGGGCCGCCTGGGTGTTACCCCAAGCATAGTTCTTACTTGATGGTCAGGGCTTCCAGCTTGCCGCTGTTGCCAAACACATAAAGCATGTTACCAACCACCAGCGGACGTGCACGCAGGCCGTCGCTGTCGATACGCTCACGACCTACAAAGCGACCGTCCACCTGGCTCAGCAGGTGCAGGTAGCCTTCGAAGTCGCCTACCGCTACGTAGCTGGAGAAGACTTCCGGTGCCGACAGTTGACGGCGGGCCAGGGAGTCGTTGCTCCACAATGCAGTGGTGGAACGCTCGTCGACACTTTCAACGGTGCCGGACGCCAGGCTTACGTAGACGCTGCCAAACCCTTGGGCGACACCGGCGTAGCTGGAAGCATCACGCTGCCAGTTCACGCGACCGCTCTGCAGGTCCAGTGCGGCAACGCGGCCCTGGTAAGTGGCGACGTAGAGGGTTTCGCCCGACAGCAGCAAGCCGCCGTCGATGTCCACTACGCGGTCCAGCTCGGAGCGACCTTGCGGGATAGCCACACGGGTTTCCCAGGCCGGCACGCCGTTCTGGGTGTTCAGGGCGACCACTTTACCGGTCGACAGGCCTGCAACGGCCAGATTGTTGGTCACAATCGGACCACTGGTCCCGCGCAGGGTCAGTACTGCCGGGGTGCTGTCGTACAACCAGCGCTGCTCGCCAGTGCTGGCGTCAAGGCCGATGACACGGTCGTCCTGGGTCTGCACCACGACGATGTCGCCGTTGGTGGCAGGCGGTGCGAGGACTTCACTGGTCACGCGAGCGCGCCATTTCTCTTCACCGGTGCTGGAATCCAGCGCCACGACTTCGCCTTTCAGCGTGCCGAGCATGACCATGCCGTAACCCACGCCAACGGCGCCGGATACTGGCAATTCGAGGTCTTTCTTCCACTTCACGTCGCCGTTCATGCGATCCATGGAGATCACCACGCCGGTCACGTCAGCGGCCACAATGCTGTCACCCTCGATTGCCGGTACCAACATGTTGTAGGTCTCGCCCTGCCCATCACCGATGGAGCGGCTCCATTGCTTTTGCAGGACCACTTCTTCCTTGAAGCTGGTCAGCTCGGCCGGAGGCAGTTCTTTTTTACTGTTGCTGCTGCAACCCGCGGCCAGAACGGCCAGAGCCAGCAATGCTGCATGTTTCCAACGGATCACGTCACGCATCCCCTTTGGCCAAGTCGTCCAGCTTGATTTGTAAGCCACCGACCGCCGCTTCATCAGACAGCGCCGCCTTGGCTTTTTGGTACGCAGCATTGGCTTCGTCGGTACGACCCAATTGGACCAACAGGTCGCCCTTGAGCTCTTCGCGAGTGGCTACAAATGCCTTGTCAGCATCGCCGTCGAGCAGTTTGAGTGCTTCGTCAGCCTTGTTCTGTGCCGCCAATACCTGAGCCAGGCGCTGACGTGCGATTTCACCCAGGGTCGGGTTGGTCGGCTTGTCGGCGATGGCTTTCAGCTCGGTGGCTGCGTCATCCAGCTTGCCGGTGTCGACCGCGACTTTCGCGACGAACAGGCTGCCGTATTGGGCGTAGGTCGTACCGCCAAATTCGTTCTTCAGCTTGCCGGCCAGGTCTGCCACTTGGGCAGGGTCAGGCTTGCCGTCTGGCGTCAGCGTGGTTTCCAGCAGTTGCTGATAGAGAATCGAGGCGCCCTGGGACTGGTTGGCCTGATACTTGGTCCAGGCTTGCCAGCCGAACACCACCACTAAAGCCAGCAGACCGCCGGTAACCAAGGGCTTGCCGTTACGCTGCCACCAGTCCTTGAAATCGGCCAGTTGATCATCATCAGTACTCGACACCCCAATACTCCTTAAATCGCTAAATTCGGCTGTTCGACAGCTTCAACCCTGCACGGCGCAGGTGGCCAGGTGCGCGGCGAGCGCATCAAAGGCAATGTTCTGTTGCTCGCCCTGACCACGCAGGGGTTTGAAACCTATCACTTGCTGGGCCAGCTCGTCATCGCCGAGGATCAGTGCATACAGCGCACCGCTCTTGTCGGCCTTCTTGAACTGGCTCTTGAAACTGCCGGCGCCGGCATTGATCTGCAGACGCAGGTTCGGCAGCTGGTCGCGCACTTTTTCGCTCAGGGCCAGGGCTGCCAGTTCGGCGGCCTCGCCAAAGGCGCACAAGTACACGTCCACCTGACGCGAGATTTCTTCCGGGACCTGCTCCAGGGTTTCCAGCAGCAGGATCAGCCGCTCGATACCCATGGCAAAACCTACGCCGGTGGTCGGCTTGCCGCCCATCTGCTCGACCAGGCCGTCGTAACGGCCACCGGCACACACAGTGCCCTGGGCGCCGAGTTTGTCGGTGACCCACTCGAACACGGTTTTGCTGTAGTAATCGAGGCCACGCACCAGTTTAGGGTTGATCACGTACGGGATACCGGCCGCATCAAGGCGAGCCTTGAGGCCCTCGAAGTGCGTGCGGGACTCGTCGTCCAGGTAGTCGGCCATTTTCGGCGCGTCGACCAGTACGGCCTGGGTGTCGGCGTTCTTGGTATCCAGCACGCGCAACGGGTTGGTCTTCAGACGGCGCTGGCTGTCTTCGTCCAACTTGTCGAGGTGGGCAGACAGGTATTCGACCAGGGCCACGCGGTAGCGGCCCCGGGATTCGCTGGTGCCCAGGCTGTTGAGTTCCAGTTTTACCGCGTCGCGGATACCCAGCAGGCCCCACAGGCGCCATGTCAGCACGATCAGCTCGGCGTCGATGTCCGGGCCGTCGAGGTTGAAGACTTCCAGGCCGATCTGGTGAAACTGGCGATAACGGCCTTTCTGCGGCCGTTCATGGCGGAACATCGGGCCGATGTACCACAGCTTCTGTGGCTGGCCACCACCGGTGAGTCCATGCTCGAGCACGGCGCGCACGCACGCGGCGGTGCCTTCCGGACGCAGGGTCAGGGAGTCGCCGTTGCGGTCCTCAAAGGTGTACATCTCTTTTTCGACGATGTCGGTCACTTCACCGATGGAGCGCTTGAACAGCTCGGTGAACTCGACGATCGGCATGCGGATCTGCTTGTAACCGTAGTTATCCAGCAGGCGCGCGACCGTGCTCTCGAAGTAGCGCCACAGCGGCGTCTGCTCCGGCAGGATGTCGTTCATGCCACGAATGGCTTGCAGAGACTTGCTCACATCTAGTCCTTAAATTCGTTCAATCAGCCGCGCGCGATCAGCGCTGCGTCAGCTGCGACCTTTTCGGCCGCTTTCTGGCGGATCAGCTTTTCCAGCTCATCCACCAGATTGTCATTCGTCAATTTCTGCGACGGCTTGCCGTCGATGTAAATCAGGTTCGGTGTACCACCGGTCAGCCCCACATGGGCCTCTTTGGCTTCACCCGGGCCGTTGACCACACAACCGATCACCGCCACATCCAGCGGCACCAGCAGGTCTTCGAGGCGCAACTCCAGATCGTTCATGGTTTTCACCACGTCGAAGTTCTGCCGCGAGCAACTCGGGCAGGCAATGAAGTTGATGCCACGGGACCGCAAACGCAGGGATTTCAGAATGTCGTAACCGACCTTCACCTCCTCTACCGGGTCTGCCGCGAGGGAGATGCGGATGGTATCGCCAATCCCTTCGGCGAGCAGCATACCGAGACCCACCGCAGATTTCACTGTGCCTGAGCGTAAACCGCCCGCTTCAGTGATACCCAGGTGCAGCGGCTGCACGATTTCCTTGGCCAGCAAGCGGTAGGCTTCTACCGCCATGAACACGTCGGAGGCCTTTACGCTGACCTTGAAGTCCTGGAAATTCAGGCGCGCAAGGTGTTCAACGTGGCGCAGCGCCGATTCAACCAGGGCTGCCGGAGTCGGCTCGCCGTATTTCTTTTGCAGGTCTTTTTCCAGCGAGCCGGCGTTGACGCCGATGCGGATTGGAATGCCGCGATCACGCGCAGCATCCACCACGGCGCGCACACGGTCTTCGCGACCGATGTTGCCCGGGTTGATACGCAGGCAATCCACACCCAGTTCGGCCACGCGCAGTGCGATCTTGTAGTCGAAATGAATGTCGGCAACCAGCGGCACCTTGACCAGCTGTTTGATGCGGCCAAAGGCCTCGGCTGCGTCCATGTCCGGCACGGAGACGCGCACGATGTCCACGCCGGCGGCTTCCAGACGGTTGATCTGGGCGACGGTGGCGGCCACGTCATTGGTGTCGCTGTTGGTCATGCTCTGAACAGCGATGGGGGCATCGCCACCCACCGGCACCGAGCCGACCCAGATCTTACGCGATACGCGACGTTTGATTGGAGATTCGCCGTGCATGACTATTGTCCCAACTTGAGGCGAGCGGTCTCGCCACTGGTGAACGGCGCCACGTCCACAGGCTGGCCGTTGTAGGCCACTTGCGCGCCACGGGCAAAGCCCAGACGCAGCGTCAAAGGAGGCTTGCCGCCCTGGTCAAGAGTATCTCCCTTACGCTTCAGACCGCTGAACAGCACTTTGCCGTTGCCATCGGTGACTTGCGTCCAGCAGTCAGCGATGAAGGTAATCTGGACATGCCCATCACCGGCGATCAACGCAGGGGCGGTAGGCGGCGACATCGCGGGTGTTGCCGGGGCAGCGGATGCGGTGGTCGCGGGTGCCTGAGCCGGAACTGCCGGGGTATGAGCCTGGGCTGCCGGAGTTGTCGGTGCGGCAGGCGCTGGCACAGTTGCCGGGGCAATCGGGGCTGTTTCTGCCACTGACGGCTCGGCAGCTGGCGCTTCAGGTGCCGCCTGGCTTTCAGCAACGGCCTGGTCTTCCGGCTCATCCAACGGATGAATCTGAGTGGTGCCGTCGGCGCTTTCGACTTCGACGTGCTCCATGGCGTTGCTGGTCAGGTCCTTGGTGCGCTGGGACGTCTGGTCTTGCCACCAGACAAAACCGCCGCCGATCACGGCGATCAGCAGCAACAAGCTGACAATACGCAAAATGGTGTGGGAAACCCGTACAGGCTCTTCGATGCGGCCCAGACCATGGACATTGCTGCCCTGGGAGTCGGTACCGGTGAACTGGTCGAATTGCTGCACCAGCACGGCCTGGTCAATGCCCAGCAATTTGGCGTAGGCGCGGATATAGCCGCGGGCGAAGGTATGCCCAGGCAGCTTGTCAAACGCGCCGGCTTCCAGGTTGCCAAGGGACGTGGTGGTCAAATTGAGCTTGAGGGCCACTTCTGCCAGCGACCAACCATTGCTTTCGCGGGCCTGACGCAAGGTCTCGCCTGGGTTTACGCGATTAGCTGCTACAACTTCCGGGTGCGCCGCTTTCATCATTGCTCCGACAGGTATTGCTGATATTCCGGCGTACCGGGATAGAGTCGTTCGAGTTGCTGGCCAAAACGTGCGGCCGTGTCGCGTTCTTCATGAACCGTCGCCAGGCGCACACCAAGCAATAGACTACGTGCATTTTGCCCGCTGAGCAGGCTAAAACGCTCGTAATAGTCACGTGCCGGCACATAATGCCTGTCTTCGTAAGACATCTCAGCCATTTCGAGCAATGCGCGTGGCTGGCGACTGTTCAAGTGCAGGGCTTTTTCCAGTTGCTGGCGGGCGCTGTCACGCTGGCCGAGGCGCGCCGAGGTGACCCCAAGGTTCTCGAATACCCGCGAGCGTTCAGGATAGAGGGTATCGGCACTGGCTTGCTGGAAATAAAGGGCGGCCTGGTCATAACGTTTCTGCTCGAACAGGAAGCTGCCGTAGTTGTTCAGCAGCCGCGGGTCGGCGGGACGGGAGGCCAGGGCCTTGAGGAAATACTGCGCGGCCAGTTCAGGCTCGGCCTGGGCCTGAAACACCAGCGCGAGCGCGGCATTGGCGTCTGCATCGTCGCCGTCCAGCTCCAGGGCCTTTGTCAGGGGCACCTTGGCTTGCTCGCTCATGCCTTGGCGCAGGTAACCCAAGCCCAATTGCACATAGGCAACTCGCGCCTCGTCACGGCCCTTACCGGTTTGCAAAGGGCTGTCATAGCCCGATGAAACACATCCGGCCACGAGGCCGGTCACAAGCAAAAGCAGCGCAAGGCGCAAGGGCATAGAGATCCTCTCTCAGATTCGATTCACAGCAATTTGCGGCAAATCTTCGGTGGCGTTAAGTTCGCGTACGGCGATATAACGTTCGCTGCGGCGGGTGCGGTCCATCACCTGCCCTACCAATTGGCCACAGGCGGCGTCGATGTCTTCACCACGGGTGGTGCGTACAGTGACGTTGTAGCCGGCCTGGTGCAGTTGATCCTGGAAACGGCGGATGGCGTTGTTGCTCGGCCGCTCGTAGCCAGAATGTGGAAACGGGTTGAACGGAATCAGGTTGATCTTGCACGGGGTGTTCTTGAGCAGTTCGATCATCTCGACCGCGTGCTCGACCTTGTCGTTGACGTCCTTGAGCATGGTGTACTCAATCGTCAGCACGCGTTTTTCGCCCAGGGTCGCCATGTAGCGCTGGCAAGATTCGAGCAGCATCTTAAGCGGATACTTCTTGTTGATCGGCACCAATTGGTTACGCAATGCGTCATTGGGTGCGTGCAGCGACAACGCCAGAGAGACGTCGATGTGCTTGGCCAGCTCATCGATCATCGGCACCACGCCGGAGGTCGACAGGGTCACGCGGCGCTTGGAAATGCCGTAGCCCAGATCGTCCATCATCAAATGCATGGCTGCAATCACGTTGTCGAAGTTCAGCAGCGGCTCACCCATGCCCATCATCACCACGTTGGTGATGGCACGGTCGACGGTCGCCGGGACGCTGCCAAAGGATTTGTTGGCAATCCACACCTGGCCGATGACTTCGGCGGCGGTGAGGTTGCTATTGAAGCCTTGCTTGCCGGTGGAGCAGAAACTGCAGTCCAGGGCACAGCCTGCCTGGGACGAAACGCACAAGGTGCCGCGCTTGCCCTGGGGAATGTAAACGGTCTCGACGCAGCTGCCGGACGCCACGCGCACTACCCATTTACGGGTGCCGTCGGTGGAGATGTCCTCGCTGACCACTTCGGGGCCACGGACCTCAGCAATGGCCTTGAGCTTGTCGCGCAGGGCCTTGCTGACGTTCGTCATGGCGTCGAAATCGTCGACGCCAAAGTGGTGAATCCACTTCATTACCTGACCGGCACGGAAACGCTTCTCCCCGATTGAGTCGAAGAATTTCTCCATTTCCGGCTGAGTCAGACCCAGCAGGTTGGTTTTTACAGTCGATGTAGTCATGGATTCACCCTCACTCTTTAAGCCGATGCTTAGCGAGCGGTTACTTCAGTAGCAGCGAAAAAGTACGAGATTTCGCGGGCAGCAGCGGCTTCGGAGTCCGAACCGTGAACAGCGTTGGCGTCGATGGACTCAGCGAAGTCAGCACGGATGGTGCCGGCAGCCGCTTCTTTAGGGTTTGTAGCGCCCATCAGCTCACGGTTCAGAGCGATAGCGTTTTCGCCTTCCAGAACCTGTACAACAACAGGACCGGAGATCATGAAGGCAACCAGGTCGCCGAAGAAACCACGAGCGCTGTGCTCAGCGTAGAAGCCTTCAGCTTCAGCTTTGGACAGTTGCTTGAGTTTCGAAGCTACAACCTTCAGGCCGGCTTTTTCGAAACGAGTGGTGATCTCGCCGATGACGTTTTTTGCAACAGCGTCAGGCTTGATGATGGAGAAAGTACGTTGAACAGCCATGGTGTAACTCCAGAAACGGTAATTTACGAAAAATTAAACCCGCGAATTATACGCGGGTTCTTAGGTATTGCCTAACTGCGTAATAAGGCGGCTCAGTCGTCTGCTTCTTCGATCCACAGACCTTGAATCGCCTCCAGAACCTTTTCGCCACCCCGGTCCGGGATGTCGTCGAATTCCGGCAGCGCCATTACGAGGTCGCGCAACTTGACGAAGTTCACGGTAAGAGGATTGACCTCAGGGTGAGCTTCCGCAAGTTGTATAGCGATTTCTTGTACATCAACCCATTTCAGGCTCATGACATTTCCTTGAATCAATGCGGCGCTTCGGCCGCATGGTTGAGCGAATATTTCGGAATTTCGACGGTAATGTCTTCAGTCCCGACCTTGGCCTGACAGCTTAGGCGAGAAGTCGCTTCCAGGCCCCAGGCGCGATCCAGAAAGTCCTCTTCCAGCTCATCCGCTTCTTCCAGAGAATTGAAACCCTCGCGGATCACGCAGTGGCAGGTGGTGCAGGCGCACACACCGCCGCAGGCGCTTTCAATCTCGATGTGGTTGTCATGGGCAACTTCGAGGATGGACTTGCCGGTCTCAGCCTCCACGACCATACCGTCCGGGCAATGCTCGGCGTGTGGCAGAAAAATGACCTGCGGCATTAATTATTCCTCGATTTCATTCAGGTTGCGCCCGGCCAGTGCGGCTTTCACCGTCTGATCCATGCGGCGGGCGGCAAAGGCATCAGTGACTTGCGACAAGCGCTTGGTCTGCTGCTCGATGGCGTAACCATCGTTGCCTTTCATCAGTTCGGCCAGTTCCTGCATTTGCAGGTCGATAACCATGCGCTCTTCGGCGTCCAGGAGGCGCTCGCCATCCGTGTCCAGGGCGCCCTGCACGGCTTCAAGCAGGCGCTGGGCGTCGACTTGCTGCTCGCGCAGCACGCGGGCGACCTTGTCGTCACCGGCGTACTGGAACGAATCCTTGAGCATCTTGGCGATTTCGCCGTCAGTCAGGCCGTAGGACGGCTTGACCTGGATACTGGCTTCAACGCCCGAGGCCAGCTCACGCGCAGCCACACTGAGCAAGCCGTCGGCGTCGACCTGGAAGGTCACGCGAATTTTTGCGGCACCGGCGACCATTGCCGGAATGCCACGCAATTCAAAGCGCGCCAGGGAGCGGCAGTCGCTGATCAGCTCGCGCTCGCCTTGCAGCACATGAATCATCATGGCCGTCTGGCCATCTTTGTAAGTCGTGAAGTCCTGGGCGCGGGCGACGGGGATGGTGGTGTTGCGCGGGATCACCTTCTCCATCAAACCGCCCATGGTTTCCAGCCCCAGGGACAGCGGAATCACATCAAGCAACAGCAGTTCACCACCGTCGCGCTTGTTGCCGGCCAGGGTATCGGCCTGGATCGCGGCGCCAATCGCCACTACTTGATCCGGGTCGATTTCAGTCAGTGGCTCGCGACCGAAGGCTTCAGCCACGGCATAGCGAACACGCGGTACGCGAGTGGAGCCACCGACCATGACCACGGCGCCAACCTCTTCCAGCTCGATACCGGAGTCACGCACGGCGCGGCGGCAGGCCTTGAGGCTGCGGGCAACCATCGGTTCGATCAGCGCATCGAAGGCTTCGCGAGTCAGCTGAGCCGACCACGTACCGTAGGACACTTCAACAGAAGCAGCGTCCGTCAGTGCTTCTTTGGCGGCGCAGGCGGTTTGCAGCAAACTCCGCTGCGCGCCTGGGTCCAGGTCGGCAGACAAGCCTGCGCTGGCGATGATCCAGCCAGCGATAGCGTGATCGAAGTCATCGCCGCCCAGGGCGCTGTCGCCACCGGTGGCCAGCACTTCAAATACACCGCCAGTCAGGCGCAGGATCGAAATATCAAAGGTGCCGCCGCCCAGGTCGTAAATCGCAACCAGGCCTTCAGCGTGCTGATCCAGGCCATACGCCACGGCAGCTGCAGTCGGCTCGTTGAGCAGGCGCAAAACGTTCAGGCCGGCGAGCTTTGCCGCATCCTTGGTGGCTTGGCGCTGAGCATCGTCGAAATACGCCGGAACCGTGATCACCGCACCGACGAGTTCGCCGCCCAAGGTGGTTTCTGCGCGCTGGCGCAGCACCTTGAGGATATCGGCGGACACTTCTACCGGGCTTTTCGGGCCCTGGACGGTGTCGATGAACGGCATGTGCGATTCGCCGCCGACAAAGCGGTATGGCAGTTGGTCGCCCAATTGCTTGACGTCGGACAGACCACGACCCATCAAGCGCTTGACCGACAGCACGGTATTCAAGGGATCGGTAGACGCGGCCAACTTGGCCGCCTCGCCCACTTCGGTGCGATCCGCGTGATAGCGCACGGCAGACGGCAGGATCACCTGGCCATCGGCGTCGGGCAGAGGTTCGGACAGGCCACTGCGCAAGGCAGCAACCAAGGAATTGGTGGTGCCCAGGTCAATCCCCACCGCCAGGCGACGCTGATGCGGTTGAGGGCTTTGGCCGGGTTCGGCGATTTGCAGTAGAGCCATGGTATTCAGGTCTTATCTGTCTATCAGGCGTGCATCACGGGCAGCACTGGGTTAATCGTCGAGGCGCTCTTCTAGCTGGCGCACTTCGTAGGTGAGCTTGTCGAGGAACTGCATGCGCCGCATCAGGCGTTCGGCCTGTTCACGTTGCGCTGCGTCGTTCCAGCAGGCTGCGAAGCTTTCATTGAGCTCATCCTGGGCCGTTTTCAGACGACGCTTGAAGACCGCGACACCCGCCACATCGGCTTCGTCCTGCAAGTCTTCGAGTTCTTCGCGCCACTGCATCTGCTGCATCAGAAAGTCCGGATCGTGCACCGTGACTTCAATCGGCAACTCGCCACCGTTCATCGCGAGCAAATAGCGCGCGCGCTTCGGAGGGCTTTTGAGCGTCTGATAGGCTTCGTTGAGGCTGGCCGATTGCTCCAGGGCCAGGCGTTGCTCACGCTCGGAAGCGTCAGCGAAGCGGTCCGGATGCACCCCACGCGCCAATTCACGGTAGCGCGTGGCAAGCTGCTCGAGGTCCAGCCGAAAGCTCGGCTGCAGCTCGAATAAAGCGAAATGACAAGGAGTACCCACAAGTAGCCTCAGATGTTGAAGCTTTCGCCGCAGCCACACTCACCGCGTACGTTGGGGTTGTTGAACTTGAAGCCTTCGTTCAACCCTTCCTTGACGAAATCGAGTTCGGTGCCGTCCAGGTAGGTCAGGCTTTTAGGGTCGATGATCACTTTCTCGCCGTGACTTTCGAACACCTGGTCTTCCGCAACCACCTCGTCGACAAACTCCAGCACGTAGGCAAGGCCGGAACAGCCCGTGGTGCGAACACCCAGACGAATCCCCTCACCTTTACCGCGCCCATTCAGGGAGCGGCGAATGTGCTGCGCAGCCGCTTCTGTCATGCTGATAGCCATCGTTGACTCCTTACTCGTCGCCAAATGCTTAGATCAAGCCTTTCTTCTGCTTGTAGTCGCGAACTGCCGCCTTGATGGCGTCTTCGGCGAGTACGGAGCAGTGGATTTTCACTGGCGGCAGGGCCAGCTCTTCGGCCAGCTGGGTGTTGCTGATAGTCACAGCCTCATCCAGGGTCTTGCCTTTCATCCACTCGGTAGCGAGGGAGCTGGAGGCAATGGCGGAACCGCAGCCGTAGGTTTTGAATTTGGCGTCTTCGATAACGCCAGCATCGTTGACCTTGATCTGCAGGCGCATCACATCGCCGCACGCCGGAGCGCCGACCATGCCGGTGCCGACATCAGGGTCTTCCGCGTTCATCTTGCCGACGTTGCGCGGGTTTTCGTAGTGGTCGATGACCTTTTCGCTGTAAGCCATGGTACTGAATCCTCACTCATCAGGGCCGCTCTGGAACCCTGTAAAAACGCCTGCGTTTTCCGCCACGTTCCTACAGAGCTTGGGTGGCGGCTTCTATATTTAGTGTGCCGCCCACTCGATCTTGGAAATATCGACACCGTCTTTGTACATGTCCCACAGCGGCGACAGAACGCGCAGCTTGTTGACGGCTTCGCAGACTTTCTGCGCGGCGTAGTCGACTTGCTCTTCGGTGGTGAAACGGCCGAACGTAAAGCGGATCGAGCTGTGTGCCAGTTCGTCGTTGCGGCCGAGGGCGCGCAGAACGTACGAAGGCTCAAGCGAGGCCGAGGTGCAGGCCGAGCCGGACGAAACCGCCAGGTCCTTGAGCGCCATGATCAGCGACTCGCCTTCGACGTAGTTGAAGCTCAAATTCAGGTTGTGCGGTACACGGGCGGTCATGCTGCCGTTGATGTACAGCTCTTCAAGGTTCTCGACCTGCTTGTAGAAGCGGTCGCTGAGGGCCTTGATGCGCACGTTTTCGGCAGCCATGTCTTCCTTGGCCACACGGAACGCTTCGCCCATGCCGACGATCTGGTGGGTCGCCAGGGTGCCCGAACGCATGCCGCGCTCGTGACCGCCGCCGTGCATGGTGGCTTCGATACGCACACGTGGCTTGCGGCTCACGTACAGCGCGCCGATGCCTTTAGGGCCGTAAGTCTTGTGGGCAGAGAACGACATCAGGTCGACTTTCAGCTTCGACAGGTCAATGTCGACCTTGCCGGTGGACTGAGCAGCATCGACGTGCAGCAGGATGCCTTTGGAACGGGTCAACTCGCCAATGGCCGCGATGTCGTTGATGGTGCCGATTTCGTTGTTCACGTGGATCACGGAAACCAGGATGGTATCTTCACGCAGCGCGGCTTCAATCATGGCCGGGGTGACGATACCGTCGGTGGTCGGCTCGAGGTAGGTGACCTCAAAACCTTCACGCTCCAGTTGGCGCATGGTGTCGAGGACAGCCTTGTGCTCAATCTTGGTGGTGATCAGGTGCTTGCCCTTGGTCGCGTAGAAATGCGCCGCACCCTTGATAGCCAAGTTGTCGGATTCGGTGGCACCGGAGGTCCAGACGATTTCACGCGGGTCTGCGCCCACCAGGTCAGCGACCTGGCGACGAGCGTTCTCGACCGCTTCCTCGGCTTTCCAGCCGAATACGTGGGAGCGGGAGGCCGGGTTGCCGAAGTTTCCGTCAACCAGCAGGCATTCGCTCATTTTTTGCGCGACACGCGGATCAACCGGGGTGGTCGCTGAGTAATCAAGGTAAATCGGCAATTTCATGGACTTTCTCCTAAATCAGGCTGGCTGCGCCGTTAGCTCTGCGGCTGTCACTCGACGGCGGACGCTTCAATCTTGTCCAGACGCGGCGCCTTGGTGTTGCAACGGCGCTGGTCCTGACGCTGGGCTACTTCTTGCACCTCACGGCGAGTCACAAGATCAGCCAAGCTGATACCACTCAAAAACTCATGGATCTGCAGGCTCAAGTCACACCACAAGTGGTGGGTCAGGCAGGTGTCGCCGGCGTGGCAATCACCCAGGCCCTGGCATTTGGTCGCATCGACGGATTCGTTGACTGCGTCGATCACCTGGGCTACCTGGATGCCCTGCATGTCGCGGGACAGTTGATAGCCGCCACCTGGCCCACGAACGCTGGAAACCAGATTGCTACGGCGCAATTTGGCGAACAGCTGCTCAAGGTAGGACAGGGAAATGCCTTGGCGCTCGGAGATATCGGCCAGGGACACCGGCCCAGTTTGCGCGTGCAAGGCCAGATCCAGCATGGCGGTTACCGCGTATCGGCCTTTTGTAGTCAGTCTCATGGACAAGTACCAAGGTGTTTCAGAATGGGAGCAAGTATGCGATTCCCGAGTATTTAAGTCAACTATAAGACCTAGTACTTTAGTCAGGATTACCCGTAAAAAGGGCGCGCGAATCATAGCAGGGCGGGGTGGGATCGAACAGCGGGAACGGACAACCAGCACTGCCAGAGGCAAACGAAGATCAAATGTGGGAGCTGGCTTGCTCGCGAAAGCGGTGGGTCAGCCAATATATTCAGCGACTGAAACACCGCTTTCGCGAGCAAGCCCGCTCCCACAGGGGTTTTGCAGTGAATGTGAGACCTCAGCCAGCCTTCGTGGCAGTTTCGCTCTTGATCTCGGCGAAGTCTTCTTCGCGCAGTTCAGGCAGATCTTTCGCACAGTAGCTGCTGCCTAGCTCCTTCAGCGCGCCGCACATGCCGTCCAGCTTGCCATCGACCGCTTGCAGGTGGTCGAGCAACTGGCCGATGGCACGGGCCACAGGGTCGGGCATGTCTTCGCTGACGCCATAGGCATCAAAGCCGATTTTCTCGGCCATGGCCTTGCGCTTGGCCTCCTGCTCATCGCCCACCTCCGGCTTGACGATGATGCGGCCGGGGATACCCACCACGGTGGCGCCAGGCGGTACCGCCTTGGTCACCACGGCATTCGACCCGACTTTGGCGCCCGCGCCCACAGTGAACGGGCCCAGCACCTTGGCGCCCGCCCCCACCACCACACCGTTTTCCAGGGTGGGGTGGCGCTTGCCTTTGTTCCAGCTGGTACCGCCTAGTGTCACGCCCTGATACAAGGTCACGTCATCACCAATCTCTGCGGTTTCGCCGATGACGATGCCCATGCCATGGTCGATAAAGAAGCGACGACCGACTTTGGCGCCTGGGTGAATCTCGATCCCGGTCAACCAGCGACCGAAGTTCGACACCAGCCGCGCCAGCCACTTCCACCCCATGCCCCACAAGGCGCCGGACAGGCGGTGAATCCAGATCGCATGCATGCCCGGGTAGCAGGTCAGCACTTCAAAGGCGTTGCGCGCCGCCGGGTCACGGTGGAAAACACTTTGGATATCTTCTCGCAAACGCTCGAACATTTTTAATCCTTCCGCTTAAGAAGCTCGCCACGGGCCGCTTTCTGGGTTTCCGTGAGGATGCCACGCAATATATTCATTTCCGCTCGGCTGACCGAACTGCGCCCGTAAAGGCGGCGCAGGCGCGCCATCAAATGCCGTGGTTTTTCCGGATCGAGGAATTCGATGGCCACCAGGGTTTGCTCCAGGTGCTCATAGAATCGCTCCAGCTCGTCCATCGTGGCCAGCTCGCCACTTTTGGTCGATGCCACTTCATCCTTCTCTACCTTGCTCGGCTGGCCTTCAGCAGCCAGCCAGGCCATGCGCACTTCGTAGGTCAACACCTGCACCGCTGCCCCGAGGTTCAGCGAGCTGAACTCGGGGTCTGATGGAATGTGCACGTGGTAATGACATCGCTGCAGCTCTTCATTGGTCAGGCCGGAATCCTCACGACCAAACACCAGGGCGATTTCAGCACCGCCGGCGGCCTCTTCGACCACTTTGGTGCCGCACTCGCGCGGGTCCAGCAACGGCCAGGGGATGCGGCGGTCGCGGGCGCTGGTGCCAAGCACCAGGTTGCAGCCGACCAGGGCGTCTTCCAGGGTGGCGACAACCTGGGCTTTTTCCAGGATGTCATTGGCGCCGGACGCACGAGCATCGGCCTCGTGGTGCGGGAACAGGCGCGGCTCGACCAGCACCAGGCGCGTCAGCCCCATGTTTTTCATGGCTCGCGCCACCCCGCCGATGTTGCCGGGATGACTGGTATTGACCAAGACGACACGGATGTTTTGCAGCAAGGTAGGCGCTCTCGGACACGGGAAAGGGGAGCAAATCTTACAGAACAGCCTAAGGTTATGCCATGAAAGCTAACGTCGTCCTTCACCTGAAGAAAGTTTCTGCTAGAATGCCCGGCTTTCTTTAACAACCTTAGGTGACACATCCATGCAGCCCATGCTGAATATCGCGCTGCGCGCCGCCCGCAGCGCCAGTGAATTGATCTTCCGCTCCATCGAGCGCCTGGATACCATCAAGGTCGACGAAAAAGACGCCAAGGATTACGTATCCGAGGTGGATCGCGCCGCCGAACAGAAAATCATCGACGCGCTGCGCAAGGCCTACCCTACCCACGGCATCCTCGGTGAAGAAACCGGTTTGCACAAAGGCAGCGGCGAAGGCGAAGACTACCTGTGGATCATCGACCCACTGGATGGCACCACCAACTTCCTGCGCGGCATCCCACACTTTGCAGTGAGCATTGCCTGCAAATACCGTGGCCGCCTGGAACACGCCGTCGTACTCGACCCGGTTCGCCAGGAAGAATTCACCGCCAGCCGTGGCCGTGGTGCCCAGCTGAACGGTCGCCGCTTGCGTGTCAGCGGCCGCACCAGCCTGGACGGCGCCCTGCTCGGCACCGGCTTCCCGTTCCGTGACGACCAGATGGACAACCTGGAAAACTACCTGGGCATGTTCCGCGCCCTGGTGGGCCAGACCGCCGGTATCCGTCGCGCCGGCGCTGCCAGCCTGGACCTGGCTTATGTCGCTGCCGGTCGTTTTGATGCGTTCTGGGAATCGGGCCTGTCCGAGTGGGACATGGCTGCAGGCGCCCTGCTGATCCAGGAAGCCGGCGGCTTGGTGAGCGACTTCACCGGCGGTCACGACTTCCTTGAAAAAGGCCACGTCGTTGCCGGCAACACCAAATGCTTCAAGGCAGTACTGACGGCGATCCAGCCGCACCTGCCGGCTTCGCTGAAGCGCTAAGCGAGCAGGCACAAAAAAGCACCCCTGGGGGTGCTTTTTTTATGCCTGCCATTTGGGCAATACCGCAAGCAACAGCACATAGTAAATGTGGGAGCGGGCTTGCTCGCGAAGGCGGTGGGTCAGCCAATGAATATGTTGACTGCTACACTGCTTTCGCGAGCAAGCCCGCTCCCACATTTGGATCTAAGCCAGGCCCTGGATTACTGCTGGTTCTGGCCCAGTACCAAGCGCCCTTCCTTATCGACCGGAATCTGGCCGCCTGGATCACGGTCCATCCGTACTGAACCTTCCTTGCCATCCAGGGTGTAACGCACGTCGTAGCCGACAACCTTGTCGCTGATGTCGTTGACGGTGTTACAGCGCGTTTGGGTGGTGGTGTAGGTATCGCGGTTCTGCATGCCTTCCTGAACCTTGTTACCGGCGTAACCGCCACCCACCGCACCGGCTACAGTAGCCAGCTTCTTGCCATTACCGCCACCGACCTGGTTGCCCAACAGGCCACCGGCCAGCGCACCAACCACGGTGCCGACGATTTGATGTTGATCCTGCACCGGCTTCTGCCGGGTCACTGCGACGTCCTTGCAGACTTCGCGCGGGGTTTTAATCTGGGTTTTCACCGGCTGCACTGCCAGCACTTGCGCATACTCAGGGCCGCTTTTTACCAGGCTGTAGGTGGCAACAGCACCCCCGGCAGTCACACCGACAGCACCCAATACCGCACCAACCAGTAACGACTTGTTCACGTTGAACCTCCTGACCATCACAAACGGACCGAAACGTCCGCGCTATACCCAGCCTTGGAGCCAAAAAAAAGGCACGAGTTCAATCCTCGTGCCTTCTTTGTAACAGCGTATCAACGAACGCCCATTAAGGGCGGTCGTCGACCTCCTTGCCGGTAGCGGCAGGGGGGATCAGGTCTTCGCTGTTGAGGTTCAGCCAGATCAATACCACGTTCGCGATGTAGATCGACGAGTAGGTACCCGCCAGAACGCCGATGAACAGCGCCAGGGAGAAGCCCCACAGGTTGTCGCCGCCGAAGATCATCAGTGCTGCAATCGCCAGCAAGGTGGAGATCGACGTCGCCATGGTCCGCAGCAGGGTCTGGGTGGTGGAGATGTTGATGTTCTCGATCAGCGTCGCCTTGCGCAGTACGCGGAAGTTCTCACGAACCCGGTCGAATACCACGATGGTGTCGTTGAGCGAGTAACCAATGATCGCCAATACCGCGGCCAATACCGTCAGGTCGAAGGTGATCTGGAAATACGCCAGGATACCCACGGTCACGATCACGTCGTGGATCAACGACACAATGGCGCCGACACCGAACTTCCACTGAAAGCGGAACGCCAGGTAGATCATGATGCCGACCAGCGCCATCAGCATGCCGAGGCCGCCCTGATCGCGCAGCTCTTCACCGACCTGCGGGCCCACGAACTCGACGCGCTTGACCGACGCCGGGTTATCACCGCCGACCTTCTGCAAGGCCTCGGCTACCTGGTGACCCAGTTGCGGGTCTTCGCCAGGCATACGCACCAGCAGGTCAGTGGTCGCACCAAAGTTCTGCACGATGGCTTCGTGATAGCCGGCCTTGACCAGCTCGCTGCGCACCAGGGTAACGTCGGCGGGCTTCTCGTAGGTCAGCTCGATCAGCGTACCGCCGGTGAAGTCCAGACCGTAGTTCAGGCCCTTATGGAACCAGCTGAACAACGCCAGAACGGTAAGGAGCACAGTGGCGCCGAACGCAATGTTGCGAACGCCCATGAAGTTGATTGTACGTAACATGGCAGCCCCTTAAATCCACAACTTCTTGAAGTCACGCCCGCCAAAGATCAGGTTGACCATTGCGCGGGTCACCATGATGGCCGTGAACATCGAGGTAAAGATACCGAGGGACATGGTTACCGCAAAACCTTTGACCGGGCCGGTGCCCATGGCAAAGAGAATCCCGCCGACCAGCAACGTGGTCAGGTTGGAGTCGAGAATCGCAGTAAATGCCCGGCCGAAGCCTTCGTTGATTGCACGCTGTACGGTCATGCCGTTGGCGATTTCCTCACGAATCCGCGAGAAGATCAGGACGTTGGCGTCCACCGCCATACCCATGGTCAGTACGATACCGGCGATACCTGGCAGGGTCAGCGTGGCGCCCAACAGCGACATCAGCGCCAGCAGCATCACCATGTTGCCCGCCAGGGCCACGGTGGCGATGACGCCGAAGAACCGGTAGATGGCGATGATGAACAGCGACACGAACAGCATGCCCCACAATGCCGCGTCGATACCCTTGGTGATGTTGTCGGCACCCAGGCTCGGGCCAATGGTGCGTTCTTCAGCGAAGTACATCGGCGCGGCGAGGCCACCGGCACGCAGCAACAGAGCCAGCTCCGAGGATTCGCCCTGGCCGTTCAGGCCAGTGATGCGGAATTGAGCACCCAGCGGCGACTGGATGGTCGCCAGGCTGATGATCTTCTTCTCTTCCTTGAAGGTCTGCACCGGCACGTCTTTCTCGACGCCGTTGACCATTTGCTTGGTGTAGGTGGTGATCGGGCGTTGCTCGATGAAGATCACCGCCATGCTGCGACCGACGTTGCTGCGCGTGGCGCGGCTCATCAGTTCGCCACCGTGGCCATCCAGGCGGATGTTCACTTCAGGCGTGCCGTGCTCGCCGAAACCGGCCTTGGCGTCAGTCACCTGGTCACCGGTGATGATCAAGCCACGCTCGATCAAAGCTGGTGGACGGTTGCCTTCACGGAACTCGAACTCTTCGGACGTCGCGCGGGTAGCACCCGGCTCAGCCGCCAGACGGAATTCCAGGTTGGCGGTTTTACCCAGGATACGCTTGGCTTCAGCGGTGTCCTGTACGCCCGGCAGCTCAACCACGATGCGGTTGGCGCCCTGGCGCTGAACGATCGGCTCGGCCACACCCAGCTCGTTGACGCGGTTACGCACCGTGGTCAAGTTCTGCTTGATCGAGTATTCGCGGATTTCCGCGATCTTGGCCGGGCTCATCGCCAGACGCAGTACAGCCTGACCATTCAGGTCGGCCGGTACGATGTCGAAATCGTTGAAGTTCTTGCGGATCAGCGCACGGGCCTGTTCGCGGGAAGCTTCGTCAGAGAAGCCCAGCTGGATGGCACCGTTGAGCTGCGGCAGGCTGCGATAACGCAACTTCTCTTTGCGCAGCAGGCTCTTCACGTCGCCTTCATAGACTTTCAGGCGCGCGTCGAGGGCTTTGTCCATGTCGACTTCCAGCAGGAAGTGCACACCACCGGACAAGTCCAGGCCCAGCTTCATCGGGTGCGCGCCAATGCTGCGCAGCCATTTCGGCGTGGTCTGTGCCAGGTTCAGCGCGACAACGTAGTCGTCACCCATGGCCTTGCGCACCACGTCTTTGGCCGGCAATTGGTCTTCTTGCTTGGTCAGGCGCAACAAGCCGCCCTTCGCATCAGCCGCCAACGTTGCCGCTTTAACCTGGATGCCCGCGTCGGTCAGCGCTTTGCTGGCGCGTTCCAGGTCAGCCTGATTGACTTGCAGCGAAGTGCTGGCGCCAGTGATCTGGATCGCAGGGTCATCAGGATAGAGATTGGGAGCGGAATAAATAAAACCGATCGCCAGCACCGCCAGGATCAGTACGTATTTCCACAGAGGGTATTTGTTCAGCATCACGCCGCCCGCTTATAACGCGGGGCGCCTTGCGCGCCCCGTCGATTGGTAAAGGTTGTTACTTAGATCGCTTTCAGCGTGCCTTTAGGCAGCGTGGCGGCGATGGCGCCCTTCTGGAACTTCATTTCTACGGTGTCGGACACTTCAAGAACCACGAAAGCATCGGCAACTTTGGTGATCTTGCCGGCAATACCGCCGGTAGTTACAACTTCGTCACCTTTTTGCAGGCTGCCCAGCAGGTTCTTCTGCTCTTTGGCGCGCTTGGCCTGTGGACGCCAGATCATCAGGTAGAAGATAACCAGGAAGCCGACCAGGAAAATCCACTCAAAACCACCGCCCATAGGGCCGGCAGCAGCAGGCGCAGCGGCGTCAGCCATGGCGTTAGAGATAAAAAAGCTCATTTAGCACTCCAGTTGCAAATAGTGAATCTTAGGGTCGGGAAACTCAGTCCAAGGGCGGCACAGGGAGGCCGCGCTTGGCGTAGAAGGCATCGACAAAGGCGGCCAATGTACCCTGTTGAATAGCCTCGCGCAAACCAGCCATCAGGACTTGGTAGTGACGCAAATTGTGGATGGTATTCAACATGCTACCCAGCATTTCCCCGCACTTGTCCAGATGGTGCAGATAAGCACGCGAGAAGTTCTGGCAGGTGTAGCAGTCACAGGTGGGATCCAGCGGCGAATCATCATGGCGATGGAACGCGTTACGGATCTTCAGCACGCCTGTATCAATGAACAGATGCCCATTGCGGGCATTACGGGTTGGCATCACGCAATCGAACATGTCCACACCGCGGCGCACACCCTCTACGAGATCTTCCGGTTTGCCAACGCCCATAAGGTAACGAGGTTTTTCAGCGGGCATCAGGCCCGGCAGGTAATCCAGCACCTTGATCATCTCGTGCTTGGGCTCGCCCACCGACAAACCGCCGATGGCCAGGCCGTCAAAGCCGATCTTGTCGAGGCCTTCCAGCGAGCGCTTGCGCAGGCTTTCATGCATGCCGCCCTGGACGATCCCGAACAGCGCCGCGGTGTTGTCGCCATGCGCGTTCTTCGAGCGCTGGGCCCAACGCAGCGACAGCTCCATGGAAATCCGCGCCACGTCTTCGTCCGCCGGGTACGGCGTGCATTCGTCAAAGATCATCACGATGTCGGAGCCCAGGTCGCGCTGCACCTGCATCGATTCTTCCGGGCCCATGAACACCTTGGAACCGTCGACCGGCGAGGCGAAGGTCACGCCCTCCTCCTTGATCTTGCGCATGGCGCCCAGGCTGAACACCTGGAAACCACCGGAGTCGGTGAGGATCGGGCCTTGCCACTTCATGAAATCATGCAGGTCGCCATGCTTCTTGATCACTTCCGTGCCCGGGCGCAGCCACAGGTGGAAGGTGTTGCCGAGGATGATTTCGGCGCCGGTGGCGACGATGTCACGCGGCAGCATGCCTTTGACGGTGCCGTAGGTGCCGACCGGCATAAACGCCGGGGTCTCGACGGTGCCGCGGGGGAAGGTCAAACGGCCGCGGCGAGCTTTACCATCCGTGGCCAGCAATTCAAACGACATACGACTCATGATTGTTCCTCTGGGCCCGCTTCTTTAGGGGCAGTCGGCGCCGGATTACGGGTGATAAACATCGCATCACCGTAGCTGAAAAAACGGTACCCATTGTCGATGGCGGCCTGGTAGGCGGCCATGGTTTCCGGATAACCGGCAAATGCCGACACCAGCATCAACAGCGTGGATTCCGGCAAATGGAAGTTGGTGACCAGGCAATCGACCACATGGAACGGCCGGCCTGGGTAAATAAAGATGTCGGTGTCGCCACTGAACGGCTTGAGCACGCCATCGCGCGCCGCACTTTCCAGCGAGCGCACGCTGGTGGTGCCCACCGCAACCACCCGCCCGCCGCGCGCCTTGCACGCGGCCACGGCATCCACGACTTCCTGGCTGACTTCCAGCCATTCGCTGTGCATATGGTGGTCTTCGATGTTATCCACACGCACCGGCTGAAACGTGCCGGCCCCCACGTGCAGGGTCACATAGGCGGACTCGACGCCCTTGGCGGCAATCGCATCCAGCAGCGGCTGGTCGAAATGCAGCCCGGCAGTCGGCGCGGCCACCGCGCCGAGGCGCTGGGAGTACACCGTCTGATAGCGCTCGCGGTCCGAGTCTTCATCGGGGCGGTCTATATAAGGAGGCAACGGCATGTGGCCGACACGCTCCAGCAGCGGCAGTACTTCCTCGGCAAACTTGAGCTCGAACAACGCATCATGGCGCGCCACCATCTCGGCTTCGCCACCGCCATCGATCAAGATCGAAGCGCCCGGTTTCGGCGACTTGCTGGAGCGCACATGGGCCAGCACACGATGACTGTCCAGCACCCGCTCCACCAGAATTTCCAGCTTGCCGCCGGAGGCTTTCTGGCCAAACAGCCGCGCCGGAATCACCCGGGTATTGTTGAACACCATCAGATCGCCCGGGCGCAAATGCTCAAGCAAATCAGTGAATTGACGGTGTGCGAGGGCACCGCTCACCCCGTCCAGGGTCAGCAGTCGACTGGCGCGACGCTCGGCCAAAGGGTGGCGAGCGATCAGCGAATCAGGGAGCTCAAAAGTAAAGTCAGCAACGCGCATGATGGGGTTCGTCTAGCAGGGCCGGGAAGTCTAGCGGAAATAGTCAAAATTGACCATGAAACGTGATTGACCAACGGTAATCTCATCTCTATACTTCGCCGCCATTGAGCCCTGATGGCGGAATTGGTAGACGCGGCGGATTCAAAATCCGTTTTCGAAAGAAGTGGGAGTTCGATTCTCCCTCGGGGCACCATCTTAAAAAAAGACCTTGAAATTCAAGGTCTTTTTTTTCGCCTGCAGAAAAGTGGCTGGCCAGCGGAATGACTGCTCACCACCCACACCCCACCTGAAACACAGTCCATTGTGGGAGCTGGCTTGCCTGCGATAGCGCCAGCCCAAACACCCTCAAACCACCCGCCTACACACCCACCGCATCCCCCTCCTCCACCACCCCATTCGGCAACATCCCATTCGCCAAATCATCCACCACCGCCTTCGCCATCTCGCCTAAATAATGCGCGGCCCAGGCGTAGCGATCTGCGCCCTTTTCCATGGCAGCGTCCAATGCGAGCATTTTTGAACAGTGCAGCAGTTCGGAGGCGTGTTCCAGGGCATCGCGGATGGGCACACCGGAATTGACGCGGAATAGGTGGTGGAGGTTGGGGTGTTTGCCGCAGGTGCAGAAGGTGATGACGCCGAGGGTTTTGTTGGGGGGTGGGTTGATCATTGGGCACCTTCCAGGTGGGTGGAGGTGTGGGTTGAGGGATTGCGAGGGTATGACCTGTCAGAAATGCTCATGGACTTAGCTCCTAATGTCGAGAAGCTGCCACATTCGTTATCAGGCGAAAGGGTGGCAGCTGTGCGCAGGCTGATAAACCGGGACAATAGGAACCCGGCAGGCCCGAAGGCCTCCCGCGCACAGCCGCCATAACACGGATGTGCGGACGCAAAAAAAGCGCCGGCATGATGCTGGAGACGCTTGAGCGCCTATTGTTCCACGGGTTATCAGGCCCGGTCACTGAATTTGCAGCGACGGGGGAAGGTAGCTCAAAAATGGACGGGGCTAAAAGGAGGGGTCTGTCACGAAAGGTTTCCGATAGTCGGACCAAGATTAGTCAGGCCTCGCAGGAGGTCGCGAAAGTTGTGACGCCGTAAATTAATTTTCAAGTGGTTATAGTCGGCAATATGCAACGGCGACTTCGGAGCAAGACAGAAAATCCATCGCGACGGTGCCCATACAACACCAAGAGAGTAGTCCTACCGTTACAAATAGTGGCCTGACCTCGATTTCCCAACGACAACGCAAGCTTTGAAAGATGAAGTGGAGAAGCTCGAAGCAGCCCTTGCAGCGGGTAACCATACCTTGAAAGATCTTCGACACCAGCAGCTACGGGCAGCACGATTCATGTGAGCCGACCGCTAAGACAAGGCAACTCAGCTGCACGCGACGGAAAAGGCGATGGGGCTTTCGAGCTCTCTGACTGAAATCTACGTACCACTGCATGTACCGTTCGGACCGATATCCATCAATGAAGCTACATTCACCGCAAAGGCAGGTGCAATTTCCATTGAGCAATGGATCGCCGCTTGATTGCCCGCGTCGCGACTACCAGTCGTGATGCTCCTCCCCCTAAACCGGAGCATCACTCGCGGAACACCAAACGTGCTCCGCGTTACTAGTGTTCCGGCTTACCACTCTTGGTGTTCCACCTCTGAAAGCCTCTATTTACTTGGCGTCTAGCATGGAACACCGCATTTTCGCCAACTATGGATTAGGATTCCCCTCGCCCCTTTTCACGGCGCGAAACTTCAGCGCGAGCAAGTGCGACGGATCGCTTCAGATCCACCGATCTACCGCGTCTGACTCCTCCCAGGCGAAGGAGTCGGAGCGGCGGATTTTACGGGTACTCCCTAAGCCCCCCACAAGGGTTATCAGATTCGCGGATTTCCTCTAGCTGAATAGTTTATAAGCATGTCCTTCTTTTCCAATCTTGGGTATACATCAGCCCTAATATCTGGACCGTCCAATCACAGATATGTCGAATAGTATACGATTTCAGTAAGAAAACTTATCCCATGCTGTGCAAAGTGGCGCTCATTCACAATCACAAAAAAAGGGCCACAAGGCCCTTTCCATAAAACTTGCAAAATCAAACTATGCACTAAAATCAATCAACGACTCATATTTGGCAGCAATATTTATACCATACGAATAATTCTGATTATATTGATGAGCATTAGCATGAACGAGACCTATGGAAGGCTCTTCTCTATTTAGGAGATACAAAGCAATTATAGAAGGCCTAGGACCTACAGAGGTTGCGACAATATTAAAGCAGTCTATATTTTTAGAAATGGATGCTTTAATTTCATCTTTCAATTTTGTAGGATCCGAGTAAGCATCAAGTTTGATCAGATCTACCTCCGCCCCACCGCCTAATTGACTTATACATCTCTCACTATTATTTAATTGATTACCTTGCTGGGTTACAAGTAGAACCTTTTTGGGTTCAAAGAAGTCAACGAAATTCTGAGCGCGACTTACATCAAACCCGGAAAACAAAATCAAGGCAGTGGGCAGATCGGGATATGCGATACCGCTATGACGGAAGACCATCTGAGGCTTTCCTGTTTCCGCGGACAACCACTCTCCATAGGTTTCTGGTGGATAATATAGGCAATTAAACTGAACTCTCGCCGACTCAAGACTATGTAAGCAAGCCCAAATGAGATAGCGTGGCATGGTAGTGAAATCCAAAACTATTTCATCATCACGACTTAAGTCACCTAGCGCATTCAGCGCAACATTCCAAACTTCCACATGATTATCACTGCGAAACTTAAAGTATTCATGCTGGACGTTCAGAATATCAAGCTTTTGAGTAAGCGCCAATTTATTCGCGACTGCAATATCGGGAAAAAAGGTGGACGGGTCAAATACCACGACCTTGTCTGGAATATACGTCAACAGAATATCTTCAACCCCGGATAAAAAGCGCGGTTCCCATCCCATCGAGGTAATAAGAATTTTGTTACTCATCGAATAACCCTCTTTGCATATCAGACTCTGCTAGGGAAGGAAACTTACCGGTTAGCATAGATGCGACTAAAGCGGAGGATCTGATCGATGCACGTCCGTGTTGACCATGCGGATCTAGGCCTCTCGCAGGCCAAAATAGTCTATTCAACGTGTAGTAATCTTCCTGACGCCCCCCATCCTTGGACGGTCCGGAACGTCGATACATAACTTGAGCTTTCCGCATTAACCCTAAAATAGGTAAAAGCCGTTTATCACATTCAGGCGTCCGTTCGGAAATTGTAAATGTGATTATTCGCGGTTCGGAAGCATGATTGAAAAGCCTGTCCCGAAAATAATCACCCAACGCGCTAACCAAATTAAATATCTGTTGAGCTTGCTCCTTAGAGCAATCATCGAGTTCGCGGTCTAATCCATCTCGAACACGGCTCCAAAGCTTCTCACTTTCCTTCATAATGACTTCCGCCTGAATAGAAGGCGAAATACTTTGAATAATTTTCCCAGAAGACTTAGACAAAGCGTCGTCATACATCCAATAACACGGTAATAGCAGATTACGCACCACACCACTTGAAAGGTGAATCAAAGTGTCCAACCCTGCATAAATCGGCCGATTCGCTTTTCGAGATCTCTTGCGAAAATATAAGGCACGAGCCTGCTTATATGCGTAATCGTTAATTTGCTTCTTATCTGCTTCTGGGTGCTCAGCAGTGTACTTCCGAACCACCTCATCCCAGCAAAGATCTAACTCCGCCCTAAACTCTAGACTCTCCTCAAAAAACTGATCAGGAGATGATGCTATACCAATGTTTTTCAGTCGCTTTTCGATAATACTCCTTGCAAGCATCCCAAATTGAGAGCTCTCATTCTGGAATGGCTGCTCCAGATTTATCGCAATATAGTCATGCCCTTCAATAATGCTGCCACCAGTTGAGGTTCTCCGATCAAAATCAACAACAGTCGCGAGCGCAACTTTAAAGCTGAATACCGAATGATCACGATAGCTAAGCCATGAGTTGAGCATTAGTCTTTGATCATCATTGAGATCTTGCGCATCATCAATCATCAAAGAAAAATGGGTACCACTTAACACCGAAGTACTTCTAAGAGCGCCTAAAAAAGGAACTATCAGTGTATAAAAGGTTCGAGCAAATGTGAAGTCAGTACGATTTTCAAAAGATAAAAATTGTTCTTGAGTTTTCCTCAGCTCTTTTTTTAGCGCTCGCTTGATAGACTTAAAAAGGCTAAGATCCCCTGGTAGGTCGTCATCAAATACGTAGAACAACTCATCTCTAAGTTCTTCTAGACTAGTAACATCGAATAGTTCAACAATCTGTTCGCAATGCTCAGCAATGGCCACTGCAATAGATAAAACAAAATAATGCTCGGAGATCGCTTTTGAAAATTTCTCATCTTCAAAAAAATCATGATCTACCCTGCGGGCCAGAGGGGTACTACAAGACACGTAGACGCCTATATGCGAGAGGTCTTTTTGCACTAGCGGGGTATCTAATTTTTTGAGTTCTAACGGAAGCGAGTAATAGAGCAATGTCATACTCTTGCCACAGCCACGGTGGCCTAGGAGCAGGACGTTCCGCGACGACTTCAAAAAGCGCGAGTAGTTGTGATCATCAATAAACCAGTCGATAAGTAGGCGATCAGGAAGGTTTTTTGCGCCATCAAAATCAAAAGGATTATCGCTCATTTTATCTCCTCGCTAAGCTTCTGCAACTTAGGTATAAGCACTTCAACCCCGTATTCTGGGTGAATTTTCTCAACATCCTTTGTATCAACACCCGGAATAAATAAATCGTCCAACTCTATAGGAGGACCAATCAAACCTAACGGCTCCATCCCTTTCCAGAAATTTAGAAAAATAGACGTCTTCTTAAATGTCTCGAGAAACAGACTATAGTGCTTGCAGTACCTACGCTCACTATCAAGCTTATGAATCCTCGAATATATAAACCTAATCAACTCACAAAAACCCTGTAGGCTTTCTTGATTACTAAAGTCTATTTCGTCGATATCTATATGATATGTTAAAGCTACTCTTCCGCCCCCTAAATCAATACTTATAGAGGTTACCTGAGCATACTGATGGTGAATCATCGAATCTGGTGCGAAAGCGGCCATTTCGATCATGTACGCGGAAGTTCTTTGAGGCCCCTCTGCAAGCTCATCAGCGAAGCGTAAGATTGCAGCTAAGCTCTGTACGCGAATTTTACTTCCAAAGATAAAGTCATCATTCAAATCTTTTAAAGTATCAGAAGTACCATCTGCGCTTTTCCCACTATGGCTACGACCTATATTTACAACAAGAGCCATTTCTTGTCTATTCAACCATAGCTTATTAAAAACCGCACCATAAACGGTATTAATTCTTTGATTATGCTTCTTTCTTCCAAAAATATTCCCAACATCATGAAACAATATTGACTGACATAGAATATATAATTCCTCAGTGCTGAGGCGCTCTCCTGTTCCCAGTAACTGATAGGCATTGTCCAACACGTTGCGAATATGCTCAGGCCCATGATCAGTAAGGCTAGGCTCATTATTTCCAATCCAAGGGAGAATTTGCTCTACTAGTAGCGTGCGGGCGGATACATATCTCCCCCACAAGGCTCCGCCGCTACTTCCTTGGCTTTCCAACCTTAGTTTGAGCTCATCTTCTATCTTGGATGATTCCCACATTGCTTAAAATATCCAGGGTTAAATTGACATTATGATATGTTTGAAAACAGCTTCAGCAAGCAAAGGCGGCACCGCATTTCCTACCTGCTGCTGTTGGAAGCCTATTGACCCTTGGAACTCATATTGATCAGGAAATGACTGGAGCCGAGCTGCTTCTCTGATAGACAACCCTCGATCTTGCCAAGGATGAATCAACATGTTTTTACGGAAATTACCTACAACAATTGAAGGCTTATCCGCATACAGACGATGATAGATACCTGTATGGCATCGAGTTTTATCTGCATAGTTCTTCATAAGCTCATCAGGAATATTTTCCCAGTTTCCGCCCTGAGGCACATGCGGATATCTCGAGAGTATATGCTGCGCATTTCTCGTGATTAAATGATTTGCACAGCTATCTAACTCTCCTCTCATCAAAGATGAGAACTTTGAATGTGGCGATGTTCTATAAGGTAGGATATTTATATTAGCCCCATTATCTAAAAAAGGAAGATCGCCAATTGCTTCGTCTACGGTAACTGCGCACTCCTTGCTTTTCAGAGGCTCACTGAGAACCTTACCTTTCCTCGAACCAATAACAAAAAGTCGCTCCCTCCTTTGGGGTACACCGTATTCGCTCGCATTTAAAACAAACGTCGATGTTTTATATTTAAGCTTTTTGAACGAGTCCTGAATATTCTGTAAAAATACACCGCCTTCAGTCTCCTTTAAACCTTTGACATTCTCAAAAACAACCCATTCTGGCTCCAAGAGCTCTACAAAGCGCATGTATTCTAAAAACAGCCAGTTATTTGCATTATCTGAAGAGCGGGTTTTTTGATTAGATGTTGAAAAACCTTGGCAAGGAGGCCCACCAAAAAGAATGAATGGCGCAGCATTTAGGCTAGGCATATCAGACGTTTTAACGTTACGAATATCCTTATTCAAAACTAAAGTTTCAGGATGGTTAACTCTGTACGTCGCGGCCGCATGAGGATCATTTTCAATAGCATATTTAACTTCTATGCCAGCTAGGGCTGCACCAACTGACATACCGCCAGCACCCGAAAAGATATCAACGGCCTGCATTTATTGTCTCGTTCAATTAAAAATTGATTGACATTAACACATCTCCATCCTTCAAGCAGTCGTTTCCGTGAAGGGTGCGCGCTTGGGTAGGAAATGTGCCAACCGTTCGTCAAGGAACATCCTTGCGGTGCGCGAGCTCTGGACCTGAACGGACAGCGGCTGCAATGACTGCCCCCCCCAAAGCCTTCGTCCCCGCCTCAAAAAGTACCTGAGTTGGGCCCTGCTAATCGGCGTTGCAACGCTATTCATCTACGCATTCGCAAACAAACCTGCGCTACCCTCAGAAATCGTCCTGAAACAAGACTTCATCCCAGGCCAGTCAATCTACATCGTCCAAGACGCCAGGAACCCCTATGAGCCAAAAAGCCTACGGTTCTACATCGACGATGGCGGGGGCAGGAATGATGAAACGATGAAGGTGCGCCTAGGCAAGAAGCCGCCGTTCCTGGTGTCGGACACTGACTTGAAAGATGTGGTGATCCAACCAGCCCCCAATGGCCTACACATCAAGCTCAAAGGCGCAGTCCAGAGGTATCGAAGCGATCTCTACCTGGAAGACGGCGACACTCACACCACTTACCGTGTAAGCCTCGAACAGGTCGAGACCCGGCCGCCCTTGCCGAGCGGCCGGTAGGGTTATTTCAGCAGGGCGATCAGCACACAGACAACCGCGATCACCAGCGCCGGCCACTGCATCGGCATGAAGAAGAAGTGATGCCGCACCCCATCGGCATGCGGCTGTCGATTCAGTACAAAGCCCAACACGGTGTTGATCGCCGACCCCGCGCCGAAGCCGATCAACACTTGCATCAGCGATGTGTTGCCGGGTTTGACGCTGGGGTCGGGCCACAGCCACATCAACAGCAGCACCATGGCCACCGGGGTAAACAAGGTCAGCCAGCCTGCGCCGCGATAGATCATGGTCTTATCCTCCTTATAAAGCTGCCGGCTCGCGCGCTTGTTCTTCAGCGGCGAATACGGCATCGAGGGTATTGAGGAACAGGTCGTGGCTCAGGATGCCGGTGGCGATGGTCGACAACACGGGTTTGCCGTTCTCGTCCTTGATCACCACTTTTTCGGTCCAGGCGTTGAGGTCGACGGTGCGCAGCGATGACATCGGCACTTTGCGGCCCTGGTAGTCCAGGAATGCGCGGCTGACCACGATCGGCGAGGTGGTGATTTTCAGGAAGTTTCCGCTCACGCGTTTGCCCCAGACTTGCCCCGAGCTGATGCAGTTGAACGTCACCGCGCCGCCCATCTCCAGCGTCGCGGCCACCGCAGGCATGCGCGCACGCACGTGCAGTTCACGCACCAGCTGTTGGAATTCGTAAAAGCCCTTGAGGGTTTCAATCACCCGGTGAAACGGCTCCGTGGCATTACGGCGATAGGCCAGGTTGGTGATCATGCCGGTCATCACGGTTTGCCCGGAGCCGAACAGGTACAGGTCTTCGATGTCGGCGAAGGCCGTGTAGTCGCGCTGTTCGTTGATGATGCGTTCGATGCCGTGTTCAAACACGTTGTAACGCGGCGCGCGCAGCTTTTTGTGCCAGACGTAGGCCGCAAACACACCCAGCGCGAGAACGGCCAGCAAAGCGCTGGTGGCGTAAATCAAGGTCTGTGGGCTGCTGAAGTTTAACGCCATGCCCCGTGAGGTCTGGAGGCTGACCGGGCCCTCGTTGCCGGGTGGCAGGATCGTGCCCAGGTACAACACGAATCCGGCGAGACCTAACAACACAACACCGAAAACCAGACTGAAAATCAGGAAGCCTTTGCCGTGGCGGAAACTGGCGATCAGTTCACCGGTGGCGGAGGGCGTTTGTGCGGGGGATGTCTGCATGGGGGCTTGCGTCCTTGTAAGTGAGTAAAGCGTGTCGATTGAGCCTTGCTCCCACTGGGCGCGCCTGGCTCGGCGGGTTGGAGCATGGCTAATTAATATCGTTCCTTGTGCCTACCGCTAAATGCGCGCTGGGTCACAACGTTCACGGCATCGGGTCTTTTTTTTCCTACGCAGAACAGTGATCATCGCCCTCCCCCCAAAGCCCGAGGAACCGAAACCATGGAATTGACGCTGGAAGCGGTTGCGCTCTTTGCACTGAAGCTGGTGCACGAGACTGACGGCGGCAGCCCGGTTTTGCGCGATGACTTGGTGATGGACGGCTATGAGCGGGAGGTGTTTGGGTTGCTGGTGCGCCAGGGGGATTTGGCGGTGATTCAATCCAAACTGGCGGAATGTGTTGCTCAAGCACTTGAGGTATTGGGCGGGGCCGACACGGTGATGGGTCGCGAGCTGCAACGGTTGGCGACTGATGTGCACAATGTGGAGCAGCTTGATGAACTGCAGGTGCCGCTAACCAGCCTTAAGGATTACCTGAAAGATATCCAATGAATCGGTGATCAGCATTCCGGCGAGATACACCATCAACACCGCCACTCCCGCATCCAGCCAGCGCCACACTGCCGGCGCTCGAAATAGCCTGGTTAATCGCTGACACCCCAACGCCAATAGTACGAACCACAACAGCGAAGCGGTCATGGCGCCTGTTGCGAAGAACACTTGCTGGCTCGTGGGCTTGGCTGCACCGATGGAGCCGATCAGCACCACCGTATCGAGCCATGCGTAAGGGTTGGCGAAGCCCAGAACGGCCGCTGTGCGCAACAGCCCACGTTGCGAATGACCCCGGGTGTCCGGCATGGATTGGTCCCGCAGGCACGCCAACAGGCGCTGACCACCGAACCACAGCAGATAAGCCGCGCCGGAGAGGAGCAACAGCACCACCAGTTTTGGCCGACTTTCCAAAAGCGACCCTAGCCCGGTGATGCCCAGTGCGATCAACAGGATATCGGCAACTACGCAGACTGCGACTACGGCCCAGATAGGACCGCGGCTGACAGCTTGGCGGATGACTAAGGTGTCCTTCGGGCCGGGGGCGGCGAAGAGTCCAAAGCCAAGCACCAGGCCCTCGATGAAATAAGATGTCATGGCTACCTTTCGCAACAGATGTAAAGGAATGCAACACACGCCAGATTCGCAAGCCTGCGAGAAACGACGACACTGTCGGCTGTTTTTCAGTGTGCATGGCCCACTACACGCAACGGCGAACGGGTTGTCTTTTTTGACGAACAAAGGTGGGGCATGACGATAAGAACGCAGGACACACTCAGGGCGCTGATTGCCCGGCGTAGCCGAGAGCTGGGTAAATCCATGACCCTGTTGGCCAAGGAAGCCGGCATTTCCCGGACCTATCTGTATGGCCTGGCCGGCGGCGCCTCTCAGGATCCCTCGGTACGCACCCTGATCAAACTTGCGAAGGCACTCAAGGTGTCACCGCTGCTGCTGTTCCGCTACTTCGCCGACCTGGCCGGCGCACCGGCCGATACTTATTCAATGGCAACCACCAACCGCGCCATCGGCCTGCACGACTCCAGCGACATCGCTGTTTTCAACGCTGACGTCACCACGCCCGACCAAACGGTGGTGCTGCCCGGCGAAATCTTCGAAAAAACCTGGGAAATCCAGAACCTCGGCGCCCGGCCATGGCGTGGCCGGCGATTGGTGCGCGTCGATGGCGAATACGTCATCGCCCGACGCACCGACTGCGGCGCCCCCCTGGAAGTGGTGATGGACACGCACCTGCGCAGCCTGAGCAATCAAATCACCATCACCGAAACCCTGCCGGGCCAGCCGGTGCATATCACCGTGGAATTCGCTGCGCCCAGGGAAACCTGCACGGTCACATCCATCTGGCGAATCGAGGATGAACACGGGCAGCCCTGCTATGGTCCGGCGTTCATCCTGCATGTGATCGTCAACGTCATGGCGCGCTGACCTACCGCCGCCCTTCCACCGCCATCCGCACCGCCAACCCCATCAGCACCGACCCCATCAACCAACGCTGCACCACCTGCCAACCCGGCCGGGTGACGAAAAACACCGCGATCGACCCCACCATGCAGGCAATCATCGCGTTGACGCTCACACTGATGAGAATCTGCGTGAAGCCCAGCACCAGGGATTGCATCAGCACACTGCCGTGGCCAGTCGGGTCGATGAATTGGGGCAGCAACGACAAATACATCACCGCCACTTTGGGGTTCAGCAGGTTGGTCACCAGCCCCATGGTGAACAGCTTGCGCGGGCTGTCCTGGGGCAGGGTCTGCACCTGGAACGGCGAACGGCCACCCGGCTTGATCGCCTGCCAGGCCAAATAAACCAGGTACAGCGCACCGCCCAATCGTAAGGCGTCGTAGGCAAAAGGCACCGCCATCACCAGCGCAGTGATGCCCAACGCCGCGCACAGCATGTACACCACAAACCCCAACGCTACGCCGCCCAGGGAAATAAACCCGGCCGTCCGACCCTGGCATATCGAGCGCGAAATGAGGTAAATCATGTTCGGGCCGGGCGTGAGTACCATGCCAAGTGAGATCAGCGCATAGGCCAGCCAGCTGGACAGTTCAGGCATTGTTTGGCTCCCGGGTGTGTTCTGTCGACGCGAAACATTTAGCCAAGGTTGCAGGCTTGGACGCCATGGTAGGGCGTTCAAAATGCGCGCGTCAGATACAAATCCGCGAGTAAAACGTCATACACCGACCGCACCACTCACCCAAGGGCAGGCACATGATCGATTTCAACAACAAAGGCTTCTTCAAGCTCAAACAAAACAACGAATACGCCGAGCGGGTTTCATCCTTGCTGCTCGACGGCGAAAATGTCGTCGACGCTTACAAATCCATGCGCGACGGCGTGGTGTTCACCACCAAGCGCATCATCGCGGTGAACGTGCAGGGGATCACCGGCAGCAAGAAGGATTTCACCTCGCTGCCGTATAAAAATATCGTGGCGTATTCGGTGGAGACGTCCGGGACTTTTGATCTGGATTCGGAGCTGGAGATCTATTTCTCGTCGCTGGGGAAGGTGAAGTTCGAGTTCACCGGGAAGACGTCGATTGTGGAAATTTCCAGGCTCATCTCCAAACATTTGCTGACGTGATCTCGCGGCCACCTCCTTCAGCCCGTCCGGGAACGCGATGACTTTTCCCACGTAAGCCATCGAACAAAGCCGATATCCGCTTCTGTCTTCCGCTCTTAGGCTCACTTCCTCGCACAAGGAGGTGAGCCCGTCATGTCTGAGCGCTTTTACCCGATCACCGAAGAAGAACAACTCAAGCGACGAATTCTGATTCCTCAGCCGCCGCGTGCGCGCTACTCACGGACTATCGAGCTATCCGACTCAACCCCCGCCCCTGCACCTACGCGCGCCAAGCTTCCCGGCTGCGTTTTTATCAAACCCTGCCAACTGGCCGATGGCATCACTGACTACGCAGACCCCACGGGTTACGTGCCCCTTGAGCTGATCAAGGAATACGGCCATTTCAGCCTGTTGGGCGGGCGCGAGGTGGACGGTCGGGGCGCGGTTGCGTTGCGCAAGATCAGCGGCAGCGCCTTGCCGGTGGGTTTGGGTCAGCTAGCGTTACGTACGGCGGCTCTGGAGTCGGCTGCTGCTGCCGTAGGGTCTGTGGCGGCGGGCTTGTTAGGCGGGTTGGTAGCACTGGCGTGGCCATCGGAACTGGGCGACAGCGCGCTTTACTCAGATGAGCAATTGCGCTCGATGCAAAAGGCGCGCTCGCAGATGCGCTTGCATGTGGAGCAGCGTGAGGACGGCACGCTCAAGGGCTATGGGTTTTACACCGGTAACAATCCCGACTGGCAGATGATTGATGTGGTGCAGTTTCAAAACCGGGCCGATCAGTTTGTCGCTGATTTGGGTGAGGGTGTGGAGCTGATCTGGACGCCTGCCGTAGACCCGAGTGACACGTTAGGTATTCCGGCCTTGGAGGCTGCGCCGCAAGCGCCGGTGATCTGGATTTATCCACCGACGGAGCAAGCGGCGCAGATTCTGGTGAACCCGATTTATCCGCCGGAATATCGCGATTTTATTCTGGTGTTTCCGGTGGAGTCGGGGGTTCGGCCGCTGTATGTGGTGGTCAGTGTCAAGGCTGGGGATCACAAGTACCACAAGGCGCCTAATACTGAAAAAATAACTGGCTTTGCAAACTTGATAAAAGCAAAACCCATGACTCCCAGGCAGGGAGGTGCCGGGTTAAGAGAGCGTTGGATCGAGGATAAAGGCCGGAGAATCTATGAATGGGATTCTCAACATGGTGAGTTGGAAGTCTATCTGGCAAGTGATGGGAGTCATCTAGGTGCGTTCAGCCACATCACCGGCGAGCAGCTAAAAGGACCGAAGAAAAAACGAAATATCAGCAAATATCTGTGAGGGCTACATGGGACTAAAAGTGAGATTGGAATGGTTCGACAGAACGACAGAGCGGCTGCGCGGAACGGAGGACTCAGCAGACTTGGGAGATGACTACTCCTTGATTTCCAAGCTTGGGCTGTCGGCAGCCGAGGACGTCAATAACGGCATGTTTGAACTGCGCAGAGAGTGGCTACCACTGATAGGGACATACTTTTCTCATGAAATTGCTCTTTCAGAAAGCGACTACTTCATCGCGCTTGATCACGAAGATGCAAACGAATAACACAGACTTCGGGAATTCAGCTTCATGCGCAGACTGTCACTGACAAACAAAAAACTCCGCAACGTCCCCAGACACCTCAGAGCCCTGACCCGTTGGGCAGATAGCTTCGAAGGCTGCTTTTACGAACACTTACCGCCGCAACCCGACTATGTAGACGTAAAAATCCCGGTTATCGAAAACCTTGTTGAAGGCAATCAAACCACACCGGAAATCCTGGCGCATTGCGCTCAACAGTTGATCAACGTAGCAGGCCACCTGTTTGAAGCACGATCAGGCGATGCCCCTGAGTGCTGGATTGTCGCCTGCATCATGGTCCCGGATATGTTCTCGAGCCGGGTCTGTGTCTACACCGACAAAGCCCGCTTTCTCGGCCACACGCAACCCTTCGATTACGATTACTTCCGCCAAACCCGTATCACCGGCCGAAGCCTCGCTCGCGAATGGGGGCTGATCGTTCCGACAGGCCTGCGCGAAGTTGGTTCTCACTTCATCCACGAGGACGAAACAGGAAACGTCTTCGAGTCAGAGCATTGGTACTTCGGCGAAGTCAGCACGGCCGATGAAGACCCTGGCGGCGAGCGCTGGAAGTATCGAACGTTCAGGTCCTTCCAAGTGCAGCATCCGCATTTGTTTGGTCCGTCCACTTAATCCGCCTTACCTCCACTGCCCCCAATGAGCGCCAGATTTCCCGGGGCCTTCATATCAAATACCTGCTGCGCACATGTCGAAGAGTGGAATTTGAACGGGAACGCCAGCAAACCTTCCAGCTGCGTGTTCGCCGGCGCCATTACCGATAGAGAGAAGCTTCTAAAATGGCAATGAAAATCAGATTGCGATGGTACGAAAAACACAGCAATGACTTGAAGGCGGAAGAGTATTCAGCGGATTTCGAGGATTCAGACAGTGTCTTTGAAGCGTTAGGTTTAGGCCAGGAGACTGCGATATATGCTGACGTATTCAATGTGCTGCCTAACTGGTTGAGGATTATTCAGCCGTACTTTCAGCACACAATTGAACTTGGCCAATTCGACTACCAAATCTCCTTCCGCTACCAAAGCGCCTGGCCGCCACCGCCAAAACAAACCAGGCAGGCGTCTTGATGCAAGGGAGCCCATATTTAAAAAACCCTTTCTCTATCGCTCAGTCATTACCCGAACCCATGGCGTGCTCCACGGCAGTTGTCGCGCCTACAGGTAAGAATGGCGCAAAAGGTCTGGTATTGGCCCAGCCTTTACCAAGCAAACGGTGGGCAACGCCCACCGTCCAATCAACGCCACTTACCCTGCCTTCGTCTCACTCCCCGCGCCATCAAGCAACACCCGATTCGCCGGGTCCGTAATATCAAACACCTGCTGTGCGCACGCCGAACGACTAGGTGTGAACTGAAACTCCACTAAATACACCTTCGCCTTCTCCGGGATGAACGTACTTTCCGGCGGCACGCAGCTGTAATAAGCCCCATTGCCGATGCTTCCGGCCCTGCCGAACACGGTGAGTTTCTTGCCTGGGTCCGCCTGGATTTCCAACTGCGGAAAACGCTTCAAGCCTGCACTGGCGACTGTCTGGTTGAGCTTGGCGATCCAGTTGAAAACCCGGCCTTCACCGGTGTCCACCACGGTGCCGAGGGTTTCCGCACGTTGGTCGGGGTCGCCTTCGCGACTGATAGAGAATTCGACGGGGTTAGTGCCACCGTAGGCCTTCATGATGACCTTGGCATGCTCGGCATCCACAGCCACGGTTTTCTGGCGAAACTGGATACCGTCCTTGAGCAGGCTGGGCGACGAGTCGCGTTGATTGGATTGGCAGGCGCCGAGTGAGAGGGCGATGCAGAGCAGTGCGATGCGCTTCATGGGATGTCCTTATCGGTATGAGAGTGATGACTGGACCCGAGTTTAAACAAATTGTTCCGCACTGGGACGCTTGCCTGTCGGGCTCAAGGAGAGCAGCGATACAGGGATTGCGGTCCGGCAGGCAAACCGAGGTGATCCCTTCGCAGCCTCGCCTGGGCTCGACAGCTCCCACATTTGATCCGCGTCGCGGCGGCAATTTCGCTCACATTTCAGACCGAAATACTGCCGACACCACTAATCCCCTGTGGGAGCTGTCGAGCTTCAGCGAGGCTGCGAAAGCGGTGTATCAGCCGAAGAAAATGCCCGCAATGCCAACGCTTTCGCAGACTCGCCAGGGCTCGACAGCTCCCACATTGGGTCGGCGGAACGACCGATTCAGGCGCTCTCAAACACCAATCGCGCAGATAACCCACCCTGCTCCAGGTTATGCAACGCCAGCCGACAGCCGATCTTGCCCACGATCATCTGCACGATCGCCAACCCCAACCCCGCGCCATTGGCATTGCCGCGGCTGTAAAACCTTTCGCACAAACGCTCCATTTCCGCCTCTTCAATGCCTGGCCCCTGGTCTTCCACGCTCAGGCAGTGGGCGCCAATCACGACTTTCACTTCGCTGCCCGCCGGTGAAAAATTCAGCGCATTGGTGACCAGGTTTTGCAGGGCGATGGCCAGTGCAACAGGCTCGGTTTGCACCCAGCATTCCTCGTCACCTTCCAGCACCAGTTCCACACCTTTTTCCATGGCCAGCGGCGCCAGTTCGGCGAGTTCTTCGCGTACCAGTTCGGTGAGTTGCACGCGAATGCGCGTGGGATTGTGAAGGTGCGGTTCGATGCGGGCCATGGTCAGCAGTTGGCTGCCGATGCGGGTGGCGCGGTCGACGCCGTTGACCAGGAAGTCCAGGGCCTCGCGGCGTTGTTCATCGGTTGCGGCGCTTTGGGCGTTTTGCGCGTGGATGCGCAGGATCGCCAAAGGTGTGCGCAGTTCATGGGCGGCGTCGGCGATGAAGCGGCGTTCGCGTTCGAGCAGGTCATCGACTTGCACCAACAGCCGGTTGAGCGCGGTTTGCATGGGTTCCAGGTCGGTCAGCAACGGTTTGAGGTGCAGCGGTTGCAAGGTAGTGGCGGTTCGCCCGCGAATCGACTGGGCCATGGCGCGCAGGGGTTTGAGACCCCAGCCAATCACCAGCCAGATCAACACGGTGAGCAGCGGCACGCCGATCAGGATAGGCCAGAGGGTATGGCGCACGATGCGCTGGATCAGGTCCTGGCGAATGTCGTCGCGCTCGCCCACCCAAATCAGCAGGCCCTGTTGCGGGTCGGCGAGCAGGAAGGCGCACCAGTCGTTGCCGTTGTCGATCAGGTCGTGGGAGCCGAGGGACGTCGGCGGCGAAGCCAGCACAGGCGCCTCGGCAGAACGCACCAGCAGCCGGCCATCGGTGCGCCACACCTGGAAGGTCAGGCGGGTTTCATAGGGATGAGCAACGCCCTCTTCGCCTACCCGGCTCATGGCCTGGTCAAAGGCTTGGTAGAGGCGGTCCCAATCGGCCTCGCCGGGGCCGCGCTGGCGCAGCACGCCTTGCAGCAGGCGCGCACTCTGGGCGAGCTGGGCGTCGTAGACTTCCTCGATTTCATGGTGGCTGTCACGCAGCACCAGCCAGCTGATCAGCGCATTGCCCAACAGGATCAGGACCAAAACGGGGATGAGGATGCGCGCGCGAACCGAGCTCATGGTTTGAGCACCAACACGTAGCCGACACCACGCACGGTGCGGATCAGCTCGGCCGGAAGTTTTTTGCGCAGGTTGTGGATAAGCACTTCCAGCGTGTTGCTCTCAACCCGGTCCTGCCAGCCGTATAGCGCGCGGGACAGGCGCTCGCGGGTGACCACCTTGCCGGGGCGCACCATCAGTTGGTGCAGCAGCTGGTATTCCATTGGCGTAACGATGATTTCTGCGTCTTGATGGCGCACTTGTTGGGTGGCCGGGTCGAGGCTGACGCCGGCGTGTTCCAGCATCGGCTGCGCACGGCCCTGGCTGCGGCGCAACAAGGCACGTACGCGGGCCTTGAGCTCTTCCACGTCGAAGGGTTTGACCAGATAGTCGTCGGCGCCCGCGTCCAGCCCGGCGATGCGTTCGGCAGTGCCGTCGCGTGCGGTGAGGATCAACACCGGCAGGTCATGTTGCTCGGCGCGCAGTTGCTGCAACAGGTCCAGGCCATCAAGGCGCGGCAGGCCGAGGTCGAGCAGCAGCAGGTCGAAGCTTTCCGTGCGCAAGGCATGCAGCGCGGCGATGCCGTCCTGCAGCCAATCGAGGGTGTAGCCCTCGGCGCCCAGGGCCACGCGTATCCCTTGGCCGAGGGCTCGGTCATCTTCGACAAGGAGTAGGCGCATAGCAGAATCTCTGGAGGAATCGGCGGCATCATGCCGGGTTCAGGCCTGCACCCTTTCAGCAAAGATGTTACGGCTCGTTGCCAACTAAGGTTGCATTAATGTTGGTTTTGCACTTTGCGGGCTCCTCTATCTGCCGAGAGCTTTTCCATGCGCAAAATTCTCCTGCTGTCCCTGATCATTGCCAGCCCCCTGGCGGTCGCCGGCCCGCAATGCACCACCGCCGAGCGCTCGCAATGGCAGGACGAAAAAGCCTTCCAGGACAAGCTCAAGGCCGAAGGCTACACGATCAGCAAGTTCAAGGTCACGGATGGCAACTGCTACGAAATCTATGGCTTCGACAAAGACAAACGCAAAGTCGAGATCTACCACGATCCTGTCACCGGCAAGGCCGTGAAGACTGAGATCAAAGGTTGATGCCAGACGAACCCCTGCGCCTGTGGGACCCGCTGGTAAGGCTGTTTCATCTGTCTATCGCCGGGGTCTTTGTCGCCAATTACTTCTTCAATGAAGCGGGCGATGACTGGCATGTCTGGCTGGGCTACTACGCCATGGCCTGGCTGCTGGTGCGAACAGTGTGGGGGTTCGTCGGGCCGCGCAGTGCGCGTTGGGCGGATTTTTGGCCAACACCCAAACGGCTGAATGCCCACCTGCGCTCGCTGCTCGATGGCCGGCCGCAGCATCGGCTCGGCCATTCACCGATCGGCGCGCTGGTGATGCTGTTGATGTTGCTGGCGCTGCTGAGCATCGGTATCAGCGGCTTCCTGATGCAGGAAGTCGACGCCCTGTGGGGTGCCGACTGGCCACTGCAAATCCACGTGACCGCTGCCAATGTCTTGCTGGGGCTGGTCTGTGTGCATGTGCTGGCCGCCGTGTTTGAAAGTATCCAGGTGCGGGACAACCTGCCGTTATCCATGCTCACCGGTCGCAGGAAGCGCCTGCCGGATGAGCGTGTGCAGTAATCCTTCACTCACAGGTTCTCTATGCGCTCCGTTTTATTGATCTTCAGCCTGCTAGGGGTTTTTGTCGCCGCCTGGCTGAGTCACCCGGCCCATGTGCTGGCACCCTTTGCCCAGGTAAGTCCGAACATCGAAAAAGTGGCGGCACCTGCGCAGTACACCAGCCGGTTCGTGTCCACTCAGGTCCGTGACTTTGTGCATTCTTCCTCTGTTACCGCCCTGCCCGGCGGCGACTTGATGGCCGTGTGGTTTGCCGGTTCCCGCGAAGGCGCTGCCGATGTACAGGTACGCACCGCGCGTTTCGATGCGCGCAGCGGCGAGTGGGGCGCCGAGCAGGTGCTGGCCACGCGCGAAAGCACCCGCGACGGCACTCGGCGCTATATCCGCAAACTGGGTAACCCGGTGATTGCCCTGGGCCCGGATAAACGCCTGTGGATGTTTTACGTGTCGGTGTCGGTCGGCGGCTGGGCGACCAGTGCGATCAACCTGATGGTTTCCGATGACCTCGGCGCCAACTGGTCGGCACCGAGGCAGTTGGTGACCTCGCCGTTCTTCAATATCAGCACGCTGGTACGCGCCGCGCCCGTCTTCCATGCCGACGGCTCCATCGGCCTGCCGGTGTATCACGAATTCATGGGCAAGTTTGCCGAGTACCTGTATTTGAGCGCCGACGGCGCGGTGATCGACAAATTCCGCATCAGCCGAGGCAAGAACTCGCTGCAACCGACCATCGTGCCGCAGGATGGCAGGCGCGCCGTGGCGCTGTTGCGCTACGCCGGCGACACTCATCACCGGGTCCTGGCCAGCCGCACCGAAGACGCCGGGCAAACCTGGAGCGAACCCTACCCATTGGAGCCAGCCAACCCCAACTCATCACTGGCGGCAGTAGGCACGGAGGACGACGGCTTGCTAGTGGCCCTCAACGACCTGCAGGACGGCCGCTTCAAGCTCAGCCTCTACGGCACCGACGCCCAGTTCAGCCAATGGCGCACCCTGGTGCAGCTGGACGAGTCGCCGGACCCGCTCGGCCAGCCGTTTTCCCCCGAGGCCTATAAAGAGATCATCGGCGAAGGTTTTCGCGCGTCCAGCGGCCCACGACGCCTGCCATTGGAAGAGCGCTTTCTCAGTAACCTGGATTACCGCGTGTGCAAACCCGAGGGCTGCGAATTCCAATACGAATACCCGTATTTCAGCCGCAGCCCGGACGGCATGTACCACTTGGTGTACTCGTGGAATAACACCTTCATCAAGCATGTCAGCTTCAACGAAGCCTGGCTGGCGGAGCACCTCTGATGTTTTCTCTGTGGCAGGCCCATTTGAGTTTTGTGCTGCTGGGGTTCGTGGCGCTCTGCGCGCTGCGCTTTACCGCGCCCTGGCGCCCGTGGTTGCTGCCGGTGCTGGTGGCGGTAAGTTTTATCCCGGTCAACGCGCTGCCGCTGGCGGCGTATGTACGCAGTTTTACCGATGACTTGGCCATCAGCACCTTGGTGCTACTGGCCTGGGTGGGGCTGTGCCGGTTGGGGTTGGCAACGTCGGTCAGCCGCCGGCATCAGGTGCAGATGGTGCTGCTGTTCGGCTTGCTGAGCCTGGTGCTGTACCCGGCCACGCTGGGCCTCACGTATTTCGACCCGTACCGATGGGGCTTCAACCCTCGACCAATGATTGTCTTGGTCGCCGCCGCCGCACTGTTGATGCTGTGGCTGCGTAACGCCGCAGTGGTGTGGATGTTGGCGATCGGCACGCTGGCGTTCGCCTTGCGGCTCAAGGCGTCGGAAAACTATTGGGATTACCTGGTCGACCCGCTGTTAACGGGTTACTGCCTGATCGCAGGGTGCTGGCTGCTGCTGAAAGCGGCCTGGAAATACCCAAGCCAAGCGCTATCGAATAAACAGTGAGCATCAAAACTGTGGGAGCGGGCTTGCCCGCGATCGCGCCAGGTCACTCGCCGCATGGGGTGGCTGACACTCCGTCATCGCGGGCAAGCCCGCTCCCACATGGGTTTGTGGCGTTTTTTAGAATGGGGAAAATGATGGGTGTTTTGCAATCACGCCGCCTGCGCTACGGCGTAGGCGCTATCGGCTTGGTGTTTACGTTGCTGGCGGTGTTGCGGCTGATATTTGTGCTGGGTTTTTCCGGCCTGGATTTGAACACCCCGGCGCTGCTGGAAACCCTGGGAATCGGTCTGCGTTTCGACCTGCGCCTGGCGGTGCTGCTATTGCTGCCGCTGGCCTTGCTCGCATGGCTGCCGCGCTGGAACCTCATCACCCTGCCGGCCCTACGCTGGCTGGCGCGCGGTTATCTGGTGATCGCGCTGGCCGTGGTGGGCCTGGTGTACATCATCGATTTCGGCCATTACGCCTACCTCGGCGTGCGCATCAATGCGACGGTGCTGCGCTACCTGCAAGACGCGCAGATTTCCCAACAGATGGTGTGGGAAACCTACCCGGTGCTGTGGATAACCGCTTGCTGGCTGGCGGCGGTAGCGCTGTGGGTCTGGGCATTGGTCTGCCTGGAGCGGTTGACCCTGGATCGCGCGCCCGTCACCACCGGCAAGTGGGCGTTGGCGTCGATTTCGGTGCTCGGCGTCGTCGCTGTATTGCTGGCCCTGCTCGGTCGTGTCGCCAACCTCAACCTGGAGAACCCGGTGCCGCTGCGCTGGAGCGACGCGTTCTTCTCCGGCAACAGCCAGCTGGCGGCCGTGGGCCTGAACCCGGTGCTGTTTTTGTATGACACGCTCAAGGTCGGCCAGTCGCAATTCGATGAGGCCCAGGTGCGCGAGCACTATCCGCAAGTCGCCCAGTACCTGGGGGTTGATCGGCCCGACGCCCAGCGTCTGAATTTTAGTCGTGAGCAAGGCGTACAGCCTTACCGACTGGCCGGCGAGCGCCCGCCGAACGTGATTTTCGTGATGCTCGAATCCCTCGGCACCAGCGCCGTCGGGGCCTATGGCAACCCGCTCAACCCCACGCCGAATCTGGACAAACTGGCCACGCAAAGCTGGTTCTTCAAGCACTTCTATGTGCCCGTCACCGGCACCGCCAAAACCGTGTGGGCGAGCATTACCGGCGTGCCGGACGTGACGCGCCAGGAGACGGCCACGCGCAACCCGCTGATCACGCGGCAACACACGCTGATCAACGCGTTCGAGGGCTACCGCAAGTTCTACATGATCAACGGCAACGCCGGCTGGGCGAATATCAACGCGCTGATTCGCCAGAGCATCAACGGCGTGCAGCTTTACGATGAAAGCCACTGGCGCTCGCCCCGCGTAGACGTATGGGGTATCTCCGACCTGGACCTGTTCAAGGAAGGCGATCAACTGCTGCGCGGCGTGCCGGATGACCAGCCGTTTTTTGCCTATGTGCAGACCTCCGGCAACCATCGGCCTTTCACCATTCCCAAGCAAAATGACGGTTTCCAGGTCAGGGACGTGACACTCGAACAAGTCCAGGCGGCCGGCTCGCGCAGCGTCGAGCAATACAACGCGGTGCGCCTGCTCGATTACAACATCGGCCGCTTGATGGAAATCGCTAAGGCCGGTGGCTGGTACGACAACAGCATTTTTGTGTTTTTCGGCGACCACAACACGCGCATCAGCCAGATCCCGCACATGGCCCCGGCCTTCGAACAGCTGGGCCTGGAAAGCAACAACGTGCCGCTGCTGATCCACGCGCCCGGCCTTGCGCCGCGCGTGATCGAGGAGGCGGTGGGCCTGGCGGATCTGCTGCCCACCGTGGCCGGCATGGCGGGCATCGCTTTTTCCAACGGTGCCATGGGCCGCGACATCCAGCAGCCCGCGCCGGAAGGCGAGCGCGTGGTGCCGCTGGTATTACGCGAGGGCACCTTCCCGATCATCGGCGGCGTGACCCGACACTTCCTGCTGCAGATGCAGCACGACGGCAGCTCGCCGACCCTGCACGACCTGGCATCGCCCACACCGCGTGATGATGTGGCCGCGCAGCACCCCGAGGAGCTCCAGCGCTTGCAGGGGCTGACCCGAGGGTTGCATGAGAGTGCGCGGCTGATGCTGTTCAGGAATGTGCGGGAATGATCACTTGTCCTGGAAGGTTTCGAGGTACGCCAGGATATTCTCAATTTTCTCCGGGTCGCTGATGCCCCAGAAGATCATGCGCGTGCCGCTCACCACCTTTTTCGGCGCCTCGATATACGCCGCGAGTTTGTCGCGGGTCCAGACCACGCCGGAGTTTTTCATCGCGTCGGAGTACTGGTAGTCGGTGGTGGTGCCGGCAGGTCGGCCGATGATGCCGTTGAGTTCCGGACCAAAGCCGCCCCGCGCGCCTTCGCCGATGCTGTGGCAGCCGCCGCAGGTCTTGCTGAAGAGCTTGCCGCCCGCCTCCGGATCGCCGGCGGCCAATGCCGGGGCGGTGTTGAGGACCAGGGCGAGGGTGAACAAGGCGTATTTCATGCTGGGCTCCACATCCGGTAATGCCGGCAATTATGCCTGTTTGTCAGGAACGCATACCCATCCAGATCACCGCTTCGGTCCATGCCGTGACCACCGGTGTCAGCGCGCGGAACCAGGGGTCGTGCACATCGATCTGCGCCGCTGAGTGATCATGGTGGTGCTGCTCTTCCTCGACGATCGAGGCAATGGCGGCCACCGCCAGCGGGTCGATATCGCGCAACGTATGCAGTTGGTGCATCAGGTGTTTGAGTACCACGCTTTCGACCGCAACGGTGGTGGAGACGATGGCTTTGCGGCCGCACAGCCCAGTGATCAACCCAAGCACCAGCCCGCCGAGGCCGCACAGCCAATAACTGCGGCAACGGCGATAGCCACGGCGCTGCAGTTCGGCCTGGAACACCGCGCGGTGGCGGCGCTCGTGGGAGAGGAATTCCTCGAGTTCAGCGACCATGCCGCGGGCAAAAAAACGCGCCATCAATAACTGGCCGCTATAGATGCAGATCGCGCCATGCTCGCCGGCGTGGTCGACTTTGATCATGCGGTTGCCGAGGTCTTTGTCGATCAATGGTGACAGCCCTGTGCGATGGCCTGTAGGAACAGGGCCATTCCCTAGTGAGAAAGCGCCGGTATCGTGCAATATCCCCCGGCAAACACGCAACCTAGACACCCTTAACGACCACCCATCGACTAAGACATATCCAATCGAACCTAAAAGGGTTCGCCCCACTCCACCTTACTGAACCCTGATGGTGGAGTAAGGATCATGGCTCAGCCATCGATTTTGGTATTGGAAGACGACGAAATCATTCGCTCGTTGATGGTGGATGTACTGCAAGATTTCGGGGCGACGGTCACTTCTTTTCCTTCAGCGGATGAAGGCATGATCTACCTCGAGCGCGGCGATGACCCGGTTGACCTGATTGTCAGCGATATCCAGATGCCGGGTTTGCTCAACGGCTACGACTTGAGCCGGGTGGTGGCGCACCGCTGGCCGTCAGTGCCGGTGCTGTTGACGTCCGGCAATACCAGGCTGGCCTCGCAATTGGGCGGTTCCGTGCGTTTTTTGCCCAAGCCGTGGAGCACTGAGCATCTATTGGAGTGCGTACAAACCGCACTGACTCAGCAGGGTTCGTCGATGCATTGATAGCTCTGCGATATCACTTTTGCCGAACTTCGGCATAAATACTGCGGTCCCTATGCATGCAAGGAGCGACTTTTCTGATCCGATGGTCAGGCTTTTCGTCTTGTGCGCTCAGTCGATAGCCATGATTTGTGTAGAATCGTCGCCCATTTACTCAGCGTCATTCATGGTCGAAAGGCCCACAGCTCGAGCTCACTGAATGCATTCAAAGGCCCCTGAACCTGGTGCGCCCTCTTTACTCGAAACCTTGCGCACAGGCACAGCCCTGCTGCACGTGGCGCTCGAGAAGCGTATGCCGTTTTTTTCCGAGCGCCTGGATGCCGAGTGGTATCAGCGCCTGATCCAGGCGTACTACGGGTTTTATCAGCCGATGGAAGCGGCGCTGTATGACAGTGGCCTGATCCCCGATGGATACGACCAGGCACTGCGTGTGAAAACGCCGACCCTGCTGAGCGACCTCCACGCCCTCGGCCTGTCCCCCCACGACCTGCCCCGCTGCGCCAATCTGCCGCCCCTCGATACGCCTGCTGCCTGCCTCGGCGCGCTGTATGTGCTCGAAGGCGCGACGTTGGGTGGCCAGGTATTGCGCAGGGAAATGGCGCAGCGCCTGGGCATCAATGCCGACAACGGTGGCGCGTTTCTCAATGTGTACGGCGTCGAGACCGGTCGGCGCTGGAAGGATTTTCTCGATTATCTGGGCAGTATGCCGCTGGACACCCCCACTCGACAGCACGCGGTGGATGCAGCCCGTTCGACGTTCAGCTGTTTTGAGCAATGGCTCGACAGCCAGGAGGTACTGCTATGAAACCCGAAGATTTTGAAGAGCTGCTTGCCAACTGTGCCGACGAGCCCATCCGCTACCCCGGCGCGATCCAGCCCCACGGTGTGTTGCTGACACTCTCCGAGCCCGGCCTGAACATCATCCAGGTCAGCGCCAACGTCGGCACCTTGTTCGGCCACCCGCCCGAGACTGTGCTGGGGCAGCCGCTGCACACCTTGATCGGTACCGAGCACACCCAGGCCGTACAGGTCATGGCCGAGCAAAACACCTTCTTCGACGCCCCGCCGCTGCACATCAGCCTCAATGGCGTCGAGTTCGAAGGCTTGTTGCACCGCCATCAGGGTGTGCTGGTGCTGGAGTTCGAACCGCGGCTCAAAGACTTCCGGCCACGCTCGCCGAAAGGCCGCAACAGTGACTTGGGCAAGATGCTGCAACGTTTGCAGTCGGCGAAAACCCTGCAAGCGCTGTACGAAATCAGCGTGAATGAAATCCAGGCCATGACCGGTTACGACCGAGTGCTGATCTACCGCTTCGAAGACGAAGGCCACGGCCAGGTGATCGCCGAAGCGTCGGCGCCCTCAATGGAGCTGTTCAACGGGCTGTTCTTCCCCGCGTCCGACATCCCGGAGCAGGCCCGTGAGCTGTATCGCACCAACTGGCTACGCATTATCCCGAACGCGGCCTACGAGCCGGTGCCGCTGCTGCCCAAGCTGCGGCCGGACAGCGGCGAGCCCCTGGACCTGAGCTTTGCCACGCTGCGCAGCGTGTCGCCGATTCATTGCCAATACATGCAGAACATGGGCGTGTTGTCGTCCATGAGCATCTCTTTGATGAAGGGCGACAAGCTGTGGGGCCTGATCAGCTGCGGCAACCGCGAGCCGCTGCTGGTGCCCCATGACCTGCGCACCGCCTGCCAGACCATCGGCCAAGTGCTGTCATTGCAGATCAGTGCCATGGAAGCCCTGGACCTGAGCCGCCAGCGCGAAGAGAAAGTCGAGGCCCTGGGGCTGCTCGATCAGGCGATGAAGGCATCCACTGAAAATGTGTTCGACGGCCTGGCCCAGCAAGGCCAATTGCTGATGGACCTGACCCTGTCCAGCGGCGTGGCGATCATTGAAGACAAACAGCTGCACCGTTACGGCAACTGCCCGGAACCGGCGCAGATCCGCGCATTGCACAAGTGGCTGCAAGACGGCGGCGAGCCGGTGTTTTCCAGCCATAACCTGGCATCGGTCTACCCGCCTGCCGCAGCGTTTCAACACGTTGCCAGTGGCGTCCTGGCCATGAGCCTGCCCAAGCCGGTGGACAACGGCGTGTTGTGGTTCCGACCGGAAGTGAAGGAGAGCCTCAACTGGAGTGGCGACCCGAATAAGCCGCTCAACCTGGAAAACTCCGACGCCGGTATGCGCCTTCGCCCACGCACGTCATTTGAAATCTGGAAAGTCGAAATGGCCGGCATCTCCACCAAGTGGAGCCATGGCGACCGTTTCGCTGCCAACGACCTGCGCCGATCGGCCCTGGAAAACGACCTGACGCTCCAGGTGCTGCGCGAGCAGCAAGCCGTGCGCGCCCGCGATGAGCTGGTAGCCGTGGTGTCCCACGACCTGCGCAACCCGATGACGGTTATCTCGATGCTCTGCGGCATGATGCAAAAAGCCTTCAGCTCCGATGGCCCACACACGTCGCGGCGTATTTCCTCGGCCATCGACACCATGCAACAGGCCGCCGGGCGCATGAACGTGCTGTTGGAAGACTTGCTCGACACCTCGAAAATCGAGGCCGGGCGCTATGTGGTCAAACGGGTGGCCCTGGATGTCGGCCAGATGTTCGAGGAGGCCTACTCACTGCTCGCGCCGCTGGCGATGGAGAAAGGCATCGACCTGTCGTTCAACACAGAGCCGGGCCTGCAAATCAATGGCGACCCGGAGCGCCTGTTCCAGGTGCTGTCGAACCTGATCGGCAACGCGATCAAATTCACCCCGCGCCAGGGCAATATCGGCATCAGTGCCATGAGCAACGGTGAGGAAATTGTGTTTTCGGTGCGCGACTCCGGCGAGGGCATTGCGCCTGACCAGTTGCCGCATGTGTTTGATCGCTACTGGACCCAGGCCGAGAACAACCCCACCGGCAGCGGCCTGGGGCTGTATATCACCCAGGGCATCGTGCAGGCCCACGGCGGGCGAATCGAGGCCCAGAGCGAGTTGGGCCGCGGCAGTGAGTTCAAATTCACGGTGCCCAAAGTGAGTAAGGACGCTCACACCTGATCGAGCGCCAGCCACCTCGCTCACCGAAACAAAGGGCAGCACTTTCGCTGCCCTTTGTTACGTCAAACCGCTCGGCTTAACAAAACCCTCACATCCACTGCGCTAACCTCCCCGGTTTAATAGCGCTGGAGCCTGTGCCTGCATGCCACACCCCGACACACTGCCCGCAGTCCTGGCGGGCCCGTTGCTGCGGCGCCTGGAACCCCGGCGCCTGGTCATCTGGCTGGTAGGAAGCCGCACCCTGGCGTTGAGCCTGAGGCTGCACTTGCCCCACGGCGAAACGCTGGATATCAACCTCGACGCGCAGCACTGCCAAGTCGTGCCCGTGGGGCGCCACGCATTTATCCATCTGCTCGACATCGCGCTGCACAACGCCCTGCCGCAGGACGTCACTCTTGGCTATGACCTGGTGGTCGATAACGTCGGCATCGCCGAGTGGGCGCCACACCTTGTGTATGCCGACGCCGAATGGCCGACGTTCGTCCTGCACAGCCGCATTCATCAGTTGGTGCATGGCTCCTGCCGCAAACCCCACCACCGTGCCGACGAAGGTTTGCTGTGCGTGGACCGCCTGCTGGCCGACGCCCACCACACTGCGGCGCAACGTCCGGCCTTGTTGATGATGAGTGGCGACCAGGTCTACGCCGACGATGTCGCCGGGCCGATGCTGCGCGCGATTCATGCACTGATTGCCCGGTTGGGCCTGTTCGACGAATACCTGGAAGGCGCAGTGGTGGATGACAGCGCCAGCCTGTATGGGCATCGTGCCAGTTATTACCACCGTGCCGATCTGCTGCCGGCCCTGGACAGTAACAAGACCCTGCGCGAGCGCTTTTTCGGCGGGGTGAAAAAACCGATCTTCACCAGCAGCACCGCCGACAACCACCTGGTGACCTTCGCCGAGGTGATCGCGATGTACCTGCTGGCCTGGTCGCCCACGCCCTGGACGCTGATCACACCGCAACCACCGCAGTTGAGCCTTGAGGAACAGCAGCGATATACCCGAGAACAGGTACACATCGAGCGCTTCTGCGACGGCCTGCCGGGCGTTGCGCGAGTGTTTGCCCACCTGTCGACCTTGATGATCTTTGACGACCACGACATCACCGACGACTGGAACCTCAGCGCCCAGTGGGAAGAAACCGCCTACGGCCATCCCTTCTCCAAGCGCATCATCGGCAATGCCCTGCTCGCCTACCTGCTGTGCCAGGGCTGGGGTAACCAGCCGGAAGTGTTTGACGAACAGCTCAAGCAAACCCAGGCGCTGACCCGCCAGGCGCAAGACAACCACCTCGATGCGGCCGCGCAGGACGAACTGCTGCAAGCGCTGCTCAAATTCCAGCAGTGGCACTATGTGCTGCCAACCACGCCCGCACTGGTGGTGCTCGACACCCGCACCCGGCGCTGGCGCAGTGAATTCACCCTGAAGCAACCCTCGGGCCTGCTGGACTGGGAAGCCTTGAGCGAATTGCAACAGGCATTGCTCGACCACCCCTCGGCCATCATCGTTTCGCCGGCGCCGATCTTTGGCGTCAAGTTGATCGAAACCGTGCAGAAAGTGTTCAGCTGGTGTGGCTACCCACTGCTGGTCGACGCGGAAAACTGGATGGCCCATCGCGGCGCCGCGCAGGTGATCCTGAATATCTTCCGCCACTCACGCACGCCGGGGAACTACGTGATCCTCTCGGGCGATGTGCACTACTCGTTTGTCTACGAGGTGCTGATCCGCCATCGCAACGCCGGCCCGAAAATCTGGCAGATCACCAGCAGCGGCATCAAGAACGAATTCCCGCCACGCCTGCTGGAATGGTTCGATCGCCTCAACCGCTGGCTCTACTCGCCGCGCTCGCCCCTCAACTGGTTCACACGCCGACGCGCTCTGCAGGTGGTGCCGCATATCCCGGAGCATGCCGAGGCGGGCGAACGCCTATGGAACTCGGCGGGGATCGGCCAGGTGTACTTCAATGAACACGGCCAGCCGGAGGGGATTTATCAGCACAACGCGAATGGAAAGGCACGTACGCGGATGGTTGCGCCGAAATAGCGGCCTATTGCCACCCCTGCTAAAGCAGCAGATCTGCCCTATTCAAACCGTACAAGCCTCGTTGTACAGTAGTTCCAGCCACGGAGTATCGGCGTCAATATCGGCAGGTTTCAAAGCCCGCCCATGCAGGGAACGCACTGATGAACGATACCTCCGACAACACCCCGCACACGCACGATTTCTCAGCATTCAACTCGGACATGCTGCACACCGTTCTGGAGTTGGTCAGCGACGGGATCTGGGATTGGAACGCCAACACCGGGTTCGTCTACCGCAACCCGGGCTGGTACGAAATGCTTGGCTACCCTCGCCACGCCCTGGAGAACAACGTGTTCACCTGGGAGAACGTGATTCACCCGGACGACTACCCCCAGGTGATGACGCTGTTTGATGACTACATCCACCGTCGCGCGCCCCATTACCAAATCGAATACCGTTGCCGCAAAAAAGATGGCAGCTACCTGTGGATCGAAGACCGGGGCTACGTGATTGCGCGTAACGCCGACGGCTCGGTGGCACGGATGGTGGGAGCGCATCGCGATATTCATCTGCGCAAATGTTCAGTCGAGCAACTGGAACGGCGCAATCAATCCCTTGAAGCCTTGGTGACCGAGCGCACGCGCGAGTTGTCGCGGGTCAACAAGCAGTTGCAATTACAGCTGGATGAAAACCGTTCGCTGGCCGAGCGGGACTCCCTGACCCTGATTGCCAACCGCTATCGCCTGGAAAAAGCCCTGTTGGACGAGTGCGACCGCGCCCAGCGTTTTCGCCTGCCGCTGGCATTGATCGCGTTGGACGTGGATGACTTCAAGCCGATCAATGACAAATATGGTCACGGGGTGGGCGACCAGACTCTGATGCGGGTGGTGGAGTGCCTGGAAAGCTGCACGCGCACCGACGACCTGCTGGGCCGCTGGGGCGGCGATGAGTTCATGCTGATCCTGCCCAAAACGTCGCTGGAGGTTGCCAAGGCGGTGGCAGAGAGCATCTGCCAGGCGGTGCGGGAACACGCGCTGATCAGTGATTTCAAGGTCACCCTGAGCGTGGGCGTGGCCGCGCGCCAACGGGAGGAGACCCCGGCGGCACTGATCGCGCGCGCCGACCAGGCGTTGTACCGCGCCAAGGCCGCGGGCAAGGATGGCGTGTCGGAATAACCTGGAGGCCTGGACCCGCAAGCGCTTCTTCCGATTTGGAATGACCCGAAGACTTTATTTCGTTTGCGGCAGGGCCCGGTGCACGGCTTAGATAAACAAAAGCCCGCCATTGCCGAGTCCAGGATTCATGAGCCGCGAAACCATCAGCCAGTCGATTTCCATCGTTCACCCCATCAGCCTCAGCCACGGTAAAAATGCCGAGGTCTGGGACACTACGGGCAAACGCTATATCGACTTTGTCGGCGGGATCGGCGTGCTCAACCTCGGCCACTGCCACCCCGGCGTGGTCGAGGCGATACGGCAACAGGCGACCCAACTGACCCACTATGCCTTCAATGCCGCCCCGCACGCGCCCTACCTCGAACTGATGGATCGCCTGACCGCCTTTATTCCGGTGGACTACCCGGCCAGCGGCATGCTCACCAACAGCGGCGCGGAAGCCGCGGAAAACGCCCTGAAGATCGTGCGCGGCGCCACCGCCCGCACGGCCGTGATTGCGTTTGACGGCGCTTTCCACGGCCGCACCCTGGCCACCTTGAACCTGAACGGCAAAGTAGCGCCCTACAAACAAAAGGTCGGTGTATTGCCCGGCCCGGTGTATCACCTGCCCTACCCCAGCGCCGACAACGGCGTGAGCTGCAGCGACGCGCTGAAGGCCATGGAGCGCTTGTTCAGCGTGGAAATCGACGTGAATGACGTGGCCTGTTTCATCATTGAGCCGGTGCAGGGCGAAGGCGGTTTCCTGGCACTGGACATCGAGTTCGCCCAGGCCCTGCGGCACTTTTGCGATGCGCACGACATCTTGCTGATCGCCGATGAAATCCAGTCGGGCTTTGGCCGCACCGGGCAGCGCTTTGCGTTCTCGCGCCTGGACATCGAGCCGGACCTGATCCTGCTCGGCAAAAGCATCGCCGGCGGTATGCCGCTGGGTGCGGTGGTCGGGCGTAAAGCGCTGATGGACAATTTGCCCAAGGGTGGCCTGGGCGGCACGTACTCTGGCAACCCGATCGCCTGTGCGGCGGCGTTGGCCACTCTGGATGCGATGACCGATGAACACCTGCAGACCTGGGGCGCGCAGCAGGAAGAAGCCATCGTCGGCCGCTACGAGGCGTGGCGCGCGCGACAGCTGTCGCCCTACCTGGGCCGCCTCACCGGTGTCGGCGCCATGCGCGGCATTGAGCTGGCCAGCGCCGACGGCACGCCCGCGCCCAGGCAACTGACGCAATTGCTGAGCCTGGCGCGGGATGCCGGCCTGCTGCTGATGCCCAGCGGCAAGTCGCGGCATATCATCCGCCTGCTGGCACCGCTGACGATTGAGCCAGCTGTGCTGGAGGAAGGCCTGGATATCCTCGAAGCCTGCCTCAAGCAGCTGACCTTGTGAGGTTTTGCTTCGCACCGCGATAAGGGCATTGTGCTGCCTTGACCTGACACCCCTACCCGCTGAAAATGCCCGACGCTTTTTGTCCCTCGTTTACTGAAGTAGTGAAATTTCAATGTCTGATTCTTACACCGCACAATCCGCCCCCGAAGAATCCGTAGTCGCCTTGCAATCCAAGGCCGAATACGAAAACGCCATCAATCTTTCACAGCATGTGCCTGCGGCCAAGATCATCAGCGAGATGGTGCTGGATGCGTTCCACACCTCCAAGGAAAGCGACCAGATCCGCGACCTGCGCGTGGCCATCCGCCAGGCTCATGACGCCTTCGACGACGACAAGGCCTACGACCTGATGGGGCAGCTCAAGCAGCTCAAGGATGCCGAGGCCGCCGACAACATTGCCCTGGAAGACCTGAGCAGCAAGTTCTCGATCAGCCGCATCCTGTCCAGCTTCAAGGACGACCCCGAGTTTCAGGAACTAGTGTACGGCCTGGCCCTCAAGGTGCTGAACCAGTCGCACCAGGCCATCAGCAACCCGAGCGCCGGCAAGAGCAAGGCCTCACGCGCCAAGAAAGAAGCCGAAGTGTTTGTGATCAGCAAGGACGGCAGCAGCGTTACCCTGCCGTTGCGCACGCCGCGCTCCAAGCTGAATGTCGACCGTGAAGCGTTCGAGTTCCTGGGTTTCAGCTTTGTGGGTGAAGGTGATGAGGCCGAGCTGGACGTTGAAAGCTTTGTGGATAACACGGGCGCTGAACAGCCGCTGAGCCGCAAGAGCGTGATTACTGCGCTGCAGCAGAAGACGGCGTTTGACGGGTACAGCATCGCGCAGCAGTAACGCTTGAATGTGGGCGCTGGCTTGCCTGCGATGCAGACGCCTCGGTACATCAGTGAAACCGGGGTGATGCTATCGCACAGGCAAGCCAGCTCCCACATTTGCTCTGTGCTGTGTCAGCTGACCCGTTCGACCTGCGCCGCAAACACCTCGCGAAACCGTGCCATCTCCCGCTTGTTGCCCACCGTGACCCGCACCCACTGCGGCCAGTTCTTCCATACCCGCCCGATCATCACGCCCTGAGCGGTGAGCTTCTGGATGACCTGTTCGGCCGGTTGTTTCACGTCGATCATGAAACAGTTGGCCTGTGACGCGGTGCAGGTAAACCCACGCCCCTTGAGCCAGGCCACGGTCTCGTCGCGCAATTGCGCATTCAGGGCCTTGCGTTGCGGCAGCAGTTTGATGTCTTCCAGGCTGGCGAGCCCGCCAAGCAAGCTGGAGCCTGCCGGGACGTTGTCGCCACCAAACACCGCCAGCCGCTCCAATAACGCCGGGTGGCCGATCGCCAGGCCAAGGCGGGCGCCGGCCATGCCGTAGATTTTCGAGAAGGTGCGCAGCACCAGCAGGTCGTCGTGGTCCTTGACCCAACTGACCACGCTGGGCACGTCGGCGAAGTCGATATAGGCCTCATCGACCACCAGCACACTGCCTTTGGGCTTGTTCGCCAAGGCCTGTCGGATCGCCTCTGTGGGCGTGACGGTGCCGGTAGGGTTGTTCGGGTTGCACAGGTAAAGCATGCCGGCGTGCGGGTCGACAGCGAGCATGGCCGGGACGTCGTGGGCGTGGTCGGCACTGAGGTCCACCTCACGCACCGGCGCCTTGTTCGCCTCGGCCGCCTGGCGCGGCACTTCGTAGGATGGCGTGGCCATTACCAGGCCGCGGGTTGCGCTGGTGAATGCCAGGACTGCATAGCGCAGGGCTGCCATGGAGCCCGAAAACACGGCCACCTGCTCTTCCGACAGGCCTTGCTGCTGGGCAAACAGCGCGGCCAGGGCGTACATGTGTTTGTAGGGATAGCGCCCGGAGGTGACGATTCCCTGCTGCATCGCCTCACGGGCGGCCCGTGCGGGCCCGTAGGGGCTTTCGTTGTAGTTGAGCAGCACCTTGTCAGTCTGGTTCGGCGGCGGGCTGGCAACAGCCCAATCGAGCCGTCCCAGCAATGGCAGGGCTGCGCCCAGGGCGAGAATGGACCGACGACTAACGCTGACCATGGTGGCTACTCCTTGTTGGCGTGGGATGGATTCGCACAGTTCGTACAGAGGGGTATGACGAGAAATGCGCCGGCGAATTTAAACCCGCGCCCAAGAAAAAGCCCCGCGCTTCTCTCGAAGGCGGGGCTTTTTCACTGCGGTGACACTCAGTGAGCGTAGGTCAGCAACAGCTCTTTCGGCACTTGGAAGTCCAGGGACATCATCACGCTGAGCGCGGTGATGGTGAAGATCGAGAACACGAACAGCTTGCGCGCCCAGACGGTGTCATCCACCGCCTTGTAGCCGGTCCAGGCCATGTACAACCAGTACATGCCCATGGCGGCGGCGACGGCGAGGTAGCTCATGCCGGCGTAGCCACTGAAGGTCAACATCAAGGTCGCCACGAGGAAGGCCAGGATGTACAGCAGGATGTGTTTCTTGGCGACCTGGATGCCACGCTTGACCGGCAGAACCGGAATCGACGCAGCCAGGTAGTCATTGAAGCGGAAAATCGCGATGGCGTAGGAATGCGGCATCTGCCACAGGCTGAACATCACCAGTAGCACCAGCGCGGCCATGTCGAAGCTATTGGTTACAGCCACATAACCAATCACCGGCGGCATCGCCCCCGACAGACTGCCCACCAGCGTACCGTGAACCGACTTGCGCTTGAGGTACAGGCTGTAGAGGCCGACGTAGATGACAAAGCCGATCACGGCAAACAGCGCCGCCAACGGGTTGGCCACCTTGTACAACAGTGCCACACCGGCAACACCCAGGACGGTCGCGTAGATCAGTGCCAGC
>NZ_UTBG01000091.1 GCF_900580675.1 Pseudomonas viridiflava
GCACAGCACCGTAGAGCGTACGGACATCTCTGGCGTGAGCTTCAGCGGCCCCGGCTCGATGTCGTTCCACGGGCGAGGGCTACGCGTCAGACTGAGCAAGGTGGCAAACGCGGTGTTTGCCGATTGATCGATTTCGGCGTCACGGCTGAACCGATAGGCTTGCGCCTTTTCCAGCAGCTTCGCGTCTTCGAGGTTGGGTGACTGACGCAGCCAATCGCTGAGTGCACGTGCCGCCATCAGCGTTTCGACGGAGCTGTACAAGTCGTTATCAGAGCGCAGGGCGACGCGAACCTCGGGCAGCAGGCCGAGGAAAACCTCGCGTATGGCCGCCGGGTCATCGCCCATCTGATACAGCGTCGGCTGGCTGGCGGCACGTTGCGCCACAAAGCGGGTGAAGATGCGTTCTTTCTCCGGCGCTTGAATCAAAGAGGCCTCCTGGAAAGTCGACGTCCAGTCCGTATTCGAGTCAAGCACCATGCGCCCGACGTGTTTGGGGAACAGGCCTGCGTACCAGGCGCCCAGCCAGGTGCCGTAGGAACTGCCGAAATAGTTGAGGTGTTTTTCGCCGAGCTGGACGCGAACAAACTCCATGTCCCGTGCGGTTTGATCGGTATTGATATAAGGCGCCAGGCGCTGGCCCGCACAGCCTCTGGCCAATACCCCGGCGTTATGCTGCAGGGCTTGCAGGTTGCCCGGACTGCGGTCTTCGGTGATGTCGTTTTGCGCGACAATCATCTCATCGGATTGGCACACCAGCTGCGAGCCTGGCTTGCTGCCCATGCCTCGCGGCGTCACGCCGATCAAGTCATAAGTCTCGGTCAGGTGCCGGTAGGCCTCACCGCCTGACCTCTGACCATAGCCTTTCCAGATCCAGGCCAGGACCACGGTGAACCCGCTGCCGTCGGCGCCCGGTCCGCCCGGGTTGGTGAATATCGCGCCTTCGCGCTTCAGCGGCTGCAGGGCTGCAACACGGGTTATATCCAGTTCGAGCGTTCCGCGCGCAGGTCGCAAATGGTCCAGCGGTACAGTGACAATGCCGCACTGGGTCCTGGCGACGACTTCCGGGTCCAGGGGGTTGATTGCACGGCCCTCGCAGTCCGGCAGCCATTTGATACCCAGCGCAGGGGGTTGCCTGGTTGCGCAGGCGCTCGCTGCCAGTAAACCGGCCACACACATGAATCCGACTGTTGCCCGTTGCTTTATCACCTTGTATGTCCCGACGTGTGCACGTGAAAAACGTCGAGTATTGCAAGCTGCGCGCAGCGTAACTGTAGGAAACAGTTGCTTTTTGACGAGGTAATTTCTGAGATGGCATGCAGCTTTCCTTCAGAACGGCCTGGGCCCTACACTGGGCGGCCACTTGTCTTTCAAAGGATGAAACACAATGCACACACCTGAACCCCATATCGTGATCCAGCGCTTCACCGAAGCCCACCTCGAAGGCGTGGCTGCGCTCTATAACGACCCGGCCGTATGCCGTCAGGTGCTGCAGATGCCTTACCAGTCGGTTGAAGCATGGCGCAACAAACTCGTCACCGATAACGAACGGCGCCTGCAGCTGGTCGCAGTGCATGGCGGCGAGGTGGTCGGCCAGCTCGGCCTGGAACAGTACCTGCGCGTGCGCCAGGCGCATGCCGGCTCGTTCGGGATGGGCGTAGCGACGGCTTGGCAAGGCAAGGGCGTGGGTTCGCGCTTGCTGACCGCCGCGCTCGACGTAGCCGATAACTGGATGAACCTGCACCGGGTCGAACTCACGGTATACGCCGACAACGAAGCCGCGCATCACCTGTACCGCAAATTCGGCTTCGAAGTCGAAGGCCGGTTGCGCGACTACGCCGTGCGTGACGGCGTGTTCGTCGACACCCTGAGCATGGCGCGCTTGCGCACGTCGGCTTAATCGCCCAAGGCAAACGCCACCGCAGCCTGCGCATGCAGCTCGGTGGTGTCCAGCAGTGGCAAGTCGCAGTGTTCGGGCTTGACCAACAAACTGATCTCGGTACAGCCCAGGATGATCGCCTGGGCGCCACGTGCGGCCAGGGACTCGATCACCCGCAGGTACACCTCGCGTGACGCATCGCTGATCACGCCGACACACAACTCGTCATAGATAATCCGGTGCACGGCCTGGCGCTCGTCCGCCTCCGGCACCAGCACGGTCAAACCCTGGGCTGTCAGGCGCGACGTGAGAAAGTCCTGCTCCATGGTGAACGCGGTGCCCAGCAGGCCGACGGTCAGCGTGCCGGCTTCAACCGCGGCAGCCCCGGCGGCGTCTGCAATATGCAGAAACGGAATCGTCACCGCCGCCTCGATCCGCGGCGCCACAAGATGCATGGTGTTGGTACACAGCACCACACACTCGGCGCCGCCGGCTTGCAGGCGGCACGCGGCATCCTCGAGGATCAGCGCGGCGTCATCCCAACGCCCGGCATGCTGGGCCTGTTCCACCGGGCCGAAATCCACGCTGTACATCAACAGTTGCGCCGAGCGCAGCGGGCCGAGCGTGTCGCGCACGCGCTGGTTGATGATGCGGTAATACTCGGCGCTGGACTCCCAGCTCATGCCGCCAATAAGGCCGATAGTGCGCATGCGATGCTCCTGACAAGGAAAGTCGGTTCACCTTACCCACCGGCCGCCGATTAGTCATACGCAGTTGCCGAGCAATTGACCGGTGCAGTTTTAAGCCGTACGCCGAACCGTCGCATCTGCCATGATCGACGCTGGCAACCTGGCTCACCCAAGGAATTCCGCAATGGACGATGTACAGCAACTGGGCGAGATGCTCCGTCATTACGCCGACAGCGAAGCGCACAAAAAACAGCAATTTGACCTGCAGTCAGCGCGCTGGGCGCAAAAGCTCGGTGAGTTGTTCGGCCAGATTGAGCAATGGCTGGAGCCGGTCAAGACGGCAGGTTTGTTGGAAGTGCACCGCGAGGCGTACGTGGCCAGCGGCCCGAGCCTGCCGGTGGAGGCATCGACCTTCAAGACCGAAAAACTTACCGTGCAGATCACCGGTAAACCCGTGGAATTCGTGCCGGACGTGATGGGCGTCGGCGGCCTGATTTCCGTCTCGGTCATGGGCCTGACCGCCGCCCGCCATGGCAGCGTCTCGCTGGTACTGCCGGCGGATAAGAATGACTGGCTCTGGAAGAAAACCAATGGCCTGAAAGACCCGGACACCTTTGCCTTCGACGCCAACTTCCTGGCCTCGCAACTGCAGAGCCTGATCCCGCGCGAACGCGGCTGATTTTCCAGCGCAGGACTCCCCAGGGTTGGCTATACCTAGTGCTCCATAGGTCAACGCCGACTTCCAGGGAGTTCAACGATGAAAAGGCTACTCATCTCTACGCTGTGTATCGCCACATTCGGTCTGACGGGGTGTGCCAGCAAAGTCCCGCAACCGGATGAATATTCGGGCTTTCTGTCGGATTACAGTCAACTTAAGGAAGCCAGATCGCCTTCCGGGGCTGAGGTTATGCGCTGGGTCGATCCCGAGCTGGATCTCAGTCGTTACAACGCGGTCTACATCGAGCCGACGCAGTTCTACCCCAAGCCTCAGGCCAGCGCGAAAATCCCGGACAGTACCCTGCAGGGCATTAACCTTTACTTCAACCAGGCGCTCAAGCGTGAATTGTCGAAGTCGATGCCGCTGGCCAATGCACCGGGGCCTGGGGTGATCGTCGTGCGTGCGGCGATCACGGCGGTCAGCAGCAAAACGGAAGGGCTCAAACCCTATGAGTTCATCCCTGTCGCCCTGGTGGCGGCGGCCGTCAGTACCGGTGCAGGGATACGTGACCAGGAAACCACCCTGGGAACCGAGGCGCAGTTCCTCGATGGCGCCACTGGCAAAGTGCTTGCGCAAGTGGTACGCAAAGGCACCGGAAAACCGTTGGCCAATGCCGCTCAGGTGATGAAGGCTGATGATGTGAAGGCTGTTATTGACGGGTGGGCGTCCGATTTGCATCAGTCCTATGTGAAGCTGAAGAAACGTTAACCGCTGCAACCGCAGGTGTGGCCGGCGTGGTGGCGTAACGATAGCCGGCCACGTGCGGTTACTTGAGCGGCGTCAACGGCGGCAGTTTCCATTGACCATTACCCACCTCAGGCTTGGGCAGGTAAATCCGCAGTACGGCGTAAAACGGACCGGGTGGGGCCGGCAGCCAGTTGCTCTGTTCAGCCTTCGGTGGCTCGTGGTGCTGCAGGGCCAGGGTCAGGCCACCATCGGCGTCCCGCTTCAGACCAGGCAACATGCGCGAATTGATCAGGTAGCGTTTCTTGTGGTTGGGCACCAGCAGCTTGGTCTTGCCGTCGTACATGGTCAGCGACCAGAACGCGTCAGCCGGTGGCAACTGGTCCTTGGCGAAATGCACGGTGTAGCTGCGGCGCGCGCCGTTGGCAGGCTTGCCCTCGCTGTCGACGAAGTAGCCGAGATAGGCGGCCTCGTCGGTGGAGTTGCCGAAAATCCCCATGTCGGCGCCGGCGTAGCGGTACAGGTAGTTGTTTTGCAAGTGATCGCGGCTGCCGAACAGGTCACCGCTGGCGACCTGGTGCGTGTCGACTTTGTCTTTCTTGAAGGCTGCAAACTCGGCGCGGCCATCGGAAATTCCGTCCTCCAGGGCTTTGCGCTGTTCAGCGGTCAGGTCCTTGAGCTTGAACGGTGCGCCTGGGGCGATACCGATCTTGGCAAAACGCGCGAGCAGGTCTTTTTCACTGTCCTGTGGGGCGGCGAAAGCCAGCATGAAGTTCAGGTAGCGAAACAGTTGCGGGCCTTCGGTCATGGCCGCCATCGGCTTGGGCCATTCGATCTTCGGCGCCTTGGCCGGTGCGGCCTGTTTCACGTAGCTGCTCAATGGCTGCACTTTGTAGCCATTCTGGATCTGCTTGACCTTGTTCAGGTCTTTCTCGTCAAACAACTGCGTGCGGTACAGGGCGTAGGCGATATTGCTTTCGCTATAGACCACGCGGTCGATGTCGACCGGCTGCTGACCTTTCCAGTCCGGACCGGCGATCATGTAGTGGCCGCCGTTGTTGCCGGTGCTGCGGGTGCCCAGGTAGGCGAAGTTTTGGGTGTAGAGGTCGATCAGTTGTACCGAGTAGTAACGGCTGTCTTCGATCTTGGGCAGGGTCAGCACCTGCGGCTCGCTGCGCAGGTCCAGCCACACGAAAGAATAGGGCGTATCCGAGTTGGGAGTGACGAATGCAGTGTCCTTGGGCGTGAAAACCTGCGCGGTATTGCCGATGCGGTTGAACGGTGCCTTGAAGTTGGCGCCGCCTTTGTCGACGGCCTGGGTGTAGAGCGTCTTGTACATCTCCACCACCGGGTAGCCATACAGGTAGGCTTCCTTGGCAATGGCCCGGGCTTCGCTGGGTGTGGCGGTAAAATCGGCCCAGGCGCCGGTACTCATGAGTATCGAGAGGCTCGCCAACAGCAGGCGCGTCGGTGTTCTGATCATGTTGTTGCGTCTCTTAAGGAACTGGGGTGATGTCGTCGAGTTTCCAGCTTTTATCGAAGTAGGCCTCGGTCGGCGCATACAGTCGGAAATAGCTGAACCAATGTTTGCCGGGGAGAGTTTGCACCCAGTTGCTCTCGAAGTCTTTTGGCGCGTGCGGTCCGAAGTAAAGATCGACCGATCCGTCGGGGTTTTTCTGCAAATCCTGGCGTGAAGACAGGTCGGCCTTGCGTTGCGGGTTGTCGATCAGGCAGCGGCTGTCGATGTCATACACGGTCATCGACCAGAACTGCTTGGCCGGTGGGTTGGCACTGACGTGCAATCGGTAGCTTTTGCCGCCGTCGAGCCATTGCCCGTCCTTGTCGGTGTAGGCACCCAGGTAGGTCTGGCCCAGCCCCGGGGTTTTCGAGACCATGCCTTTGGTGTTGGTCACGGCCTCGTAGAACCACGCACTGCGCTCCCACAACTGGTCGTAATAGCCCACACGCTGGGACGGCTCGGTGATGTTCAGCACGGTGTCCCATTGCCGGTCCTTCCAGTACTGGGCCTGGGGAAAGCGCTTGGCGAACGCATTGGCCTTTGCAATCAGCTCGCCCATTTGCGCCCCTTGCTCAAGGGCCTTGCGCTGATGCTCGTTGGGGTTGAAGGGTTTGTCTTTCTCGATGCCGAGGCTGGCGAGCATGGCCATATAGAAACGGTCGCGCTCGTTGACCGGCTCCTTCTGGATAATTTCGTGCAGCCGCTGCCAATAGGCAATGCCCCGTGGCTGGGTGCCGGACCAGGCTTTGCCACCGGGTGACAATAAACGCGTAGGCGTCGGCTTGGCACGTTGCGAGTAGGGGTACATCTTGAATTGTTCGACCAGGGCCTTGCCCTTTGCCGGGTCTGGGTCGAGTACACGGAACCCCACGAGGACATTCATGGTTTCCGACTTGGCCAGGTAATAGTTGCCGGCATCAGAGGGTGGCTGCTGGCCGGGCGGAATGACCAGGTATCGGCCGCCCTTGCCTTGATCCGGGCCGGTCTGGCCCATGTCAATAATGGCACGCTGCCAGAAGTCACCGATTCCGCCCGCGGTGGGGCCAGGCGGCAGCTCAATCACCAGCGGCCCGGTTTCATTCAGGTCGACGAAACCGATGATATAAGGCGTGGTGGCGTTGGCAGTGATCACTCCGAGTTTATCTTCGTAGGTGCTCAGCACCATCAGGTCGCCGCTGCGGGCGCCGAGCTTGCTGCTGAACTCTTCCTGCCATTGCGCATAGGACACCAGCGGCAACGCCCACAGAAAACTCTGCGTGGCTTGCTGGAAATCCAGTTCGCCATACAGCTTGGCGATTTCACTGCGAGCCGGCAGTTCGCCTTCCATGCTGATAGGGCCGACGCGCGTGTCCAGCGTCTCGGCCTGCACGCCGACACTGCAACCGGCCGACAGGGCTATCAGGCTAAACCCGGCGTTACGAATCAAAGCGTGCATAGCCTGTCCTTACTTTCCAAAGGTGACGTTAATGCCGGCAAAGAGGGTGAACTGCGGCAGTCCGTCGCCCTTGCGCGCCACGGTCCATTGCGGTTCGACGAAGGCGTTGAGGATGTTTGTCCCCGACTTCCAGGCCTTGCCCGCACCAAACCCGATGGGGATGTAGTGGGTGTCGTTTTTCAGGTCGAAAGTCCAGGTGCCGGTAGAGCGCAGGTACCAGCCCTTGGGCAGGTTATGAATGATGAACGGCTGGAAGGTGGCGCTTTCGACGTGGGCGCGGTCGCGGTCCCCGGCAAACGAACTTTGGTACTGCACCAGCGCGCCGAGCAGGCCGCGTGGCGAGGCATCGATGGCCACGGCGGCCAGGCCGGCCTGCCACTTTCCGGTGCCCAGTTCGTCGTGCTCGGCGGTTGGCGCGGTGATCTGCGGGCCGATGCCCAACTGCACGCCATCGGTCTTGAGCAGGAAGATATCGAACAGGTTCAAGTCGCCGATGCCGGTGCTGTAGCCGTTATGCGGATCGGGGCGGGTGCTGAGGGGCAGGGTGGCGCGCAATAACTGCGGTACGCCGATAACGTCCGACGGTGCGATGGGCAGGGTGCCGCGCAGCAGCAAGTCGTTGGTATGTACGTTGGTGTCGTAGAGTTTTGGCGTGTAATAGTCCTGCAGGTTGGCGCCTGGCGCCAGGTTGAGCGGGTTGTTGCTCTTGTTCGCGGTGTCGGCGTTATCCGCATGGGCGCAAACCAACGGTAAGACCCACCCAGCCAATATCAATGCCGGAACACACGGTGATTTGAGCATGACGACTCCCCAATTCCATGGCGATGGGCCCGATGACGTCTTGGCGCACGGGCTGCTCTGTTTCATAAAAGCTGCAGGACACGTCGATTGAAACTAGCAGCTAAATTCAGACGCGCTAGCCATCCGGAAGAATTAGTTGTTCAGGCTGGGGATTTCACGGATTTCGCGATAAGCAGGGGAAGGCATACCGCTCCGGTGGAGCGGTATCAAAAGCGAGGGTGTATCAGGCCGGAAGCATCGATTTGACTTTGTCACGCAGTTGATCAATGGAAAACGGCTTGGCGATCACTTGCATGCCGGGCGGCACGTCGATGTTTTCGGCATAGCCGCTTGCGAACAGAATAGGCAGGGCGGGGCGCAGCTCACGGACCTTGGTCGCCAATTGCTTGCCGTCCATGTCCGGCAGGCCAACGTCAGTCATCATCAGGTCAATGACCTGGTCGGTATCTTCGACTTTCTTCAAAGCCTCTTCGGCGTCCGCCGCTTCCACCACCGTGAACTCCAATTCTTCAAGCACATCGACGATCAGCATGCGCACGATGGCATCGTCTTCGACTACAAGGATGGTTGGGGAGGTAGCAGACATAGTGAAAATTCCCGAGAAAATGAAAGGCAGGTCTTCAGCGGTTGAAAGACTCATTCTCTAATGAGTCTCGTCAAACTCGGCAAGTTCCGTGGCGCAGGCATTGTGACGGGAACGGGGGGAAATGTCGCGTTGTATGCAGAGGGCCGCTTGCAAGGCTTGCAGTATTCATCAATGGCATAGCATAAGTACGCTTGACGCGCGCCAAGGCCTGCCGCCTGATTTGAAATGCCCCAACCTTGTCAGTGTGCCAAACAAGGCTGGGATAAATGACTCGAATCAAATGGGCAGGGGTTCGGAAATCATTAATGAAACGGCGAAACTGTCTATATTCTCGTTGATCATGTCTTGGGGGTGGAATCGGCTGACCTGAAACTCAGGGAGCCCTGTCAGCGAACGTTTGGGGTTTAACGTCGCAGCGTGTGCTCCGCTGTTTAGCGCCTTTTCCAAACCTGTCTGCATAGCCGCAACATTGTCAAACTTAACCAGCCCGCCATTGGGGTCGAAGAAAAACCATTCTTTAGTACCATTTTTTATTCGAATGCCTGCCAGCATGGCGTGATCTGCCGTAGAGATTCTCAGATAAGTTGATGTGGTGGCCGTGCTTAGATCGTTAATGATAGTTTGATATTTAATCGATGAGGGATGGCCTCCGGCATGAAACGTGAGGCGTTTGGATGTGGCGTTTTGTAAATTCCTAAGATCCAGGACAAATTTCGTATGTTGCGCCTTTGGGGTTGGGGAACGAGAAGCTGTTTCAAGATTCTTCAGGAATGTCGCTTCATCTCCCCGGTGCAGCGCGAGTGCCATGGCATTTGACAGCCCGGCGCAGTCGCCCTTTGACGTTAAGTCGACGCGCGCGTGGTAGTCTATCTGAGCAAAGCCATAAAAAGAGACGCCCTTGCCGGACACATCGTTTTTTAGAATTTCGCAGAAGTACTGTCCGTCTTGAATTTGTCTTTCCTTTAATGCTTTGGACAGAATGCCGATTTCTTCGGGCGTTCGGTTAGGTTTTGTTGCTAATTCCAATAACTTCGGAACGCTTCGTTCGCCTGCATAGTCCGGCAAGGATTCGAGTTTCCCGTTTCGATATCCATTGTTATATCTGGAGATATTGGCGGGTGTTCGTGCATCGCGAATAGCGTTGGCGAGTTTGTCGAGATTGGCATTCACTTGATTGTCAAAGAGACCACCATTCAGCGGTGCGAAACTTTCGACGGCAGGACCATACGGCCTATTGGTCAATGGGTCGTATTTATACCAGTTACCGTTTTTTAATACGGCGACACCTTCGGTGGTTTCACTGCCGACCTTATAGGCGCCGATCAACGTAGGGCCGTTTACTCTATTGGACGTTTTCAACAAGTCATAAGAGCCACTCGCGCCTCTGAGCTTATTGATTGCTTCAGTGCCTTTTTTGACTGCTATGCCGCCGGCCTTGCCCACGAACTTGGCACCACCCACTAACAAACCACCCACGCCACTCAAGGGGTTGAATGCCTCGACTGCGGCGGCGCCCACAAACCGCACGGCATTCGCTGCACCTTTGAGACCTGCGATGCCCTTCACGGCTTTTCCTGCCTGTGCCGCCTTCCCAGCGCCCAGGGTTACCAAGCCGATGACATCAAGTGCCAGATCAGATATGCCGGATGCATAATTGCCGTCCCGAAAGTTGACGATGGCGGCCCTTAACGGAATCAGATTCAGGATGAATTGTTTCACAGCATTTGTATAATCCCTGGAATCGTCATAGCTCGAGGAGCCTTCAGCAAATTTGCGCACATCCGCAGCGTCCAGCCTCAACGATTTTGCCAATACGCTACTTATAAATTCGCTGCGCGCGGAGCTGTAGCTATGCGGGATCGAAGCTGATTCCGGTTTTTCTGCTGATTGGTCAGGTATCTGATATTGCGAAGGGTTGATTTTTTCTGTCACGTATTTATTAGAACCTTTGACAGCCACCAGGTTTTCTCGTGTGTAAGGTTCTGTTAGTTGGCTCTTCAGGCCATTACGCTTGTCGATAGTCCCGGCGCTTGTATCAATCTGGTAAAAATTGACATCATCTTTGCGGGTGGTTTTGACAATCAGTGTTTTTGCCCTGAAAAGTGTTGTATCGGCAGCGCCCAGATTTAATCGATAACCATTGGTATGAAAAAACTCAAGCTTGCCTTCTTCAAGATTTCGTCGATCTTCCAATGGTAGGTTGGCGATAAGTTGCTGGGCATAGTTCTTATGCCCTTTCTCTTGCTTGTCTACTACGTTATCGAATTTGCGCTGGAACTCGTCAGCGACCTTGCCCAGGTGCTTTGGGTAAAATAAATTGAAACGGCCACTATGGTCTAAACTTGGATCGTTGAATACCCAGTGGTCATTTTCGTAAAGCTGATGGCCTTCCATTACGATGTCCAGCATCGAACGCCAGGGGCCGCCCTGAATGTGCTCAACATCGTAGTTTGGTTTTAACAATTTTTTTTCGTAAAGGCTTTCATCGTCGGTGGGCACGCAGCGTCTTAGCTCGGCCAGTGCCATTTCCCTTCTTTGCGGTATTGGGGTCTGGAGCAATTCACTGGTTGTTTTCATCGCGCTTAATTGGGAATTGAAGGCACGTATAACTTTATTGATATCCTCTGCACTCGGTGCGCTATCGGAAGCTGGCAGCAACCCGCTGACGCGCCCCCAATCCTGCAAAGCTTCATATTCAGCGTGTCGGGTGACATCTGCATTGGCCTCCAAACCTTCAGAGTTCTCCAACACCTCTGCGTAAGTCATACCCGGCACTCGCCCCGGGGTCGCGGCTTCTATCTTCGCCGCTGCGATTGTAAGGGTGGCCCAAAGGATGCTGCCATACGTCACGGACGCTGGAATATCCTTAATCAGATACTGCGGCGCGCGCCTGGCCAACAGGATGTGCGCCGCGAGTCCAGCAGTGTCTGCCGTTGCCTTGCCGTCGGCGACCAATTTGCTGCGCAACTCGGCAACAATCGCCGAGGCGGGTTTGCCCCACAACGACGGTTTCGCCAAATCGAAACCGGCGAGGTTGGTGCGTGTTTGGTCGGCGACCGAGGTCGGATCCAGCCCAATATGAATCGCCGCTAATAAATAGTCATAAGTAGCGGTCCTGGAAGACACGCCACCCAAAAACGTTTGCAGGGCTTGCCCAAGTACCAATGCGTTGGGGCTTGTGAGCATTTTCTCCAAGGCCTTAGGAGGATCTTTCAAGTCATCTGGCATTACCGAACTGCCGCTCAAGAGATAACCAAATGTGCGTTTGCCATCGCGCGGCAATGGCAAGCCTGGCACGCCCGTCGTTTCGGAGAAGAGAAAAGTGGCGAGCCGGACCTCGTCCGTTTGCGATATCGGTATTGGCCAGGAAAGTGCTCCGCCCAGATTTCCCAGAAGGCGCATGGCGATTTTTTGCTCCACCGACTGCATCAGCGCGAGCGCTTCGCGACCATTGGTTGGCAACGTGTAGCCTAATTTGGTGAGGACCTGGGCCAGGGGTAACCGTGTCGGTGGTTGGGAGGGGCCCAGCTGAATAGCGACTGAAAAAGCATTTACCCTCATGAGAAACAGGGACGAGTGTCCGTTGAGGTAAAGCCTCGGGTAACACCTTTTGAGTTTTGAACTGATTGCACGCAAGTTTCTCGGTGTTTTCAATGCTTCCCAGGAAATGCTGGCGTCGTCGACCACGGGGCTGAGAGGTATGTGCTGTGTACTCGAAGCAGTTAACGTGCTTGTCTCGTTTTGCCTGGGAGTATCGATCTGTAAAAGCACGGCGTTGGGGTTCTGCGCGTGTTGCTGGGAGAGGGTGGAGATGCTCATTCGGCTTACTCTTGATTAGTCAGAAGTGAAGGCGCCCAAAAGATCCTCCGTGGTTTTGGGGTGTCCACCTGAGTGCAGGAAAAGCAAAACGTCGTTCCAGTCTTGTTCAAAAGATCTGTCATAAACTGTGTAAAAGTGCTGACGAAATGCGCCGGGGCGGACGCGAAATTCCGGCTCTGAGCGTAGGTTTCTTTTCCAAATCAAAGGAGAAACATAGCCCTCGCCCCTCAAGTTCGGGCAAACTCCCGGTTTTTCTCACTTGGCCAAGGCATGCCCATGACTCCCGCTTCGTCTGTCGATGAAAAGAGCTTCCGTACACTCCTCAGCCGCAATGTGGCTTTGCCCTTGGGTGTGGGCGTGCTCAGCGCGGTGTTTTTCGTCTGCCTGATCACTTATCTGCTGTCAGTGATTCAGTGGGTCGAGCACACGGATCGGGTCATCAACAACCTCAACGAGTCGTCCAAGCTGACCGTGGACCTTGAGACCGGCATGCGCGGTTTCCTGATTACCGGCGACGAGCACTTCCTCGACCCGTACGAAGTCGCCAAACCGCGGATCATGCCGACTTGCGCAATTTGCAGGAATTGGTGGCGGACAACCCGCAGCAGGTCGACCGCCTCAAGCGCCTTGAAGCCCTGCAAGCCGAGTGGAATAAATACGCCCAGTCGATGATTGATATGCAGCGCGAAAGCGGCGACTACCGCAGTGCGGTCAAGGCCGGCCGTGGCAAGCGCCTGACCGACGAAATTCGCAAGGAGTACGACGACGCGGTGGCGATGGAGCAGCAGTTCCGCATCACGCGCAATCAAGAAGTCACCCGCACCACGGTCGTCAGCGTCACACTGTACCTGGTGTTCGTACTCGGGCTGAGCGGGTTCCTGGCGTATATCGGTAGAAGAAATTTGGTAGCGCTGTCAGAAAGTTACAGCGCAAACCTCGCGTCACAACAGAAGATCGCGCGGCGTTTGGAACAGCAGGCCTGGCTGCGTAACGGCCAGACCGAACTCGCCGAACAGGTGCTCGGCCAACTCACCCTGAACATGCTGGGGCGCAATATCCTGCAATTCTTTGCCCAGTACATGGGCTCGGCGGTGGCGGCGGTGTATGTGCGTGAAGAGCACGGCGGTCTCAAGCGCGTGGCCACCTATGGTTTTTCCCGCGAGCAGGAGCAGCTCGAACAGGCGATCTACAGCGACGAGGGCATCGTCGGCCAGGCTGCCCAGCTGGATCGCCTGATTCGCCTGGACGATGTGCCGGTGGATTACTTCAAGGTCAGCTCGGGCCTTGGCGATGGTGCGACGCGCAGCGTATTGGTGGTCCCGACCAGCGATGACGGCCGGGTCAATGGCGTGATCGAGCTGGGCTTCCTGCGCCCGTTGGACGAACGCGACGTGGAACTGCTGGAGCTGATTGCCGGCAATATCGGCACTTCTATAGAAGCCGCACGGTATCGCCAGCGATTGCAGGAAGTGCTGGCCGAGACCCAGCAGCTCAACGAAGAGCTGCAAGTGCAACAGGAAGAACTCAAGACCGCCAACGAAGAGCTGGAAGAGCAGTCGCGGATCCTCAAGGAGTCCCAGGCTCACCTGGAAACCCAGCAGGCTGAACTGGAACAGACCAACGAGCAGTTGGCTGAACAAACCCAGACCCTGGCTGAACAGCGCGACGCGATGGACCGCAAGAACGTCGAACTGAACCAGGCCCAGCTCGAGCTGGAAGACCGCGCCGAAGAGTTGCAGCGTTCCAGCAAGTACAAGTCCGAATTTCTCGCCAACATGTCCCATGAGCTGCGCACGCCGCTGAACAGTTCGCTGATCCTGGCCAAGTTGCTCGCGGAAAACCCCCAGGAAAACCTCAGCGCCGAACAGGTCAAGTTTGCCGAGTCGATCTATTCGGCCGGCAATGACCTGCTCAACCTGATCAACGACATCCTGGACAATTCCAAGGTCGAAGCCGGCAAGCTCGAAGTACGTCCGGAAAACTCCAGCGTGGCGCGCCTGGTAGACGGCCTGCGCGGCATGTTCGAACCGCTGGCGGCCGACCGTAAGCTGGGCTTCCAGGTCGACGTGCAGCCAGGCTCGCCGACCATGCTGTTCACCGACCGCCAGCGTTTGGAGCAAATCCTCAAGAACCTGCTGTCCAACGCGGTCAAGTTCACTGAGCAAGGTGAGGTGAGCCTATCGGTGTCCCGCGCGCCGGGCGAGGGCGTCGCCTTCACCGTGCGCGATTCAGGGATTGGTATTGCCCCCGACCAGCAGGAAAGCATCTTCGAAGCCTTCCGCCAGGCCGACGGCACCACCAACCGCCGTTATGGCGGCACCGGCCTGGGCCTGTCGATTTCCCGCGACCTGGCCGCGTTGCTCGGCGGCTACATCAGCGTGACCAGCGAACCGGGCAAAGGCAGCGTGTTCACCCTGGTACTGCCCGAGCAATACGTTGAGCGCCTGGAAGATGCGCCGCCCATCGAGCAGCCGCGCCAGGTCGTGTCGGCTCCTGCACCCAAGCCCATCGTTATTTCGCCGCTGCCGGTGGCTGACGCCAAACAGATCCCGCGCTTTGCCGATGACCGCGACAAAGCCCCGTTCACCACGCGTTGCATCCTGGTGGTGGAAGACGAACCGAATTTTGCGCGCATCCTCTTCGACCTGGCACGTGAGCTGGGCTACAACTGCCTGGTGGCCCATGGCGCCGACGAAGGCTACAGCCTGGCCGAAGAGTACATTCCCGATGCGATCCTGCTGGACATGCGCCTGCCGGACCATTCCGGGCTGACCGTGCTGCAACGTCTCAAGGAACACGCAAATACGCGCCACATCCCGGTGCACGTGATTTCCGTCGAAGACCGCGTCGAAGCCGCGATGCATATGGGCGCCATTGGTTATGCGGTGAAGCCCACCACTCGCGAGGAGCTCAAGGACGTGTTTGCACGCCTGGAAGCCAAGCTGACCCAGAAGGTCAAGCGTGTGCTGCTGGTGGAAGACGACGACCTGCAACGCGACAGCATTGCCCGCCTGATCGGCGACGATGACATCGAGATCACCGATGTCGGTTACGCCCAGGCCGCCCTCGACCTGCTGCGCACCAATATCTACGACTGCATGATCATCGACCTCAAGCTGCCGGACATGCTCGGCAACGAGTTGCTCAAGCGCATGGCCACCGAGGATATCTGCTCGTTCCCGCCGGTGATTGTGTACACCGGGCGCAACCTGACCCGCGATGAAGAAGCCGAGCTGCGCAAGTATTCGCGCTCGATCATTATCAAGGGTGCACGCTCGCCGGAGCGCCTGCTCGACGAGGTCACACTCTTTCTGCACAAAGTCGAATCGCAGTTGTCCCAAGATCGCCAGAAGATGCTCAAGACCGCGCGCAGCCGCGACAAGGTGTTCGAGGGGCGCAAGATCCTGTTGGTGGACGACGACGTGCGCAATATCTTTGCACTGACCAGTGCCTTGGAGCATAAAGGCGCGGTGGTGGTGATCGGGCGTAACGGCCGCGAAGCCATCGACAAGCTCAATGAAGTCGAGGATATCGATCTGGTGCTGATGGACGTGATGATGCCGGAAATGGACGGTTACGAAGCCACCGCGCTGATCCGCCAGGACCCGCGCTGGAAGAAGCTGCCGATCATTGCCGTCACCGCCAAGGCCATGAAAGACGATCAGGAACGCTGCCTCGCGGCGGGCTCCAACGACTACCTGGCCAAGCCGATCGACCTGGACCGTCTGTTCTCGTTGATTCGTGTGTGGCTACCGAAGATGGAACGCATTTAAGTGGAGCGAAGTTTTTTGGAGAAAAGCAGCGACATTGAGCTGCGCCTGTTGATCGAGGCGATTTACCTCAAGTACAGCTACGACTTTCGCGACTACTCCGGCGCGTCAGTCAAACGCCGCGTGGCCCATGCCTTGCGCCAGTTTGACTGCGCGACGATTTCGGCGTTGCAGGAGCGGGTGTTGCACGACCCGGCAGCGTTCATGCAATTGCTGCAGTTCCTGACGATTCCGGTGAGCGAGATGTTTCGCGACCCGTCGCACTTCCTGGCAATCCGCAAGGAAGTGGTGCCGCTGCTCAAGACCTACCCGTCGATCAAGATCTGGATCGCCGGTTGCAGCACGGGGGAGGAGGTGTACTCCATGGCGATCCTGCTGCGCGAAGAAGGGCTGCTGGAACGCACGATCATCTACGCGACGGACATCAACCCGGCGTCGCTGGATAAAGCCAAGCAGGGCATCTTTTCCCTGGAGAATGTAAGGGCTTACACTGCCAACTATCAGCAGGCCGGCGGGCAACGTTCATTTGCCGACTATTACACCGCAGCTTACGATTACGCGATCTTCGACAAGACCCTGCGCGAGAACGTGACCTTTGCCGATCACAGTCTGGCGACGGATAGTGTATTCTCAGAAACTCAATTAATTTCATGTCGTAACGTGTTGATTTACTTCAATAAAAAATTGCAGGATCGGGCGTTCGGGTTGTTCCATGAGTCGCTGTGTCATCGCGGCTTCCTGGTGCTGGGCAGCAAGGAAACCCTGGATTTTTCCGCCTACAGCACGCAATTCGAACCTTTGGTCAAGCAGGAACGGATCTACCGAAAATCATGAACGAGGCGCAAACCGGCCCGATTCGCGGGATTGAAGCTGTCGTCGTCGGCGCCTCCGCCGGCGGCGTTGAGGCGTTGCTGACTATTTTCGGTGAACTGCCTGAACGGTTCGGCCTGCCGATCATTGCCGTGCTGCACCTGCCGGATGAACGCCGCAGCCAATTGGCCGAAGTGTTTGCGCGGCGCCTGCGGATCCCGGTGCGCGAGGCTCGGGACAAGGAAGAGCTCAAGGCCGGTACGCTGTATTTTGCCGGGCCCGGCTATCACCTCTCGGTGGAGCACGATCGCAGCCTGTCGCTGAGCCAGGAAGACCGCGTGCACCATTCGCGGCCCGCCATCGATTACCTGTTCGCGTCCGCTGCCGACACGTACGGCAAGGGCCTGCTGGCGATTCTGCTGACCGGCGCCAACCAGGACGGCGCCCATGGGCTGGCGCACGTCAAGCAAGCGGGTGGAACCACTGTTGTCCAGGACCCCAAGGAAGCACGGATCGCCGTGATGCCGCTGGCGGCCCTGGCCTTGCACACACCTGACCATATTCTGACCTTGAGCCGCATTGCCTCATTGCTGGCTTCCCTGGAACCTTCCCCATGTTAAGTACTGTTCAGGCCAAACTGCTGATCGTCGACGATCTGCCGGAAAACCTGCTGGCCCTTGAAGCGCTGATCAAGCGCGAGGATCGCCAGGTGTTCAAGGCATTGAGCGCCGACGAAGCCTTGTCCCTGTTGCTGGAACACGAGTTTGCGATGGCGATTCTCGATGTGCAGATGCCCGGCATGAACGGTTTCGAACTGGCCGAGCTGATGCGCGGCACCGAAAAAACCAAGAACATCCCGATCGTATTCGTGAGTGCCGCCGGCCGCGAACTCAATTACGCGTTCAAGGGCTATGAAAGCGGCGCCGTGGACTTCCTGCACAAGCCGCTGGATATCCATGCGGTCAAGAGTAAGGTCAATGTGTTCGTCGACCTGTACCGCCAGAGCAAGGCAGTCAAGCAGCAACTCGAAGCCCTGGAACGCGCCCGCCGTGAACAGGAACTGTTGCTGACGCGCCTGCAGGCCACCCAGGCCGAGCTGGAGCAGGCAGTGCGCATGCGTGATGACTTTATGTCGATCGTCGCCCATGAAGTGCGTACGCCGCTTAACGGCCTGATCCTCGAAACCCAACTGCGCAAGATGCACCTGGCGCGCGATAACGCCGCCGCGTTTACCCTGGACAAAATGCACGCCATGGTCGACCGCGATGAACGCCAGATCCAGAGCCTGATCCGCCTGATCGAAGACATGCTCGACGTGTCGCGTATCCGCACCGGCAAACTGTCGATTCGCCCGGGGCGCTTTGACCTGACGCAGTTGGTGCGCAACCTGGTGGAGAACTTCGCGCCGCAAGTGGCGGCAGCGGATTCATCCATGCAGCTTGAAGTCGAAGGGCCAGTGGAAGGTAACTGGGATGAGTTCCGCATCGAGCAGGTGGTGACCAATCTGCTGACCAACGCTTTGCGCTACGGGGCCAAAAGCCCGGTGGAAGTGCGGGTGTATCGCGAGCACGGTGAAGCGCGCGTGGAAGTGCGCGACCACGGTATCGGGATCAGTGAAGAGAACCAGAAACGTATCTTCCAGCAGTTCGAGCGCGTCTCCGCCAGCCAGGTGTCAGCAGGCCTTGGCCTTGGGCTGTTTATTTCAGAGCAGATCGTTGCGGCCCACGGCGGCACCATTGAAGTCGAGAGCCAGATAGGCGAGGGCGCCCTGTTTCGGGTATGCCTGCCCCTTGAACCGTCGGTATGAAATCAATCGTCACCCCGACGCAACCTTCTGCGTGACCCCATGGTCGTAATTGCAGCAATTGACCGGACAAAGGCTTCCCATGAGTGAAGATGCGCAAGATGTCGTTTTGATCGTCGAGGACGACGAATCCATTATGTTTGTGCTGGGTGAGTACCTGGCAGGCCTGGGTTATCGGGTCTTGAAGGCGATCAACGGAGAACAGGCCTTTGAAATCCTTGCGACCAAGCCGCACCTGGACCTGATGGTCACCGACTATCGCCTGCCGGGCGGGATTTCCGGGGTGCAGATCGCCGAGCCGGCCATCAAGTTGCGGCCGGAATTGAAAGTTATTTTTATCAGCGGTTACCCGCAGGAAATCCTCGACTGCAACAGCCCGATCACGCGCAATGCACCGATCCTGGCCAAGCCGTTTGATCTGGACACGTTGCAGGAACATATCCAGCGAATGCTGGCATAAAGCATCACCGGGCTGCCTGGCAGCCCTTAGTCGCCCCTTCAGCCCCTGATCATCTCCCTGACCTTCTCTGTCAACAAATCAAAGGTGAAGGGCTTGGTGATCAACTGCATCCCCGGGTCCAGGAAGCCGCCACGTACTGCCGCATGCTCGGCATACCCGGTAATGAACAACACCTTCAGGTCCGGGCGAATCTGCCTGCCGATTTCCGCCAGTTGCCGCCCATTCATGCCCGGTAGCCCTACGTCGCTGATCAGCAGGTCAATACGCTGCTCTGACTCAATGATCGGCAACGCGGTATTGGCATCTCCAGCCTCGACGAAGGTATATCCCAGCTCCTTGAGTACCGTACTGACCAGCACCCGCACCGCGGGGTCATCCTCGACAATCAACACCGTTTCGCCGCTGTTCGCGTACGGCAATAGCGCAGGGTTGGCCGCTGTGTCCGTGACCACCTCGCCGACATAGCGCGGCAGAAACAGTGTCACCGTGGTGCCTTTGCCCACTTCGCTGTGCAGGGTGACATGACCATGGGACTGGCGGGCGAAGCCGTAGATCATCGACAAGCCCAGGCCAGTACCCTGACCGATCGGCTTGGTGGTGAAGAACGGATCGAATACGCGCCCCATGACACTTTCCGGAATGCCGCAGCCCGTGTCGCTGACGCTCAGTTCCACATAGTCGCCCGGCGTCAGCGTGCCATAGGCGGCGGTGAAGACGCTGTCCAGGTGGCGGTTGGTGGTTTCGACGATCAGGTTGCCGCCACTGGGCATCGCGTCACGGGCGTTGATCACCAGGTTGAGCAGGGCGCTTTCCAGTTGGTTGGGGTCGGCCTCGGCGGTCCAGAGCTGGTCGGTCAGGCGCATGTCCAGCGTGATGCTTTCATTGATGCTGCGTTGCAGCAGCTCACCCATCGAGGTCACCAGCTCGTTGAGCTGTACCGGCTTGGAGTCCAGCGACTGGCGTCGAGAAAACGCCAGCAGGCGGTGGGTCAAGCCGGCAGCGCGGTTGGCCGAGGTCACGCCCAGGTCGATCAGGCTGTCGAGGTCGTCCAACTTCCCCCGCGACACGCGCCGTCGCAGCAGTTCCAGGCTGCCGATGATCCCGGTCAGCATATTGTTGAAATCGTGAGCGATACCGCCGGTCAACTGGCCGACGGCTTCCATCTTCTGCGACTGGCGCAAGGCTTCTTCGTTACTGCGCAACTGCACGGTACGCTCTTCCACCTGCTGCTCGAGGGTTTCCATGGTGCGCTGCAAACGCAGTTCGCTCTCGCTGAGTTCAATCAGCCGGTCACGCGCATCATATTGCCGGCGCCGGCCGCGCAGGGCCGCACTCACCAGGCTGATCAACGTCACAGGGTGGAACGGCCGCTCGAGGAAGGTCACGTTGCCCAGCAGCCCACTCAGGTGCGCAGAGCCGTTCTGCTCACTGCCGCCGTGGTGGGTCATCAGCACAATCGGCAAATCAGACCACGCGGGCTGTTGATGCAGCTGCTCCAGCAGCGGTTCAAGGTCCGTGCCGCGTAACGCTTCGGCGGCAATGATCAGCAAGCCGGCACCTTGCTTCAATTCTTCACACAGCATCGGCAGGCTGCTGGCAACGATGCCGCTATAACCGGCTTCTTTAAGCATCATCAGCGCCAATGAGCCGTCACGGCCCATCGGCGCCAGAACAATTGCACGCTCGGAGACAGGTGAAATGGCCGTCACGCGCTGTCTTCCTTGAGCAAAGGTGAACCGGCGCCCATGTAGGTCGGGATGCCACGCAATACACCCTGGAAGTTGTCAAGCGGCTCGCCGACGGTCATGCCCTGGCCGCTGATACGGTATTCACGGATCGTCGATTCGTGCGCGCCGGTACGTTTTTTGATGATCGAGATCGCGCGGCGCACCTTGCCCAGCGCTTCGAAGTAACGCAGCAGAATCACCGTGTCGGCCAGGTAGGTGATATCGACGGGCGCCTGCATGTCGCCGACCAGCCCGTGTTGGGCGACGGTCATGAATGTCGCCGCGCCACGGCGGTTGAGGTACAGCAGCAGCTCGTGCATGTGCAGGATCAGCGCGTTCTCTTCGGGCATGGCTGCCTGGTAGCCGTTGATACTGTCGATGACCACGGTCTTGATCCCGCGCTCATCCACGCAACGGCGCACGCGGTGCGAGAATTCGCCGGGCGACAACTCGGCGGCGTCCACTTGCTCGATCAGCAAATTGCCGGTTTCCTGCAGAGCCTCCAAGTCGATGCCCATGTTGTTCATGCGTTCGAACAACAGGCCC
>NZ_UTBG01000173.1 GCF_900580675.1 Pseudomonas viridiflava
GTGCAGCAAGAAAGCTATTTGATGGCGTGTTATCGCTACATAGAAATGAACCCAGTTAGGGCGGGCATGGTAGATCATCCCGCTGAGTATCGTTGGACAAGCTATCGAACAAATGCACAGCTAGAACCATCAGAGCTTATAACGCCGCATGATTGTTATATTGAATTAGGCAGTAATACCTCTGAGAGAGCTGAGGTGTATCGTCGCCTATTTAAGAGTGAGCTTCAGCAAGAATTAATCGATCAAATTAGAGACGCTACAAATGGAAATTATGTCTTCGGCACGGCAAAATTTGCGTCGCAGATAGCACAAACTTTGGGTAAACGAACCGTTAGAGCTTTGGCGGGTCGTCCAAAGAAATAATTTTCAAACGTTAATGGTGGTCTGACCCCTATTTTATGCCCTCGTTTATCCATACTGGTAAGGTTGGTTCGATGGGGTTCGGTGTAAAATATGGTCATCTTGGCGGGATCGCTGAGAGAGCTTTGCTGGAGGCGCTTAAGAAATGACTGGTATATCAGATAGAGATTTTGGTGAGCTGCATTTTGATGAGGCTTGGACAGGATTATGTGAAGTGTTTATTTTTGGGAGTTTGTACGAGGTGGAACTCATTGTCCAAACTTTTGATGGGGCTTCTATCTCTGATATTCAGAGACTTGCGTTTCGAGAGTTTAATTCAAATAAAGCTGCCGTCTCTTTGGCTGTAGAAAAAGCGATCTTTAGCTATTACCTGTGTAAAGTTGAGGAATACCGAGAGGGCTTTGATGCTGATGAAGTTGATATCAAAGCTCCCAACGTCCATGCAATTGATAATATGCGGGATTTGGTTTCTCTGAGGTGTATTAAAGTAATGTCTCCCTTTGACGCGGGAATGCGTCAAATTGGTTTTATTTTTGATGCGACTTTTGATCCCCAGCTTGGCTTGGGGGTTCTAGTTACTAATGGCTCTGTGGAAACCGTCGATACGCAGGATATATTACTAGGTTGATTACGATCGGATAAAGGGGGCGGATTTCTTAAGGAGGAAAATAGGGGGCAGACCACGATTAATGCACCAATGTATATTGAGGGTCTGACCCCTATTTTTTTCAGATAAAATTAGCGGGAATCGGGATCAGACCACATTTTTATAAAGTCCCTAAATAAACAGAGAGATTTTCTTGGTGGCTGGCGCGCGTAATCACTTTAGTGGTTGATGTTCTTTAACAATACAATTTATTTTTTGAAATTATTATTTTTTTCATGGTTTTTATATACGGCTAAGCTTAACTCTCTTCAATTTAAAGGGGTTAATATGGCTCGTCGCTCTCGATTATTGCTGTCCGGCACTCCGCTGCACATTATTCAGCGTGGAAATAATCGCTCGGTTTGTTTCTATTCAGAAGACGATTATGTTTTCTATATCAACCTTTTGCAAGATTTGGCAGAAACGCACGACTGCAAAGTTCATGCGTGGTGTCTCATGACGAATCATGTTCATCTGTTGCTGACTCCTGGTGCTTCTTTAAGTGCGGGATTATTCATGAAAGGGCTTGGTCAGCGTTACGTCCAATATATAAATCGCACATATCAACGGACAGGAACTGTATGGGAGGGCCGTTATCGTTCTTGTTTGGTGCAGCAAGAAAGCTATTTGATGGCGTGTTATCGCTACATAGAAATGAACCCAGTTAGGGCGGGCATGGTAGATCATCCCGCTGAGTATCGTTGGACAAGCTATCGAACAAATGCACAGCTAGAAC
>NZ_UTBG01000076.1 GCF_900580675.1 Pseudomonas viridiflava
CGCGTCCGGCACGCTATTCACGGTGGGCGGCGGCAATGCGCGCATGCTGGTCACGTTGTTGTTCTTTATCTGCGGTTCGCTGATCGCCACCCACCACGTCGACTGGTGGTTTGCGCTGCCGGCGTTCCCGGCGGTGTCGATCGTCAAGAGTTTTGGCGTGGTGCCGGCGCTGATCCTCAGCCTGGCGGTGTTCGGCCTGATTGCGGCGGTCACCGTACGCTTGGAAAAACGCCGTCACGGCCAACTCGAAGCGGGCGTGACCAGCGAGCACCTGGGCCTGCGCCGCTTCCTGCGCGGGCCGTGGCCGTTGGTGTGGGGCGCGATTGGCCTGGCACTGCTCAATTACGCGACCCTGGCGTTGGCCGGGCGGCCATGGGGCATTACCTCGGCGTTCGCGCTGTGGGGCGCCAAGGTGGCGAGCGGCCTGGGTGTGGACGTGGCCAGCTGGGCGTTCTGGCAGATGCCAGGCAATGCCAAGGCCCTGGCTGCGCCGGTGTGGGAGGACATCACCAGCGTCATGGACATCGGCATCGTGCTCGGCGCGCTGTTGGCCGCAGGCCTGGCCGGGCGTTTTGCGCCGAGCCTGAACATCCCCGCGCGCTCGCTGGTGGCGGCGGTGATCGGCGGCTTGCTGCTGGGTTACGGCTCGCGCCTGGCGTACGGCTGCAATATCGGCGCGTACTTCAGCGGCATCGCCTCGGGCAGCCTGCATGGCTGGGTATGGCTGGTGGCGGCGTTTATCGGCAACGGCGTGGGCGTGCGTTTGCGACCCTTCTTCTTTGCGGGCGAGCGGCCGCAGGTGGCATTGAGCGGCTGCTGAACGCAACACAACCGGTAGGGCGGCCAGATGATCCGAGAATTGCGGACCTTTGTATGCGCGGCGCGTCGCGGCACCTTTGCCGCCGCCGGGCAGCAGGTGGGGCTGACCCAATCCGCCGTGAGCGCGCAGATCAAGCACCTTGAGGACGCGCTGGGCGTAAAGCTGTTTGACCGCACCGGCCGCTCCGCCGTCCTCAATTCTGCGGGCCAGCGCGCGGTGCCGCTGGCGGAGGAAATCCTCGAGATTTTCTCGCGCATGGGCACCCCTGACAGCGCCAACAACTTTCACGGTTCGTTGCGCATCGGGGCCATCGGCAGCGTGCAAACCGGCATCCTGCCCCAGGCACTGGTGGCGCTCAAGCAACGCGCGCCGTTTATCGAGGTCAGCCTGGTTCCGGGGGTTTCGCTGAACCTGCTCAGCCAGGTCGATGCCGGCGAACTGGACCTCGCGATCATGATTCACCCGCCGTTCAACCTGCCCAAAGACCTGAATGTCGAAGTCATCGCGCGCGAGCCGTTCGTGCTGATCACCTCGACAGACGTGCAGGGCGACGACCCCCTGCAAATCCTGCGCGAGCAACCATTTGTGCGTTACGACCGTGGCTCGTTCGGCGGGCGCCAGGTGACGCAGTTTCTCAAGGAACAGAAGATCCAGACTCGGCAGGCGCTGGAGCTGGATGAGCTGGACGCCATCGTCAAGATGGTCCGCAGTGGCCTCGGCGTGTCGCTGGTGCCGCTGGCGGGGTTGTGGCTGGAGCACGACAGCGAGGTGCGGGTTTTGCGATTGAACGCGCTGACGTTCTTCCGCGAAATCGTCTTGCTGACCAAGTACACCCAGCGCCAGCTGCCGCTCTTCGCGCTATTCAGGGCGTGCGTCATGCAAGTGCTGGATGCTGCGAAGTAGGGCGCGAGCATCGAAAATTTTGAGGCTCAGGGCGAAAGATATGCGCTTTATCCCCCGGTGGTTCTGGTGAAGAATCGGGTCCTGAATAACAGAACCTGCAGGTAACCACCGTGAGCCTTTCGCCCTTTCACTTAGCCATTCCCGTCCATGACCTTGCCGCTGCTCGCCACTTCTACGGCGACGTATTCGGCCTGTCCGAAGGCCGCTCCAGTGCGCAATGGGTCGACTTCGATTTTTACGGCCACCAGTTGGTGATCCACGAACACCCCAAGACAGCCTCTCAGGAATCGGTGCACGCCAACCCGGTGGACGGCCACGATGTGCCGGTGCCGCACTTCGGCATCATCCTGCACTGGGACCAGTGGGAAGCCCTGGCTGATCGGCTGCTAGCGCGGGAAACCCAATTTGTGATCGAACCCTATATTCGCTTCAAGGGCCAGGTCGGCGAGCAAGCCACCATGTTCCTGTTCGACCCCTGCGGCAATGCCCTGGAGTTCAAGGCGTTCAAGGACATGAGCCTGCTGTTCGCCAAGTAATTGCGACCTTTGCGAACGTCGCGTCCAGTCATGTCCGAATCCGTCCCTTAGTGGTCCGGCGCGCGTCTGTTGCAGACCCGCTCGCGTGCCTACCATGGCTTGCATCATTCAACCTGATGCAAGCCCTGAGGACATGTCATGACCCGCAAAGCCCTTATCGTTATCGATGCCCAGCATTCGTTTCGTCATTCAACCTACTGGTCCGAAAATGACCTGCCGGCCTACCTGGAAAAACAACAGGCCTTGATCGACGGCTGTGTTCAACAGGGCATCCCGGTGATACAAGTCTTCCATGTGGAAGAGCAGGGGCACTTTTCGCTGGCCTCGGGTAACGTCCGGGCGCTGAGCGAATTGTCGATCAACCCTGACTTGATCATTCACAAGCGCTACCACAGCGCTTTCGCCGGCACGCCCCTGGCTGCGCGGCTCACGGAAATGGGAGTGACCCGGTTGATCATCAGCGGCATTCGCACCGAACAGTGCTGTGAAACCACCACGCGGCAGGCATCAGACAGCGGCCTGGCGGTGGACTTTGTCAGCGAGGCGACCCTGACCTTCCCCATGATCCTCACACGCAGTGGCCGGGTGTTCACGCCCGCCGAGATTCGCGAGCGCACGGAGCTGGTGCTGGAAGATCGTTTTGCGCGCATCGTCACCGTCGCCCAGGCCCTCGAGGGTTGAAACCGTGAGCCTGCCGGTGCTGTTCGTGCTGCTGCCCAACGCGCTGATGCTGGACCTGGCCGGCCCCGCCGAAGTGCTGCGCCTTGCCGCGCAAGCCGAGGGCGCGGCGGCCATCGACTTCGACTTGCAGTACGTCAGCCCGGTCGAATCCCTGCATACGTCCATCGGCTTGCCGCTGAACGGCCTGGCGCCATTGCCGCAAAGCCTGGCACCCGGCACGCTGGTGGTGTTGGTGGGTTCCACGTCGAAGGTCACCAAGGCACATCAGCAGGCGTTCGATTCGGCCAGCAATACGCTGACCCAGTGGCTGCGAACCGTATTCGCACCTTCAGGCGAGCGCCTGGTGTGCGTGTGTGCCGGGGCGTTGAGTGCCGCAAGGGCCGGCCTGCTCGACGGGCGCCAATGCACCACCCATCACGCGTTGTGCGCGACGTTGCAGGCCATCGCGCCCAAGGCTCGCGTGCTGGAAAACCGGCTCTACGTGATCGACGGCCCGGTCAGTTGCAGTGCCGGGGTTACGGCGGGCATCGACCTGATGCTGCACCTGGTGGCCGAACTGGCCGGGCCGCAGTTGGCCTGCGCCGTCGCGCGGGACATGGTGGTGTACATGCGCCGCAGCGGCGCCGACCCGCAGCTCTCGCCCTGGCTGGCCGGTCGCAACCACCTGCACCCGGCCGTGCACCGCGTGCAGGACGCAATCACCGCAGCGCCCTGTGAGGCCTGGACCGTGACGCGCATGGCCAGCCTGGCCTGTACCAGCAGCCGCCACCTGGCGCGGTTGTTCCACGAACATGTCGGTATCAGCCCGCTGGACTACCTGCACCAACTGCGGTTGACCGTGGCCCGTGAGCTGCTGGCTGAGTCGAGCCTGGACATCGAAACCGTCGCCGAGCGCGCAGGCTTTGGGTCGGCGCGGCATCTGCGGCGTGTCTGGGGCAAGTATGAAACGGGCACGCCGTCAGCTGGGCGTGTCGCTGGCGGCGGTTGACGCTTGCTCCGCCTCGGCGTCGAGTTTGGCGCGGTCGGCCTTGCTGATGTATTTGTCTTTGCTTTTCGGCGCCAGTTTGGCACTGGCCTTCTTGGCCTTGGCCTTGAAGAGCTGCTGGAGTTTTTTCTGGCGATTCATATCGTTTTGCCTGATCGGTGAAGGTGCGGATGATACCAGTTTAAAAAACGGATCTTGAAAAGCCTGAGCCGCTTTTTAGCGCCAATCTGTGCATTGAACCCTGTTGCCTTTTGCCAATAATCAGACCGGGTATTCAGCGCAAACGGAAGCCTCTCGATGAGCATTCACACCCGCACCAAACGCATGACCGTCCCGCAACTGGTCGCCATGAAGGGCCAGCAGAAAATTGTCTCCCTGACCGCGTATTCCAGCGCCATCGCCAAGCTGATCGACCCGCTGGTTGATTTCATCCTGGTTGGAGACTCCACGGCCATGGTCGGCTATGGCCGGGCCTCGACCTTGAGCATGCAACTTGAAGAAATCATCGGCCATACCCGTGCGGTGGTCGACAGCACGCGGCTGGCCTGTGTCATCGCCGACATGCCGTTTGGCAGCTATCAGGAATCCAACGAACAAGCTTTCCGTAACTGCGCCCAGGTGCTGGCGCGCACCGGTTGCGACGCGGTCAAGCTGGAAGCCAACCAGGCCTTGGCGGGCACGGTTGAGTTCCTGGTGGCACGCGGCATTCCGGTGATGGCCCACGTAGGCCTGATGCCGCAGTTCGTCAATGTGATGGGCGGGTTCAAGGCCCAGGGGCTGACGGCCGAGACCGGTGCCGTAATTGCCGCAGACGCCCGCGCCAACCTGCAAGCGGGCGCCTTCAGTCTGCTATTGGAAGGGGTGGCCGAGGGCGTGGCGCGGCAGATCACCCTGGACTCGAACAGGCCAACCATCGGCATCGGCGCGTCACCGGCCTGCGACGGCCAGGTGCTGGTCACCGAAGACGTGCTGGGCCTGGGCGGTGAGCACCTGCCGCGTTTCGTCAAACAGTACGCCGACGTCGGCGCGGTGATTCGCGAAGCCTGCGCGCAGTTTGCCGACGACGTGCGCCACGGCCGCTTCCCCGAAGCACGGCATTGCTACGGCCTGTGACCGATCGCCTGGGCCACTCGCTTCACGGCCTGGGCGATGTCCTTGTTCCAGTCCAGGGTGTAGCTCAGGCGTAGGTGCTGCTGCCAGGCACCTTGCCGGCTGAACAGCTCGCCGGGTGCGATCACAATGCGCTGGGCCAGCAAACGCTCGAATACCTGGCGCATATCGACGCTGTGCGTGGCTTCAAGCCAGAAGCTTGCGCCGCCGTGTGGCACCACCACCTGCCAGTGTTCGTCCAGCAGGGTTTTCATCTGGGTCATCCGCTCCAGCAGCAGCGCGCGCAGTGTTTTCAGATGCAGGTCGATGCGCTTGCCGGTGAGCAGCCTGGCAATGGCTTTCTGGCGGATCGGCGACAGACGAAAGCCGCGCGCCAGGAACTGCCGCTGCAACGGCGCACCTTGGCCGCGACACAGCAGGTAGCCATAGGGCGCTTCCGAGCCGATGATTTTGTCGAAGGTTGAAAACACCAGCAGCCTTTGCGGGTCGGCAAAGTCGCGGTAGCGCGCGGGCTGTGGCGCGAAGTACAACTCGCCGTACGTGTCGTTTTCGAACAGCCAGATAGCCCGCTCGGCCAGCCAGCGGCAGATCTGCTGTTTATCCTGCGCCGGCACCACGCCGCCCTGGGGGATATTCGCCGTCGATGACAGCACCGCCAATCGAATCGGCTCACGGTTGAGCAAGGTTTCGAGCGCGGCCAGGTCGAAACGCCCGTTTGCGTCGAGGTGCAATTCGATCACGCGGACCTTCGCCGCCTGCAACTGGCGCAGGATCGCCCACGAACACGGCGATTCCACCAGCGCTACCGTGCCGGCCAGGTCCAGGGCACTCAAGGCGGCGTCGAGCACACTGTGCAGGTCCGAGCCGATATACACCTGGTCGGCCTGCCAATAGCAGTCGGCGGATTGGGTATAGCGCTCTGCCAACGCCGCGCGCAACGCAGGCTCGCCGAACGGCAGGTACAGCGGCGCCAGGGAACGCGGGTGTTGGCGGGTCAGCTCGCGCTCGATCATCAGCAGCGGGTTTTCCAGTGACAGCAGCATCGCCGGAGCGTCGCTGCACAGCGCCAGCATCCCCGGCTGGCGCGCGTTGGCGAACACCTGGTCGAGCAGGCTGGGCGAGCTGTCGGCTGCTGTCGGGGCGGGCAGCGCCTTGATGAAGTAACCAAGCTTGGGCCTGGCGCAAACCCGCCCTTCGTCTTCGAGTAACGCATACGCGTATTTGGTGGTCGACACCGACACGCCGAGGCGCGCCGCCAGTTCGCGCAGGGACGGCAGTTTGCGTTCGCTGGCCGACGGGCTGGCCTCGATCAGTTCGACGAGGTAGCGGTACACCGCTTGATAGGCGAAGGAGGTGCTTTTGGTTCTATCCATGATCACTCGAAGCGCTCGGCCACATAAAACACGGGGGAACACCGCGCGGTGGGGCCGGTCCAGTATTACCGAAGGCAATCAAATACGGAAACGGCACGGTTGGCCCGGTTGCTGTCTGGCGTTCGAGCAACCGCTGCAACCAGCGCTGGCAATGACCGAGAACAACGAGCAGACCACAGCGCTCAAGGCCGGTGGCCGGAGATCGGCTTTCACTCGGGGATCACTGGCGTCATCAGGTCTGGCTCACGTGACGTGATACTTGTCCCATAGCTTGTTGCCAAAGCGTTTGCCTGGGTCCAGCCGCGCCTTGAGCACGAAAAGGCGCCGTGCGTTGGGGTAGGCACGCGAGAACTGCTGCGGCGTTGCATGCAACTGGTAGGGCAGGTAATACGTTCCGCCAAGCGACAGGGCGGTTTCTATCAGTTGGCGTGTCCACACGCCGACTGCTTCGCGGTCTGCAGGGCTTGTGTGTTGCCAGTAATAGATGACAAACGAAAACACCTCTTCGCGCGCCCAGTACATTAACGATTCGGCGTCGGCCGGCGCGTGCCTGATGGAGACGTTGACGGCATTGACGTGATGCGCCTGCAGGATGCCAGCCATGTGTTGTACAAACGTGTTGAGTCGGGCGACGGGAACAAAGTATTCCTGCAACGCATAGGTGCTGGTGCGGGTTGCGATTGGCCCGAGGGACGCGACATCGGCACTCGCCTCGTAATTGCGTCGCACCACCGGGTGGCTGAGGTAGCGCAGCGGGTCGACCACATCTTTGCGGATCATGCGGCCGCCGGGGAGTTTTGCCACACCCCACATGACCACCTCGTCGAATTTGTACGATTGCCCCGGCGCGACCAACCGATCTTCAACGGTCAGCGCTTTGTCCGTGGCGCACCAGGTCACGCAAGTGGCCCGGTCGAAGTAGGGCGGTGCCAAATCGGCGTTGTGCAAGATGGCGTGTGGGTTTACGCGTACCTGCTGATTGAAAAATGCCGGGTAGTCGGCAATCGGCATCCGGCGTACCTGACGTTCCAGGGTGACGTTGGGTACAAGGTCGAGTTCGACCTCAGTGATCACCCCCAGCGCTCCGTACCCACCGATGGCGGCAAAAAATACATCAGCGTTTGCGCTGCGCGACGCTTCTATGCTGGAGCCGTCGGCGAGCACCAGTTGCAGGGCTCGCACCGAATTGATCACCGGGCCCGCGCCGACATATCGCCCATGCGCATTCACCGACAGCGACCCGCCAACGGTGAAGTTGGCGTAGCTCTGCATGATTTTTACCGAGAGGTCGTGCGGGTCGATGAGCGACTGCACGTCGCGCCAGCGCATGCCCGCTTGCACGCGAATAACCTTGTTCTCAGGCGAGAAACGCACCACCCGATTGAACTGGCGCATATCAAGATGCAGGCTGTCTTCGGTAGCTGTCTGCCCACCCATGCTGTAGCGGCCACCCCCAATACTGACGGGGCCAGTCCTTTCGCTGAGTGCCTGTCGAATGTCCTCTGTCGTCACTGGCGTGAGCACGCGGTTGACCCAGACAGGGTTGAGTCGTGTCACATCGTTAACCAGGATGCCTGGCGGCGCAGCCCATAACTGCCCCGGTGAAAGCACATTCAGTGCGCCAGCGGCCATGCCTGCCTGGAGCAGTTTTCGCCGCGTGAGCGTCACCTCGCCCAGGCGCACATCGACTGAATGAGCCGGGCTGTTCAACTCGCCGCCGAGGGGCATGATGCTTTCCTTGTGACTTTGCTGTTCCAGTATTTGAAGAGGTTGCATACGGTGCATCTGCCTTCAAGGGTGCGGGCGATTTCCCAATGCTACCGCCACCTCTTTGGCCACCGCCATAAACGCCCGAGCGGCGGCAGACGGGTAGACGCCTTTGCGCTGCATCAGCACTGCCGTGCGCTGCAACCGCTGCGGTCCCAGCTCAATCGCCACCAACTCCGGATGCGCCCGCGCGATGGCGGCCGGCAGTACGGTCGACAGCGTGGTTCTGCGTACCACTTCAATCAACGCGCCAATCACGTTGGCCTCCATCACCACACGCGGGCGTATGCCGTGCTGGTTACAGTAGCGGTCGATCTGCTCGCGGGTAGCGAATTCTTTACTGAGCAGGATCAGTGACTGCGCATTCAGCGCTTCCAGCCCAATCGCCTGCTCTGCGGCCAATGGGTGCTGATTGCCAACCACCAGCGCGAGCGTTTCAACCAGCAGGGCCGAGGCGTCGATGTCCTGGGCGTGCACCCCGTCAAACGCAATCCCCACATCCAGTTCGTCCGCCAGCAGTTGGTTTTCTAGCTGTTCCTGGGCGAGTTCACGCACGTTCAAGGTGATGTTCGGGTACCGGCCGTAAAACGCTTCAACCAATGGCCCGACCAGGTAAGTGGTGAAGGTCGGCGTCAGCGCTATCCGCAGCGTGCCGCGGCTCAAGTCACCCACGTCATGGATCGCACGCAGGCCTGCCTGCAGTTCCTGCGCTGCCCGTAGCGCGTAGCGTAGGTAAACCTCACCGGCATCGGTAAGACGCGTCTTGCGCCCAGAGCGATCAAACAGCTGTGCGCCGAGGCTTTCTTCCAGCTGCCGCACTTGCTGCGGCAGCGCCGGCTGTGACACATGCAACGCGGCTGCCGCCCTGGTGAAACCTTGATGCTCCGCAACGGCAAGGAAGTACTGAATATGGCGTGCCAGCATGGTGTTACCCATAAGATTATCTGATGTGGTTGATCATATATCAGACTTTTACCTTATTTATTCGGCTGCGTAACCTTCGCTCTATCGCATCGCGATTCAAAGGAGTCACCCCATGCAAGACATCATCGACGGTTTCCTGAAGTTTCAGCGCAACGCCTTTCCCGAGCGCGCCGGCTTGTTCAAAGACCTGGCCAACCAGCAGAGCCCGCGGGCGCTGTTCATCTCCTGCTCCGACAGCCGGTTGGTGCCCGAACTGGTCACGCAACGCGAACCGGGTGACCTGTTCGTGATCCGCAACGCCGGCAACATCGTGCCGTCCTACGGCCCTGAGCCGGGCGGGGTGTCGGCCTCGGTGGAATACGCCGTCGCCGCCTTGCAAGTCAGCGACATCGTGATCTGCGGGCATTCCGATTGCGGCGCCATGACCGCCATCGCCACCTGCACCTGCCTGGACCACATGCCCGCCGTGGCCGGTTGGCTGCGCTACGCTGACTCCGGTCGCGTGGTAAATGAAGCCCGCCAGCACCTGAGCGTGCAGGCCAAAGTCGCGTCGATGGTCCGCGAAAACGTGATCGCGCAGTTGGCCAACATCCAGACGCACCCCTCGGTACGCCTCGCCCTCGAAGAAAAGCGCGTGACGCTGCACGGCTGGGTCTACGACATCGAAAGCGGCTGCATCGAAGCCTTCGACAGCCGCAGCACAAAGTTCGTGTCCCTTGCCGGCAACCCGAGCGTACGCGCCGTTTCGCATTAATCCCGATTTTTTACCCACGGAGAAAAAACCATGATCCAGTCACAAATCAGCCAGACTTCGCGCCTTGCCCTGACCGACGTCATCCTCCTGGCCAAGGCCCGCAAAGACCTGTCATTCGCCCAGATCGCCGAGGGCACTGGCTTGCACGAAGCCTTCGTCACCGCCGCCTTGCTCGGCCAACACCCATTGCCGGCCGACGCCGCGCAAACCGTCGCCGACACCCTGGGCCTCGACGCAGACGCCGTTGCCCTGCTGCAAACCATCCCGCTGCGCGGCAGCCTCGGCAATGGCATCCCGACCGACCCGACTGTTTACCGCTTCTACGAAATGATCCAGGTCTACGGCACCACGCTCAAGGCACTGGTGCATGAGAAGTTCGGCGACGGCATCATCAGCGCGATCAACTTCAAGCTGGACGTCAAAAAGGTCGACGACCCGGACGGTGGTTCGCGTGCGGTGATCACACTGGATGGCAAGTACTTGCCGACCAAGCCGTTCTGATCGCGATGTCACGGGAGCCCGGCGCTGAGAGGTGGCCGGGCTCAGACGTGATAGAGGCTGACACGTTACGCGCCGCTATTCATGAGTGGCGGGTAGGCAGGAGAGTTACTCCGGCCCAATACTTCTCGCCAGTCCTGTTGCCCAGGCTTCACTCATTTTCGCTCCCACAACCTCAAACTCCGGGTGGGTGATTCTATAATTCGATAACTCCACCAGCGCCCGGCGCATGCCGATATGCACTCTGGAGAGCAATTCATTGCAACGTGACTCAGTCAAATTGCATGAACTGCGTCCGAACTGGACCAACATTTTGCGCTTCGGCCAACTTTTCGAACCCCCGAGTAACAGCCCCATAATGTCGTTGACCTGATACACCGTTGTGGTCACCAAGTCATAAGCTGGCGCGAGCCAAACATCAGCGTCTTCGGCACAGTTCTCATAAAGCAGGCCGAAGTTCTTCAAGTGCCCGTCACCATTCTGGATACCGGCAGAGAGGGCGACCATCATGAAGAAGTCTTCCAGTGCCTTGGTCACTCGATCAGGAGAAACATAGGTCTTTACCAGTCTGGCGCAGCCTTGATAGCTGCCGTCGTACTTTTTATTTGTTCCCCAACCGGATAGAACGCACATGTCCTCAAATCCGAGGTAGGCGCTATCACCGATGTCGAACCGCTTCACTACCAGAAACTTACCGTTTTGGCTCAGTTGGCACTCGGGTACTTCAAGGCCCGTATGAAATGCTGCGCGCATGCAGAAGAACTCATTAGCCGCCAATTGCGCGAAGTCTGAATCATTGAAAGTCTTCACCAGGTGCGTGGCGCCACGGTGGGTAAGGCGCGCAACCTCGGAACCCGCATCGTCGACGTCGCGCACCAGGACCTTCGGCTGTACGCCTGAAACACCTGAGTAGGCAGCATAGGTTTTCATCAGGTCGTCGAACAGATCTCTCGCCCCGTCATAGACCAACAGCTCAGAGAGTTTGATCTCAGGCAGCGATTTGTCGTCAGCCTCGCGGGCAACGCTGATACGACCCAACTGATGTGGACCGACGATACTCAGTAATGTGAAATCATCAAAGCCGCGCACCGACTTACTGAAGCGCCGCACAATCTCGGCTTTGAGGTGACCCTCGGGGATATGCATTTCAAACAGAGGATGAATGCCATACGACCAGTTATAGCTCTCTAAACGTACGGGCATGGTCAAGGATACAGCGTCCTTTTCAGCCACCGCATCGTTGTACGAGAATACCGAATCACGCTGACTTTCCTGGCTGCGCCCGAGCGTTCCAGCAGTCACGCCACCCGCGCCGATATACAGTCGGTCACTTTGCCTGGTCATGGACGTTTCCTGCTTTCAGTTCGTCGAGCGTCTTGCGTCGACGCTTGGGTGTCGCAGTCAATTCATAACCCAAGCCTTCAAGGATGGCGACAACCTTGCGAATTCCCACTTCAGGTAGGGTGTTGTTCTCGATTCCCGAAATGGTTGCGCGGCTCATCCCGTGGCGCAGAGCAAGTTGGCTTTGTGAAAGGCCAGCGGCTTTACGTAAATTTTTGATTAGAAGGCCCAAGTCATCCATATCAAATTGAATCCTATGCGATGCATTTAGCGAACTTAAACAAGTTATGCATCGTATTCGATGCGTTTCGTATTGTGTAGTCCTTTTGTTTAATCACGAAACGTACGCCCCAGAAACTCGGTAATCAGCGCAATCACCTGCTGCTGAATCACCGCCCGTGGCCGACCACCCTGACCATCCCGGCAGATCATGCCATCCCCCGGCGAACTCTCTTCAATCAACGCCATGCCGCCCGGCTTGCAGATCGGCATAAAGCTGAAGTGCGTGGCGTCGCTGATTGCCACGTACTGCGTCGAGGCTTTCGGCAGGCGCTTGACCATGTTGGCGGACTCCAGTGCAGGAAGCATATCTTCCGTCGGCACGCCCCCCGCGATCACCAGCGCCGGCACTGGAAATGCTGCCAGGCTGGCGTCGGTCAGGCCGCGTGACAGGCCCAGATCCAGGGGCACCACGGCGGTGATGCGCTTATCGCGCATGTCGGTGGCCAGTTGGGCTTCGCCGGCTGGCGTGCCGGCGGGGTTCATCTCGTGGTAACCGATGCAGCCGCCCAATTTCGGGTGAACGCTGCAGTCGCGGGCGAACAGCTCGGGGTCGAAACGCGCACCGCCAATTTCCATCACGGTCCAGCCGCCGAGGGAATGGCCTATCGCGGCAATCTGGTTTTTCGCAACGGCGCCAAACTGTTCAGGCTGAGCCAGGACCGCATCGATGGCCCGGCTCAAGTCGGCCGGGCGTTGCCACAACTGGGCGGCGGCTTGCGGGCTGCGGTCTTGGGTGGTGGTGCCGGGGTGGTTGACCGCCGCCACGATGTAACCCTTGTGCGCCAGGGCACTGGCCAGCCACACCTGCTTGCCCCATTTACCGCCGTAACCGTGGGAGAGCACGACCAGCGGATGCTCGCGGGCAGCCGGTGCCGCGTCAGGCACGCCGAGGGCGCCGATGAACACCGCGTTATCGCCGATCAATTTGGGTTTGGCCGTGGTGGTGGCGGGGTACCAGACAACCATCTCCAGAGGACGCTGGTTTTTGGCATCAGGCAGGGTGGTGGTTTTGAAACCGACGGGGCTTTCAGCAGCGAAGGCGGGGGTGCTCAGGCACAGCAGGAAGAGGGCGCGAAAAAGGCGTTTCATTGTTGTTATCGTCCTTGATTTTGGGTGGCGCATCATCGCCTGAATCGGTGGACCTTTGCCATGATGCGCGCGCCGTTTTTACCAAGGATCGTCGTCAACGCCTACGCATGGGTGAGCCCGGTCAGCGTGTCCGCGATGGTCTTGGTGCGCTGGGCGGTGCCTTCGGTCGCGCGGCTTGAGGCTTCCAGCACGTCGAGCATTTCGCGTAGCGCGCCAACGCCGGTGGACTGGTCTTCAATTTGCTGGGCGACACGCTGGATTTCGCCGGACAGCAGGTCGATATCCACGCCGATTTCCGCCGCATTCTTGCGGGTGATCTCCGCCAGTTTGCGCACCTCGTCCGCCACCACCGCAAAGCCCCGGCCCAACTCGCCGGCGCGGGCGGCTTCGATGGCGGCGTTGAGTGCCAGCAGGTTGGTCTGCCCGGCGATTTGCTGAATCACCTGCACAATCGACTGGATACGCAAACTCGAACCGGCCAGGCTGCGTGCGCCTTCCACCGCGTCATCCGCCTGGCTGGACAAGCCTTCCACCGTGGCCCCGGCCTGCGCCGAGACGGTATTTTGTCGGTCGATGGTGCCCACCAGATCGTCCATCGAGGCGTGCAGTTCGCCGGAGTAGTGCTTGAGTTGTGCGGCGATATCCGCCTGCTGTTGCTCGGCCTGGGCCAGCACTTGGCCGAGGTCCGCGAGGCCTTCGAACACCGGCAGGATATTGCTGTCGAGCCCGCGGGTATTCAGGGTGTTGGCGAAGTCATTGTTCTTGAACGCGGCGATCTGCTTGACCACCACATGGTTCAAGCCCGCGAGTTTCTTCACCTGGCGGCGCAGGAAAAATGCCTTGAACTCACCGTAGTGAGCGATGAAATTATCCACATACTCGTCGCTGAAGCTCGCACCCTTGGCCACTCGAAAGAAGAAAATCGCGGTCAGCGTCTGGTTCAGGTTCAGCCCGAGGATTTCACCAAAGGTGCTGAACCCCGCCAGCGGCACATCGCCAAAGGTGCCGGCCATGCTGCTCAGCTCGGCGCCGTTGTTGGCCCTGCGCAGGATGCAGTCATTGAGAATACCCGCTACCGGCTGGCCACCCTTGCCGCGCAAAAATTGCTCGTAATCCCGGCGCGTCGCCTCGCGCAGCGGTGTACGCCGCACCATCACCAGCTCTTCGCCGGGGGCCACGTCGCAAAACAGCTGCACGATCTGCTGCTCATAGTCGATCCGCGCGATGGACCGCACAAACAACTCACTGCCCACGCGGATCGCAAACGAGTAATCCGCCAGCTTCTGCTCCAACGCCTGGGCCGAGCAATTGAAGGCATCACACAAGGCCTGCACCATGCTTTTGATATTGCCGTTGCTGTCGATCACCTGGTCGATCGTGCGGTCTTCTACCGAGGCGGTCAGCACGCTGAAGGTCAAATCCGCCGGTTTGAAATTCTGGCTCTTGAACACGCCAAATCGCACTTGGGCTGCGGTTTTGAGAAACACAACCTGCGCATGGTTCTGATAGCTGCGCTGGCCATCGTGAATCAGCGTCTTCTGGAAATCCGACTTGCCCCCGGCCGAACCGCCTACAAACAGGCACGGAAAACGCCCCGATTCATACAGCGCTTCCATGAAAAACGACTCCGACGCCGACAACCCGTCGAACACCACATAGGCCAGGGTATCGCGATGATCAATCGAGGTGCGTACTTGAACGCGCTTGATATTGTTCACCAGCCGCGCAATCCGCTCCTGCATGCCCAAGCGCTTGCCGCCGCTGCGAATGTCCTCACACTCCAGCGGCACCATCACCACCTCGGCCGAGGCGATCACACTGTCATCAAACAGCTGCAACACCATCCGGTCCCAGCGCTCGCCCGTGGCGCAGTACAGCGAACCGGCCGCATTGCACAACTCGCCCGAAGTGGTGCACAGGCTGATGGTGCTGTGCGGGAAGCGGCGCTTGAGCTTGGCGGCGACCTGGTCGATGTCCAGGTGCGGCGAGATGAAACCGGTGATCAGCGTGGGGGTGATCCGCAGGCTGGCCAATGACGCATCGAGTTGATTGGCGGTGCAGGTGAGGGTGGCAGTGCCTTGACGGTCAGCCCGGGCTTTTTTGAAGAGGGACAGCGGGTTCATGGTGGCGGGGCTCGATCGGAAAGGGGGGCGTGAGGCTTGTAATGAAAGAGGTATCGGCGGGCGGTGAGGGGGCTGTAGGGGATATCTGATGGATGCGACGTATGGCCGCATCGGCAAAAAGTGCTCAGGTGAGGGGCGAGAGGGCGCGCCGTCCCGTCCGATCACAAAGGTTCGGCACCTGCAAAGTGCGGCGACTTGCCGAAGTACTCGATCAGGAGTTCGGTGAGGGCCCGAATTTTCTGCGCCGGATGCTGGCCTGCCGGGCGGACCATATAGGCGCCCGCCGGAGGTGGAGGGTAGCGCGTCATGATCGGCACGAGCGCGCCGCAGGCCACGCTGTCATAGGTGAGGCAATCCGGCAGGTAAGCAACCCCCAGCCCTGCGACGGCGGCGGCCACCAGCGCGACGCCATTGTCGGCTTTGAAACGGCCCTGCGGGCGAACCGAGATGACCTTGTCGCCATCCATAAATTGCCAGGCTTCCGTGCTCTGCATCAGGGCTTGATGGGCGATAAGGTCTCCCGGCGTTTCAGGTGACCCATGCGCTTCAACATAGCTCGGGCTCGCGACCAGCTTGCCCGTGATCGGGCCAATGCGCCGGGCAATCAGGTTGGAGTCCTGCAGGTAACCGACCCGTATCGCACAGTCATAACCTTCTCCGATCAGATCCACGAAGCGGTCGGTGTAGCTGGTCTGGATATGCAGCTCAGGGTGGCGCACGGCCATTTCTGCCAGCACGGGTGCGAAATGAGTCGGGCCAAAAGAGAGTGGCGCGGCGACTCGCAAGCGGCCGCGCAGGGCGCCGGCGGGCAGGATCGCCTCCCTGGCGACGTCTATTTCGGCGCAGACCCTGGCGGCATAGTCGCGAAACGTGGCGCCGGCTTCAGTCAGCGCCGCGCCGCGTGTGGAGCGTACCAGCAGCTGCACGCCCAGCTCGGCTTCCAGCCGCGCCAGCCTGCGACTGACGATTGACTTGGACACGCCAATGCGCAGCGCTGCAGGTGAAACGCCGCCGGCATCAGCCACCTCGACGAAGGTCTGAAGCTCTTCAATATCCAATTTGGTGTTCCTCTTTTCGCGACACAGCTAACCGTTGAATGCGACTACCGCCCTGTAGAGCGGAACAGCACAGTGTAGTCGTCAAGCAACGTCGCCGCTGGCGCACGCTGCCTGACAGCCAATTCGGCTTACAACGACAACCAAGGATGTACCCATGACTTTTCGTAATGGCCTCGCGTCGCTGCTTCGTCCAGAAGATTCAGTACTCGTTCTGATTGATCACCAGCCGTACCAGCTGACCAACCTGAACAGCCATGAGCCGCAGATGGTGGTCAACAACGCTACGGCTTTGGCGAAGGCCGCCAAGGCCTTCAACGTGCCGACCATTCTGACCAGCGTGATCGCCGAGCGCGGTGGTTTTATCTTCCCGCAGATTACTGATGTATTCCCCGGCCAGGAGGTGATTGACCGCACCTTTATCAACACCTGGGAGGACCCGAAGGTCGTCGACGCGGTGAAGGCGACGGGCCGCAAGCAACTGGTCATCGCTGGCCTGTGGACGGAAATCTGCGTGGCCATGCCAGTCATCCAGGCACTGGGCGAAGGCTGGGACGTGACGGTGATCACCGACGCCTCGGGCGCCGTGTCCGTCGAGGCGCACCAGGTCGCGATACAGCGCATGATCGCCGCTGGCGCGAACATGATGACGTGGCTGGCCCTGGCCGCCGAGTGGCAGCGCGACTGGGCGCGGGCCGAAACCGCCGGCGCACTGACAGAGGTGCTGCTGCACCATGCCGCCGGCAGCGGGATTGCCTATCTGTGGGAACAGCAACTGCTCAACGCGCCAGTGCCGACCAACGCAGGGTGACCTGAGCGGGCAAAAATCAGCGTAAAAAAGGGCACGGATTTATTTGATATAAATAAATCCGTGCCCTTTTTTACGCTGACAGGTTGGGGGTCAGCCTTGGTATTGCCCAACACAGCCCCATAACTAGGTCTGTATCCACAGAGGGCGCAGACCATGACCAACCCAACCGAAACCGCCATCCTCGCCGGCGGCTGCTTCTGGGGCATGCAAGACCTGTTGCGACGCTACCCCGGCGTGCTGCACACACGCGTCGGCTACACCGGTGGCGACGTGCCGAACGCTACCTACCGCAACCACGGCAACCATGCCGAAGCGATTGAAATCGTGTTCGACCCTGCCATGATCAGCTACCGGCAGATTCTCGAGTTCTTCTTCCAGATCCACGACCCCAGCACGCCTAACCGGCAGGGCAATGACCTTGGGCCGAGCTACCGTTCGGCGATTTACTACTTGAGTGAACAGCAGCGGGACATCGCCGAAGACACGGCGGCGGACGTTGATGCCTCGAAGTTGTGGCCGGGGCGCGTGGTGACTGAAATCGAGCCCGCGCGGGAGTTCTGGGAAGCGGAGCCGGAGCATCAGAATTATCTGGAGCGTATTCCGAATGGCTACACCTGCCACTTTGTGCGGCCGAATTGGAAGTTGCCGAAGCGGACGTGAAGGGGAGTGGCGCCAGTCGACATCAGGGAAGGCCACGGTGTGCGAACTTGCATAAACGTGGTTGGTCCGAAATTTCCTGTACGAGTCATCCCTGGAGCGCGCTATGCCCATCACACTCAATCAACATTCCCGAGTCTCGCTAGTCCCGGTCCAACAGAGCGACTTGGAGGATCTGGTTGCCATTCGGATTGAAGCGATGCGTGAAAGTCTGGAACGTGTCGGGCGATTCGATCCAGTGCGTGCGCGTGAGCGGTTTGTCAGTGGTTTTGAAGCCCAGTACACCCGCTACATTGAAGTCTCTGGGAATAGGGTTGGCTTTGTAGTGGTCAAGCATCACTCCAACGCACTCTTGCTCGACCACTTATCCTGCTCACCTACAATGCGGGCGACGCACTGGTCAGCATCGATGCGCAGGTCAGCGGCGGTATCGGCCCGCAACGCAGCGGTACCGCACTGATCATCAAGACCTGACTGGAGAAGCACATGTCCGAAATTACCCAGCTGGTCATGGCCCTGGTGCTGTTCTTTCTGCTTGATCGGTTTCTCAAACCGTATCCGCTGCGCAAGTGGCTAGGGGTTCTGTTGGCAGCGGCTGGGGCGGTGGGCTGCGTGGCGGCGAGCCAGGTCCACCTGTCAGGGTTGGACCTGGGGTTGCTGTCGGTGTTTGCCGTTGCGCTGGGGGTGGGGTTGTTTCTCAAGCGGCGGCGGTTCCAGCGGGTTGGGTGAAGGGATTCAGGCCTTCGCGCGAGTCAGCCGCCACAGCTCTGCTTGTCGATCTCGAAACGGCCAACCTCTTTTACGTTTTTGCTGCCAAAAATGTAAATGAAGGTGCCGCCCAGATTGACGATCGACTGTTCTCGCGCCAATTGCTTCGCGCATACAGCCTTGGTGATGTCTGATTTCGTGGTATCGAAGTCAAAATCATCGGGGGCGGTGTCGTAATTCACCAGGGTGTAATAGAACTTGATGGCGTGGCTGTTAGCCGCTTCTGCACGAACGAGGGTGACATCCTCGTTGACCTTCCGGTCCCTGGGTGTCGTTCGCGCGGTAAGAATGATCAGGTCGCTGAGGAAGCTGGGTTTGCTGGGCTCGGGCGTTTCTTCGAATGCCTGTTTGTGAAGCGGCCCTGGTGTCGTAGGCAAATTTGAGACTCCGCTTTTTAGCCGTTTCTAGCCGGTCACCACAGGCAGAAAACGGCCCAAAGCTGCCCCTCACCACGGGCCACAATCGGCCAATACGAAACGGTCCTGAAAACTCCATGAGTCTTAAAATTTGAACAACTAATTTTTTGGCTAGTCATTTTTTCCCCTACCGAAATAAGCACTTGAGAAATTAGCCAGACACCAATAAGTCAGCGCAAACCCATACCCCAAAAACATAGAGATCCCAGTGGAATAGATCACTTGAATAAATGTTGAATCATAGATACACATCCTCGTGCAATTGGGCTCTGCCGGAGGCGTAAAGGTAAAGAAAAATAGTCCAACGCAAATCATCACCACTCCCGGTAATGCTTTCAGATGACGCCTCCACCCGGTAAGTGAGCCGACATACATTTTCTGATAGGGCTTCCATCGCGCGACAAGAAATGCGTAATAAAAGCTAAACATCCAAGCCAGTAAAAATATTAATTGTGTAGCCTGAGGAAATGACGATTTTTCGGCCCAAACGTTGATCGACGAGATAGTGGCTCCGGCGATCGTGGCAAGCTCCGCCACCCATTGAACCCCCATAACGTCCCCACTGTATCCCCCAAAAACTATTACAGACGTGAACAATAATGGAAGCCAAACCATCCACCTTCGGTGAAAAGCATGCCGAGCAATTTCCTGTACAAGCTTCGAAGTTGATGGTTTACGCATACGTCCTCCTTGGCACCGCCTTATTAACGCTCTCGGTCATCGCGTAGGTGTTCGTTCATTTCGCTGCCAAAAGTGCGAGGGCAGAGGGGTTAATGCTCGCCTGTGCCTGGGCAACGAATGCGAGCTTCCTTATGAGAGGGTGTTTCAGCAGACACTGTATTTGAAAGCTCGGCGCGAGCTGTACACGACAGTGGCAAAAAAATCCTTTTCATTTTCCAGTTCCATCACAAGGAAATAAGTATTTCTTCAGCGTAGTTTTATCCCGGAGTTCGTGCCACTTAGTGACCACTGTACGGCGGGGGGAGCGCGCCGGGGCTTTGAATACCCTCGTTGAGCAAGCTCGAATCAAGCAGGCTTTTTAGGCGCCACGACGGACCGCTTTTGGCCGATTGTGTTGAAAAATTCGGTCCTTCCAGACTGCCGCGTACTGACGGCTGAAAACGCCTGTTTTGCGCGCAGCTACGCGAAATCTGAGCCCGCAATCCTTTGCTCAAAGGGCATCGCCGATAGCGGCAAGCACCCATGTCGCCGCTTCCCAGTTATTTTTGGGTTCTGGAATCAACTCCCACGCTAGGTTGTACTGACCGATGGCAGCTGTGAAATCACCGCCTTCCAGATGTTCATCACCCAATTGGCAAAGCGCCTTGATCTGCTCATGGGTCAAGTCATCCAATTCGAAAGTTTTCATCTGAACTTCCTGTCTATAAGGCTCAACCGCGTGAGCCGCCGATTTTCAACCAAGCTCGGCGATAAACAATCGTAAAAATCACGACGATATCTAGGCCAGCTAACGGCCGATGGCGGCCTGTCGTGAGGGGCAGAGCGTCGCTGCATGGACTCATGTCGGTACAAGTTTGGTACGCAGCTAACAGGTCGGCTCTGTAGGGCAAGTAGTACGTGGCCTACAGGATTAGCAGTTCCAATCCATCACCGAAAAGGCTGATGTTTTTCGCTCATGACCGACAGCAGTCGACCCAAAGCTGCCGATCAGCACAGACACCAAACAACCACAATCAGACATCCGTGACGGTTAGCATTTCAGCTCGAAGTAGCCTCCCGTTCGGTAGCTACATCAGCTTTTCAATCAAAATCGAGGTAGCTGTGATCGTTATATCTCCAAAATCACCTTCAAGGGATAGAACATTATCAACGATATTTATCCCTTCAAGCTCTCCGAGTTCGCTGATGTTTTGAACGTTAAGAGCGCCAAGCCTGATCGTTAGCTGAGTGCCGTCCGCGTTCCACGCCATCAGCTTATTTCTGGACCCGTCATCCAGTCTGACAACCATCTCGAAATAGCGATGGGCTTGGTCCACTGTGATCGATAAGACACTGCTTTCTTCAAGTGCGTGAACATCCATGATGAAGTTTCTTTTGTTCAAATCCGCATCCTACTACAGGCCGCTACGAATGAATGCGTCTAAAATGAAGGTCTGCTTATGGCCGATGCTGTTGAAAAAGTCGATCTGTCCAAACTGTCCGATCATTGACTGGTGAAAACGCCTTTTTTGCACGTTGCTACGTGAAATCCGAGTCCGGAAGCTTCTGCCAAAATTAAAGATTTCAATCCCGGACATGTACTTTATTGATGCGCTAACCATGGCCGACTTTTTCAACAGAATCGGCCGTTAGCTGCCCGCCATCTGCCTTCAATCACCGAACCGTCATAATGTAATGACAACGGCTCGGTGATCAATCATGAAGTCTTATCTTCCGGCTACAGCAACCTCCCGCTCCATCAGCCGATCCATTAACAACATTCCCAACTCACTCAACTGGTGAATCGCCAGCGCCACATCGCGTTGTTTGCCGGTCAGATCCTCCGACAGGTCGAGCAGCAGGGCGGTGACTGAGGAAAAGGTCTCGTAGCCGTTGATGATCAGGGTTTCCGTGCTGGCGTCGGGGGTGACGTTGAAGAGGCTTGGAGCGTTGGGTGTGGTTTTGAACATACTCGGAATTCCCACTTTAGGGCCGCCACCTCTGAGCTACTAAACAAAGGGGTGGCAGCTGTGCGCAGGTTAGTAGACCGGGGAATTCCAAGAAAGCCGGCGCGCCCGAGGACGCCCTGCACACAGCCACCATCAAGTACGGACGGGACCGTCCGATAGATGAAGCTTATGCACTGACTGGAATAACCCCAGGGCTACTAAACCCGATCACTGAATGTTCAGTGACCGAGCAACCTTAGAGACGCCCACTCAAGCGCACAAGCCGGCGGATTCTGACGCAAGCGTAGGCAATGGAGCAAGGCACTGTCGCCTCGGACTTTTCTGTTTCAGGGCTTGGTGTAGGACGTTTGCTCATTCTGCAAAACGACGTCACGTCCACTCACTTACGGTAACGACGTCGAAACTCGGTTTTGCCGTCATACAGCCGCTTGCAGGCTTTTCTCGACAGAATGGCGCAGGGGATGAGTACTGCGGCGAATACGCACCACAACAACGTCGAGTTGGTGAACAGGTGGTCGTGGGCGAGTTTGGCGACGTACCAGCCTGCGCCTACCGAGAGCACGATGAAGAAAATCACGCTGGCGAGCGGGGTGCCGTAGGAGATTTCTGCTTGGCAGCCCCGACATACGCGGGCGCCCCATGGCACGTTGTTCATGCAGTGTGGGCAGGTGATGGTGCTGTTCGTGGACACGGGCTTCATTCCTTTGAGGTATGTTCAAGCGGCGCATTCTACGATAAAGATTGCTGTGCTACAGCCTTATGGATGGGTGGGGGGTGTTTTTTGGGACTGCTGCGCAGTCCAGCGCGAGCAAGCTCCCTCGCCACAGGAGTGCGCGCTGCTAGGGTTTTTTGTAGGCCTTGTACTCATTCTGCAAAACAATGTGATCGGCCACGTATTTGGCGTCGTGCCACACCCCGTAGATAAACGATGACGCGCGGTTGACCAGGTTGGGCAGGCCCAGAAAGTAAATCCCGCTTTCCGCCGAGATCCCGCGTTTGTGGAACGGCTCGCCTTTCTCGTCGAACGCATCGACGTTCAACCAGCTGAAATCGAACTTGAAACCGGTGGCCCAGAGGACAGTGGTCACGCCGGCTTCGGCCAGGTTCAGGCTGAGGATCGGGTTGATCAGGCAGTTCGGGTCGGGCAGCAGGTCCCAGGCTTCGGGTTCGAGGGGGAAGGGCAAGCCGTTGGCCTCGATGTAGGCGTCGGCGTCGCGCAGTACGTCAAAGTAGGCGCGGTCGCCTTCGGCCACGTTTTCGGCCAGGCCGGGTTGGAAGGTCATGACGCCGTCGTGCCAATCCTGGGTTACGCCCACCAGGTTGATGCCCTGGTGCGCGAGTCGGCGGAAGTCGACGGTCTTGCCGCCTTCGTAGCCACTGACCGCAAAGGCCACGTGCTTTTTCTTCGGCTGGATTTTGACTTCGTCCCACAGGCCCAGTGCGCCCAGCCACCAGCAGTAGTCGCGGCTGCGGTAGGCGCGGGGTGGGCGGTAGTGTTCGCCGACCGAGAGGTACACGGTTTTGCCGGCTTTTTGCAGTTCTTCGGCGATTTGTGAGCCGGAAGCGCCGGCGCCTACGACCAGTACGGCGCCTTCGGGGAGTTGGCCGGGGTTTTTGTAGGCGGACGAGTGCAGTTGGTGCAGCGGCGCGCTGGCGGGCACGATGTTCGGGATGGACGGACGCTGGAACGGCCCGGTCGCAGCCACCACGTTGGCGGCTTCGATGATCCCCTGCGAGGTGGTGACTTTGAAGCCTGGGCGGCCCACGTGGCGCTCCACGTGCTGCACTTCGACGCCGGTGCGCACCGGTGCTTTCAGCTTCTGGACGTAGGCTTCGAAGTAGTCGGCCATGCGTTCTTTGGGGGGGAAGGCTTCGGGGGAAATGCCCTCGAATTTCAAACCGGGAAAGCGGTCGTGCCAGGCCGGGCCGTTGGCGACCAGCGAGTCCCAGCGTTCGGAGCGCCAGCGTTCGGCGATGCGGCTGCGCTCGAGCACGATGTGGGGTACGCCCATCAGGGACAGGTGTTCGCTCATGGCGACCCCGGCCTGGCCTGCGCCGACTACCAGGGTGTTGATTGTTTCGACTGACATACGCATTTCCTGGAAAGTAAGAGGTTTATCTGTAACACCCAAGTTCTTGTGTGGGAGCTGTGTTTTCGAGTCCGTATTAAGGTTTCAGCAACGCGGCCACAGCCGTGAGTGCCAGTTCGTAGCCCAGCGCGCCCAGCCCTGCGATCACGCCGGTGGCGGCTTTGGAAATGTAGGAGTGGTGCCGGAAGTGCTCGCGTTTCCAGATATTGCTCATGTGCGCTTCGATGATCGGGCCGTCGAAGGCCAGCAGCGCGTCGAGAATCGGCACCGAGCTGTAGCTGAGCCCGGCCGCGTTGATCACGATGGCGTCGGCGTTCAGGCGCGCTTCCTGGATCCAGTCCACCAGCACGCCTTCGTGGTTGCTCTGGCGAAAGTCCAGGCTCAGGCCCTGCGCGGCGGCGTGGTGTTGGCAGCGCGCTTCGATGCTGGCGAAGCTCTCGCTGCCGTAGGTGCCGTTTTTGTCCAGCCCGTAGAGGTTGGCGTTGGGCCCATTGAGGAACATCACACGGTGGGTCATGGGGCTCCTCCGGGTGATGGCGTGACGGTCAGCGCGTTCATACGGTCCAGTCATCCGGCACCACGGCGATCACGTCGATTTCCATCAGCCATTCCGGCTGGCCCAGGCCGGAAATCACCAGCCCGGTGGAAATCGGGAACACGCCTTTGAGCCACTTGCCCACCTCCTGATACACCGGTTCGCGGTAGCGCGGATCGATCAGGTAGGTGGTGGTTTTGACGATGTGCGACAGGTCGGAGCCGGCCTCTTCCAGCAGTTGCTTGACGTTTTTCATCGCCTGCTCGGCCTGGGCGCGTGGGTCGCCGAGGCCGACGAGGTTGCCGTCGAAGTCGGTGCCGATCTGGCCGCGCACATAAATGGTGTTGCCGGCGCGCACCGCCTGGCACAGGTCGTTGTCCAGCGCCTGGTTGGGGTAGGTCTGCTTGGTGTTGAACATGCGGATGCGGGTGTGGGTAGGCATAACGGCAACTCATCGGAAGCGGGATGGGTTCAGCTTCACACCGCCCCCGTTCTCGCGAAACCAGCATTTGTGCGCGGTAGTGCTTAGGAAAAACCGAAGCCGGTGCAGGTCATCGGCTCGCGCCTGACCCGGCACGAACCCTGCAACGCGACCTGCACAGTCATTGTTGAGGGGCAGGCGTAATGCTCAGTCGTATTACTCAGCGTCAACTGGAGTACTTCGTTGCGTCGGGAGAGGCGGGCAGCATCAGCGCTGCCGCTGAACGCATTCATGTGTCATCGCCGTCGATCTCGGCGGCCATCACCCATATGGAGGCCGAGCTGGGGATCCAGCTGTTTATCCGGCACCACGCCCAGGGTATTTCCCTCACGGCGGTGGGGCGCCAGGTGATGCAGGAAGCCAAGCAGATTCTGGAGCAGATGAGCAACCTCTACACCATCGCCTCGGAGTCGCTGAACACCGTGCGTGGGCCGTTGCGGGTGGGCTGCCTGGAGTCGCTGGCGCCGATGATCACGCCGGAATTGGTGTTTGGTTTTGGCCGGGCGTTTCCGGGCGTGCGGTTGACCCAGGCCGAAGGCAACCACGAGGAACTGCTGGAAAAACTGCGCAGCGGCGAGCTGGATATCGCCCTGACCTATGACCTGGTGACCAGCCCGGACATCGACTTCCAACCCCTGGCGCACCTGCCGCCGTATGTGATGGTCGGCGAATATCACCCGTTGGCGAGCCTGCCGGCGGTGAGCATGCAGGACCTTGAAGCCTACCCGGTGGTGCTGCTCGACACGCCCTGGAGCCGCGACTATTTCCTCAGCCTGTTCATGCAGGCGGGCACCACGCCGAACATCATCATGCGGTCCACCAACCTCGAAACGGTGCGCGCGATGGTGGGCAATGGGATCGGCTATTCCTTTGCGAATGCACGGCCCAAATCCAATGTGTCGCAGGATGGCAAACGCGTGATCCGTCTGCGCCTGGCGGGCTCGCACCGGCCGATGCGGCTGGGGTATGCCACGGCGAGCAACACGCAGCTGTCGCGCGTGGTGTCGGCGTTTGCCGAGCGTTGCCGCATGTTTGTCTCCGACCAGTACATCCCCGGCATGGCGCCACCGAGCTTTTTTGATCCGCATGCGGTGCGCGCTCTGGCGGTATAGGCGCGCGCTTTTTGTGGCGAGGGAGCTTGCTCCCGCTGGGCTGCGAAGCGGCCCCATTATTTTGGGAGCGCTACGCACTCCAGCGGGAGCAAGCTCCCTCGCCACAGGTGAACATCGGCTGCGATAGGGTTTTGCACTGAAATGTGGCGCGCGATGCGCTGCGGATTCCCGCGCGCACCCTTTTGAGCTGCATAGGTTCTACCTACCCAGTGCGCCGGGTTTTACGAATTGACCCTTAGCCCCCATCCCCACGACTCTCATCCCATCGATGCAGATCAACTTCTTTTTGTTCAGGGCACCGCGACGATGACATTCGACTGGCATTACATGTTTGGTTTACTCGGCGATGCCGAGTTCTGGCGCGCGACGTGGACGGTGATCAAGCTCAGCACCCTGACCTGGGTCTTGAGCATCGGCCTGGGCTTTCTGCTGGCGCTGGCCAAACAATCCAAACAGCCGCTGTTGAGCGTTCCGGCGCGTGGCTATATCTGGTTGTTCCGCAGCTTGCCGCTGCTGGTGCTGCTGATCTTTATCTACAACCTGCCCCAGGCGCTGCCCGGCACCTCGGCGGTGCTGGCCGACCCGTTCTGGTCCGGCCTGCTGGCGCTGGTGATCTGCGAAACGGCGTATGTGGCCGAAATCCATCGCGGGGGGTTGCTCTCGATTCCCAAGGGGCAGGGCGAAGCGGCACGCGCGCTGGGCTTGAGGTTCTTTGGCACCCAGTGGCGCGTGGTCATCCCGCAGGCGTTGCGGGTGGCGCTGCCGTCGCTGGCCAACGAATACATTTCCATCGTCAAGCTCACCTCCCTGGTGTCGGTGATTTCGCTGACCGAGATTCTGATGGTCGGCCAGCGCCTGTATTCGCAGAACTTCCTGGTGATCGAAACCATGGCGGCGGTGGCGTTCTTCTATGTGTTTATCGTCACCGTGTTCGACTTTTTGCTCAAACACCTGGAGGCCTTTCTCGACGTTAACCAGCGCAGTGTCTCCCGCGTGCCGGACGCGGCGGTGCTGGCCCTGGCGACCCAACAGCAGGTCGCCGTGCAACGCCCGGCCAGCAACGGCGTTGCCGCGCTGCAAGCCGCGCGGTTGCACAAGGCCTACAACGACATTGAAGTGCTGGGCTCGGTCAACTTGCAGGTGCAGCCGGGTGAAGTGGTGTCGGTGATCGGGCCGTCGGGCTCGGGTAAAACCACGCTGATTCGCCTGCTCAACGGCCTTGAGCAACTGGACAATGGCGAGATCCATATCAACGGCCTGCCGTTCATTCACTTGAGCAAAGTCGGCGCGCAGAAACCCCAGTTCATCGAGCACGCCGAGCATCGCCTGACCATCGGGATGGTGTTCCAGAGCTTCAACCTGTTCCCGCATTTGAGTGTGCTCGACAACCTGCTGATGGCGCCGAAATACCACCGCCTCGGCGCTACCTCCGAACTCAAGCAGCAGGCCTACGCGCTGCTGCACAAGGTCGGCATGCTCGACCACACCTGGAAGTACCCGCACCAGTTGTCGGGTGGCCAACAGCAACGCGTGGCCATCGCCCGCGCCTTGATGATGCGCCCGCAGATCATGTTGTTCGACGAGCCCACCTCGGCGCTCGACCCGGAGAAAGTCAACGAAGTGCTGCAAGTCATCGAGGCCCTGGCCGAGGAGGGCATCACCATGGTGATCGTCACCCACGAGATGAATTTTGCCTTCAAGGTCTCCGACCGGATCGTCTTCATGGAGAAGGGGCGGGTGGTCTGCGACGACACGCCCGATGCATTGCGCAGCGGCCACAACCCACGCGTGGAGGCGTTCCTCAAGGACGTCTCGCTGGCGTGACCTGTTTAACGTTCAGGAAACACTAAGATGATCGAGCAAGCTCAAATCGAACAATTCCAGCGCGACGGATTCCTGGTGGTAGAAGGCGTGTTGGCGCCGGACGAAGTGGCCGCGTTGCAGCACGACTTCGACCAGTGGGTAGAAGAAAGCCGCAGCCACGCCGGAGGCTGGGGCGCCACCGTGGATGGTCGCGCGCGGTTCGACCTGGAAGGCGACCACCGCCCGGATCACCCCTCGTTGCGCCGGGTGAGTTCGCCCACCGAGATTTCCCCGGTGTACGAGCGCGTGGCGTTGCACTCGCGGATGGCGGCGATTTCCGCGCAGTTGGTCGGTGCCAGTGGTGCGCGGTTTCACCACAGCAAAATCAACTCGAAACTGCCGCACACCGCGACCCAGGTGAAGTGGCACCAGGACTTTCTATTCACGCCCCACAGCAACGATGACATCGTCACCGCCTTGCTGATGGTCAGCGAAGTGACCCCGCAAAACGGCCCGCTGAATGTGATCCCCGGCAGCCACAAAGGCCCGCTGTGGTCGCACTGGCAGAACCAGCGTTTTACCGGCTCGGTGGATGACGCCGTGGTCGAAGCGCACTGCCAGCAACCGGTCGCCTGCTACGGCCCGGCCGGCTCCGTGTGTTTCATGCACACCCGCCTTTTACACGCTTCGAGCCCTAACGAGACCGAACTCCCGCGCACTCTGTTCATCAGCGTCTACGCCGCTGAAGACGCGCTGCCATTCGGCGAAAACCCTTTGCCTAGCGCACACGCCGGCCTGCTGGTGGCCGGTGCAGAAAGCGGTTTGGTGCGCTCCACGGACAACCATATGCGCTTGCCGCAGAAACCCCGTGGCGCGTCGTTTTTTGTGCAACAGGCCGGCCAGGATTCCGCGACAGCCTAACCTCCCCAAAACCCTTGCAGGTAATGACCATGACAGCGTTTCAGAAAAGTGTTCGCCCCCTCGCCGTGTGCCTGCTGGGCGCCGCGTTTGCATTGACCTCGTTGGCGGCTTCGGCCTTTCAGCAGGAAGGCAAGATCATCGCCGGTTCCGACGTGACGTTCTTCCCGTATGAGTATATGGATAACAACAAGCCGGCCGGCTTTGACATCGAATTCATGGACGGCCTGGGCAAGGTCATGGGGCGCAAGGTCGAGACCCTCGACACGCGCTTTCCCAACCTGATCACCGGCCTGCAAGCCGGTCGTTTCGATGTGACCAACTCGTCGATGTACATCACCGCCGAGCGCGTCAAAGTCATCGACATGATCCCTTACCTGAAGAGCGGCGAGTCGATCCTGACCCTCAAGGACAGCGCCTTCCAGCCCAAGACCCCGGAAGAGTTCTGCGGCCACAAGATCGGCTCCATGGGCGCCACCTCGTGGCTGGCGCAGATGAACAAACTCTCGGCCGAATACTGCGTGGCCAAGGGCTTGAAACCGATCCTGATCAGCGAATACAGCACCGACCCGCAAACCACCCAGGCCCTGTTGGCGCATGCGGTTGAAGCACAGATCACCGACGCCGCCGTGGCGCGGGGCGTTGTCGACAAGCTGGGCAACCGCGTGGTGATTTCTTCCGACACCTTGATCTACCCGGTGCTTAACGGCTTTGGCGTGAAGAAGGGCAATGACACGGTGAAAAAAGCCTTGCTCGACGGCCTGGAAAAATACCGCGCCACCCCTGAATACGCGGCGTTGCTCAAGAAGTACAACTTCGAGGCGCCAACCGACGCCGACCTTGCGGCCTTGATGCCGAAGTAAGCTTGACGCGCGCGCCGCAGCCCACTGCGGCCGCGCCCTGCGGAGACCGATTCATGGCGTTATCCCACGAAGAACAGACGCGCATCGACCTGGCGGCGACCTTTCGCATCATTGCCCACGTGGGCATGCACGAAGCGGTGGCCAACCACTTCAGCGCTGCCGTTTCGGCCGATGGCAAACAGTTTTTGCTCAACCCGAAGTGGAAGCACTTCTCCCGAATTCGCGCCAGTGACCTGCTGCTGTTGAACGCGGACGACCAAGCCTGCGCCGACCACCCGAACGTGGACGCCACGGCGTGGTCGATCCACGGGCAGATCCACCGCCTGCTGCCGCAAACCCGTGCCGTGCTGCACCTGCACCCGGTCTACACCACCGCCGTGGCGTGCCTGGCCAAGCCGCATATCCCGCCGATCGATCAGAACACTGCGCGCTATTTCAACCGCGTGGCGGTGGACGAACTCTACGGCGGCATGGCCGATACCGAGGCCGAAGGCGCGCGCCTGGCCGGGCTGCTCGACGGCAAGAGCCGCTTGCTGATGGGCAACCACGGCGTGATGGTCACGGCAGCGTCCGTCGGCGAGGCGTTCGACGATATCTGGACCCTCGAGCGCTCCTGCCAGATCCTGGTGACGGCCTGGTCCACCGGGCAGCCGCTGCGCCTATTGTCGGACGAAGTAGCGGAGAAAACCGCGCGGGGCTGGGAAGGCATTGCGGATTTTTCGCGCCAGCACTTTGAAGAAATGAAACAGTTGATGATCGACGCCGACCCATCGGTACTCGATTGAGGGCTTTTTTATGACGTTTTCGGTTGTTGCGCGCTGCGAAGAAACCGGCCAGCTGGGTATCGCGATCAGCTCTTCGAGCATCGCCGTCGGCGCCCGTTGCCCTTGGGTGCGTGCCGGTGTGGGCGCGGTGGCTTCGCAGAACATCACGTTGCCGAGCCTGGGGCCGCAGATTCTGGATGTGCTGGAGGAGGGGGCTGCGTCCAGTGAGGCCTTGGCGGCGGTGCTTGCCGGTGAGCCGCACAGTGAGTATCGTCAGGTCACGGTGATTGACTGCGCGGGCCGCACCGCGCATTTCAGCGGCGCGCAGACCCTTGGCATTCACCGTGCGCTGAGCGGCGAGCAATGCGTGGCGGCGGGCAATATGTTGGCTAACCCCGGCGTGATCGACGCCATGGTGCGCGCGTTCGAAAGCGCCTCGGGGCATCTCGCCGAGCGCTTGCTGGCGGCGATGCATGCGGGCCAGGCCCAGGGCGGCGAGGCGGGGCCGGTGCATTCGGCGGCGCTGCTGGTGGTGGATGATTTGCTCTGGCCCATCGTCAACCTGCGCGTGGACTGGGCCGATGAAGACCCGATCGGCGCCCTCGACCACCTCTGGCAGGCCTATCGTGACCAGTTGCAGGACTACATCGACCGCGCCATCAACCCGCAGATCGCACCAGGTTACGCCGTGCCGGGAGATGAGCGATGAGCACCAGCCGCGACCTGCTGGCGCAACTGGTGCGTTTCGACACCACCAGCCGTGAGTCCAACCTGGCGTTGATCGATTTTGTGCGCACCTACCTGCTCGATCACGGCGTGGCCTGCGAGCTGGTGTACAACGCGCACAAGAGCAAGGCCAACCTGCTGGCGACCATCGGCCCGGCCGAGGTGCCGGGCATTGTGTTGTCCGGGCATACCGACGTGGTACCGGTGGACGGCCAGCGCTGGACGGTGGCGCCGTTTGAACTCACGGAAAGAGACGGCAAGTTGTTTGGGCGTGGCACCGCCGACATGAAGGGCTATATCGCCTGTGTGCTGGCCAGCGTGCCGGCATTGGTCAAGGCGCCGCTGCGCATGCCGGTGCATATCGCGCTGTCGTATGACGAAGAGGTCGGCTGCCTGGGCGTGCGCTCGTTGATCGAGCGGTTTCACGGGCAGCCGGTCAAGCCGCTGCTGTGCGTGATCGGCGAGCCCACCGCGCTCAAGCCGGTACTCGGTCACAAAGGCAAACTGGCGGTGCGCTGCGAAGTGCACGGCGCAGCCTGCCACTCGGCCTATGCGCCGTCCGGCGTGAATGCCATCGAATATGCCGCGCGGCTGATCGGTGAACTGGTGCGGCTCGGGGAAACCCTCAAGGCGCCAGAGCACTTGGACGAGCGTTTTGACCCGCCGTTTTCCACGGTGCAAACCGGTGTGATCAGCGGCGGCAAGGCGCTGAATATCGTCCCGCAAAATTGCACCTTTGATTTTGAAGTGCGCTCATTACCGGCCCAGGACCCCTGGCAGGTGGCGCACCAGTTGCGCGGTTATGCCGAGCGCACCCTGCTGCCCGCAATGCAGGCCGTGAGTGCGCCGTGCGCGATCAATTTCAGTGAGTTGTCGAGCTACCCGGGCCTGGCGACTTCGTTGGAGAGCCAGGCGGCTGAGTGGGTCGCGCAGTTCTGTGGCTCGCGGGAATTTGGCACCGTGGCGTTCGGCACTGAAGGCGGGCTGTTTGACCAGGCCGGCATTCCCACCGTGGTGTGCGGGCCGGGGAGCATGGAGCAGGGGCACAAGCCGGATGAGTTCATCAGCGTGGAGCAACTGGATGCTTGCGACCGAATGCTGGAGCGGGTGTTGGGGTTTGTGAGCCAGTAGCCATCCCCATGGTACAAGCCGTCCACTGATCAAAATGTGGGAGGGGGCCCCTCCCACAGTGTCCTGTTACGCGATGATACTGGCGGCCCATCAGAAACAAGCACTTATAGAATCGATCGGCTGCTTGGGTAAGGACTGGGCTAGGTTTTTATCTACCGGATCTCACCGGTATTAAAAATTCACTGGCATCAGACAGGAGTAGCCAGTAGGCTACATGTGAATCTGTGACTAATTTGATCGGCAGGACGCCGGAGTTTGATACGTGGCTCGACGGCATGAAGGATATTTGCGGGAAAGTGGCTGTTCTGGCCCGGTTGGACCGGGCCGAAGAAAACAATTTCGGCGACTGCGAACCTGTAGGTGACGGCCTGAGTGAAATGCGTGTTTTTGTCGGGCCCGGCTACAGGATTTATTTCGTACGCACGGGCATCGCCGCTTACCTGATGTTATGGGGCAGTGATAAAACCGACCAGAACAGAGGAATCAAGCGGGCAAAAGAGATTCTCGATGCCCTGAGAGGTAGATGAAATGAGCGAATCGACATTCAAGCCAGAGGACATGCCAATCCTCGATCTTGATACATCCGGCTCCAGTGTCTATGAAGCTTCGCGCTTCCTCGACAGCCCGGAAACCATCAGTGCTTATCTGGCGCAAAGCATGAAGTCCCAGGACCCCCGGATACTCATGAAGGCGCTGGCCGAAGTCGCCAAGGCCCAGGGCGTGAACAAGGTGGCGGAAGCGGCGGGGGTTAATCGCGAGAGCCTGTATAAAACCCTGAAGGGCGGCTCCAAAACGCGCTATGAGACGATCCAGAAACTGATGCTGGCGTTGGGCGTGGAGCTGACGGTGCAGCCGCTCAAGCGACCACACTCGGCGAAATAACGACGATCAGATGTGGGCGCGCTACAGCGCCCACATCATTTTTTTGCCTTGAGGTATCAGCGCACCAGGCACGGTTGCTTGTTATTGAAGCGCCAGCCCGGAATCAAAAACTGCATCGCCACGCTGTCATCCCGCGCGCCCAGCCCCATGCCTTTGTAGAGCTCATGGGCCTTCGCCACGGCGTCCATGTCGATGTCCACGCCCAGGCCCGGCTTGGCCGGGACCTTCACGTAACCGCCTTCGATTTTCAGCGGCTCCCTGGTCAGCCGCTGGCCGTCCTGCCAGATCCAGTGGGTGTCGATGGCAGTGATCTCGCCCGGTGCGGCGGCGGCTACCTGGGTGAACATTGCCAAGGAAATATCGAAGTGGTTGTTGGAGTGCGAGCCCCAGGTCAGGCCCCAGTCGTTGCACATTTGCGCGACGCGCACCGAGCCTTGCATCGTCCAGAAGTGCGGGTCGGCGAGGGGGATGTCCACCGATTGCAACTGGATCGCGTGGCCCATTTCACGCCAGTCGGTGGCGATCATGTTGGTGGCGGTTTTCAGGCCGGTGGCACGGCGGAATTCGGCCATGACTTCGCGGCCCGAGTAGCCGTTTTCTGCACCGCACGGGTCTTCGGCGTAGGCGAGTACGTGGTGCTGGTCGCGGCACAGGCGGATGGCTTCTTTGAGTGACCAGGCGCCGTTCGGGTCGAGGGTGATGCGGGCGTCCGGAAAGCGCTCGGCCAGCGCGGTGACGGCTTCGATTTCGGCATCGCCACTCAATACGCCGCCCTTGAGTTTGAAATCGTTGAAGCCGTACTTGGCTTTGGCGGCTTCGGCCAGGCGCACTACGGCCTCGGCGGTCAGGGCCGTTTCATGGCGCAGGCGGAACCAGTCGTCATCGGCGTCGGCCTCGTTGCGGTAGGCCAGGTCGGTGGCGGTGCGGTCGCCGACGTAGAACAGGTAACCGAGCATTTTGACTGCATCGCGCTGCTGCCCTTCGCCGAGCAAGGCGGCCACCGGCACTTCGAGGAATTGCCCCAGCAGGTCGAGCAGCGCGGCTTCCATGGCGGTGACCGCATGGATGGTGATGCGCAGGTCAAAGGTTTGCAGGCCACGACCGGCTGAATCGCGGGAGGCGAAGGTGCTGCGCATCTGGTTGAGGATGCGCTGGTACTGGCCGATCGGTTGGCCGACTACCAGGCTGCGTGCGTCTTCGAGGGTTTCGCGGATGCGTTCGCCGCCCGGCACTTCACCGACGCCCGTATTGCCGCTGCTGTCCTTGAGAATCACGATATTACGCGTGAAGTAGGGGCCATGGGCGCCGCTGAGGTTAAGCAGCATGCTGTCGTGGCCGGCCACGGGGATGACCTGGAAATGGGTGACTACAGGGGTATTCATGGCAAATTCCTAAATAAACTCAGAGAGGTTTGCTGAGGGCAGCGCCGGTGGGCACCGCACCCGGCGAGGCGAGTACGGCAGAGGGCGAGGTCTTGGCGAAGAACACCAGGATCGCCGCAAGCACCGAGGTGCCGGCCAGGCCGTAGAGGCCGCCCTGGATCGAGCCGGTGGTCTGCTCCAGGAAGCCGAAAGTGGTCGGTGCCACAAAGCCGCCCAGGTTGCCGATGGAGTTGATCAACGCGATCACCGCGGCAGCGATGCGCGCATCCAGATACCCCTGGGGGATCGGCCAGAATAACGACGACGCCGACTTGAAACCGATGGCTGCAAAGCAAATCGCCACGAACGCAAAGACCGGCCCGCCGGTGGTGGACATGAACATGCCCGCGGCGGCAATCAACAGCGCTGCCGCGACCCAGGCTTGCTGGAACTTGAACTTGCCCGACAGCGAGGCGAAAGCGTACATGGCGATGATCGAGATCAGCCACGGAATCGAGTTGAAGAACCCGACCTGCATGTCACTCAAGTCCCCCATCTTTTTGATGATGCTCGGCAGCCAGAACGTCGCCGCGTAAATCGTCAGTTGGATGCAGAAGTACAGGGCGCAGAACAGCAGAATCTGGCGGTCCTTGAGGAGCTTGCCGACAGTGGGTTTGACCGTGGTTGCTGCCTCACGCTCGCGCTGTTCCTGGTCGATCGCGTCGACCAGTGCATCCTGTTCCTCGCGGGTCATCCATTTGGCGTCGTGGGGTTTGGAGTCCAGCCAGAACCACACAAAGAAACCCAGCGCTACCGAGGCCAGGCCTTCGATGGCGAACATCCACTGCCAGCCGTGGAAGCCGAACCCTTCGATCTGCAACAGCGCGCCCGACAGCGGGCCGGAGATCAGCGAAGCAACCGCCGAGCCGCTGAGGAAAATCGCAATGGCTTTGCCGCGCTCCACACCGGGCAGCCAGCGGGTGAAGTAGTAGATCACCCCGGGGAAAAAGCCCGCCTCGGCCACACCCAGCAGGAAGCGCAGGATGTAGAAGTGGGTTTCGTTCTGGATAAACGCCATCAGCGTGGCGACGATGCCCCAGGTGAACATGATGCGGGTCAGCCAGATCCGCGCGCCGACCTTTTGCAGCAGCATGTTGGAGGGCACTTCGAAGAGCGCGTAGCCAATGAAGAACAGCCCGGCGCCGAAGCCGTAAGCGGCGGCGCCGATGCCCAGGTCATGCTCCATGTGCGTACGCACAAAGCCGATATTGACCCGGTCGATGTAGTTGAGGATGAACATGATCACGAACAGTGGGAGCACGTGGCCCTTCACTTTGCTCACGGCGCGCGCGAGGACCGAATCACTTTCTGGTGCGGCAGATGCGTGGTTTGAATTGTTCACAATTCAAAACTCCCCCTGATTTATTTTTATGCGGGTTTGTGTGTCTTGTTGATAGACATCATACAAGTGGTTTTCTTGAGTCCGCAATGTAGGGTGGATGTTTTTGTGCTTATAAGGCTGACGTTCGATTGGTTATTTTGGTTATTTGCCAATGGTTGTTGACGATTAAGGGCTTTTTGAGCGCTTTTGTAGAGGCTTTGAGGTTACGGGTGCAGGTACGCGGATTTTGGCTGGAAAAGATTACTTGTCATACAAGTTTGGCGTTGTGTCTATGAAGACAGCTTCGCCCTGGACTGGAGTGTTAAGCTCTCACCTGCCAACCCCGTGGACCCGTAACGATGCCGATTGATAGTGGACCCTCTGTCCGTAGACGCTCCAATAACCTGGCCCAAGGCGTGGTCGACGCGCTCACCCAGCGCATCCTGCTCGGGCAACTCAAGCCGGGCGAAAAGTTACCGTCGGAATCCACCATCGTGCTCGAGCACGGGGTCAGCCGCACCGTGGTGCGCGAGGCCATTTCCAAATTGCAGGCTTCCGGGCTGGTGGAGACGCGCCACGGCATCGGCACCTTTGTGCTGGAGCAACAGGCCCGGCAGGGCTTGCGGCTGCACGTGGACACGGTCGCCAGCGTGCGCAACATGCTCGAGCTGCGCCTGGGCCTGGAAGTGCAAGCCGTGGCGCTGGCCGCGCTGCGCAGGAGCGAGGAGCAACTGGCACATATGCGTGCAGCGCTGGACGATTACCAGGCTTCATTGGCGAACAACGACAGTTGCGTGGACGAGGACAAGCGCTTTCATCAACTGATCGCCGAGGCCACCGGCAATACCTTCTTTACTGAAATCATGCAGCACCTGGGCAATGCGATGATCCCGCGTGCGCTGGTCAAAGGCGCCGAGCGCGGGGGGGCCGACTTCGCCAAGTTGGGGCAGCTGGCGAACCTGGAGCATGAGGCGATTTTCAACGCAATCAAACGTCAAGACCCGGATGCGGCGCGGGCGGCCATGGTGCTGCATTTAACCAACAGCCGAGACCGGTTTTCGGGTGAGTAACGCTGTGTTGATAAGGAACAAACGTTGAACGAACACACTTTGTCCATGCGCCTGGAGCGCGTGGCCGCGCAGGTGCCCGCTGGCGCGCGCCTGGCCGATATCGGCTCGGACCACGCTTACCTGCCGGTGGCGTTGATGCGCCGTGGCGTGATCACGGCGGCGGTGGCGGGGGAGGTGGCGACCACGCCGTTTCAGGCGGCCGAACGGACTGTGCGCGAGAACGGCCTGGAACAGCAGATTACTGTGCGCCTGGCTGATGGGCTGGCAGCGATAGAAGCCGGCGACGGGATCACCGCGATCAGCGTCTGCGGCATGGGTGGCGAGACGATCCGCGACATTCTGGAGCGCGGCAAGGCGCACCTCAGCGGTGAGGAACGCCTGGTCCTGCAACCCAACGGTGGCGAGCAACCGTTGCGCCAGTGGCTGATGGACAACGGCTACTGCATCCTTGGCGAAGAGTTGCTGCGGGAAAACCGCTTCTACTATGAAATCATCGTCGCCGAGCGCAGCGAGCCTGTGACCTATACCGACGAGCAACTGTACTTCGGCCCCTTGCAAATGCAGGCGCGCAGCCCGGAGTTTCTCGCCAAGTGGCAGCGCATGTTGCGCCAGAAGCACAAGACCCTGGCCAGCTTCGAGCACGCAAGGCAGGCGGTGCCGCAGGATAAAATCCGCGAGATTGAGCAACAGGCGTGGTGGATTGCTGAGTTGCTGGCTTAGGTCTAGCCCGCAGAGCGCGCCAAACACCTGTGGCGAGCGGGCTTGCCCCGCGTTGGGGCGCGCAGCGGCCCCGAATGGGTGCGGAGAGGTGTGACAGGTATATAGAACTATATTGCTTTGGGGCTGCTGCCCCCCACAAAGCGGGGTACGCCCG
>NZ_UTBG01000052.1 GCF_900580675.1 Pseudomonas viridiflava
TTCCAGTACCTTGTCAGTGCCGAGGGTTGCGCGGGGTGGCACTGCCGCTTTTAAAAACGCATTTTTTTATGAGCCCGTGGCTGATGGTGCCAACAGGCCTGGTCCTTACTTTCTTATGGGGTCGGCTCTGGGTCGGGGGGTAACGAATGCTCCTGAATCCGGGCAGATGAATGGTTAAAGCAATGCCTGTGCCGGAATGGCTCCCGGGACGCCGATTACCCTGTGGCGAGGAAGCTTGCTCCCGCTGGAGTGGGCAGCGCTCGCGTTTTTTGGGGCCGCTGCGCAAGCAAGCTCCCTTGCCACGGGCACCCGGCTCGCTACAAGGGGGCAGTACGCGCTCTGAAATGGTGCACGAACAAACTTGAACTTCGCACCCGCCCGATTCTTCTAAGAGGTTTGACCCCTGCATGGAGCACGGACGTGCCCAGAATCATCTCCCCTGACACGCCTGAAGCGGCCCTGACCGATCACAGCGAACACAACGCGAAGATCTTCGGCTCGCCCAAGGATCGCCTGGACTTCTATCGGCGCGAGATCCAGTACGAAACCAGCATATTGGCCAACCGCACCGACGCCTACCTCACCGCGCAATCGTTCCTGGTCATCGCCTTTGTCTCCGGCATGGGCAACCTCAACCCGGAGTGGGGCAAGTTTTTTACCTTGATCGTGCCGGCGTTTCTGGCGTCTCTGGGCATTCTCAGCTCGCTGAATGCCTGGCCCGGTATTCGTGCGGCCTACGAAATCATCGACCACTGGCACTACAAGCAGAGCGAACTGCTGCGCAGCGAACCGGTGATGGGCATGGCCTATGACGAATCGCCGCTGTTTTCCGAGATGGAGTCCTCGCACAAGGGCTATCGCAAGTCGCTGCTGTTCTCGATGCGCGCACCCTGGCTGTTCATGGTGTTTTGGGTGCTGCTTGGCGCCTACGCGTTCTATATCCAGGTGGATAACCCGGTCTCATAAGCAATTGGAACTTCACCGGCCCGAGCAGGACCTTACCTTTACGCAGTCTGCGTTTTTCAACCGAGGTGACCCATGAGCACAGACAACGATCCCCAAACCAGCAACCGTAATGACCCGGCGATCGACGGCGGCGAGCCGGCCCCAGGTACGGCGGCCGACGCACCGAAAGATCCAAAACCTGCAAGCGACCCCAAGGCCAGGGAAAACGAGTACAGCCCGGATTTCGAGCCTGAGCCTGAAGCCAAGCCCGAAACCGATGCCGATATCGACACCCAAGGCGGTTAGTTAGAGGAGACGGTCATGTCCAAAGAGCTGGAAGAAGAACTCAACGACCCAGGCAATGAAGACCCGGGTTCGCTGATGGATGATGCAGAAGTGCCGCTCAACGATCTGGATGATGCGGCGGATGTAGGCCACACCGAAAATCAGGACTGAGTATTCGCCTTGGCACGTCGTTCATACCACGCCAGCATCGGCTGGGTACTGAGGCCATGAACGACGATGCTCAAGGCAATCACCGAAATGGTCAGGTTAACCGCCACCGCGCTGCTGGTGCCGATCAGCCCGTGATTGAGCGCGTAGAACAGGTAGTAAATACTGCCGATCCCACGGATCCCGAACCACCCCATCAAGCCGCGTTGCCGACGATCGATCAGGCTGCCCCAAGGCATGGCGAACACGCTAACCGGTCGAATCACACAGAACAACAGCGCAGCGACCGCCAGCGCACGCCAATCCCAATGGCTGACCAGCACGATTCCCAGCAACGTGACCAGAAACACTTCCATCGAGCGCTCCACCAGGCTGCCGAACGACAGCATGTCGCCCATCATCACGCCTGCGGCGATCTGTGTATCGGCCAATTCGCTGACATCACCTTTCAACGCGCGCTCCGGCTCCACTTCAAGATGGCCCACCACCGGCAGCGCCAGGTGCTCTGCTGGCGTCGATGACTTGCCGGTTGACTTGAATTCCGCCTGGCGCAAGCCCAACCCGGCGGCGAACACCGACAGGAAGCCATAACCGCCTACAGCTTCGGCCACCACGTAGGCGAGGGCGATCAGGGCAAGGGTCAGGTAGTCGTTGGGGGACAAGGTGCTGTCGCCGTTCGTGATGCGCAGCCCTAACGTCACGCGGCCGATACCCCGGCCCATCCAGTAGCCAATCAACAGCCCGGCCGGCACCGCCCACAGCAGGTTTTTCCAGACCCAGCCGCCCAGCCAATCACCGTCAAACCCGCCGTGCTGCATGAACAGCAGCGCAAAGATCACAAAGGGGAAGGCGGTGCCATCGTTCAGGCCCGCTTCGCCGGAGAGCCCAAACCGCAGCGCGTCATAGTCCTGCGCATTGTTGACCTGTACCAGCCCGGCCAGCACCGGGTCGGTCGGCGCAAGAATCGCCCCCACCAGCAGTGACACGCCCCACGACAATTCGAACAGGTAGTGCAAGGCCAGGCACACGCCAAGGATGGTCACCAGCATGACCGGCCCGGCCATGCCAAACGCGATGCGCCAGGTCCGATGGCGCAACGGCAGGCGCAGTTTCAGCCCGCTGACGAACAACGAAAACAACACCGCGACTTCAGTCAGGTGCTCCATCCAGCGCGCAGAGCCTTTGATGTCCAGGTGCAGCAGGTCCACGCCCAGCGGGCCGATGGCAACACCCAGCAACAGGCACACCGCCGAGGTGGTCACGGGCATCCAGCGCAGGTAGGAAGAGGTGAGGGCGAGGATCAGCAATACGGTGCCCAGTACGGCCACCCACAGAATAAAAGTCATCGAGCATGCCCCGGGCCGTGGTCTATCCAGGTTGGAGGACCACGGCCGGGCACAGGTTCAATGTGCTTTGATCAGTGATTGCCCGTCAGCACGTGTGCATTCAAAGTGTGGGACCGAACTTCTTCGGCTTATAAACTACCGGGGCCTTGACAAGTTTAGGCGCGGCGCCCGGAGGGGCTACATTGATCTCGACAAGCTCTCCATTTTTTTTAAACAGCTTGGGCTTTAGTTTATCGACGTAACCGGATCGCAGAAAATCTTCTGACAACATTTGTGCGTAGGCATCGGTGATGCCCGGAAACTTTTGTTTCAGTATAAGGAGGCCGTTATCTCGCAAGTGCGTGATGGTCGTAGGGTCGAAATTTGTAGTGACGGTGCCTTCAAACGCCTTGACCGGTTTTTTGATTGCTTTCTGCAATTGGCCGCCGAACGATTTGCTTCCGCCTTCGGCAGAGTGGCAAATCATCAGTCGTACGCTGTCGAATTTCTGCGGATCCACGCCTTTCAATTTTAATAACGCCACCAGTTGCTCTGCAGAATAGGCTTTACCGCTGATTTCGATGTCGGCGTTGTTCCGGGAGAATATTTTTTTATTTGAAACGTAGGGTTTTCCATGGGCAACGATGTTGAGGCGATCGGTGCCTTTGTACACGTCATAAAAAACATGAACTTCGGAGTCGATAACCTTGAACTCTTTTATTGCGCTGCCCAATTGAATGACATTGTCCTTCGCCAGGCCAGTCTCGAGCAGCGAGGGTCCTGAGAGGTTGTCGACAATAGAAGGTTTGTGCGGCTTGAACCCTTCTATCGCTTTGCCATAGATGTTGTGAGTATTGGGGTTGTAAGCAAACCACTTCCCGGTTTGGTCATCAAACCTGGCCAGTGCGTTGACATCGCTCGCGCTATGGGCTGCCTTATAGGTGCCTTCGGCGATATCAGGCTTTTTCGCCAACGCCAGGAGGTTGATGCTGCGGTAGGAGCCGCGCAGTTGCTTGACGCCCTTATAAGCTGCACCGGCCCCCGCGCGCACGCCATTGACAAGCCCTTTGGCCAGGTCGTCTATCCCGCCCAAGGGGTTAAGTACGCCGACGGCCGCGCGACCGACGATTTTCAAGCCCTGACCAGCTTTTGACAGGGCAGAAGCGCCGGCCGACAGCGCTTTCGCACCCTTGGCCGCCGCGCCGAGTCCGACTGCGAAGCCAAAGATATCAAAAGCCAGGTCGACCACGCCGTCACCGACATTGCCCTCTGAAAAATGCTTGATGGCGGACCTGAAGGGGATCAGGTTGAGTGCGACCTCTTGAACGGTCTTGTACGTCGGTATTTCAGTCTCAAAGGTCGTCGCGCCCTTGGCGTAGCGTTGCACGGCAGGCAGGTCCATATCCGCAATCAGCGCGTCCGCGATGTATTGGGTCCTGGCGCTGCCGAAGCTGTTGGGCGCGCCTTGCGGCCCTTGGCGTTCAGCCGTTATCCCGACAGGGTGCTCACCGGCAGGCTCTACAACCTCGTATTTTTTACCCTTGGCGCGGTAAAACCCCTCGGTCGGTGGGAATTCCTCATAGGTTTTACCGGGTTGGCGGGTGACGGTGCCCTTCAAACGGTCGACTTCATACGTCATGACCCGGCCGTCGCGCTCGGTTTCGACCAGCAGGACTCCCTCGGCCACGCGCAACAGATGATCGCTGCGGTTGTAATCAAACTCCCTGCGGACAGTGACTTTGCCAAACTCCAGGTTCTGCCGATCCTCCAGCGGCAGTTTGGCAATCAGGTGTTTGAGCTGCGCGGAGGTGGTGTTCCTGATGGCATGCGCGTACCTCGCAATGTCCCGATCAAAAGCAGCCTGCGGGCGCGGGAGGTCTTTGATCTTTGCCAGCGCATCGTTGATGTCGATCGCACTCGACGAAGAGACCCATGCCGCCTTGGCGCCATCAGTCGGCACGGTGACTTGCCCAAGCGTTACGCCGTTCACAAAATTGCGCCCGCTCACCCCCCAGTCGTCCGCCGAGTCAGGTGCGCCGCGCAGCCCTCTGCCGTCTATAAACAGGTCGAGCAGCGAGTAAGGCCCCGGGAAGTGCCTGTTGGAAGGCTGCGAGGTGATGGATTTTTCCTCAAGCAGTTTGCGGTCGATGCCCGGCAAGGCTTTCCTCAATTGTTCCAGAGCGATGGCCCTGGTCGTCGGCAGCTCGCCAATCTGGGTTTCGGCTGCCTCGCGCAGCTCGCTGATCTGCGCATCAAATGCGTTGCGCACCTCAGTCAAGGCCGCCTCGGTCAGTGGGTAGCCCATGCCATTGGCGACCGCCCACTCTTTGATCGCCGCATTCTGGGCAGCAAATTCAACCCGGCGTTGGTCGTCAGTGATCGGCGCAACACTGGCGCGGAGCATGACCTGCGCATAGCTCATGGTCGCCGTCGCGCCAGGCGCATCCGCTTCGATACGCGCAACCGCCGTGGCAAAGCTGACCCAACTGTGGGTGCCTACGACGACCTGGTCCGGAATGCCTTCGACGAGGAACTCCGGAGCACGGTGGGCGAGCATGAGGCGCGCTTGTATCGATGCAGCTTGCGGCGACGAAGCGGTGCCATTGGCCGCCAGGTGTTCAGACAGTGCCTTGACGACCATCGAGGGTGACTTGCCGGTGTTCTCGGCCGACACCAATCGGAAGCCTTCAATAACCAGACCTGCGTCGAAACCGCTGCTGCGCCCCACACTCAATGCGGCCATCAGCCAGTCGGCAGCGCTGCCTTTGACAGCGCGTGCCTCGAACGTGTCTTGAAGCGCCTCGCCCAGCGCTTTGCCTTTTGGCGAATGGATCAACTCGTCGATCAATGCGCGCGGATTGCGCTGCTGCTCGGCAGAGAGTGGCCGGCCGTCCAACAGGTAATCCAGCACATTGCCGGTTGAGCGGATCGCCGCCCTCAGCTGTTCCTGGCCATTTTGGTCAAGCGGCACCGGCCATGCCAGCGCGCCGCCGAGGTTGCCGTGGATGGGGACCTTGAGTGCGGGTGTGGAGAGGGCGGTTGCCAGGCTCAGCAGTTGTTCATGTGTGGTTGGAATATCCCAACCATGGTCCTGCAGGAATTGCGAAAGGCTGACGGCGTTCGATTCGCCGGCTCGGTAGGTGCCTTCGGAAGACAGGTCGATGGGCTTTTTCAATTCGTCGCGGATCTGCCCGACATACTCGATGCCATTCTCGACCGACCTCGCCAGATGGCGCAGGGTGCCGGCGGCAACATGGCGGTTTTCGATATCGGCCAGAAACGCTCTCTGTTCCTGGAGTGCGTCCTCGCTGCGTGACTTGATCACACTCGCAGCAGTGTCGGGATCGAGAGGCTTGAAACCCTGTTCTCGTTCAATCTGTTGTGCACGCGCGCGCTTGCCGGTGTCGGTAAGCCCCTGCGGTTCCTGGTAAAAACGCCCGACTATCCACCACGGCACCGGTGCATCCTGTTGGGTGGCCGGCGGTGCAAAGGAGGTTCCCGCGCCGATCACTCGCGCGGCCTGCAGAATCGGCCCGCTGATAGCGGCCCAATGGCTGTCCTCTTGCCCGACCGTGTGTAATGTCAGCTGTGGATCGAGCTCGCGTTTGAGCCTGAAGAAGAGTTGGCCTGTTTGCGGGTCAAGTGTGATCGACGTCATGTCGATGCCTTTATCGCGAACCCATTGCAGCACTTCGCTGGACTGGAAAGCGGCGCGCAGTTGGCCCCACCACTGGCCGAATGTGGAGTCGGCAGGGATAGCGTTGATCGTGATGTTTTTTTCGCGGTGGGCGGACAGCAGCAGGGCAGAGTGGTACTCCATTGCCAACTCGCGATCACCCCTGGCGCGGGAAGTAGCCGCTTCTTCAGATGCGGTAGGCGTATCACGCGGGGGGCTGTTCAGCGGCTGCGAAGGGGAAGCGCTTGGTGCGAGGTAGGGCTGAGGTCGTGCGGAAACAAGCGCGTTGGAAACGTTTTGCATGAGGTAAGTCATCCATGGCATTCAGGGTTGAAAGGCCCGCTCTAGACACCTTGCGAGGCTGTACCCTGTGTGACGCCACGGTCGAAATGATTCCCTGCCTCAGCCCAGCATGTCGTTACCCTATATGTCGATGTTATGTCGGTGGCAGCGTTTGAAATGCACTGCTACAAGGCGGGCACGCGTTCCAGCAACAGGCGCTCAAGGGTAGCCGCCGGCAACGGCCGGCTAAACAGGTAGCCCTGGATCTGATCGCAGCCGGCCTCCTTTAAGAAACCCAGTTGCGCGTGGGTTTCAACACCTTCGGCGACCACGCGCAGGTTCAGGCTGTGCGCCAACTCGATAATGGTGCGGGTGATGGCCGCATCCTGTGGGTTGGTGGTGACTTCGCGGATGAACGCGATGTCGATCTTCAAGGTGTCGATCGGGAAGCGGCGCAGGTAGGCCAGGCTTGAATAGCCGGTGCCAAAATCGTCGATGGAGATCTTCACGCCCATCGCGCGCAAGCGTTGCAGGCTGGCGATGGTGTGCTGGGTGTTTTCCATCAGCGAGCCTTCGGTCAGTTCAACCTCCAGCCAATGCGGTTCAACCCCGGTCTGCTGCAGGATGCGCGCGATATCGGCAATCAGGTCGCCCTCGATCAATTGATGGCCGGAAACGTTGACCGACACTTCCACCGCGCCGATAAGGCCGCGTTTCCACTCGGCGATCTGTTGGCACACGGTCTCGATCACCCACTGCCCGACATTCACGATCAACCCCAGGCTTTCCAGCACCGGCACGAACACCGCCGGCGACACCGCGCCGTAGCCCGGACGTTCCCAGCGCAACAGTGCTTCGAGCGCGCAGATCTGGCCGCTGGCAACTTCGACCTTGGGTTGGTAATGCACGGTGAACTCATTGTGCGCCACGGCTTGGCGCAGGGCGTTTTCCAGATCCTGGCGGGCCAGGTCATGCACGTTCATGCCTGCAGTGCCACCGGTTTGCTGTTGCAGTTGCTGCTCCAGCATCAGGCTGTGATTTTTCAATTGATCGCCGCGCGCCTTCAGGCGCAGCAGGTTGCGCACGCGCAGCCACAGTTCGACGCGCTCAACCGGTTTGCTGATGAACTCCTCGGCACCGGTTTCCAGCCCGCTGACCCGCGCGCTCGACTCGCTGAGGGCCGAGAGCATGATGATCGGGATATTTGCGGTGGTTTCGTCGCCTTTCAATTGGCTGGCGACTTCATAGCCGTCCATGCCCGGCATCATGATGTCCAGCAGGATCAAGTCGGGCGGCTGTTGCGCCACCATCCGCAGCGCTTCTTCGCCGCTGCCGGCGGTCAGGGTCTGGTAGCCCTCGTGTTGCAGCAGGGTTTCCAACAGTTTGCGAATCTGTGGTTCGTCGTCAACGATCAACAGCGTTGCGGGTTGGCTGGCCATGGAGAGGACTCATGTAAGTGGGCTGATGTTCTTTTGCAGCAAGGTGTCGATCACCTGGTACAGCTCTTTGTAGCGCAGCGGCTTGATCACATACGCGTCGCAGCCGGCCAGCCGGGTCTTTTCCCGGTCTTCCTTCATGGCCATGGCGGTCAGGGCAATTACCGGAATGTGCGCGGTATCCGGGTCTTGCTTGAGCAGCGAGGTGGCGGCCAGGCCGTCCATGCCCGGCAGCTGGATATCCATCAGGATCAGCGCCGGTTGTTGCTCGCGGGCCAGGGTCAGGCCGGTTTCGGCATCGGCGGCCCACACCACGGTATGCCCGGCATTGAGCAGCAGTAAGCGCGCCAGGCGCATATTCGCCTCGTTGTCTTCGACAATCAGGATGTGAGCCACGGTGCCTCCTGGTGAGTGGCGCGATGCAAGGGCAGCCACACCACAAAGCGCGTGCCCAGGCCTTCCTGGCTGGCAACGGCAACGCTGCCGCCGTGCAGGTCGGTCAATTGCTTGACCATGGCCAGGCCCAGGCCGGTGCCTTCGAATTTGCGCGCCAGGCTGCTGTCGATCTGGCTGAAGGCCTTGAACAGTTTGCCCATGTCGTCCTCGGCGATGCCGATACCTCTGTCACTCACGCTCAGCTCCAAAAATTGCTGATGGGCGCTGGGCTGCAAGGCAAAGCCATGTACCGGCCATTCACCGGCGATCTGCCCGACCTGGTCGCGCGTTACCTGGCGCACCGCCAGGGTCACCGAGCCACCGTGCTCGCTGAACTTCACGGCATTGGCCAGCAGGTTGTAGATGATCTGCTTGGTCTTGCGCAGGTCCAGTTCAAGGATGCCGAAGTCGTCCTGGCTTTCCAGCTTCAACTGAATACGTTGCAGCGCCGCCTTTTCGCGCACGATCAACAGACTGTTGGCCAGCAAACCCGAGAGCTCCACCGCTTCCAGCTCGAGGTCCATCATGCCGGCCTCGACCTTGGACAAATCAAGGATGTCGTTGATCAGCGACAGCAAGTGCTGGCCGCTGGTGAAGATGTCGCCGATGTACTCGCGCTGCACATCGCTCATGTCGCCCACCAGGCCATCCTTCAACGCCTCGGAAAAACCGATAATCGCATTCAGCGGCGTGCGCAGTTCATGGGACATGGTGGCGAGGAATTCGGACTTCATGTGGCTGGCGTGTTCCAGCTCCAGGTTCTTTTCTTCCAGCGCGCGTTCAAAGCCTTTGCGCTCGGCTTCTTCCTGTTTGCGCGCGGTGTTGTCGGTGCCGATCAGCAAGTAGCCGATGATCGTGTCATGCCGGTTGCGCAATGCGGTCACGGAAACCATCGCCGAGAGGCGGCTGCCGTCCTTGCGGATATAGGTCAGCTCGTAAATGTCCTCGATGCCGCGCGAGGCCTTGAACACCAGGGCTTCGAAGCCGGGTGTGATGGGCGTGTCGAGTTCCAGGCTGAGGGCGGCGGCGCGGGTGATCAATTCGGCGGGGTCGGAAATGTCGGCGGGGGTAATGCGGTTCAGCACATCGTCGGCGGCGTAACCAAGCATGCGTTCGGCGCCGACGTTGAAGATCTGGATCACACCTTTCTCGTCGGTGGCGATGCTCGAGAAATACGCGCTGTTGAAAATCGCGTCTTGCAAGGCGCCGGTCTTGAGCAGGGTTTTCTGACGTTTGAATCCGACGATTTTTTCAGCGCGCGATTGGGCTTCGGGCGGATTCAGGGTGGGGCTTTTATCCATCGCAGGCGGTTTCCATGAGTTTCAGGCCCGCCGGCGTCAGGCGACAACGGCGCAGAGCATGCTCGCAGAAGACCGCCCGGAGGCGATGAGGAGGAGATGAGGTCTTTGGACAATAGCAGAGATTATGGCGTTTTGATGGCTGAAACCTCACGACGTGTGAGTTTTGTACCCTCAATTGGATGGAATGGCCGATTTTAGGCAATTCGCCATGATTAAACGTTTCATCAATCGATAAATGGCAGACGCAAGCGCTTGCGTAAGCAAATGTATCTGATTAGAGTCGGCTGCACTCGACTACAAAAATAATAAACGCAGGAGCTCATTCATGAGCCTTGAACCCTTGCTTGAGATGCAGGGCATCAGCAAGACCTTCAACGGTCTGCGCGTGCTCAAGTCTGTCGGCCTGAAGGTCTACCCCGGCGAAATCCACGCCTTGATGGGGGAGAACGGCGCCGGCAAATCCACTCTGATGAAAATCCTCTCGGGCGCCTACCAGGCCGACCCCGGTGGTGAGATCCGCATTGCCGGTCAACTCGTCGCCACTTTCAACCCCGCCACCGCCAAAGCCCTCGGCATCGCCGTGATCTACCAGGAATTGAGCCTGTGCCCGAACCTGAGCGTGGCCGAGAACATCTACCTGGGCCGTGAGCTGCGCCGTGGCTGGACCATCGACCGCAAAGGCATGCAGGCCGGCTGCGTAGCCGTGCTGCAGCGCCTGGGCGCCGAGTTCACCCCGGCAACGCCGGTCAGCAGCCTGTCGATTGCCGAACGCCAACTGGTGGAAATCGCCCGCGCGCTGCATGGCGATGCCAGGATCCTGGTGATGGACGAGCCGACCACACCGTTGTCGTCGCGTGAGACCGACCGCCTGTTCGCGTTGATCAAACAGCTGCGCAGCCAGGGCCTGGCGATCATCTATATCAGCCACCGCATGGCCGAAATCTACGAGCTGTCGGACCGTGTCTCGGTGCTGCGCGACGGCCAATACATCGGTGAGTTGACCCGTGACGCGCTGTCGGCCGAAGTGCTGGTGAAAATGATGGTGGGCCGCGACCTGTCCGGCTTCTACAAGAAGGAACACGCCGCCTACAACCCCGGCAACGTGGTGATGCGCGTGCGCGACATGGCCGACGGCAAGCGCGTGCGCAACTGCAGCTTCGACCTGCACGCCGGCGAAGTGCTGGGCATTGCCGGGCTGGTCGGGGCAGGGCGCACCGAGCTGGCGCGGTTGATCTTTGCCGCCGACCCGCGCACCTCCGGCACGCTGGAGGTGGTCGGCAAGACTGTCACGCAGTTGCGTAACCCGGCGGATGCGATTCGCGCCGGCGTGGTCTATCTCACCGAGGACCGCAAGGCCCAGGGCCTGTTCCTGGACATGAGCGTGGCCGACAACATCAACGTGTGTGCCTGCGTGCCGGATGCCCACGCCGGTGGTGTACTCGACCGTGGCCACGCCGCGCAACGTTCGAATGACGCGATCAAGTCACTGTCGATCCGGGTGGCGTCGGGCAAGGTCAGTGTCGGTGCGCTGTCCGGTGGCAACCAGCAGAAGGTTTTGCTGGCGCGGCTGCTGGAGGTCAAGCCGCATGTGTTGATCCTCGACGAGCCCACGCGTGGCGTGGACATCGGCTCCAAATCCGAGATTTACCGCATCATCAATCAACTGGCCGAGGCCGGTGTGGGCATTGTGGTGATTTCCAGCGAGTTGCCGGAAATCATCGGCACGTGCGACCGCGTGTTGATCATGCGCGAAGGCCAGTTGGTGGCCGAAGTCGGCGGGGCTTCGGGCCACGCTATTTCCCAGGAACGTATTATTGACCTCGCCACCGGTGGCGATCAGGTGGTTGCCCATGGCTGATTCGATGATTGCAACAACAGGCAAGGCCGAACGCGTACGCGAACTGATGCGCACGGTAGGCATGCTGCCGGTGCTGATCCTGCTGCTGGTGGGCTTTGCCCTGGCCAGTGAAAATTTTCTGACGATGCAAAACCTGTCAATCATCACGCAGCAGGCCTCGGTCAACGTGGTGCTGGCGGCGGGCATGACCTTTGTGATTCTGACGGCGGGCATCGACCTGTCGGTGGGCGCGATCCTCGCGGCCTCGGCCGTGGTGGCGCTGCAGGCGTCGATGTCGCCGCAGTTCGGCATGTTCGGGATCGCCGCCGGTATAGGCTTTGGCTTGTTGCTGGGCCTGGTCAACGGCGGGTTGATCGCCTTTATGCGCCTGCCGCCGTTTATCGTCACCCTGGGTGCACTGACGGCCATGCGCGGCCTGGCACGGCTGTTGGCCGACGACAAAACCGTGTTCAACCCCGACCTGCCATTCGCGTTTATCGGCAATGACTCGATCCTCGGCGTGCCCTGGCTGGTGGTGATCGCCGTGGCGGTGGTGGCGCTGTCGTGGTTCATCCTGCGCCGCACCGTGATGGGCGTGCAGATCTATTCGGTGGGCGGCAACCCCGAGGCCGCGCGGCTGTCGGGGATCAAGGTGTGGAAGGTGCTGCTGTTCGTCTACGCCATGTCCGGCGCCTTGGCCGGGCTGGGCGCGGTGATGAGCGCGTCGCGCCTGTTTGCCGCCAATGGCCTGCAACTCGGGCAATCCTATGAGCTGGATGCGATCGCCGCAGTGATCCTCGGCGGCACCAGCTTTACCGGCGGTGTCGGCACCATCGGCGGCACGTTGATCGGCGCGCTGATCATCGCGGTCCTCACCAACGGCCTGGTGCTGCTGGGCGTGTCGGATATCTGGCAATACATCATCAAGGGCATTGTGATCATCGGCGCGGTGGCGCTGGATCGCTATCGCCAGTCCGGTGCCCGGACCTGATTTGACTCAAACAACAATCACAAGAGAGACCCGCATGAACTTTAAACGCATCTTTCCCGTTATTGCCTTGGCTGCCCTGATGTCCAACGTGGTTGAAGCCCGCGAGCTGAAAGCGCTGGGCATCAGCATGGGCTCGCTGGGCAACCCGTATTTCGTGACCCTTGCCGACGGCGCAACCGCCCGGGCCAAGGAGCTGAACCCCAACGTCAAGGTCACCTCGGTGTCGGCCGACTATGACTTGAGCAAGCAGTTTTCGCAGATCGACAACTTTATCTCGTCCAAGGTCGACCTGATCCTGATCAATGCCGTCGACCCGTCGGCGATGGCCTCGGCGATCAAAAAAGCCCGGGATGCGGGGATTGTTGTGGTCGCTGTGGATGTGGACGCCAAGGGCGTGAATGCCACCGTGCAGACCGACAACGTCGAAGC
>NZ_UTBG01000003.1 GCF_900580675.1 Pseudomonas viridiflava
GGTAGAAACATACGATGACGAACGAGCTGAACGCCGAAAACAAGCGAGTGGTCACCGGGTCGAGGCGGTAGGCGATGATGTCGGCCAGGGTGTAGCGCCCCAGGTTGCGCAGACGCTCGGCCATCAGGAACATGATCAAGGGCCAGCCAAGAATCGCGCTGACCGAGTAGATCATGCCGTCGAAACCGGTTGAAAACACCATGCTCGACACGCCCAGCAGCACGGCGGCGGACATGTAGTCACCGGCAATCGCAAAGCCGTTTTGTACACCGCTGATGCCGCCGCCGGCGGTATAGAAATCCGCCGCTGAGCGTGTGCGGCCAGCCGCCCAGTAGGTGATGCCGATGGTGGTCACGACGAAGGCCAGAAAAATCGCAATGGCAGTCATGTTGGGCTGACGCGCAACGGCTTGGCTGGTTTGAGCCAGGACCGCAAAGCTGCACAGGCAAAGCACCGCCGTGGCTAATAACAGGCGAGGGGCCTTCATGGTTGCACCTCCGACAGCAGCGCCTGGTTCAGCTTGTCGAATACGTGGTTGGCGCGAAACACATACAGCCCGGTCAATAGCCAGGAGCCGAAAATCAGGATAAGTGCCGACCAGATCCCCACCGTGATGCCACCGCCTACAGGCACATGCAACAGGACATGGGGGAACCAGGACACCGCCGCCACAAACAGCGAATAAAGCGCTAACACAATGGCACTGAGGGTGAAGGTCAGGCGAGCGCGGCGCCGGACCAGTTCGCGATAACGCGGGCTGCTGCGCAACGCCTGATAGGCAGGGTGCAATGACATGTTGAGCTCCTTGATACCTTGATTGTTATTGGCTGGAGTTTTTTGTTATTGGGTTGCCGTGCTTGCGCACAGCGGGTGCTGCATTACGCCCCGCAGCGTTTCCATCACGTGCGGGGTGCATGTCGGACTCAGCCTTGCAGGTGTGATGAGGACGTCATGTCCGGTGTAGGTGGCGTTAGCTTATCCAGTGCGTCACTGGCATTTAAATAACCCGATGCGCCGATTAACTTGCATAACCCGCCAGTTCATCGCGGCGCCTGCCCCTCAGGTTTTCGCGGGCTGCACCAGCGCGTGGGGGAAAGGCCGAAGGCCTTCTTGAAGTGCCGGGTCATATGACTCTGGTCGAAGAAGCCGGCTTCGATCGACGCATCCGACAACCCTTGCCCGGCCTGGACGAGAGCCTTTACGCGATCGAGGCGACGCAGCGTCAGATAGCGATGGGGGCTGGTGCCGAAAAACTCGCGGAAGTCACTCGACAGGCTCCAGCGGTCGCGCCCGGCGCAATGAGCGAGGTCATCGAGGGTGATTGCCTGGTCGAGGTTGTCGTCGATGTATTCGCGCGCGATGGCAGCAGCCGCAAAGTGATGGGACGTACTGACAAGGTCACTGCTGGCGACGCTGGCGAGGGTGATGACAAACGTGTAGAGCGCGTCATCCTCGGCCATGGAGTCCAGGTCAGCATCCAGTGTGTTGAGCAGTGCGTCGGCGGCCACCGCCAGTTGCTGATTCTGAGTGATACCGGCGCCGAAAAAGGGCAGGGCGCTGCCCTTGATGATGTCTTGAACCAGCGAGGGCGGCACATACACGCCGCGATAGTGGAAACCAGCGTCGGAGCCGGCGCAACCATCATGGGATTCATCCGGGTGAATGATCATGGTTTCGCCGGGCAGGCACAGCTTGGATTCGCCCCGATAGTGAAAGCGGTGTACGCCCGACAGGGTCCGCCCGATTGCGTAGGTATCGTGTCGGTGCGGATCAAACGCGTGCGAACCGAAATAGGCTTCAAAACGCTCTACTTTTGAGGTCGGCGCTGCGTGTTTCACCCAGTCTTGTTTCGGTTGGTCGTTTTGCATGTTGGCGCACCGAGGCGATACCGCTGTTGTCGGGCAGAGCATAAGCAGAGGCAACGCCGTTTGGCTTGGACGTTTGTGGGTTTAACCTGGCCTGGCGGTTTTTGCGGGGCAAAAGCCGACCGGTGGGTTACATCCGCTCAAGAATGGCGGCACTCCCTTGGCCACCGCCAATGCACATGGTGACCAGGGCATAGCGCCCGCCACTGCGTTGCAGCTCATGGATCGCCTTGATTGCAATCACTGCACCGGTCGCCCCCACCGGGTGCCCGAGGGAGATGCCCGAACCATTGACATTGACCTTGTCCGGGTCAAACTCCAGTTGCTGCGCCACGGCACAGGCCTGGGCCGCAAAGGCTTCATTTGACTCAATCACATCGATGTCCTGGATGCTCAAGCCGGCGCGCTTGAGGGCCAGGCGGGTCGCCGGAACAGGGCCGATGCCCATGTAGTCCGGATCGACACCGGCATGGGCATACGCGACCAGGCGCGCGAGGGGCTGCAGGTTGTGTTGCTGGATCGCGCTGGCGTTTGCCAGCACCACAGCCGCCGCGCCGTCGTTGAGGCTTGAGGCATTGCCGGCGGTGACCGTTCCGCCTTTCTGGAACGCCGCATGCATTCGGCCCAGTTGTGCGAGGTCGAGATTGGCGCGCACGTTTTCATCGGTATCGAACAGCACCGTCTGGCGCTTGACTTGCACCTCAACCGGGACGATCTGCGCCTTGAATCGGCCTTCGCTTACCGCGCGAGCAGCGCGTTCCTGGCTCTGCAGGGCCAGACAGTCCTGCATGTCACGGGTAATGCCATAGCGCTCGGCAATATTTTCGGCGGTCACGCCCATGTGCGTGCGCTTCCACGGGTCATGCAGGATGCCATTCATGTAATCCACGGCCTGGCTATCACCCAGACGGCTGCCCCAGCGCAGGCCGGGCAGCAAGTAGGGGCCACGGCTCATGGACTCCGCGCCACCGGCTACGGCCACTGAATAATCCCCCAGCAGAATGCCCTGCGCTGCATTCAGGATGGCTTGCAGCCCGGAGCCACACAGGCGATTGACGTTAAAGGCCGGGGTTTCCTGGGGTATCCCGGCACCCATCGCCGCGACTCTGGAGAGGTAGGCATCCCGGGGCTCGGTGGGCACCACATTGCCCATGACAACGTGGCCGATAGGCTCGCCACCGATCCCGGCATGGATCAAGGCGCCTTTGACGGCGACGGTGGCCAGGTCAACCAGTGGCACATCTTTCAGGCTGCCGCCAAAACTGCCGATGGCGGTACGCGCCGTGCCAACGAAGAACACATCTGTGTGGGCCATGGAAGGCTCCCGTTTTGAGAAGTAAAGGTTCGAGGGGTAGTCAGATCGAGTAGTTCGCCAGCTCGCGGGCAATCAGCAACCGCTGGATTTCGCTGGAACCTTCGTAGATCTGAGTAATACGGGCATCGCGGTAATAGCGCTCCACCGGGTAATCCTCCAGGTAGCCATAACCGCCATGAATCTGGAGGGCTTTGGAGCACACGCGCTCTGCCATCTCCGAGGCAAACAGCTTGGCCTGGGAGGCTTCGGACAGGCAGGGAAGGCCCGCGCTTTTCAGGCGTGCAGCGTGCAGGATCAACAAGCGTGCGGCATTGAGTTGTGTGTGCATGTCGGCCAGCAAGTTGGCAATGCTCTGGTGCTCGTTGATCGGCTTGCCGAACTGCACGCGGTCGCGGGCATACACCAGTGCCGCCTCAAACGCCGCGCGGGCGATGCCCAGCGCTTGGGCGGCGATGCCGATGCGCCCGCCTTCCAGGTTGGACAGGGCAATCGACAAGCCCTTGCCACGTGCGCCGAGCAGGTTGCCTTCGGGTATACGGCAATCGTTCAGGGTGACGGCGCAGGTATCGGAGGCGCGAATGCCCATCTTTTTCTCACTGCGCTCAACGCTGAAACCTGGGGTGTCAGTGGGTACCAGAAACGCCGACAGGCCTTTCTTGCCCAGCGCAGGGTCCGTGACCGCAAACACAATCGCCAGCTTGGCCCGCTTGCCGTTACTGACAAACTGCTTCGCGCCATTGAGCACCCAGTGCCCCTCATGCAGTTCTGCGCGGGTCCGCAGGTTATGCGCCTCTGAGCCGGCCTGGGGTTCGGTCAGGCAAAAGCAGCCGATGGTTTTGCCGCTGGCCAGATCCACCAGCCACTGATCCTTTTGGACCTGGCTGCCGTAGTTCAGGACCGGGCCGCAGCCCACCGAGTTGTGGATGCTCATCAGTGCCCCCACTGCACCATCGCCTGCGGATATTTCTTCCACGGCCAGGGCATAGGCCACGTAGTCGATGTAGGTGCCGCCCCATTCCTCGGGCACGACCATCCCGAGCAGACCCAAGTCGCCCATTTGAGCTACCAGCTCATCCGTGATCCAGCCGGCTTTCTCCATGGCTTCGGCCTGGGGGGCAATCTCGCCACGAGCGAAATCGCGGGCCATGTCGCGGATCATGCGTTGTTCGTCGCTCAGTTCTAGATCGTGCATGCCAGTGCTCCTGGATAGCGGCGAGCAGCGCCGGCGGCGAAGTCGCAGAAAAAATCCTGCACCTGTGCAGGCTCAAGCTGGGCCAGGGTCGCCGGACGCCAGACTGGGGTTTTGTCCTTATCGATGAGCAGTGCGCGAACGCCTTCCATCAGGTCTCCCGCCGCGAACCACCGAAGGTTGAGTTGCAGCTCCTGGGCAAAACAATCGCTTAGAGACAGTTCGCGGCCACGGCGCAGCAGCTCAAGGGTGATGGCCATCGCCATAGGCGACCGGCTATTTAGGACATCGACCGTTTCTTCGGCCCAGTCCTGAAACTCCGGCGTCGTTTCTGCCTGGAGTGCTGCGTGAATCGACTGCACGTCTGGGTGCGAGAAGTGCTGATCAATGGCGGGCTGCATTGCCTTAAGCTCCGACCCAGGGAATTTATTGACACCCAGTGTGGCGATCAGCGACCGCAACGCTTGTCCGGGTTGCTGGGGCCAACTCATGTTGTTCAGGCAGTGATCCAGCTCCGCGATCTGCGTGCTGCTGATGCACCAGTCTGCGAGCCCGGCATACAGGGCGTCGGCAGCGCGCACCTGAACACCCGTTACGCCGAGGTAGTCGCCCAAAGCGCCCGGCAGGCGCGACAAGAAATAACTGCCGCCGACATCGGGGAAAAAACCGATCGCAACTTCAGGCATGCCCATTCGGGTGCGCTCGGTGATCACGCGCAGGCTCGCGCCTTGGACCAGTCCCATGCCACCCCCTAGTACCAGGCCGTCGATCAGCGCCAGGACTGGCTTTGGATAGGTATGAATGTATTCATCCAGCGCGTATTCCTCGGCGAAGAACACCTGGTGCACGCCATCAGCTACTTGTTGGCTTTCGTACAACATGCGGATATCGCCGCCGGCGCAGAAGGCCTTCTCGCCAGCCGCGCGCAAGACCACTGCCACCACGTCCGGGTCCTGCTCCCAGGCGTGCAGGTGTTGCTGGAGCAGGCGCACCATGGTGAGTGTCAGCGCATTGAGGCTCTGCGGGCGGTTCAGGGTCAGGTGGCCTATGCGATTACGGACGGTTGCCAGAATCGAGGGTTCAATTTCTGTGCTGCTCATGCTGAGTCCTCGGCCTATCAGCAGTGTTTGAACTGCGGCGCCCGTTTTTCGACGAAGGCAGCCATGCCTTCCTTCTGATCGGCAGTGGCAAACAACGAATGGAACACCCGGCGCTCAAAACGCACGCCTTCACTGAGGCTGGACTCGAAGGCGCGGTTGATACTTTCCTTGACCAACATGGTGGCTGGCAGGGATTTTTCGGCGATGGCGCTGGCGACCTTGAGGGTTTCCTCCAGCAGTGTTTCAGCCGGAAAAACGCGCGCGACCACGCCGGCGCGCTCGGCTTCTTCTGCGCCCATATGGCGCCCCGACAGGCACATTTCCATGGCCTTGGCTTTGCCAATCGCACGGGTCAGGCGCTGGGTACCACCCACGCCCGGCAACACACCCAGGGTAATCTCCGGCAAGCCGAAACGCACATTGTCGGCCGCGTAGATGAAGTCGCACATCAGGGCGAGTTCGCAGCCACCGCCCAGGGCATAGCCGGCCACAGCGGCGATCAGTGGCTTGCGGCGACTGGCAATGCGGTCGGCGGCCGAGAAGAAATCATCGAGAAACACTTGGGGGTACGTGAACTCGGCCATTTCCTTTATATCGGCACCAGCGGCAAAGGCTTTGGTGGAGCCGGTGATGACCATGCAGCCGATCGCCGGGTCCTTTTCCAACTGATCCAGGGCCATGTTCAGCTCGGTGATCACCTGGGTGTTGATGGCATTGAGTGATTTAGGGCGGTTCAACGTGATCAGGCCCACACGCTCATGGACTTCCAGCAGCAGGGTTTCAAACGGCATGGTTCAGACTCCGTAGATTTGCATTAACGGCCAGACAATGACGACCCTTTTAAGGTGGCCATTCGAGTTAGGTTGCTTTAGATATTGAATTTGGCCTAGCTTAGCCAGCGTGACCGGGGTCTTGAAATAACCCGATCCGCCGAATAGTTTGCATATCGCGCCATGTCAGCCGTCAACAGAGGAGTGCAGCAGGTGGAGCATCCCGTGGACAACACCTTACCCATGACCTTCGTTCAAGGCTTGCTGCAAGGGGCTCTTAACATCTGCAGCGAGGGCGATATCCGTGCGTTCGTCGGCGCCGCAGGCATTGCCGGGCACTTGCTTGAGGCGCCGGGCGCGCGGGTGACCTACGACCAGTTCGTGCGCTTGTACCAGCAGGTTGCGTTGGGCACCGATGATGAAGTGATGGGGCAGTTTTCCAGGCGCATGCGCAGCGGCACGCTCAAGTATTTGTGTTCGAGCCTGCTGGATGCTCGCTCGCTGGGGAACGCGATGTACCGCTTCACACGGTTCTGGAACCTCTTGCTGGACGACTATCGTTTTGGCTACAGCGAGCACGACGGCCAACTTGTTATCTCGCTGGAGGCACGCGATCCTGGCGCCAACGCCCAACGCTGGGGGCACGAATTGATGATGAAACTGGCGCACGGCGTGGCGTCATGGCTGGCCGGCCAGGAGATCCCGCTGCACAGCGTGGCGTTCTCCTTCGCCACGCCGGTATATGCGTCGGAATACATGCATATGTTCCCTGGCCCCATCCGTTTCGAGCAGCCGTGCACGGCGTTATCGTTCGACGCTGCGTGGGGTGCACTGCAGTTTCGTCGCAGCAAGGCCGAGTTGCTGCCGTTCCTGCGCGAAGCCCCACGCTACTGGCTGTTCACCACGCTCAAGGAGCGCCTGGTGGCGCAACAGGTGCGACAATACCTGCTGGCCCATCTCAAGCAGGCTGACACCATCCAGGGCGCGGCGACCGCGCTTCTGCTGTCCACCCGTACGTTGACGCGCCGGCTCAAGGAGGAGGGCACCAGTTACCAGATGGTCAAGGACGCACTACGCCGAGACATCGCCGTGCAGCAGTTGATCCACACAGATCTTTCCATCACGCAGATTGCCTTGGGCTTGGGGTTTGATTCCACAGCGGTGTTTCACCGTGCCTTTCGCGGCTGGACCGGCAGTACACCTGGCACGTATCGACGACCAGGTACGGACCTACAAACGTACAATCCAATTGCAGCGCCAGCCGATAAAGTCAGCTCCACATGACGGCTGATCCAGGCTGTCATCGCTACGGAGCAAGGTTATGACCCTCTATCTGAGTTTGATCATTCGCCCTCATCGCAAACGCAGCGACAGTGTTTACCTGCTGCTGGCGCTCCTGATGGGGGGCTTCTTCGGTGGCGTCATGGGGGTCAAGATTTCACTCGCGGCAGGGCTGGCGATTGGTGTGTTCTCCACGCTGGTGCTCTACACGATGTGGCGTTCGCCGGGCTAGCCAGCCCTCTTACCGCTTAGCCCCAAGACAGACGTAAGACGCGCGGCCGCTCCATGCAGCCGCGTGAGGTCAAGTCGCGCCTGCTCTTAACTAAAAACAATAAATACCCCAACCAAGGGGGGAGTTGAATGATGACCCTGAAGACCGTCCAGCTCGACGATAAATACACGCTTTCCCAAGGGCGTATTTTCATCACCGGCACCCAAGCCCTGGTTCGATTGTCGATGACCCAGCGTCAGCGTGATCAGCAAGAGGGCCATCACACGGCCGGCTACATTTCCGGCTATCGGGGCTCGCCGTTGGGCGGTCTGGATGATCAGTTGGACAAGGCGAAAAAGCACCTTGAGCAGCACCACACCCTGTTTGTGCCGGGTATCAACGAAGATCTGGCGGCCACCACCATCTGGGGGGCGCAACAGGCTCACCTGAGCGGTGAGGGCAAGTACGACGGCGTGTTCGGCATGTGGTACGGCAAGGGCCCCGGCGTTGACCGCACCGGTGATGCGTTCCGGCATGCGAACCTCGCGGGCACCGCGCAGTTGGGCGGGGTGCTGGTGCTGATGGGCGATGACCATACCTGCGAATCGTCCAGTACCTGCCACCAGAGCGAATTTGCCATGGTCGACGCCATGATTCCGGTACTCAGCCCGTCCGGCGTCCAGGAAATCCTCGACTTCGGTCTGATCGGTTGGGCGTTGTCGCGTTACAGCGGCTGCTGGGTCGGCATCAAATGCGTCAAGGACACCGTCGAAGCTACGGCGACCATTGACGTTGACATAAACCGCGTGAAGATCCATATCCCCCAGGACTTTGCCCTGCCGCCGGATGGCCTCAATATCCGCCAGCCCGATACCCCCCACGCCCAGGAAGCGCGGCTGCACCGCTACAAGCTGAATGCGGTGCGCGCCTTTGCCCGTGACAACGCGCTGGACCGCGTAGTCATTGACGCCCCTGGCGCTACGCTTGGCGTGATTACCCACGGCAAAAGCTACCTGGATGTACTGCAAGCACTTGACGACCTGAACCTGAGCGAACAGGCCGCCGCTGTCATGGGCTTGCGCATTTACAAGGTCGGGATGGTCTGGCCTCTGGAACCTGAAGGCGCGCTACATTTTGCCGAAGGCCTGAACAAAATCCTGGTGGTGGAGGAGAAGCGCAGTCTGCTCGAATTCCAGCTCAAAGAGCAGTTCTACGGCCGTGCTGGCGCCCCGGTCATTGTCGGCAAACAGGATGAGGCGGGCCAGACGCTGTTCCAGTCGGAAATGGCCCTCGATTCCAACCAGATCGCTATCGCCCTGGGTGAACGCCTGCTCGAATTGGGTAGCAGCCCCAGCCTGCGTCTGCGCATTGAAGAGCTGCGTGCCTACCAAGTGGTCAAGGGCGACACCGAGTTGCTGGCACGCAGTTATTACTTCTGCAGCGGCTGCCCGCACAGCTCGTCTACGCTGCTGCCGGAAGGCAGCAAAGGCTACGCCGGCATTGGCTGCCACTGGATGGCGCAGTCCATGGACCGCTCCACCCTGGGCTACACTCACATGGGCGGCGAAGGCATGGTGTGGGTTGGCGAAGCGCCGTTTTCCAAGCGCAAGCACATGTTCCAGAACATCGGCGATGGCACCTATTTTCACTCCGGGTATCTGGGCATACGCGCCGCCGTTTCCGCCGGCACCAACATCACCTTCAAGATTCTGTTCAACGACGCCGTGGCCATGACCGGCGGGCAGAAACACGATGGCGCGTTGACCGTACCGGCCATCGCCCATCAAGTCAATGCCGAAGGGGTCAAGCGCATCGTGGTGGTCAGCGATGAGCCACACAAATACCCGCTGGAGACCGCCTGGCCACCTGGCGTGACATTCCATCACCGTGACGAACTCGACAACGTTCAGCGCGACATCCGTGAGGTGCCAGGCACTTCGGTGCTGATCTACGACCAGACCTGTGCCGCGGAAAAACGTCGGCGCCGCAAGCGCGGTACTTTCCCCGACCCGGCCAAGCGCATCGTGATCAACGACCTGGTGTGTGAAGGCTGTGGTGACTGCGGCGTGAAGTCCAACTGCGTGTCAGTGC
>NZ_UTBG01000009.1 GCF_900580675.1 Pseudomonas viridiflava
GCGCTATTACCTGACCGGCGCGCCGTACGCCAAGGCGCATCCTGAAGTGTTGAAGGTGGTGTATGAGCAGTTGGAAAAGGCCGGCCAGTGGGTGAAAACCAACCCACAGGACGCGGCCAAAGTGCTCGGCCCGCTGTGGGGCAATCTGGATGCGGCCACCGTGGAAGCGGCGAATGCGCACCGCAGCTATCAGGTGCAGCCGGTGACGATTGATCAGCTGCGTGAGCAGCAGAAGATTGCCGATGCGTTCTTCAAGGCGGGGTTGTTGCCCAAGGCGGTGGATGCCAAGGATGTGGAGACGTGGAAGCCTTGAAGACTGGTGGGATCTAAATGTGGGAGCGGGCTTGCTCGCGAATGCGGTCTATCAGCTACACATTCTTTAACTGACATACCGTATTCGCGAGCAAGCCCGCTCCCACATTTTGGATTTCCGTAAGCCGTTAGAGGAGGGTTCGGTTCAGGGCCTTTTTCCATTCTGCATAACGCCCCGCCATCGCCGGGTCATCCTGCGGCTCAAACCGCTCGCGCTGGCGCTCCAGCTGCCCCAACGCTTCATCACTCGCCCATACCCCCAATGCACGCCCGGCTAGGTGCGCCGCGCCCAGCGCCGACACTTCCGGCGACAGGCTGCGCACCACCGGGCGTTGCAGCAGGTCTGCCAGAAACTGCATCAGCCAACGGTTGCGCGTGGCGCCGCCATCCACCCACAGTTCCTTGAGCGGGCTGCCGATGTCCTGCTGCATGGCCTCGAACACATCGCGAATCTGATAGCCGATGGACTCCAGCGACGCGCGCAGGATATGCGCGCCGGAAGTGGCTTCGGTCAGCCCGCAGATCAGGCCACGTGCGTCGGCTTTCCAGTGCGGTGCGCCGAGCCCGGACAGCGCCGGCACGAAGTACACGCCGCCGTTATCCGGCAGTTGCGCGGCCTGCTCGGTCAGAGCGTCCAGGGATTCCCCGGCCACCAGTCGCGACGCCCACTGCACGGCGGCGCCGGTGTGGACGATATTGCCTTCCATGCCGAACGTCGGCCCGCTGCCGTCATGCCAGGCCAGGGTGGTCGAGAGGCCGTGGGTGGACGCAATCGCGCCGCGCATGGGGGTCATCAGGGATGAGCCGGTGCCAAGGGTGGCCTTGACCAACCCCGGTGCGAACCCGCCCTGCCCGTACAGCGCGGCATGCGAGTCGCCGATCATCGACATCACCGGGATGCCCGCCGGCAAGCCGCCCACGGCGACAGTCTCGGCGAAAAACCCGGCGCTCGGCTGGATCGGTGCGAGTGCCGCCAGGGGAATGGCAAACAGCGCCAACAGCTCAGGGTCCCAGGCACAGGTGTGCAGATTGAACAGCTGGGTGCGCGCAGCGTTGGAATAGTCGGTCGCGAACACTTGGCCGCCGCTGAGCTTCCACAGCAGCCAGCTGTCGACCGTGCCCAGGCAGATTTCACCGGCGGCGGCACGGGCATGGCCGTGTTCGAGGTTATCGAGAATCCAGCGGAATTTACCGGCGGAAAACATCGGGTCAAGCGCGAGACCGGTCTTCTCCAGAATCACGGCCTCGTGGCCCTGCTCATGCAAGTGCGTACACAGCGCCGTGGAGCGTCGGCATTGCCAACTGATGCACGGCGACAACGGCTCGCCCGTACGCCGGTCCCAGGCCACCACCGATTCACGCTGGTTGCTGATGGCCAACGCGGTGATCGGCCGGCCCACCTGGGCCAGGCATTCCTCGATGGCCGCCAGGGTGCTGTGCCAGATCAGCAACGGGTCCTGCTCGGAAAACCCCGGCTGAGGGTGATTGATGCTCAACGGCCGCGAACCCCGGGCAATCACCTGCCCGAGTTCGTTGACCAGCACCGCCTTGGCGTTGCTGGTGCCTTCGTCTATCGCCAGGATCAGCGGAGTGTTATCTGTCATCGCCTTCACCGCAACCGAGTGGCAGCCGCCACAATCCCAGCCGCGTCGATGTTATGCAAGGCGCGCGTCGGTTCGCGCGCACCGGCAGCGGCGTATTCGCCGTCGCCGATACCCAGGCGGGTCAAGGCAATGCCCAGCCCGGCTTCGGCCAGCACTTCGGCCACCAGGCTGCCGACGCCGCCATTGATATTGTGTTCTTCCACCGTGATCACGGCGCGGGTGCCGCTGAGGGCGCTGAGCAACACGTCACGCTGCAACGGCCGGATCGACGACAAGTTGATCACCTGCGCCTGGATGCCCTGCTCGGCCAGCAACGCGGCGGCGTCCACCGCTTCGTGCACCACCGAGCCCAGGGCGACGATGCTCACGTCCGCGCCCTGGCGCAGGATATCCACCTGGCCGGGTGCGAATTGGTAGTCGGTGCCATGCACGTCCGGCAAAGCTTTGCCGTCGAGACGGATATACACCGGGCCTTTATAGCGCAGCGCGTAATCGACGATCTGTCGACATTCGAGGGCATCGGCCGGGGCGAAAATTTGCACGTTGCCAAACCCGCGCATCACCGAAATATCGTCAATGCTATGGTGGGTGCTGGCCAGCGGGCCATAGCTGGCGCCGGCGTTCAGGCCGAACATTTTGACGTTGGCCTGGTTGTAGCAGACGTCGACCTTGATTTGCTCATTGGCGCGCGAAATCAGGAACGGCGCCGCGTTGCAGGTCGCCGCGATCTTGCCGCCAAGGGCCAGGCCCGCCGCGACGCTGACCAGCGACTGCTCGGCAATCCCCACATTGATCAGCCGCTCGGGAAAGCGCTGGGCAAACGGGCCGATCTTGGCCGTGGAGGTGGAGTCGCTGACTACCGGCACCACGTCCAGCCCGGCATCGACCGCAGCAATAAAGGCTTCAACCATGACGCTCGCCAGATGTTCACTCGCCATGACTCAACTCCTCCAGTGCTGCATTGATTTCATCACCCTTGGGCACGCGGTGGTGCCACTCGGGGCGGGCTTCGATAAACGACACGCCCTTGCCTTTGATGGTGTGGGCGATCAGCACCTGGGGCGCGCCGGTCCTGGTCTGCATGGTTTCCAGGGACTCGATCAACTGGCTCACATCATTGCCGTCGCACTCGCTGACGCTGAAGCCGAACGCAGCCCATTTCACGTCCAGCGGGTCGAGCGGCATGATCTCGGCGGTCAACCCGGCCAGTTGCAGCTTGTTTTTGTCGACAATCACAAACAGGTTATCCAGGCCGTACTTGGCCGCCGCCATCGCCGCTTCCCAGTTGGAGCCTTCGGCCAGTTCGCCGTCGCCGGTCAGCACGTAGATGCGTTTTTTGCTGCCGGACATCTTCGCCGCCAGCGCCAGCCCGACCGCCACCGGCAAGCCGTGGCCGAGGGCGCCGGTGTTGAGTTCGATGCCGGGGGTTTTCTGGCGCACCGGGTGGCCGGGCAAATGCGAGTTGAAATGCTGGTAGGTCGGCAGCCACTCAGTGGGGATGTAGCCCGCCTGCGCCAGGCAGCAATACAACCCGCCCACGCCATGGCCCTTGCTCTGGATATAGATATCGCGGTCCGGGTCTTCGGTGCGTTCCGGGCCGGTATTGAGGATGCGGAAATACAAGGTCGCGAGGATGTCGGTTTCCGACAGGTCAGCCCCGGTGTGGCCGCCGGCCGGTGAGTCGGCATTCAGGCGGATCACGTGGCGCCGGATCAGGCGGGCCTGTTCTTTGATCTGTTGAGCGTCGTACTGGAAGGCATTCATGCAGCAACTCCTGTGGGCTGACCACGCGAGGTAAAAGTGTCGAAAGCTGTCTTTGAATATTTATTCAGCAGTGACAATATATTTCTATTTAGACGCTGATCGCCCGGCAGGTCAAGTGAGCGGACCACTGAAAAATGAAATAAAACCGGGAAACACCCCTCGGACAAACGGCCAAAATCCCCCGCGCGCCACTCTATCCCGTGGCTTTGCGGCTCCTACGGGTATCGGTTTAGAGGCCTGCATGAAAAATTAAGCGCTTGACTTTGACACGGTGGCACTGGAATCTGAATTAACAGTCAGGCACGCATAAATATTCAAGCCGCCTGAAAGCACTCCAAAAAAAATAAATCAGGAGAACACTGTGGACGCCAAAGCTACTGTCCAGCACCCGGCCGAACTCAAGCCGCCACCTCGCCCACGTATAGTCAAACTGCTGCCCAGCAACATCGGCGGCCCACTGATCGGGCTGGTGCTGCTGGTGCTGGTCTTCTCCTTCAGTTCCGAATTCTTCTTCTCGTTGCGCAATGGCCTGAACATCCTTGATCAGGTCACGGTGCTGGGCATCCTGGCGATCGGCATGACGGCGGTCATCGTGATCGGCGGCATCGACCTGTCGGTCGGCTCGGTGCTGGCCTTCTCGATGATGATGCTCGGCTGGCTCTACCAGGATCAGGCGGTGCCGCTGGGCTTCGCCATCCCCATCTCGATTGCCAGCGGCATGCTCGCCGGGCTCGTGTCCGGCGGGTTGATCACTTACGCCAAGCTGCCGCCGTTTATTGCCACGCTGACCATGATGTCGGTGGCGCGCGGCCTGGCGAATATCCTCACCGAAGGCCGGCAGATCGTCGGCTACCCGGACTGGTTCACCAGCCTGGCCACGGTGCGGCATTTCGGTTTTCTCTCCGCCACCGTGGGCCTGTTCCTGGTGATGCTGGTGGTGGCCTGGGTGTTCCTGCGCTTTCGTGCCGGTGGTCGCAACCTGTATGCCATGGGCGGCAGCCCGGAAGTGGCGCGCCTGTCAGGCATCAAGGTGCGTGCGATCACCCTGTGGGTGTACGCCATCAGCGGCGCCCTCGCCGGCATCGCCGCGGTGACCCTGGCCGCGCGCCTCGACTCTTCACAACCGAGCGCCGGGCTGAGCCTGGAACTGGACGCCATCGCCGCCGTGGTGATCGGCGGCGCCAGCCTCAGCGGCGGCGTCGGCAGTATCGGCGGCACCCTGGTCGGCGTGTTGATCATTGGCGTATTGCGCAATGGCCTCAACCTGCTCGGCGTTTCGCCCTTTATTCAACAAGTGGTGATCGGCGTGGTCATCGCCCTCGCCGTGACCATCGACACCCTGCGACGCCGCTCCAGCACTGCCCGTTAAACCTGTTCGACAGTTGACACCCTCCAACAATAAAACCAGGAGTCACCGACATGTTCAGCCCCAAGAAACTGCTTATCGCCACTGCGCTGGCGGCCGCCACCCTCACCGCCACCGGCACCACCTGGGCCAAGGACCTGACCATCGGCCTGGCCGTGGCCAACCTGCAGGCCGACTTTTTCAACCAGATCAAGCAATCGGTGGAAGCCGAGGGCAAGGCCAAGGGGATCAAAGTGATCACCGTGGACGCCCAGGGCAACTCCTCCACCCAGGTCAGCCAGATTGAAGACCTGATCACCCGCCAGATCGACGTGTTGATCTACATTCCCGCCGGTGCCACCGCTGCCGGTGTGCCGGTCAAAGCCGCCAAGGCCGCGGGCATCCCGGTGATCGCCGTGGACCGCAACGCCCCCGACGCACCGGGCGACACCTTTATCGCCAGCGACAGCGTGGCCGGCGCCAAGACCCTGGCCGAATACGTCGGCAAGATCACCGACGGCAAAGGCCGCATCGCGATCCTGCAGGGCCAGCTCGGCACCACGCCTGAAAACGATCGGGCCAAGGGTTTCGAACAGGGCCTGAAAGCCTTCCCGGACCTCAAGGTCGTGGCCCAGCAACCCGCCGAATGGGCCCAGGACAAAGGCTTCGCCGTGGCCCAGGACCTGCTTCAGCGTGACCCGAACATCACCGTATTCTTCGGCCGCGCAGATGCGATGGCACTGGGCGCTGCCCAGGCGGTAAAGGTCGGCAACCTCGACCATAAAGTCGTGGTGGTCGGTTTTGACGGCGACGTGGCCGGGCTCAAGGCCGTGGAAAGCGGCGTGCTGAACGCAACCATGACCCAGCAGACACAGAAAATGGGGCGCCTGGCCGTGGCCTCGGCCATCGACCTGAAAGCCGGCAAAGACGTGCCCAAGGAACAACTGCTGCCGACCGTGCTGACCACCAAAGACAACGTCGCGCCGTTCCTGCAACAGCACCCGTAAGCCTTGGAGGTCGTCATGCACGCAGCAGCTTTGGACACAGCCGCCGATGCGGTGCTGTGCCTGCGCAATATCAGCAAGGCCTACGGGCCGGTGCAGGTGCTGTCGCAGGTCAACGTGGACATTCGCCCCGGCGAAGTGTTGGCCCTGCTCGGTGAAAACGGCGCGGGCAAATCCACCCTGTCCTCGATCATCGCAGGCCTGGTGCAACCCGAAGCCGGGGGCAGCATGACCTGGCTTGGCGCGCCCTACGCCCCCGCGTCACCGGGGGCGGCACTGGGTGCCGGGATCGGCCTGATCCACCAGGAAATCCGCCTGCTGCCGCAACTGTCGATCGCCGAGAACATCTTCGTCGGCCGCCTGCCCATGCGTCACGGGCGGGTCGACCGCGAGTACATGGAGACCCAGGCGCAGATCCAGCTGGAGCGCCTGGGACTCAAAGTGCCAGCCTCGCGCAAGGTCGAAGGCCTGAGCGTGGCGGCGCAGCAACTGGTGGAAATCGCCAAGGCGCTGACGCTCAAGGCCAGCCTATTGATTCTCGATGAACCCACCGCTGCGTTGGGCGGCGAAGAAACCGAGTTGCTGTTCAAGCAGGTCGAACGGCTGAAAGCCGAAGGCGTGTCGTTTATCTATATCAGCCATCGCCTGGAAGAAATCGCGCGCATCGCCGACCGCGTGCTGGTGCTGCGCGACGGTCGCCAGATCGCCCTGCATGCCACGGCCCAGGTGCCGGTGCGCGAGTTGGTCGAGCAAATGGTCGGGCGCAGCCTGGAGCGGATTTTCCCCGCGCTGCAGGCGCCGCAAGCGCAGGTGATGTTGCAGGTCAAGGACCTGACCTGCCGCGAATTCGCCTTGCACGGCATCGACTTCAGCGTGCGGGCCGGTGAAGTCTTCGGCATTGCCGGGGTAGTCGGCGCCGGGCGGACCGAGCTGGTGCGCACCATCGCCGGAGCGGCCCAGGACATTCAGGGCCACATGGTGCTGGACGGTGAAGTTCGCCAGCTGCGCTCGCCCTTCGAAGCGATCCAGGCCGGTGTGGTGCTGGTGCCCGAGGACCGCAAGCAGCAAGGCGTGGTGGTGGAACACCGCATCGAAGACAACCTGATTTACGGCAACACCGACCTGCTGGACAAACGCGGCTGGGTGTTCCCTGCCCCACTGCGTGAGTTTGCGCGTACGGCGGTGGCACGCCTCGGTGTGAAAGGTGCGCCGCAGTCGCGAATTTCCAGCCTGTCCGGCGGTAACCAGCAGAAGGTGATCATCGCCAAATGGCTGGCGCGCAACCCCAAGGTATTCATTCTGGATGAGCCCACGCGCGGCATCGACGTCGGCGCGCGGGCAGCCATTTACGAAGTGATCGCCGACCTGGCGGCCAAGGGCATGGCGGTGATCGTGGTGAGTTCGGACCTGGACGAAGTGCTCGGGCTGTCCCATCGGGTGATGGTGATGAGCCGGGGTCGACAGATGGGGATTTTGGAGCGTGGCGAAGCCACCCCGGTTTCAGTGATGGAAATGGCCACCGCTTAACTCACAAACAATAGAGATCAAATGTGGGAGCTGGCTTGCCTGCTCCCACAGGGGATCTACTGTGATTTCAAGAATGGAGAAATTCATGCAGCTTTTCAGTCTTCAGGGCCAGGTGGCCTTCGTCACCGGTGCCGGCAGTGGTATCGGGCAAGCTATTGCGGTTGGTTTGGCCGAAGCCGGCGCCGATGTCGCATGTTTTGACCTGCCCGGCAGCCCCGGCATCGGCAGCACCGTAGAACGCATCCAGGCCCTGGGCCGTCGCGCGCTGGCCTTGAGCGGTACCGTCACCGAACGCGCCGCCCTCGACGCTGCCGTCGCGCGCACCGAAAGCGAACTCGGCGAACTCAGCGTGGCGGTCAACTGCGCCGGCATCGCCAATGCCCAGGCCGCCGAAGACCTGGAACTGCAACGCTGGCAAACCACCCTGGACATCAACCTCACCGGGATCTTCCTCAGTTGCCAGGCCCAGGCCGCCGTGATGCTGCCACGGGGCAAAGGCGCGATCGTGAACATCGCCTCGATGTCCGGCAGCATCGTCAACCGTGGCCTGTTGCAGGCGCACTACAACACCTCCAAGGCCGGGGTGATCCACCTGAGCAAAAGCCTGGCGATGGAATGGGCCGACAAGGGCCTGCGGGTCAATTGCATCAGCCCCGGCTACACCGCCACGCCGATGAACTCGCGCCCGGAAGTCGCCGACCAGGTGAAGATTTTTGAACAGACCACGCCCATGGGCCGCATGGCCAGCGTGGAAGAAATGGTCGGCCCGGCGATTTTCCTGGTCAGCCAGGCCTCGTCCTTTTGCACCGGTGTCGACCTGCTGGTCGATGGCGGTTTTGTTTGCTGGTAAGCCCTGAAAAAGTGGAGCCTGTCATGTCGCAACGTTTCAGCGGTAAAACCGTAGTAATCACCGGCGCCTGCCGTGGCATCGGCGCCGGCATTGCCGAACGCTTCGCCCAGGAAGGCGCCAACCTGGTGCTGGCCTCCAACGACCTGGAACGCGTGACCTTCACCGCCGACCAACTGGCCCAGGAATACCAGGTCGACACCCTGGCCATGGGCATCGACGTCACCCGGGAAGACGACATCGAAAAGCTCTACCGCGAAGGTCACGCACGCTTCGGCAGCATCGACGTGTCGGTGCAGAACGCCGGCATCATTACCATCGACCACTACGACAAAATGCCTCGCGCCGACTTCGACAAGGTGCTGCAAGTCAACACCACCGGCGTGTGGCTCGGCTGCCGCGAGGCGGCCAAGTACATGGTCAAGCAAGGCAGCGGGCGGCTGATCAACACTTCGTCCGGCCAGGGTCGCCAGGGCTTTATCTACACCCCGCACTACGCCGCGAGCAAAATGGGCGTGATCGGCATTACCCAGAGCCTGTCCCTGGAGTTGGCACCGCACAACATCACGGTCAACGCGTTTTGCCCCGGCATCATCGAAAGCGAAATGTGGGACTACAACGACCGCGTGTGGGGCGAGATCCTCAGCACCGAGGAAAAACGCTACGGCAAGGGCGAGTTGATGGCCGAGTGGGTCAAGAACATCCCCCTGCGCCGCGCCGGCAAACCCTCGGATGTGGCGGGCCTGGTAGCGTTCCTGGCCTCGGACGATGCCGCCTACCTGACCGGCCAGGCGATCAATATCGACGGCGGCCTGATCATGTCGTAAGGGTTTGGTATCCTCACCGCTATTGATTTCATCACTGAGGCTTTCATGAGCCAAATCGAAGAACAGCGACTGATCACCAAGATCGCGAGCCTCTATTACGAAGAAGGGCTCAAGCAGTCCGAAATCTCCACGCAGCTCGACCTGTCGCAGTCGTTTATCAGCCGCGCCCTGCGCCGGGCGCTGCAGGACGGCGTGGTGAAGATCACGGTGATGCGCCTGCAAGGCCTGCACCTGGAGCTGGAAACCCAGTTGCAGCGCCGCTACGGCGTGCGCCAGGTGATCGTGGTGGAAGCCACCGAGCCCGGCAATGACGAAAGCATCAAGCAGGCCATCGGCTCGGCCGCCGCGCATTACCTGGAAACCAGCCTGTCGCCCCAGGACCACATCGGCATTTCGTCGTGGAGCAGCACCATCCGCGCGATGGTCGGCCATCTGCATGCACAACCGGGCAAACAAGGCGCCCAGGAAGTGGTACAACTGTTGGGCGGCGTCGGCAACAAAGGCGCGTTTGAAGCCACCCTGCTCACCCAACGCCTGGCCACCCTGCTCAACTGCCCGGCGTTTTTGCTGCCCTCGCAAAGCATCGAGCAATCGGTGGAGAGCAAGCAGCGCATCGTGCAGATGGAAGAGGTCAAGGAGGTGCTGCAACGCTTTGACAGCATCACCCTGGCCATCGTCGGCATCGGCGACCTGGAACCCTCGCAACTGCTGCGCAACAGCGGCAACTACTACACCGAAGACATGCTGCGCCTGTTGGCCGAGCGCGGTGCCGTCGGCGATATCTGCCTGCGCTACTTCGACGCCCAGGGCAACCCGGTGCTGGAAGAAGATGAAGAATTCGTGGTGTCGGTGGCGCTGCCCAAGCTGCGCAACATCCACCGTGTGCTCGGCCTGGCCGGCGGGCTGAACAAGGTCCAGGCGATTCGCGGCGCGCTCAAGGGCGGCTACCTGGACGTCCTGATCACCGACCTGGACACCGCACAGGCCCTTAACCAATAACCTTTTTTGGAGACAGCCGCTCATGACGTCCAAGCTCGAACAACTCAAGCAATTCACCACCGTGGTCTGCGACACCGGCGACCTGGAGGCCATCAGCCGCCTGCGCCCGGTCGACGCCACCACCAACCCGTCGCTGCTGCTCAAGGCAGCCGCCATCCCGGAATACGCCGAGCTGCTGCGCAATGCCGTCAACCTGTCCAAAGGTGACGTGGGCCTGGCCTGCGACCACTTTGCGGTGGCGGTGGGCGCAGGCATTCTCAAGGTGATTCCGGGGCGTATCTCCACGGAGGTGGACGCGCGTTTGTCGTTCGACGAAGACGCGCTGTGGGCCAAGGCCAACCAGTTGATCGCCCTGTACGACCAGGCCGGTATCGGCCGCGACCGCGTGCTGATCAAGCTGGCCTCCACCTGGGAAGGCATCCGCACCGCCGAACGCCTGGAAAAAGCCGGGATCCAGACCAACCTCACCCTGCTGTTCTCCTTCGCCCAGGCCGTGGCCTGCGCCGATGCGGGCGTGTTCCTGATCTCGCCGTTCGTGGGCCGTATCTACGACTGGTACCGCAAGAGCACCGGCCTGGACTACACCGGCGCCGAAGACCCGGGCGTGCAGTCGGTGACGCGCATCTACAACTACTACAAGGCCAACCAGATCAACACCGTGGTCATGGGTGCCAGCTTCCGTACGCTCAGCCAGATCGAGCAGTTGGCCGGCTGCGATCGCCTGACCATCAGCCCGGACCTGCTGCAGAAGCTGGATGAAGACAACGGGACGCTGGAGCGTAACTTGGTGCCGGGCAGCGACGGCGAAGCGCGCCAACGCTTGACCGAAGCGCAGTTCCGCTGGGCGTCGAATGAAGACGCGATGGCGACTGAAAAGCTGGCGGAAGGGATTCGCCAGTTTGCGCGGGATCAGGAGAAGCTTGAGGCCGTATTGGCCGCGCTGTAATTGACCACCCCGTGCAGGCGCGAGCCCGCCCGCGCCTGCACGGGTGTCGCTGTCACGCGGTACTGCGGTCACCCAACCAGCGGGCCGCCAACGCACCCAGCACCCCACCGACAATCGGCGCGACCCAGAACAACCAGAGCTGCGAAATGTACTCACCGCCGGCCAGCAACGCCGGCCCGGTGCTGCGCGCGGGGTTTACCGAGGTATTGGTTACCGGGATCAGCACCAGGTGAATCAAGGTCAGCGCCAGGCCAATGGCAATCGGCGCAAAACCTGGGACCGCGCCCGGTGCGGTCACGCGCATGATGATCAGCACAAAGAAGAAGGTGGCGAGCATTTCGGCCAGCAAGGCAGCCTTCATGTCGAAACCCCCTGGGCTCAGTTCGCCGTAGCCGTTGGCAGCAAAGCCACCCACTTCAAAACCGAGTTGCCCGCTGGCGATCGCATACAGTGCCGCCGTGGCCGCTATCGCCCCCAGCACCTGCACCGCAATATACGGCAGCACATCGATGCTGCGAACGCGGCGCCCCGCCCACAAGCCGAGGGTGACCGCCGGGTTGAAATGCCCCCCGGAGATACCGCCCACCGCGTACGCCATGGTCAGCACGGTCAGGCCAAAGGCCAGGGACACCCCCGCAAAACCAATGCCCAATTCAGGGAACGCGGCCGCCAGAATCGCGCTGCCACAGCCGCCAAACGTCAGCCAGAAGGTACCCAGAAACTCTGCGGTCAAACGTTTTCGCACAATCGACTCCATTGCTGTTCAGTGCCGTCACCACAAGACGTGGGCGGTCCTGGGCGACGGTGGCAATGGGCTTCAAAGTGCCCTGTAAGACTTATCTTGTTTTACTGAATGTGTGGCGGTTTGCGCGTCAATCGCGCACCACACCCGTCCCAAACCTGCGAATCGCCAGGCAATACCCAATCAACGCCACCGCCGCCAGCAACCCGCCCGCCGCGCCGATCCAGGCGAAGCCGAAGTGGCTGCCGACCCAGCTGCCCATCAGCGCGCCGCCGCCGATGCCGATGTTGTAGATGCCGGAGAACATCGCCATGGCCACGTCGGTGGCGTCCGGGGCCAGCACCAGCACTTTGGATTGCATGGCCAGGCCGAAGCCCATGATGGCGATGCCCCAGAAAATGCTCAGGCCGACGAGGTAGGATTCGGACCCGCTCAACGGCAGCAGCAGCGACAGGCATGCCGCGAGCAGGAACACCGCGCCGACCACGAACAGGTGCGGGTTGAAGCGGTGCACCAGGCTGAACAGCAGCGAACCGAAGATCCCCGCGCCGCCGAACACCAGCAAAATCAGGGTGACCGCGCTGCCGCTCATGCCGGCCACGCCTTCGACGAAAGGTTCGATGTAGCTGTAGGCGGTGAATTGTGCCGTCACGGTCAGCGCGGTGAGCACATAGAGCGCCACCAGCGCCGGGCGTTTGAACAGCAGCGGCAGGCTGCGCAGCGAGCCGGAGTTCTGGCTCGGCAGCAGCGGCAAGGTGCGCGCCAGCCAGAACACCAGCGCCGCCGCGAAGGCGCCGATCACCAGGAAGGTGGTGCGCCAGCCCATGGCTTCGCCGAGCAGGCGGCCCAGCGGGATGCCCAACACCATCGCCAGCGAGGTACCGGTGGCGAGCAGGCCGAGGGCTTGCACCTGTTTGCCTTCCGGCGCCAGGCGCACGGCCAGCGAGGCGGTAATCGACCAGAACAGCGCGTGGGCCAAGGCGATGCCGACGCGGCTGAGCATCAGGATGCCAAAGCTGGTGGCGACACTGGAGAGGATATGGCTGGCGATAAACAGGGCGAACAGGACGATCAGCAATTTGCGCCGTTCAATGTTACGCGTCAGCAGCATCACCGGCAGCGAGGTCAGCGACACGATCCACGCATAAATGGTGAGCATCAGGCCGACACTGGCGATGGGCATGTCGAAGCTGGCGCCGATGGCGCTGAGCAGCCCCACCGGCACGAATTCAGTGGTATTGAACACAAAGGCGGCCAACGCAAGGGCGATGACCGGTTGCCAGTTGGCTTGGGGGGTTGCGGCTGAAATGCTCATTGAAAGGCGAGATACTCTGGCGGTGATCCGACGGCCACGCAGAACAGCGTCGCCGCCGAGCATTCTATAGGTTTCTCCGCCCGCTGTTGACGCGGATCGTCGCCCAAAGGCTCAGGGCGACGTGAGGGTGATCACGTAATTACCCGACACAATCCGCTTGCCGGCACCGTCCACCAACACATATTGCTGATCGTAATAACGCCCGTGACCGCTGTCCGCCACCAGCAGCACATGGGCTGCGTCGACACTGGCCACCGGCGCCATATTGCGCACATCCAGGCGGCTGCCACGGCTGGCGCTTGCACACCCGGTCAACTCCACCACCGCGCCACTGCGCGCATTTGTCGCACAACCGGCCTCAACGATGCTGCCGCTGAACTGGATAGTGCCGTGAGTCACAGGTTGTACCGCGCCGCATGCGCTCGCCCAAAGGCAAAGGAGCCCTGTCATTGCCGCAAAACCGTTAACGCTCATATCGATACTCCTTCCTGGGCCAGTAAGAAGTAAATCGCCTGATTGAGCGCTAACTTGAGGTTATTCGTCGGCGTGTCCCGGCCGGTTTACGGGTCGACCTGCCCCATCAGCTCGGGAATGCTCTCCGGCCGTTTGGCATAACGCTGCGCCAACGCCGCGCAGACCATCAGCTGGATCTGGTGAAACAGCATCAACGGCAGGATCAGCACGCCCATGCTCGCCCCGGCAAACAGCACCTGGGCCATGGGTACACCGGTGGCGAGGCTTTTCTTCGAGCCGCAGAAGAGGATGGTGATGCGGTCTTCCTGATTGAAACCAAACGCCTTTGCCAGCAGCGTGGACGCCACCAGCACCAGCGCCAGCAACACGCAGCAGGCCACGACCAGGCCGCCCAGCTCCCACAGCGGGATCTGGTGCCAGATGCCTTCGTTGACCGCTTCGCTGAACGCGCCGTACACCACCAGCAGGATCGAGCCCTGGTCAACGAATTTCAGCCATGATTTATTCCGGCCGACCCACTCGCCGATCCAGCGGCGGGCGATCTGCCCGGCGATAAACGGCAGCAGCAGTTGCACGCTGATTTTCAGGATTGCGTCGACCGTCGAGCCGCCCTCGCCGTGCACGTTGAGCAACAGGGTCACCAGCAACGGCGTCAGGAATATTCCGAACAGGCTGGAGGCCGCCGCGCTGCAAATCGCCGCCGGGATATTGCCGCGCGCCAGCGAGGTGAAGGCAATCGCCGATTGCACGGTGGCCGGCAACGCGCAGAGGTACAGCATGCCCATGTACAGGTCTTTGCCGACCAGCGGCGACAGCACCGGCTTGAGCGCCAGGCCCAGCAACGGGAACAGCACAAAAGTCAGGCTGAACACCAACAAGTGCAGGCGCCAGTGCCCGGCACCGGCGACGATGGCCTGGCGCGACAGCTTGGCGCCGTGCAGGAAAAACAGCAGCGCAATCGCCAGGTTGGTGACCCAGCCGAAGGCCACGGCGGTCTGGCCGCTGGCGGGCAGCAGCGATGCAAGGATCACCGTGGCAATCAGGATCAGGGTGAAGTTGTCGGGCAGAAAACGGGGGCGGGTCATAAGCGGATCTTCCGGGGGTTGCCAAGAGCGTCATCCCGACTCTAACGTAACGGCTTGTTACCGACTAACGCCAATGAGCCAGTAAATGCCGCCTAAAGGACATGCCAACACCGTGCGCCGCAGCGTGCCCGGGCTCTCCAGCCTGCCACGGCCGGTGTATGGGCGCACCGAATCCTTGCCCAACCGCGCGCTGACCCGCAGGCACAGCCACCCATGGGTGCAATTGTCCTATGCGATTTCCGGCGTGTTGGAGATCCAGACCAGCGTCGGCCGCTTTGTCGCACCGCCGCAGCGTGCGGTGTGGATACCGGCGGGCATGCCGCACCGGGTGTTCAGTTCGCCGCACACGGAAATGCGCAGCCTGTACCTGGATTGCAGCGTGACCACGTGGGCGGACGAGCGTTGCCACGTGTTGGAGGTGAGCAGTTTGTTGCGTGAGTTGATTCGCAGCTTCAGCCAGTTGCCGGTGGAATATGCCGAGGATGGGCCCGACGGGCGTTTGGCCCAGGTGGTGCTGGATCAGCTTGCCGCGGCGCCGCAGGTGGATTTGATGCTGCCGTTGCCGCTGGACCCACGGTTGCGTCAGATTTATCGCAGCCTGAACCTGCACCCGGAGCAGCAGACCACGCTGGGGCAGTGGAGCCAGAAGCTCGGGGTCAGTGAAAAGACGCTGAGTCGGTTGTTTTTGAGTGATACCGGGCTGACGTTTCGGGCGTGGCGTCAGCGGTTGCGGCTGCTGACGGCCCTGCCCTCCCTGGAGCAAGGCGAGCGGGTGACGGATGTGGCGTTGGGGTGTGGGTACGAATCGACTTCGGCGTTTATCAATGCGTTTCGGCAGCAGTTTGATGCGACGCCGGGGGAGTTTTTTCGCTGAGGACACGGGGGTGGGGGCATATCCGTTTTTTGGGGATGGCTACTTATGGTTTCGCCCTTACGGCGAGTCACTTTTGAAAAGAGCCGGAATGCCGGCCCAGCCAAAAGTAACCAAAAGGCTCTTGCCCCACCACTCGGCACCTCGCCTCCGGCTCGG
>NZ_UTBG01000025.1 GCF_900580675.1 Pseudomonas viridiflava
GCGTATATGGAGGCGAACCTGCGGGTTCGCCTCCATATACGCTGGCAGGCAGGGCGCTAGGGATTGCATGCCGAAACTGACGGGGGCATTGATGCGCAGCCTTCCGCTTGGCGCTGCCTGGGTATGGGCGGCGAGGTTTTCGGCGGTTTCAACTTCAGCCAGGATGAATTTGGAGCGCTCGTAAAACTCGCGCCCAAAGTCGGTAAGGCTCTGCCTGCGCGTAGTCCGGTTGAGCAAGCGCACACCTAGGTGCTGTTCAAGATGATGCACATGCTTGCCGATCAATTGCGCCGACATCTGCAACGCGTCACCCGCGGCACTGAATGACCCCATTTCCACGGCTTTGACAAATGCCGCCATACTGCTAAGACGATCCATTACCAATGATCCGTTTCGAATGTTCCGGCATTTTGGGTATTTATCCTCGAACTGTCCAAGCCCTATCGTTGCTCGACCGTCATTTGAATCGACACAGGATTGGACCGTGAAGTACCCCCTGATCAAGCAATCGCTCCCCGCCCTGCTCGGCGAAGACTTTTACTTTCCCCACGAAATCATTGGCCAGGCCTTCCGCGCCTCGGACTTTCCCGACCTTGAAGTCAGCAGCTTCAGCACCAGTGACCGCGTCAATCTGGCGTATTGGGAAGCAGGTGAAGGGCAACCGTTGATTTTCATCCCGGGTTGGTCGGCCAACGGTGCGATGTATTTCCACCTCATGCATATCCTCAGCAAGCACTATCACGTCTACGTGCTGGATGTGCGCAACCAAGGATTTTCCGAAAAGACCGCGTCGGGCAATCGTATTTCCCGCTATGCCATGGACGTCAAAGAGTTTGCCGAGCACCTGGGTGTGCCTGAGGCGCACTATTGCGGTTGGTCGATGGGGGCGTCGGTGATGTGGGCCTACATTGACCTGTTCGGAATCCAAGGTATTCGCACCCTGAGCATCATCGACCAGGCACCTTCAGTCTATTGTCACGCCGATTGGACAGAACAACAGCGGCTGGATGCCGGGGCTTTCACCACCTCACCGGAGCGCATGATCGACTCCTACGTGAACATGACCCCGACCAACCAGTTGGTTTCACGAACGCGCGTACTCGAACGCGCTATGGCACTCGACTCACCTTATTTTCACAATGCAATCAGCCTGGTCCAGGCGGCCATAAACGACGACATGGCGTTCACCGGATTGGTGCTTTTCGACCATGTCACCAACGATTGGCGAGACGTCATCCAAACCAAGATCGACGTGCCCACCGCGATATTCACCGGGGAATACAGTGACTGGCTGGACAGTCAGAAATGGATGAACTCAGTGATCCGCGACTCGGTACTGCATGTGTACGATAAGGCCGAACAGGGCGACCACTTTCTGGCGTTCAAAAATCCGCAAAAGTTTGCTGCCGACCTGCACAGCTTCGTGCAGCGGTCCTGATGCGCGCCAATTAAACCCTCTAGCGCTCCCACTCGGGATCGGCGAACCGTTCAGCCAGAAAGCTGATCAGTGCCCGAACCTTGCTCGCCAGGTGCTTGCGCGTGGGATAAACCACGTAAATGCCCAACTCGATGGAGCGGTATTCAGGCAGGATTTCCACCAGGGCTCCGCTGCGTAAATCCTCACCGACCATAAAGCTTGGCTGCAAGGCAATGCCCCCACCCGCAAGGGCGATACTGCGGCACGTATCGCCATTGTTGCAGCGTACGCTCGAGCGGGTGCGCACGCTGACGCGACCATCGGGCCCGTCGAATTGCCATTCATTGCCCGTCGCAAAGTTGGTATAGGCGATGACGCCGTGTTCAGCCAGGTCCGCCAGTGTGCGCAGCGGGGGATGGCTCGCCAGATAATCGGGGGAAGCACACAGGCACATACGCGTGCCAGCCAGCCGCCGCCCTACCAGTGATGAATTCTCCATGCGCGCAATGCGTATCGCAGCGTCGAAGCCCTCATCCACCAGGTCTACCAGACGGTCATTCAGGCTGATATCCAACTCGACATTTGGGTGGGCGCTCATGAACGCCCCCCACAGCGGCGCGAGGTGCAAAACGCCGAAACTGACCGGCGCATTCACCCGCAACACACCACTTGGTTCCGGTGCGGCGGAAGATACAGCCTCCTCTGCCTGATCCATCAGGGCAAGCACCTCCCGTGCCTGATGGTAGAACTGCCGGCCCTCCTCGGTCAGCGAGAGCTTGCGCGTGGTGCGATGCAGCAACCGTGCACCCAGGCGTTCTTCAAGGGCGCTCACGTACCGCGAGATGGCCGCCTTGGACATTTCCAGGGCGTCGGCTGCGCCTACAAAAGTCCCCTTATCGACCACCGTGCAGAACACCTGCATCTCCAACGCTCTGTCCATAACTGTCTCACTTAGTGGAACTATCCATCACATTTGGCCTTATTTATCTCAAAATCTCAATCTATAAACTGAGCCCATCGAAACACACACCAACGCTTAAGAGGTCGATATGAAAATTACAGTAGTGGGTACCGGCAACATGGGTTCAGCGTTCGCCAAGCAACTGTCTGGCGCCGGTCACGTGGTCCGAATCACGGGGCGTGATATCCAGAAAGCACAAGCGCTGGCAGCTCAGTTCGAACAGGTCACAGCCTTTACCGCCGACCAGGCGTTGGGCGACAGCGATGTGGTGGTGCTTGCCACGGCCTACGCAGACGCGGTCACGGCGCTGCAGAGCCTGGGCGATCTGAGCGGCAAGGTCATCATCGATATCACCAACCCACTCAGCGCCGATTACATGTCGCTGACCATCGGCCACGTCACCAGCGCCAGCGAAGAAATCGCCAAGGCACTGCCACAGGCGCAAGTCGCCAAAGCCTTCAACACCCTGTTTGCTCAAGTACTGGGCGATGGGCCGACGTTCGCCAATGACCAACGTGGCAGCGTATTCGTGGCCAGCGACAGTGAACGCGCCAAGCAGACGGCCGTAGCCCTGGCTCGCAGCCTGGGTTGGAACACCGTCGACACCGGCGCGCTGATCAACGCCCGCTACCTGGAGCCGCTGGCAGGTCTGAACATCTACCTCGGCTATGGCGCGGGCCTGGGCACGTCCATCGCCCCGGTCTGGCTTAGCAAGTAACCCCTTCGGAGCATTCGACCATGAACACCCCGTTTCCCCTGCTGTTTGTGTCTCATGGTGCTCCAATGTTCGCCATCGAGCCTGGCCAGGCGGGTCCCCGCCTGGCTCAGGTCGGTCGTGAGCTGCCGCGACCTGACGCCATCGTCGTCCTCTCTCCGCATTGGATGACACGCGGCGAAGTCCTTGTCACGGCGAGCACCGCGCCTGCGACCATCCATGATTTTGGAGGGTTTCCCGACGCACTGTATCAACTGCGCTACCCCGCACCGGGCGCTCCCGCCCTGGCTGGGCATATCGTAGACCTGTTGCAGGCTGCCGGCTGGCAGTCGCGACTGGACACTCAACGCGGCCTGGACCATGGCGCCTGGGTACCGCTGCTGTACCTGGCTCCCGAGGCGGATATCCCGGTGGTGCAGGTCTCCATGCCGGCCAGCCTTGACACTCATCAGGCCTGGAAGCTGGGCGACGCGCTCAAGCCACTGCGGGATATGAACGTGCTGATCGTCGCGTCAGGCAGCCTGACCCACAACTTGTACGAGTTCCGCGGCGCCACCCGCGAGAGCGCTGCCTACGTCGATGCGTTCGCTGCGTGGACTGCTCAAACCCTGCAGGACGGTAACACCGGACAATTGCTGGACTTCAAGCAGTACGCGCCGTCGGCTGAGCGGGCTCACCCCACCGATGAACACTTTCTGCCCTTGCTGATCGCCCTGGGCGCAGCCGGGGAAGGCTATGAGACACAGGTATTGGAGGGCGGCGTGACCTACGGCGTGCTGGCCATGGACAGCTACTTGTTCTCCTCGGCCCCGTCCAACGGCCATGCACCGACTCAACTGACTCAAGGCACTATCGACCATGCGTGACACTACATTCTCCGACGCAGCCCGCGAACCGCAAACCGGCCTGTTTTTCCGCAAAGGCTGCAGCACCTCCACGCCCAAAGGCCGCCTTATCCTGCTGCATGGTGTGGGCTCTAACGAGGGCAATCTTGCGGCCTTGGCCGAATCACTTCCCGAAGCGCTGGAAGTCATTCTGGTTCGCGCACCGTTGCAGGTCGGCCCGCAAGGCTTCGCCTGGTACCAGGTGAACTTCACCAGCAATGGTCCGTCGTTCAACCAGGAACAGGCGGAATCCAGCCGCCTGCTGTTGCAACGGTTTATCGAAGCGCTGCCCGCCTTGCCGACGACGTAAGAGGTGTAGATCTCGGTGGTCGCCGTATCATTAAAAAAAAAATCACTGAACCTGAGCTGGTGGCAGGCTTTGCGATATTGAGCGGCCGCATGCTGCGCGAAATTGCCCCCCGTATCGCCTCAGCCGAACGCCTCAAGTCAGTCACGGCGTTCATCGCCCACGGCCACCAGGACGCCGTCCTGCCGATTGACTGGGCGAGCGAGGCAGATGCCTGGCTGGATCGCATCGGCGTCAAACACGAAACCCATTTCTACAACATGGCCCACGAGATTATCGGTGAAGAACTGGCCGACTTTTCTCAATGGCTGAGTCACACGCTGTCCCTTACCCACTAAATAAAAGGAGCTACACCATGATTGATTCTCGCACTGCACCCTACGCCGCATTCGTGATGCGCCTGGCACTGGGCATCATGTTCATCGCCCACGGTTTGACCAAAGTGCTGGTGTTCACGCCAGCGGGCACCGCAGGCTTTTTCGAGTCCATCGGTTTTCCAGGCTTTCTGGCTTATCCGGTCATGGCATTCGAAGTGATCGGCGGCCTGATGCTGGTATTGGGTGTTTATGCACGCTGGGTAGCGGCATTGGCAGTGGTCCAGCTGTTCGTAGCGGCAACCGTGCACTTCGGTAACGGTTGGAGCTTCACCAACGCCAATGGCGGCTGGGAATATCCGATTTACCTGAGCGTGACGGCACTGGTCGTTGCATTGCTGGGTGAAGGCGCCTTTGCGGCCAAGCCATCCACCAATGCCTGATTGAGCCCTACGCAAACGCAGCTGCCGGCGCCCTGGTCAACCCGGGCGCCAGCAGCTGCGTTTGGTGTGACAGCGGTTCACGTCAGGCGTGAGGCCATGAAACTGACAAACGCCTTGATCTTGGGCAGCGGCTGTCGGCTGGACGGCCACAGGATGCTGAACGTACGGTGATCACTGATGTACCGGTCCAATACCGGCACCAAGCGCCCTGCCGCGATGGCATCCTCGATAAAAAAGTCGGGCAGGCAGGCGATGCCCTGCCCCGCCTCAGCCATTGCCAGCAAGGCTTCAATCGCGTTCGACGTCGCCGATTGGCCCAGCTCCAGCACGTCTTGCCCTTTCTTCGTCACCAGTGGCCAAGGATCAAGCTTTCCGCTGGTGGGGTAGCGGTAGCGCAGGCA
>NZ_UTBG01000030.1 GCF_900580675.1 Pseudomonas viridiflava
GCCAAGGCTGTTTCCAGGTTTGCGTCCAGGCCGCTACGCAGCAAGCGTTTGATCCCCGCCTGCGCCGCGGCGGGCCCTTCGGCCAAGCGCTGGGCGATGGCCAGGCCGGCTGCCGCCAGCTCTTCGCCAGGCACCACCTCGGTCACCAGGCCTGCGGCCTTCGCGTCAACGGCGCTCAGTTTCGGATTCAGCAACGCGATGGCCATGGCTCGATGCAACCCCACCTGCCGTGGCAGATGCCAGGTGCCGCCGCCGTCCGGCGTGGCACCGATTGCGCTGTACGCCATCAGGAAACTTGCATCGTCGGCCGCGACCAGGATGTCGCACGCCAGGGCCAGCGACAGTCCGAAGCCGGCGGCGGCTCCGTTGATCAAACCCAGCACCGGACAGGGCAATTGCGTCAGTCCGGTTACCGCTTCGTTGACGGCACTGATCAGGGTTTCCAACTCATCGACGCAGGCCGCGCTGGAGACCCTCAACAAGGTCTCGAAGCGGCGCACATCGCCCCCCACCATGAAGTGCGCGCCGCTGCTGCGCAGAACCAAAACACGTGGCGGGTTCACAACCAACGAGCGCACCTCATCTCTCAACGCCAGCCCCATGCCCAGATCCACACTGTTGCCCGTCTCGGGACGATCCAGCGTAATGAAACAGATAAGCCCTAGGCGTTCGACTTGAACGCCTGAACGGGTGTTTAAGGGGGTCGTCATACCGACCTCACCAACCGTCATGCGTGAGCCGCCGAATGTTTAGGGCGCAGAACTTCGTCGTAGTCATCCAGCGACGGAAACTCGAGCGACGGACGCTGATCCAGGGTCTTCAGATGCTCGCGGTACTGCGCCAGGTAGTCCTCACGCGCCGCTTGGCTGATATAGGGCACATGGAAGGCTACGAACGGCGGCAGAACCGTGAGGCCGACATAGCCCAACACGCCGCGCTGGATAGGCTGCAACAAAGTTTCCAGTTCACCGTGCACAGCACCCGGACCAAACATGTGGTCCTGGCCGCCGAGCGAAAACGCAAGCATGGCTTTTTTGTCTTTCAAGCCGCCGCGGTCATAAATGCGTGCACCGCCATAGCAGTACCCCGAGATGAACACTCGGTCGAACCAGCCCTTCATGATCGCCGGCATGCTGAACCAGTAGATCGGGAAGTTGAAAATGATCAGGTCGGCGCGCTTGATCTTGTCCAGTTCAGCGAGGATGTCCGGCGCGAGGGTGCCGGTGGTGTAACCGTTGCGCTGCTCCAAGGCATAGACTAGGTGCTCGCTGTTGGCTCGCTGGCCAAAGTCGCCGGCGCTGGCAACGGGATTGAAGTTCATCGCGTACAAATCAGACACGACCACCTCATGCCCCTGCCCGCTTAACACCTCCACGGCAAGGTTGAGCATGGCCGTGTTGAATGACTGCGGCTCGTTGTGCGCGTGGACAATCAGTACGTTCATGGAAGCTCCGGTCAATGGCTGATGAGCTCACTGTACGGAAGCGGATGGGGTGCTAAATTGGCATTAATGACTATTTTTATGCGTAATTTGCCATTATGAAAATCGCCCCGCTACGCGTCGCCATTCTGGCTCTCGATGGCTGTTATGCCTCGAGCCTCGCCGGCATCGCCGACGTTTTCCATGTCACCAATGCGCACCTCAGTCGCCAGCAACACAAGACCGGTAAAGCCATTGCCCGGCCTTTTTCCTGGCAGTTCGTGTCGAACAAGGGTAAGCCCGTCACGGCATGCAATGGATTGGCGTTGAACATCGCCACCCCGCTGCCGCAAGAGAAGGTCGACATGATCTTTATTCCGGGGCTGTACTACGCCGGGCATGACGCTTTCGAACAGATGCTCGAAAGCGCTGTACCGCAGTTGGAGTGGCTCAAGGCGCAATGGCGCGAAGGTGCGGTGCTGGCCGCCAATTGCACAGGCACCTTCCTGCTCGCCGAGACCGGCTTGTTGCAGGGTCGTCAGGCCACAACCACCTGGTGGCTGGAACGGCTGTTTCGCGAGCGCCACCCTGCGGTGAACCTGCAATTGCGCTCGATGGTGACCGAGGAGGACCGCCTGTGGTGCGCTGGCGCCAATGCCTCGTATCTGCTGCAAGGGGTACGGATGGTCGAGCATTTCTGCGGCGCGAATACCGCGACCCTGACCGCCAAAACGATGCTTATCGACACCAGCCAGACCACTCAACTGCCTTATCTGCCCCTGCAGATGGAAACCGTGCACAGCGACACCATGGTTGCCAAGGCACAGCACTGGCTGCTCAAGCATTTTGCCGAGGACATCAGCCTGCCCGAGCTTGCTTCGGCGTTGTCGGTCAGCGTGCGTACGCTGATACGCCACTTCAACAGCGTGCTGGGCACAACACCCCTAGCCTATTTGCAAAACCTGCGTATCGAGATCTCCATGACCCTGCTCGAAAGCAGCGACTTGAGCATCGAGGAGATCGCCAATCAGGTCGGTTATCAGAACGCTAGTTCCTTCACGCGCCTCTTTCGCCAGCAGGTGGGCTCGACACCAGCGGCCTACCGCAGTCGGTTCGCCACAACGACAGGCAATCGACAACGCTAGCCGGCCTGCCACATCACCCACAAACGTCCAAGCCATGACCCGATGCACAGGCGTAAAATTCGAAAAATCACTGAGTGGTGCGCCATCATGCACGATCAACGCTCGACAACAGATTGGGTTAAACATGCTCCTCAGACCTCATCGCTGGAGCGGTTCGAGGCGTTTTTCGTGGCTCATGCGTTCGACGCGCACCAGCACGACACCTATGCGATCGGCATGACGCTGGACGGCGCGCACCGCTTCCAGTACCGCGGCGAGTCCATCGTTTGCGTCCCGGCGAGGCAATGATTCTGCACCCGGACGAAATGCACGATGGCTGCGCTGGAACGGACACGGGTTTGCGCTACCAAGGCCTTTACGTGCCGCCGTCGCTGGTTCAGCGCATCGTCAAGGGCAAGCCGTTGCCATTCTTGAAAAGCGGGGTTTCCCGTGACCCGCGCCTGGTTTCAGCGGTATTCGAACTCCTGCATGCCCATGAACTCGCCCCCCTGGCAGAAGACGATGCGCTGTTCAATTTCGTGATGACCCTCGCCGCCGTCACCGGTCAGCGTCCGGCACGGCCTGCCCACCATTTCGCCGCTGCACTGCGGGCACGCGAATACATTCACGACAACCTGGACCGACCGATCACCCTCGACCAACTCGCGGATTGCGCCGGCCGAGACCGTTGGAGCCTGTCCAAAGATTTTCGGGTGTTCTTTGGCACCAGCCCCCACCGTTACATCACCGCGCGCCGACTCAGCCAGGTCAAACAACTGGTGCAGGCCGGCCAGACGCTGTCCAAGGCGGCCATAGATTCGGGCTTTTTTGACCAGAGCCATATGTCCAGGCACTTCAAGAGAAGTTTCGGTATTGCCCCTTCACGCTGGTACTTTCCACAGTGTGACGAGTGAGTTGAAGAGATGAAAAACCTGGACGAAATTGACCGCAGAATCCTGCGCGCGTTGCAGGCCGACGGGCGTATGCAGAATATCGAGCTGGCGGACCACGTAGGGCTCTCCACGTCGCCCTGCCTGCGCCGCGTGAAGTGGCTGGAGGACAATGGCATCATTGAGCGCTACGTCGCACTGCTCAACGCACAAAAACTGGATGTTGGCCTGACGGTGTTTGTACGGATCTGGCTGAATGGCCAGGACGCAGAAGCCGTCGATCACTTTACCCAAGAGGTGTTGAAACTCCCTCAGGTGGTGGAGTGCCACCTCATGGCGGGCGACTGTGATTTCCTGCTCAGGGTAGTGGCCGGTGACCTGACCGGCTATCGCAAATTCCAGGGTGACTACCTGGCAACGATCAAAGGCGTCAAGAGTGTCAAAACTGAAGTGCCCATGCAGACGATCAAGCTGACCTCGGCATTGCCCATCTGATACCGCTGATGGCCTGCCCCCTTCCTTTGAGCAGGCTACCGCGGTTTTTCTACTCTTCGATTTCACCACCAAAGGCGCGCAAATGCTGGCGGAATGTCTGTTCAGGATCAGTCAACCGCGATTGCAGGTAAGTGTCGAATCGGGCCTGTTCTCGAAACGACTTGCCCAAGCGCATTCGCGCTGCCTGGTAGCGCTCGGTGTCACGGATCGCCGTGGCCACTTCTGCCACTTCTGCTGCACGCTTCAAGGGAATAAACAGCACACCGTCATCGTCGCCCAGGGCGAAGTCTTCAGCAGTCACCAACGTAGCGCCGCACGTTGCAGACACCAACGCCTCGGTTTCACGCGGATCCAGACGCTGCGGGCCTACGGGCAACGTCCCCAAGCTGAACACGGGCAGACGAATGGCCTTGAGTTCAACCGTGTCACGGTGCAACCCCCAGATGACTACACCGGCCATGCCGGCGAGGCTTGCTTCCAGAGTCACCAGATCCCCGACACAGGCTTCGTCCATGCGCCCACCGTTATCCACCACCAGCACATCGCCCCGTTCTGCGGTCTCAATGGCTTCTAAAAACACGTCGACACTTCCGTAGTGCCGGGCCGGACATACACGGCCCACAAAATGCGTGCCACTCCACACTGGGCGTAAAGCCGAGGGGGCGAGACGCACCGCAATCCCCAAACGCATGCACGCGTCGGCAACATGGGGGGTCGTCAAATCCAGGTAGGTGCGCTGAAGTACCAAGGGGTCCATGTTCAGGCGCCTTTTCCGCAAGTATCAAGTGCAACGTTGCGCAGGTCGCGCAGCAGAGTGTTGGTCCGGTTCGACATTGCCAGCGAATAGCGCCAACCGCGTCCCACGCGTATCGGGTTCAACGCGCCCAGCAGCTCCGTGACCGAATCAAAGATCGTCAGCGTGGCGTCGCCTTCAAGTACCTCGCCCGCCTGCACGTTCTCGGCCTGAAGCCGCACAAGCTCGAACACCGCCGGCCGATCTTCTTCACCCTCGAACATCGAAGGGAAGTGGCGCAAGGCAACAATGGGGCGACTGCCAAATGTGACGGCCGAGCCGTCGGCAGGCCCAGTCAGCCGGACATGACCCTCGGCAACGCGCCGGTCCTTGACCGCGACGGTGCCGGCAAACACGCTGCCTGCCTCCTCACCAGGCGACGCGATGGATTTGACCCCCATCGAACGAGTGGTCCAGACCGAACCGATTTTTTTCGGGTAGCCCAGGGCCCAGCCGCGCGCCAGGGACGTGTCCTGGTCGACGATGATATAGGGGCAGTACTGCATCAGTTGCCCTTCATACTGGACGCTGGCCAACACGATGCATTCCTTGTACTGGGCGCGAACCGGGTCCAGTAACTCTTCTGCACCATTGGTACACGCCTGCCAGTCGACGAACGAGACTGTTACCAGCCCAAGTTCGTCAGGATGCAAATTCAGGCCCGGAGGCAATAGGCGCTCGATGGATTCGGGCTCAACCCAGCACTCAATGGTGATGAAATCAGCCGCATAGTGCCAAGGTGGCGTGGGTGCGATGCTTGACTTACCGTCGGGAGAAAACGGCCCCATAAAGCCATGGGAAGAACGAAGACGAGTCATTTCATAATCCTGAGTTGGTTGATGAAAGGCGCGTGGCGGCGCAGACAGAACGCCTGAACGCATGGGAAGGCAGGTTACTCGTTAGCCTTTGGCAGGCGATTGCGTTTACGCCGCAGGAACCGGTGCCAGGTGGCATTCACTTATGCGAAACGCCGATGTCCTGGCTTGCAATGCCAGCACCGAAATCCGCAAGCGATACGCCAGGACCGGTACGCGGGTAGCGCTCGGGTGGCGAAAAGTTCTCGTCCGAACCGTTGCCTCGATGAAACACAAGGTTGAGTGCTTTGCGCTGCCCTGAACGCACGGGTTGGACAGCATGACGCAAGGTCGACCAGACCAATTCGCCCGCTTCACGGCGTGGTTTGCGTTTGACCGCCAGCAGCACCACGTCGCCCTGCTGTGCCTGAACGCTGAAGGAGGCCGTAGGGGTCCGTTCATCCTGGCGCGTGATCGACAATTGCCCCCCAACAAAGTCCTGTTCCGCGCGGGATAGGAGCACAATCGCCTGAAAGGGGAACACTCTCTGCTCCCCCCTGACACAGTGATGCAGCCGCTCGCAGTCATCCACGCCGTAGCAAGAGAGATAGCTCAGCGTGCGGTGTTGCCCCCATTCGGCACATTCCGTCACCAGGGCTTGCGGTGATGCCGGGAAACGATAGCTGGAACCGGAGCGCTCGCTCCAGACATTGGCGAGCAGGTTCAGCGGTGGATACAACAACGCCTCTAAATAACCAACGACAGCACAAGGGTTTACCAACATGCAGACAGAACCCTGGCAAAAACCCGCCCCCACTCCACTCAACGTTTCCAGGGTGGTGACCTCCGTTGCCTCAGCTGCAGCCAGTTCCAGGCATTGAGCTTCGCTGATCAACCCTGGGAGCGTTGCATAGCCGTGGATATCCAGGGCGCGCAGCGTCACCCTCCAATCAATACGCTGCAATGAAGACTGAGTGGGCACCGCGGTGCCGTCCATGTGGGTAGACATCGCACACTCTATCGATTTTTTGACCATAGATAACCGCCGACCGCTATTCCTACCGCACAGATAATCGACACGTAGTAGGCCGGCCCCAGGGGGCTTTCCTTGAGCAGCAAGGTAACGACCATAGGGGTCAGCCCGCCGAAGATGGCGTAGGCCAAGTTGTAGGAAAATGACAACCCACTGAAGCGCACTACCGGTGGGAATGCCTTGACCATCACGTAGGGCACCGCACCGATGGTGCCGACCAACAGGCCTGTCACGGCATACATCGGGAACAGCCAGTCGGGATGGGCGAACAGGCTGTGATAAAACGTCCACGAGCTGATCATCAATGCCGCACAGCCCAGCACAAACACGCGCCCGGCGCCGAACCGGTCTGCAAGCGAGCCGGCCAACACGCAGCCCAGGCTCAGAAAGACAATGGCCAGGCTGTTAGCCTGCAAAGCCGTGGTGGCGGAAAAATGGTAGACGGTCTGCAACACCGTCGGCGTCATCAAAATAACCACGATGATGCCTGCTGAGAGGAACCAGGTCAGCGCCATGCAAATCAGAATGGCACCACGATGGTCACGCAAAACCGCGCGTAACGGCACCTCGGAAGCCAGGGTTTTTCTCAGCTGCATCTCAGCAAACACGGGCGTTTCGTGGAGCCAGCGGCGCAAGTACACCGAGAGCAAACCAAACACGCCTCCTAGCAAAAAGGGGATTCGCCACGCGTAGTCGGCAACTTCTGCTGGCGAGTAAACACTGTTGATCGCCGTAGCCACCAGAGAGCCCAACAGAATGCCAGCCGTCAGGCCACAGGTCAGCGTGCCGCAGGCGTACCCAACGTGATGTTGAGGCACGTGCTCGGCAACAAAGACCCAGGCCCCCGGCACTTCGCCGCCAATGGCAGCGCCTTGAATCACACGCATCAACAGCAATAACAGGGGCGCTGCAATACCGATCTGCGCATAGGTTGGGAGCAACCCCATGATCAAGGTCGGCACAGCCATCATGAAAATGCTCAAGGTGAACATTTTTTTGCGTCCCAGCAGGTCGCCGAAGTGCGCCATGACAACGCCGCCCAGCGGTCTTGCCAGATAGCCCGCTGCAAAAATGCCAAATGTTTGCATCAGGCGTAGCCATTCGGGCATGTCACTGGGGAAAAACAGCTTCCCCACCACGGTGGCGAAAAACACGAAGATGATGAAGTCGTAAAATTCCAACGCACCGCCCAGCGCAGACAGCGACAGCGTCTTGTAATCGCTGCGTGTCAGCCGGCGTGCAACGGGAAGTGAGGGTGCAGCACTTGAGGGGACTGAACTCATGGCAAAGGTTTCTCTTATTGTTATATCTGCGCCCCTTTTCAGGACGAAAGGGGCTGGCAGATGGTGCGGGTGCAAAGCCTCCTGTACGTAACCTTCTCCTTAGTGGCGACTGTATCCCCTGCGCCCTCACATAGCCTTGTACGTTTGCAGGCGATTTATGAACGTTCCTGCGCCTGCAAAAATTGCTCGATGCGACTGACCGCCTCGTGGAGCCGCTCAATGCTGGTGGTGTAGGAAAAGCGCAGATAGCGCTCGGGCTGATTGATCCCAAAATCCAGGCCTGGCCCCGTTGCCACCCCCGCCTCCTCCAGCAGCGTCATGGCGAATGCAAAGCTGTCGGTGGTGAAGGCAGAACAGTCGGCATAGATGTAAAAAGCGCCTTCCGGTTTGGCCACCACCCGAAAGCCCAACCGCGCCAACTCGGCAGACAGGAAGTCGCGACGGCGCTGAAATTCCATGCGGCGCGTCTCTACCAAGTCGAGCGTCTCGGGTGTAAAGGCCGCCAGCGCCGCGTATTGAGCTGGGGCCGACGGAGACAGGAACAGGTTTTGCGCAAGCTTTTCGATGTGCCGCGTATAGCCTTCGGGCACCACCAGCCAGCCCAGGCGCCAGCCGGTCATCTGGAAGTACTTGGAGAAACTTTGCACGATCCAGACGCCCTCGCAGCACTGCAGTGCTGTGGTGGATTCCTGGTCGTAGGTGAGTCCCTGGTAGATCTCATCGAGAATGAAATGCCCGCCCTTGGCGCGGATAAATTCCGCGAACGTGCGGATTTGCTCGAGGCTGAGCATGGTACCGGTAGGGTTGGCCGGTGAAGCAAATAGCGCGCCGGCGGTCGAATCACGCCAATGGGCTTCAAGGTCGGCCAGGGTAGGCTGGAAGTTATGCGCTTCGCCCACCGGAATGGAGATTGGTACGCCCTCGAAGATGCGCACGAAGTTGCGGTTGCACGGGTATCCTGGGTCAGTCAGCAACCATTCCTTGCCCGGCTGCGCCAAGCAGGCCAGTGCGAGTAACAGCCCACCCGATGCACCCGCCGTCACCACGATGCGTGACACCGGCACCGTGACGCCATAGCGCTGCAAGTAGTAATCGGCGATTGCCTGGCGCAGTTCGGGAATTCCCAGCGCCGGGGTGTAGGTGGTCTTGCCATTGGCCAGGGCCGCCTGGCCGGCAGCAATGATGGCGGGGGGTGTCGGGAAGTCGGGCTCGCCGACCTCCATGTGCACAATGTCGCGCCCTTCTGCCTCCAGCCGCTTGGCGCGGGTCAGGATATCAATCACATGAAAGGGCGCCACATCGTCCATGCGGGCGGCGATAACAGGCGGTTTGATCAGTGAGTTCATGGTTTTATCCTCCTTTGATAATCGGTGCGACCGAGGTGTCTCAAGCCACTTTTTTCAGCGCGATCACGCGACCGCGCAACACATCCAGCAAAACGCTTTCGCGCTGCTTGGCCAATGCCATGGCTTTGGCGCGAACGTGCCCATAACCGCGAATCTGCTCGGGCAGCGATACCAGTTCCAGTAGCGTGTCGTAATGCGCGCCACCGTCCTCCAACAGCGGCAACACCTCAGCAATCACCGCCTCATAACGTTGGATCAGCGCGCGCTCCTGACGGCGCTCGACCGAGTAGCCGAACACATCCAGCGCGGTACCGCGCAGCCCACGTAGCTTGGCGAGCAGGCGGAACACCGGCACGATCCAGGGGCCAAATTCGCTTTTTTTCGGCAGCCCTGTGTGCGGGTCGCGTTTGGCAAACAGCGGTGGGGCCAGGTTGAACACCAGCTTGTAGTCGCCTTCGAACTGTTGGGAGACGCGGTCGAGGAAACCGCTTTCTACATGCAGGCGCGCGACTTCGTATTCGTCCTTGATCGCCAGCAATTTGAAGTAGTACTTGGCCACGCCCTGGGTCAGTTCGCTACGTCCGTTGCCGAGCCGTTGTTCTGCGTTACGCACCTGCTCGACCAAAGCGCTGTAGCGTTGCGCATAGGCGCTGCTCTGGTACGCGGTAAGGAACTGCTGACGGACAGCGATCACCTCATCCAGGGTCTTCACGGGCTGCGGTGAAATACGCATACCCTGGCCGACAGCCTTGGCCGCCAGCAATTGCTCGACAGCTTGCGGGTTGAGCGCTGCCTGGCGCCCCCAACGGAAGGCTTCGGTGTTCATCTTTTTGGCCGCGCCATTGAGTTCGATGGCCGATTCGATCGAGGTCGCAGAGAGCGGAATCAGCCCGCGCTGGTATGCAAACCCGAGCATGAACATGTTCGCGGCGATGCTGTCGCCCAGTAACGCCGTTGCGATGCGCCCGGAATCGACGAACTCGGCATGCTCCTGGCCCACTGCCTCGACGATATTGCGGCGCAGCGCTTGGGTGGGGTATTGCATGTCGGCATTGCGGGTAAAGGCACCCGGCATGGTTTCCTGGGTGTTGACCAGGACGTGGGTGCTGCCATGGCGCGTTGCCGCGAGGGTCTTGGTGTTGCCCGCCACAATCAGGTCGCAGCCCAGCACCAGGTCGGCGCCACCGGCGGCGATACGGATGGTCTTGATCGACTGCGGGTTGGGGCCGAAACGCAGGTGGCTCCACACCGAGCCGCCCTTCTGGGCCAGGCCCGCCATATCGAGCAAGCCACATCCGCGCCCTTCAAGGTGCGCGGCCATGCCCAAGATAGCGCCAATGGTGACGACCCCGGTACCGCCCATGCCCGCGACTAAAATGCTGTAGACCCGATCATCGATTTTCGGCCGCACCGGCTCCGGCAGCAACGGTACCGCCTGCCCTTGCACGGCCGCCTCCGGCTTGCTCAGGCTGCCGCCGACAACGGTGACAAAGCTTGGGCAGAAGCCGTTGACGCAGGAATAATCTTTGTTGCAGGACGACTGATCAATGGCACGCTTGCGACCAAACTCGGTTTCCACCGGCTGCACTGACACGCAGTTGGAC
>NZ_UTBG01000219.1 GCF_900580675.1 Pseudomonas viridiflava
TTTCTATCCTGTTGCTGCCTCTCAGCCCTTGATGGTGATGATGTTCGCTAAGTCGTCGATCCGTCACTGACGGTCGTTAGCTGATTTTGCCCAAACAAAGCCATGCTTTACGCCTGAAAGGGGAGAAATCATGTTTCTTCACAATAAACGTTTGCAGTACACGGTTCGTGTCTCGGAGCCCAATCCGGGCTGGCCAATCTGTTGCTGGAGCAGTTCGGTGGTGCACAAGGTGAACTGGCCGCCGCCAGCCGCTACTTTACTCAAGCGCTGTCCGAAGA
>NZ_UTBG01000005.1 GCF_900580675.1 Pseudomonas viridiflava
GCTTTCGCGAGCAAGCCCGCTCCCACAGGTTGAGCGAGTTTCAGTCCAGATCACTCGCGTCGTGCCGCTCGGCCAACTGCTCATGCGGCTCACCGGACACTCGGTTCACCCGCCGCCCGCGCTGCACCGCCGGGCGTGCCTCGATCGCCTCCGCCCAGCGCAGCACATGGGTGTACTCATGCACCGACAAAAACTCCGCCGACGCTCCGTACAACCGGCCTTTGACCAACCCACCATACCAAGGCCAGATCGCAATATCCGCGATGGTGTATTCATCACCCGCAATGTACTCGCTCACCGCCAGACGCTTGTCCAGCACATCCAGCTGGCGCTTGGTTTCCATGGCAAAACGGTTGATCGCGTACTCCATCTTGCTCGGCGCATACGCATAAAAATGCCCAAAACCACCGCCCAGGTACGGCGCACTGCCCATCTGCCAGAACAGCCACGACAGGCATTCCGCGCGGGCTGCAGGCTCAGTGGGAAAGAACGCGCCGAACTTTTCCGCCAGGTACTGCAAAATCGCGCCCGACTCGAATACCCGAATCGACGTGGCGCCGCTGTGGTCCATCAAGGCCGGGATCTTGGAGTTTGGATTGACCGAGACAAACCCGCTGCCGAACTGGTCGCCATCGCCGATCTTGATCAGCCAGGCATCGTATTCCGCCCCGCTGTGCCCAAGGGCCAGCAACTCTTCCAGCAGGATCGTGACCTTCTGCCCGTTCGGCGTCGCCAACGAATACAGCTGCAACGGGTGTTTGCCGACCGGCAGTTCCTTGTCGTGGGTCGCGCCGGCAATCGGCCGGTTGATGCTGGCGAAAGTGCCGCCACTTTCGGTGTCCCAGGTCCAGACCCTGGGTGGGACATAGCTGGATGAATCGGTCATGCTCATGGCTCCTGAGATGGTTGGGATCAACGAATTCAACCTGCATATTACCGACTGGCTCACATTCAGATACCCCCAATGACCGACCGGCACGAACACAGCCCCAACCTGGAGCAGTTGGCAGCAACTGATCGGCAATTGCGCTTGGCTACGCAGTGCGCTTAATCTCAGGAGCCAACCCCCTCCCACATCGGGTTTGCGCTGTTCTTACACCCAACCCCCGTCGACGATGAAGTTCTGCGCGGAACACATCGCCGACGCGTCCGACGCAAGAAACAACGCCATATTCGCAATATGTTCCGGCAGCACGCTGCCCGGCAGGCATTGGCTGCGGGCGATCAGCTCACGGGCCTCATCATCCACCCACATCGCCAGCTGCTTTTCGGTCATGACCCAGCCGGGCACCAGGGTGTTGACGCGGATCCGGCTTGGGCCCAACTCGCGTGCCAGTGCGCGGGTCATGCCGTGGGCGGCGGCCTTGCTGGCGGCGTACACCGGGTAGCCGGCGGAGGCCATCATCCAGCCGACTGAGCCCAGGTTGATGATCGACCCGCCGCCCACGCTTTTCATCATCGGCACCACGGCCTTGGCCGCGAAAAAAGCGTGCTTGAGGTTGACCGAAATCAGCTTGTCGAAAGTCTCCGAATCGACTTCCTCCAGGGTATGGCGCACGTCGTTGGCGGCGTTGTTCACCAGCACGGTGATCGGCCCCAGGGAGTGTTCGAAACGTGCGATCGCTGCCTTGTAGGCAATCTCGTCGGTGATGTCGCAATGGCCGAACTCGACGGTATGCCCCTGCGAACTCAACAGCGCCGCCAGGCGTTCGCCCTGGCTTTGAGCGCGGTCGACAAAGCCGACCTTGGCACCCTGAGCCGCAAACGCCCGCACCATGAATTCGCCGATGCCCGAAGCCCCTCCGGAAATCATGACGGTCTTGCCTTCGAGGTCGGGATACAGCGCGTGTTGAGTGTTCATAAAAGGCATGCCTCGCTTAATAGTCTTATTTTATTTTGCAAATACGCGGTAAAAGGCTATAAATCTGCTGTCTTATCGACAAAATATCGCACATTAGTAGAACTATTCCACTGAAAACAACAAAAGGAAGTTCGACCATGAAGCACCCTCGTTACCTGCTCTCGGGCCTTGCCATGTCTATGTTGATCGCCAGCGGTGGCGCCCAGGCTGCCGGGCTCACCAGCGAACACAAACCTTTCGGTAAAACCAATGACGGCACTGCCGTCGAACAGTACATCCTGCGTAACAGCCATGGCATGCAAGCCACGGTGATCACCTACGGCGGCGTGCTGCAGTCGCTCAAGGTGCCGGACAAACACGGCAAGGTCGAAGACGTGGTGCTCGGTTTCGACGACGTGCAAGGCTACCAGGCCGGCACGGCGTTTTTCGGCGCGACCATCGGGCGTTTCGGTAATCGCCTGGCCGGCGGTGCATTCGAACTCGACGGCAAACGCTACCAGGTGCCGCTCAACGATGGCCCCAACTCGCTGCATGGCGGCGCCCAGGGCTTCGACAAGCACGTGTGGAAAGCCGCGCAGACCAAGGGCAAGGACTCGGTCGGCGTGACCCTCACCTACTTGTCCAAGGACGGTGAAATGGGCTTCCCCGGCAACCTGAAAACCGAAGTCACCTATAGCCTCAACGACAACAACGAACTGCACATCGACTACAAGGCCACCACCGACAAACCGACGGTGCTCAACCTCACCAACCACAGCTACTTCAACCTCGCCGGCGCGGGTAACGGTGACATCCTCAAGCATGTCGCGACCTTGCATGCCAGCCATTACACGCCGGTGAATGCCACCCTGATCCCCACCGGTGAGCTGGCGCCGGTGAAAGACACTCCGATGGACTTCCTGAAACCTACGCCGATCGGCCAGCACATCAAGGAGGATCATCCGCAGCTCAAGTACGCCGAACCCAAACAGGGCGGGTTTGACTTCAACTGGGCGCTGGACACCAAAGGCGATATCAAACAACTGGCTGCCGACGTCAAAGACCCGGCATCGGGCCGACGCTTGCAGCTCTACACCACGGAGCCTGGCGTGCAGTTCTATACCAGCAACTTCCTGGACGGCGCGATGAAGGGCAAGGGTGGCAAGGCTTATCAGCACTGGAGCGGGTTTACCCTGGAAACCCAACACTTTCCCGATGCACCTAACCAGCCGACGTTTGCCTCGACTCGGTTGAATCCGGGGCAGACCTATACCCAGAACACCATCTTCAAATTCTCCGCCGACTAAAAATGTGGGAGGGGGCTTGCCCCCGATTGCGGTGTGTCAGCTGGCATAGTTGTTTCTGACACATCGCTATCGGGAGCAAGCCCCCTCCCACAGTTTTTTGTGTTGCCCTTTCTAGCGTTGTTTCATGCGATCGATGACCACCGCGAGTAGCAGGATCGAGCCTCGGATCACGTACTGGTAGAAGGTGTCGATGTTCTTCAGGTTCATCGCATTCTCGATAATTGCCAGAATCAACACCCCGGCAATCACGTGGCGAATCATCCCTACCCCGCCGCTCAACGATACCCCGCCCAGCACACACGCCGAAATCACCGTCAGTTCAAAGCCCTGGCCAATCATCGGCTGGCCCGAGGTCATGCGCGACGCCAGGATCACCCCGGCCAGGGCGCCGATCACGCCATGCACGGCGAAAATCAGGATCTTGGTGCGGTCGACATTCACCCCGGCCAGCAGCGCCGCTTCAGGGTTGCCGCCGATGGCCATGGTGTTGCGCCCGTAGGTGGTGTAGTTGAGCAGCCAGCCGAAGAACACGAAGCACACGATGGTGATCAGGATCGGCACCGGCACGCCCAGCAACTGGCCGTTACCGAAGATGAAGAATTGCTCCTGGGACACGCCGACCGCTTTGCCGTTGGCGAAGATATACGCCAGGCCACGCACGATCTGCATGGTCGCCAACGTGGTAATCAGCGCGTTGACGCGCAGCTTGGCGATCACGATGCCGTTGATCAGCCCCACGATCAGCCCCATCAGCAAGGCCGCACCGATGCCCAGCATGACGCTGTCGGTGTCGCGCATCACAATCGCCGCCACCACGCCGGCGCAGGCGATGACCGAGCCCACGGACAAGTCGAAGTGCCCGGACGCCAGGCAAAACAGCATGGTGCACGCGGCGATGCCCACCGTGGAAATCGCCAGGCCGAGGCCACGCATGTTCAGGGGCGAAAGGAAGTTGTCGATCAGCAAGGCGCACAGCAAAAAGATGCTGATCGCCGCCAGCAGCATTGCCCAGTTATCCAGCAGCGCGCGCAGGTCCAGGGGTTTGCGTGCCGTCGGCAACGCATTGTGTTGGGTGGTCATAGTCGTCTCTCAGTTCGCCGGGCCGCGCGGCAAGGCCAGCTGCAGCAGGTTGGATTCAGTGGCGTGTTCGCGGGTTTGCTCGCCGCGCAGCGCGCCTTCGCACAGCACCAGGATGCGGTCGGAAATGCCCATTACTTCCATCAGGTCGCTGGACACCACAATCACCGCAATCCCGCTGGCTGCCAGGTTATGGATGATCTGGTAGATCTCGGCCTTGGCGCCGATATCGATGCCCCGCGTCGGCTCGTCCAGCAGCAAGACCTTCATCGGCATCGACAGCCAGCGACCCAAAATCGCCTTCTGCTGATTGCCGCCGGACAGGTACATGATTTTCTGCGCCGCGTTCGGGGTTTTGACTTTCATGGCCTGGATCTGCTGGTCGGCATTGCGCTTTTCCCAGCCCTCGCGCAGCAGCCAGCCGAACGTGGAATGCGCGCCACGCGCACTGATGTTGATGTTCTCCGCCACGCTCGACAGCGGAATGATCCCCTCTTTCTTGCGGTCCTCCGGGCACAACAGCACGCCGGCGGCGATCGCATCGCGCGGTGAACGCAATTGCAGGGCTTGCCCGCAGAGTTCCAGGTTGCCGGCGGTGGCACGCTCCAGGCCGCTGAGCAGGCGAAACAACTCGGTACGCCCCGCCCCAACCAGCCCGAACAGGCCAAGAATCTCGCCCTTGTGCACCTGGAAACTCACCGGTTCACGCAAGCCCGGCCCGAGCAAACCGTCGACCTTGAGCGCCACCTCGCCCTGCTCGCGCGAGCGGTAGTCGTAGATGTCCTGGATGTCGCGGCCGACCATGCAGGTCACCAGTTGATCGTGGGTCAGCGCACTCATGTCTTCAAAGGTACGCACGTAGCGACCGTCCTTGAACACGGTGACGGCATCGCAAATGCGGAACACCTCTTCCATGCGATGCGACACGTAGAGCACCACTTTGCCCTCGTCGCGCAGGCGCGTGATGATCGCCATCAGCCGGTCGATTTCCCGCGCAGACAAGCTGCTGGTCGGTTCGTCGAAGGCAATCACGTGAGCACCACGCGACAGCGCCTTGGCGATTTCCACCAGTTGGCGCTGGCCGAGGGACAGGCGCCCGAGCTTCTGGTCCGGGTCGATTTCATCGGCCAGGCCCTTGAGACACGCCAGCGCCTGCTTGCGCAACAGGCTGCGATTGACCACGCCGAAGCGCGTCGGCAGATGCCCGAGGAACAGGTTTTCTGCCACGCTCATTTCCGGCACTAGGTGCAATTCCTGGTGGATCACCGCCACGCCGCTGGCAATGCTGTCGGCCGCATTTTTGAAGGCCATGGCCTGCTCGCCGATCTGCAGCGTGCCGGTACTGGGAATGTAGGCGCCGCCGAGGATCTTCAGCAGTGTCGACTTGCCGGCGCCGTTCTCGCCCATCAAGGCGTGCACCTGCCCCGGATGGGCGCTGAAGCTGATGCCATCCAGCGCCTTGACCCCGGGAAAGGTTTTGCCGATGCCGTCAAAACGCAAGGCGGCAGCGGTCATTGCCACAGCCCGATTTTGGTCAGTTCTTCCTTGAAGTTATCGCGGGTGATCAGGGTCACTTCGTCCATGGCCGTGTACTTCGGCGGCTCGGTGCCTTTGGTGACCCATTCGTACATCATCAGCGCGGTGTTGTAGCCCTCGATGTGCGGGCTGGGCAGCATCGAACCGAAGAAGCCGCTGTTGGGTTTTTTCAACTCGCCGATGGCGTCGGTGCCATTGATGCCGATGCCGATGACGTTGGCCGCTTTAAAGCCGGCGCTTTCGGTAGCGCGCACGCCGCCGAGCACGGTGTTGTCGTTCATGCCGCCGATGATGAGGTTTTTCGCGCCGCTGGGCAGCTTGACCAGGGCCGAG
>NZ_UTBG01000072.1 GCF_900580675.1 Pseudomonas viridiflava
ATATGGCGATTGATGTCTTCGGCCACCTGATGCTGCTCTTCGGCGGCGGTGGCGATTTGCGTGTTCATGTCGCGGATTACGTCCACCGACTCACGGATCAAACCAAAACTCGCCCGCGCGTCGTTGATCGACACCACCGTTTCCTGGGACACCTCAAGGCTGGCATGCATCTGCTTGCCCATCTGGTGGGTGCGGCGCGCCAGGTTGCCGAGCAGCCCGTCGATTTCACCGGTGGAATCCGCGGTGCGTTTGGCCAGTGCGCGCACTTCGTCCGCCACCACCGCAAACCCCCGGCCCTGCTCGCCGGCACGCGCGGCTTCGATGGCGGCGTTGAGCGCCAGCAGGTTGGTCTGCTCGGCGATGGAGCGGATGGTGCCGAGGATCGACTGGATGTCGTTGCTGTCTTTTTCCAACTGCTCCATGGCTTGGGCCGAGTGGCCGATTTCTTCGCTCAAGCGCCCGACACTGCTCACCGCCGCGTCGATCCGCTGCTGCCCGGTGTGAGCCTGGCGCTGGCCGTTGTCGGCCGAGTCGGCGGCCTGGCTGCAGGAGCGCGCGACCTCATTGGAGGTGGCGACCATTTCATGAAACGCCGTGGAGACCATGTCCACGGCCTCGCGCTGGCGCCCGGCAACTTCGGCCATTTCCACCGAGACCGCCGTGGCGCTGCCGGAGCTGCTGTGGATCTGCCCCGCAGCCTCGCCAATGCGCTGGATCAGCGTGCGGATGGCTTCGAGGAACTGGTTGAACCAGCCGGCGAGCTGCGCCGTCTCGTCGCGGCCCTTCACCTCCAGGCGCGCGGTCAAATCACCTTCGCCCTGGGCGATGCTTTCAAGGCCCCTGGCCACGCCGCGAATCGGCTTGACGATCAGCCCGGCAAACCAGGCACCCGCCGCTGCGAACAACACCGCGCACGCCAGCGCAATGGCCGCAATCAGCCAGGTCAGGCGCGTCGCGCCGGCCATCACTTCACTCTCGCGCACCAGCCCGACAAACCGCCAGCCCAGCGCCTTGGATGGCCACACCAGCGCCATATAGCGCTCCCCCGCCAGCTCGACCTGCACCAGGCCTTGGCCGGCCTCGCTCAACTGCCGATAGCCTTCACCCAACTGACCCAATTGCTTGAAGTTGTGGGAGGGGTCATTCGGGTCAACCAGCACAGTGTTGTTGGCCTCCATCAGCATCAGGTAGCCGCTGTCGCCAAGCTTGATCTGCTTGACCAGGTCAGTCAGTTGCTTGAGCGAAACGTCGATATTCACCACCCCGCTCGCCTTGCCTTGGCGGTCGTTGAAGCTTTGCACGGTGCTCACCAGCACCACATCGTCGGCCGCCCAATAATAGGCTTCGGTGCGCAGGGTTTTGCCGGGTTGCGCCATGGCCGTCTTGTACCAGGGCCGCGTGCGCGGGTCGTAGCTGGCCAGTTTGGGGTCACCGGGCCAAAACACATAGCCGCCGTCTTCGGTGCCGAGGGACAAATAGGTGTAGGCCGAGTGACTCTTGGCCAAGCCTTCGAACAACGTGAACAGTTGCTGGTCGCGCTCGCCGGGGGCGACTTGCGCCGCATCGCTGGCCAGGTAGCGTTTCACATCACCATTGATACTCTGCAATTGCGGGTGCGCGGCCAGGTAGGCGACGTTCTGGCTGATGCCTTCGAAAAACAGCTGCATGGCGTTGTCGACCTGGCGGATCTCGCGCCCGCTGCTGTCGACAAACCCGTCGCGTGCTTCATGGCGCACATTGAGGATGATCATCACCGCCACCAGGATTACCGGTAGGCTGGCAATCACCGCAAACGCCAGGATCAGTTTTTGTTTTATGTTCATCGAGCTCGCCTTCCTTGTGAGGTGAGGGTGCAACCGTTGGAGAGAAAAGTTTTGCGGATATTCCGTATTATGGTATACCAACAATCAATCCGCCGAACAGCCGTCATTACCGGCACGCTTCACATAGGCGAGAGCATTTAAGGGCCCGCAGTCGACAGGCCGATCACAATAGATCCGAGGTAAGCGCCATGAAGTTTTCCCTGTTCGTACACATGGAACGTTGGGATGAAAGTGTCAGCCATCGCCAGTTGTTCGAAGACTTGACCGAACTGACCCTGATGGCCGAGGCCGGTGGCTTCAGCACCGTGTGGATTGGCGAACACCACGCCATGGAATACACCATCTCGCCCAGCCCGATGCCACTGCTGGCTTACCTCGCGGCCAAGACCACCACCATCCACTTGGGCGCCGGCACCATCATCGCGCCGTTCTGGCACCCACTGCGCGTGGCAGGCGAATGCGCCTTGCTCGACGTGATCAGCAACGGGCGCATGGAAGTCGGCCTGGCGCGGGGCGCCTATCAGGTTGAATTCGACCGCATGGCCGGCGGCATGCCCGCCTCCAGCGGCGGCCAGGCCCTGCGCGAAATGGTGCCGGTGGTCCGCGCACTGTGGAAAGGCGACTACGCCCACGACGGCGACATCTGGAAATTCCCCACCTCCACCAGCGTGCCCAAACCGATCCAGCAACCCAACCCGCCGATGTGGATCGCCGCCCGCGACCCGGACTCGCACAACTTCGCGGTGGCCAACGGCTGCAACGTAATGGTCACGCCGCTGATGAAAGGCGACGAAGAAGTCCTCGACCTGAAAAACAAATTCCAGGCCGCCCTCGACAACAATCCGGATGTGCCACGCCCACAACTGATGGTGCTGCGCCACACCCACGTACACGCCGTGGACGACCCGGAAGGCTGGAAAGTCGGGGCCAAGGCAATCGCCAGGTTCTACCGCACCTTCGATGCCTGGTTCGGCAACAAAAACGTACCGGTCAACGGCTTCCTCGAGCCAAGCCCCGAAGAGAAATTCGCCGGCCGCCCGGAATTCGAACTGGAGAGCCTGCACAAAACCGCGATGATCGGCACCCCCGAAGAAATCATCCCGCGCATCCAGTACTACAAAGAGCTGGGCGTCGACGAATTCAGCTTCTGGTGCGACAACAGCCTGCCCCACGCAGAGAAGAAAAAATCCCTGGAGTTGTTTATCAAGCACGTGGTACCGGCGTTTCGTTGAGGGGGAGCTGGACTGAATAGCGCAGGTGAAAAAAAGCCACTCTATTGAGTGGCTTTTTGTTTGTGAATTGGGTGGCGAAGGAGGCGCGGGCTGGGCGGTTTACTCCTTGATCTAGCGAGGAAAAAAGGGGAGGTTCATTTACATCTAATGTGCTCGCTCCATCTTAAATAAATCTGGTCCGTTTAATTCATAGCCGATGTTAAACCAACTTCTCTATTAACTAGGCCTGGTAATTATCAAACTCCCAGGAAAATAATTTCCCTAGCTGTATCACGATGGCTTCCCAGCTGTCTCCCTCGCAGCCGCTCACACAATCATGAATCAACCCATTAATAGTCGAAAAATTATACTCTCGAACAATTAATAGGCCTCTCCCCCAACGAGACTCCCATACAGTATTTTCTAGCCACTTTGGAGTGCAAATGAAAACCTCAAAATCATCTGCCCCTTGCGTGCCATCAAGCCCAATACGAATACGAAGACTCAAAGAAAAATTGTCTACGCTCTCAGGGCAGTAAGTCTCAACATCAAAAAAATCATTAGAAATACCTTTTATGACAGCACGCATAATTCCTCCTAATCAGCCACATTCAGATGACCACTACTTACTTTACGCGCAGACCTGTTGCAGGGTTGATATTATACATTCCAAAATTGGCCTGCACGCCTGTCGTTGCAAAAGATCAATTTTTAGGTGTTGGCGGCCTATATACGCGAGTACCGTCCGCGCTAATCAAACCAAGCCCATCACTTGTTCTTTTCGCACTATCTTCAACCCAGGTTTTACCCAACTGATTAGCTTCAGAAGATGTGCCGATCGTTTTGGCTATGGCCAGTTTAGAGCCATGCACGTGCTGTCATCTTCGCAACTCAGCAAGAATTTCACCAGAAAGCCATCCTTCACCTCGCCAACTGAAATTTCGACTCTATGATTCAACGACGCCGCTTTGAATTTCATCTACAATCTTCTGCAACTTAATGGGATCTGCCGCAGCACCAAAATAATATATCAAAACATCGGGCTTATCCGGCACTGTTTTTTTTACCACCCAATACGGCAGGTAAAACCGTCCCTGCAGTATCTTTTCCAACCAGAGAGGCTCACGCCCCCCATAGATCTCGAAATAAGGACCATATACCTCATCAATACTGACCATCACTTTAAAACCGGATATCTTGTCAATCATAAGCTCACCACCTAACAACCCACTCCAATTAAATCAAGTATTGCCTGTAGCTTAACTAAATCTACGGCGCAGCCAAAGTAATACTCACTACCACCCAAATCAAGTAACTCTGGAGGCTTCTTGATCCAATAGGGTATGTAGTATTCGTCCAGCAAATCTTCAAGCGCATTGCCATCCTCGAAACTGAGTACCCGTATATAAGGCCCATGTTCGTTATGCTCCAGCAATACAATTCGCTTTCCAGATATCGAGTCAATCATATAATTAATCCCACTTAATTTTATCGAACCAATCAAGCTCCTGCTGCGTAGGTGCCCGTTTTTTCCCAGAGTTGTCAATTGCATTTTCAAACCTGACAGGGGGAAAAGCCGCCCTTAACATATGGGTTAGGCTCGGTTTCCTTGACTCGGGTTCTGGTCATATCAAAAGTGGTCCCGTCTTTGTAAGTGATCGTTATCGCCGGCTCGCCAGCCTCGCCACCTAGACGAGTCTTACTATTTGTGGTCCTCAACTTGATGTGGAGAGTTTCTGGCTCAGGGGTACAACCGGCCTCTTTTGTAGCACTTGAACGCTTCCTAGGTATCAAAAAAATACCAAACTCGATCGCCTTGGCCGCCAGAAGGAAGATAAGGGTCAGACCAACATTCTAATTTTTAAAGAGTAATTCTGCTGGGCTTTATAAATAAGTGGTCTGCCCCCGATTTCTCCCGGGGCAATTCAGTGGAGACCTCATCCTCTCGTCTCACTGCTATCAATCTATCCAAGCCCTCGTCTAGCCAAGGAATAGTTTCGACAAAAGGCCCCCCCATCGTCGATCAATAGGCAAGCAAGAATATCTACATCATCAGGCCCCAACCCATCCGGGCTACACCAAGGTATTGCTACCCCAGTTGATTTTTCCAAAAAAAAACGAATATTCATCTTACTCCTTACATCAATGGATATACGCTCGGATTTAAGACTCCCCCACCTCATCTTGACTCCACTAAAACCGGCTACAACTCAAAAACCCATGATCATTTTCTTGAACTTTAATCACAGTAGGCAGCGAACCAGCACACACTTAACTACGAGATAGCCAAATAGCAAAAGCGTTGCCTGATCCCACCACTCACTAAAAACACCATACCCCACTCTAGTTGACTCTCGGACAGGATTACTTATTGCACTAGCACTAACCCAAAACCAAAAACCATATATTCCAGGTACAAAATCTTCGTGTAACCGGCATTGGTCACTGAAGAGGCTTGCATCTTATAACTGATAGACCTTGAGCAAGCACCTCAAACCCCGTACCACCATAGTCCTTCAGCCTATATTTAACACCCTCAAGTTGATCAGCCGAGACATCATCTATTTCAATTTCACTTAAGTAAAAGCTCCCACACACTTCAGGAATTTTTAAGCAGCGAACCCCCGTAAAGCTTAAAACAACTTTAAACGCCGGCTGCTCAGACTCATAAAGCATCTCAAGATCAACTTTATAAGTATCAATTATTTGCCCCCCTATTTTCACGCTGCACGCTGAGTCCCAATACAAGATTTAGATTATAAAAATCAAAATCGGAAATAATGGAAAGCTTTTCAACGCCTTCAAAACTTTTTTCAACTGCTCGCATATTTTTCTCCTTAATAATCAGGATGCACGCCAGGTCTCGCGCCCTTAACGTTCTGATTCCTCTCCACATCTCGTACATGGTGGTGAGAATTTGTGGAAATAGGGGTCAGACCACTGTGGAAATAGGGGTCAGACCACTATTCATACTGGCCAACAGATCAAGTCGCCGCCCGTCTGCATCAACCCACTGCTGACCATGTCCTGGCCTGCGATGGCGGACAGGTTATTAGTAGCTTTAAGCGTACCGGCGTTGGTCAGATTCTTGCCGGCGATCAGCGTCAAACCAGCGCCCTGAATCAACGCCCCGTTAGGTGCCAGCCGATTATTAGAAAAGGGGACAGATCTATTTACCGCCTGATGTACTCGCTCCATCTTAAATAAATCTGTCCCGTTTAATTCAATTATCGCTTTTGCACCAACATTATCAGCCGATGCAAATTTCGTTGTCTAATCACAGAAGTAAATGCCGAATTATTAAAGAGCTTGTCATCTACCCGTAATCTGATCCCGGCGCAATGCGACTTTAATGCTTTTCATCGTGGTCTGACCCCGATTTACTCTTTGCAGGAACCTCTTGTGTGTAGTAACGAATACGGCCATCAGGCAGTATCCGAGTGACCGCTGCTGTCTGTTGAGCTTTTTGTAGTCCTGATAGTTTCGCTCTCAGGGCAGCTTGGGCATTTGCGCTTGTGGCCTCAGTAGCTACAATTTCTCCCGTTGTAGCAGGAGCTTTTGCATCTAGTGGTAAATCTTAATCAATAGACTCTATTTGAAACACTAAAGTGGAAAAGTCTATTGCTTCAGTACCTCCGCTACATTCCAAATTTATTATGCGACCTTCCTCACTGATTACCATCCCTGCATTTCCAACCCAGGCCTGAACAATATCGTTCACACGCCATACATTCCAAATTTTTAATTCGCAATCTGTTTTGGATAGTACCGAAAAAAAAACAGACTCCGGGCTAGTATCTTCCCATAGAATAATTTCAGAGTGACGTTGGTCATTTACCTCCAGTTCACCTTTTACTACTTTTAAACGTAAACCAGCTACAGGCTGTATAGATGACTTCAATCTTCGAGCCAAAAAATTGCTTCGACCTGCTTTAATTTTTTTTTGAAAGATCGGGTACACAAGACGCTCACCTACTTGAACAGGTGCCCCTCGTGTGCGTTGAAAAGCTGAAGAAAGCGTTTCCGTCATTTCTTAGTATCCTGGCTTTCTAAATGGGTCGACAGCGGCGTGGTCTTGCGGCCAACGAGGAACAAAGTCTTTACCACCATCCCGAGCAGGAATTGGCTCGTGACTCAGCTCCATAGACTCAATTCCCCCTTTATCTGCGTTGTATCGCTGAGGTGCGAGTCCTTTACTCATGCGATCCAGATTATCTGGACCATAAGTATTTGCCGCGTTGGGAGCAGCAGCCTCGTTTTTCCAAAACCTAGACCGAACAGCAGACCAGGAGGGGTCGTTGCCTTTAGCCGTTTGATTATAAAATAAACATCATCACCAACCTTCCATCCACTCTTCACTGGAGGGTTGTTGATCTGACCAGATGCTTTTGCACCAACAAATATTTCGGACTATATCTGCTTTACCCTATTAACATATACCTAATAATCTAAGATCATCTTTAAGCTCAACGACTTCATCAGAAGGCAGATCTTCCAAGATAGAGAAGAGTTCAAACTCCTCTAACAATTTAGAGATGGCATCCAGATGATACTTCTGGACCTTTTCCGGAGATCGCCCTGCTGAAAGAATAAGTGCTATAACTTCGAGCATTAATTTTTCAATAGGCAACTCAAATGAGTTTTCAAGCTCGCCATAGGCGTAGCCCACTTCACTTTCACCTTCAGCCCATGAGCTTTGGTGGCTGAGCTTGACCTTGCAATAGCTATAATAGCTACCCAGAAACCAAGCCCAAATTTCACCATAAGCACTCTGTCTTCCATTACGGCGTCTTCCTCGGAGGGCGCAGCATAACACCCTGATTATCAAGAATATTAACGGTATCTATTTCCCGATAAACCAAGTCTCCAGCTTTATTGGGTACAGATTGAGCGACAAAATTCCCATTTCCTGAGCCGATAAGCCCCTTACCAGCATCAGAGACTTGGCTGTGTGCGGCCATCTGCTTAGGTATTCCGGGAATATCTATTTCCGCGACAGCTACGTTACCACTTCGCCGTAAGCCAGACGGCAACCCAGCTCGAACATCCATGACCCGTTGGGCCATCGGAGCAGTGTCAATCACGGTCGCAGTAGCTTTTGCACCTACTCAGGAATAATTTTCAACTCACTCCATAGTGGTTTCATTCCCAGACTTTCCATATAAGTCCCATAGTCGAAAAAGGCCCTAACCCCAATGTCTTCGTATAAAAACCATGAGGCCTCGCACTCTTGACATACGAACAAGCAAGTGTCGTCAGCTATAATTTTAGCCTTGACAATATCTCCCTGCTCACACCTTGGACACAACATATAAAACTTCTCTATTTAACAGGATAGGCGGTAATGACCCGACTGGTCCCAGGCCGAATAATAATTTTAATACTCGTTTCTCCCGAAGTACCAATCGTTCGGCCCATCGGGACAACATATGCACCCGGATCACCTACTACAGGACTACCTTTCTTGAGCCATGCTTCATCGACAGCGCCTAAAATCTCTTTTCTGTCCATACTAAAGACGCTATGTGTTGTCTTGGCCGGATTCGGTTCCGCATGCTCTAAAACATGTAAAACTCTGTGTCCTTGAACCGATCCTTGTCCATAGTCTAGACCAGCTGGTGTTGTCCAAGTCCGGGTAGACTTGTCAAACGTTAGCTCTACTGCACCACCTGTTACTTTTGCACCTAATCAGCAGCTGTAAAAAAATGCTTATCTAGATCAACAGGAGGAAACTGACTAGGAAGAATTTTTGACGAAATATCTCTGCTAAGCAGCTTTAAAATGAACTCAACACAGCTGAAGTTGTAGACTTCCTCTTCCCCCTGATCCGAGCTATGAATAGCAACTTTCCATGAGTCTGGTTCTCCATCAACCAACCAAACAAAAGTTTCTCCATTATCCGTTACCGCCCAAGGAAGAAAAGAGCCTTCCGCAGGGTAATCTGGTCTTGGATAGTCCGATAAAAATTCCTGCCTCATTACAGCGTATGCGTCTATAGAATATTGGCTTTTTTCAAAATTCAAATTTGAATTTTCTGAAAATGGGTCTAACACCCATACGAAATCGTCTACTGCTCCACATCCGTAAATTGATATGAACTGTTTAAAATCGGACGGTAATCGTAGACCTCCCTCAGATTCAAAGGTCGCCCAAGCCGCATTATCAAAGATTCGCTGAGAGGGTGGCGAAAGCAGAGCGATCAGTTTATTTATCATTCTTACTTAACTCCACTCACGTTCGGAATTGATACATCAAGAGTAAAATCGCCTGACCCACGAGCAGACAACGTTACACCGGTTGGCATTGGGTTTGTACCTGTATAAATAGGCACAGCCCTATAGCTTACTGTTTCAGCACTCTGCACTGCGCCCCTGACTTGACGCTCAAATGAACTCATATTTGGATGATTTGCATTGCGCTGGAAAAGTGTCACTAAATTTCTTGCATCATCACCAGCCCCTCCTAGTGAATTCGCAAGCAAATGTCCTCGCGCATGGTTAGCAGGCTGCCCCTCAAAACCTGGAGGTCGAATCGCTGGGTTAGCGCTTGAACCGCCTCCTAATGAATCCTCCCTAAAGACTGCTGAAACCCAGTAGGTCGACCAAGTGAGTCGAGCTCGCCAAGAATTACATTGCTTGGGGCATTTGGACTTGGCTTGGCAAGCGACGGGTAGCTGCTTACTGGAATTGCTTTTGCACCAACAGATAAATACTCTAACCCCTTCGCCACGCGATTGGAAGCCGCCCCTTCAACAGGTGCAATGCTATTTCCTCTTGAAACTGCTGCGCCACCCATTTGACCAAGGCGATCGTATGAGGCAGCTTGCGATTCGATAACCCCGTTCAAATAATTAAGGGTATTAACAGAACGCTCAACCAGCACTCTCTTATAGCCTTCGCACACACTATTTTGGCACGACATCGCCAACAAAGAGTCTAAGGATGCATTAACTCTATCGCGAGCCATTTTTGCACGCATCCAACCGTTAATATCCTCTGCGTACTTAACATTAGCTAAGCTATCCTCGTCGAATTTTCCCGTATTCCACAACGTCTCACAGCGCTTCGGATCGTTGGCACAGGAAGCCATATCCTTCTCAAACTTCTTCTCTTCGGACACATGCTCAAGATAGTTATACTGAGTCGCGTTTTCGGAAACAGCCGAAGCAATCTCAATATCGCCATTCGTCGCTGCTGCACCTAACACGCCAACAATTCTAGAGAGGACCAGTAAATTAGATTTAGCCTGTTCGTGCTCTTCAGTGCCTGGCGTCAAATCATTGGGCAAAAACTTATCGCCCAACAGACCTATCAGTATCTCGTTTGCGCCACCGGCGATGGCACCTGACTTAAAGTCTCCCTCCATCGCTTCGGCCAGCAAACCGCCGAGCCCTGCATGAAGAATTATTTTCTCTAGGGAACCGTCGCCCAGAGGCAGGTCACCAATTTTCCCCGCACCGTAAGCACCACCAATACTCGCGGCATTGCCCATTGCTGAACTGGCTAAGTTGTCCTTGAAGCTGCAACCGTACACCGTGGCTTTTATCAGCGCGTCAGCCGTTACCTTCATGGCGAAGACTTTCAAGCTTTCGGTTTTTAATGCCATTGCTCCTGGGTCGAAGTTCAGCCCTTTGGCAACACCCGCCCCAGGCGCAACTGATGGTTCTGGCTGTCGCCGGACTGCTTGAAGTTGAAACCTCTGGCCTGGGCCAGGGAGCGGTATTCGGTTTCGCTGTAGCTGTAATTGAGGTTCCACCAGCCAAACGGCAGGTTGTAATTGAGCATCGAGTTGCTTGAGGTTTTCTGGTGGTCGCTGACGGCATCGTGGCCGCCACGTAGCGACAATTGGTCGGCCAGACCGAGTGGATTATCCCAATCCAGACTGGCGCTCCATTGCTGTTCCCCGGTCGCACGCTGGCCACCGTTGTGGCGGGACAGGCCACGCGCCATGGCTTTTGCGGGGTGTTTTTCACCAGCACGTCGCTGCCGCCGACTTCCTTGCCCGGGGCCAATTCCATTTGCGCCTGGTTGGAGGGCAAGCGGTTGAGTTGGTCGACCATCTGCTCGATCTCGCGCAGGTTAAGCAGGTCGCCCGGTTTGCCTGGGAAGCTCATCGCCAGTTGGCGCTCGGTGATACCGCTGCCCTCCGCGCCCTTGACGCCTTCCAGGCGACCTTCCACCACTTGCACCTTGAGGTTGCCGCTGGCGAGGTTTTGTTGCGGCAGGTAGGCGCGACTGGTCACCAAGCCTTTGCCCAGATAGTGGTCGGTGATGACTTTGAGCAGATCATTGAGCTGCGGCACGCCCAGGCACTGGCCAAGGTAGGGCTTGAGCAGGCTGTCGCGCTCGCCTGCGGACAGTGCGTCGGCGCCGGCAAGTTCGATGGTTTTGATCGGGAAGCAACGGGTATCTGCTGGCGCTGTTGCGTTGACGGGGGCAGTGGATTTACCGGGCAGGTCCTTGAGCTCTTCGAGGCGGCGTTGTTGCTCTTCGAGCAGGCGATCCTGGCGGTCACGGATCAGGTCGGTGACGCCTGGCGTGTTCTGCAGAGTTGCGCTTTGGGCCATCCCGGCCGTGCTCAGGCAAAAAAAAGCGGACAGCAGGCTAAGCCTGGTCCGACGTACCAAACGCCACATTTCTAGATCCCTCTGGGCGGCTATATGCCATCAATGGGCGGCGATGGTATGGTGGCGTAATGATGGCGTCAATAAAGTGCGCTTGATTGTCTAAAAATTTATGCCCGAACTCACCCAAATCGGAAGCTGGCGACGCAGGCATTTGCCAAATCGCAGGCAAAAAAAAGCCACTCTATTGAGTGGCTTTTTCTGTGTATCCGCAACGGGAAACGAGACGCGCCGTGAGCATTTCACCAGCGGTGGAAGACTGTTTCAGCGCTTCCCTGACTGGCGCAAGGCGCGCCCTGAAGCGGAATCACTGTCTGGCTTGGCGAAGCACAAGCTCCGACAGACGGGTTTTAACGCGGAAGCAGAACTCACGAATTTGAAATTGATAGGCCGGCAGAACCATATAGTTTATATCGGCGCTCATTGAATCTTTAATTTGCATGTACTTACCAGTCTTGCTGGCAATGGCCTGGTATTCCGCCTCGTATTTATCGTAAGAGGCTTTGTTATAAAGCTTTAATACATCGATTTCTTTACGGCATTGCTCGGCGCGATTCTGGTTCAAGTCTGTCTCTGATTCCGGCTGAGCGATAGCCGGCGAGGCAGGCGTCGCGGCCTCGGCACTGGCGCTGGCAGATGCAGACTTATATTGCACAGGCGGCTTTGCAGGTGCCGGAGATACGGGCTCAGCGGGTGCTTGCTGGACGACGGCAGGAGGTGGAGCGACTTTAGGTTTTTCTGGAGTTTTCGTAGCGCATCCCGTGAGGGCGAGTCCTACCAATACAACGATGCCACAAAATTTATTCATCGGTCTCACCAGAGAGGGAATTATGGACGGCTGAGTCGATACGTTCTGGGTAAAGGTAATAACGCATTCACTGATTGAGTGAACGGTTTCTACCAGCCTCAAGGCGCTCAGCCTCTCTTCCTTGAGTGCGCAGATGACCGATAATAATAAAAAAACAACGGGATGACGAGAAAAAGCTTGTCAGAAACGCCATGATTAAACGCCTCGCACGCTCCTGATAGACAACCCTGGAGAGTACGAGGGGAGCACTCCAAACAGTTGGAGACCGGCGTTTCTGACTCAGCGACGCAGGAGACGGTCCAGCACCAACAGGGCCACTGCACCGATTGCCAGTGCGGCAACTGGCTTCTCTTTAACGAACGTCGAAACGCTGTCCAGTGCATCGCCATAGGTTTGGGTCAGCTGACCGGCAGCCTGGCGCCCAACGCCTTCAGCTTCAACCTTCGAATCACCCAGCAACTTGCCTACTGCGCTCTGCGCTTTACCGGCGAGTTTTTCTGCAACGCCTTCTACTTGTTCACTCTTCATGATTACCAAACCTTTGCGTGGAATTAGGTAGCTCAGGGTCGACCTGAGCCAGGGCTAGCTGCACAGTGTTAGGGGGATGGGCGTTATGATTAGTTCAAAGCAGATGAGATTCATCAATACGCATGGGGCGCCATGCTACGCGGGAGCGCGGCTAGGGCCATCAAATCGCAGGCAAAAAAAAGCCACTCTATTGAGTGGCTTTTTCTTTGTGTTTGGAGCGGGAAACGAGACTCGAACTCGCGACCCCGACCTTGGCAAGGTCGTGCTCTACCAACTGAGCTATTCCCGCGTCTTGGTGGTGTGCATTCTATAGAATCCAGAACCCCCGTCAACCCCTTGATTCAAAAAAGTTTTATTTCTTTTCAACGGTGGTGCGCAGGTGAGGCCAGGCAGCGCGCAAATACTGAAGCATGGACCACAGGGTCAGGCCGGCGGCGATCAGCAGCAAGGCGTAGCCGAGCAGTACCCAGAAGGTGAAGTCCGACGGGTTGGCCAGCAGGATTACCAGCGCAAGCATCTGTGCGGCGGTTTTCCATTTGCCCATGTTGGAGACGGCAACGTGGGCGCGGGCACCGATTTCGGCCATCCATTCGCGCAGGGCCGAGACGACGATCTCGCGGCCGATGATCACGGCGGCCGGCAGGGTCAGCCACAAGTTGCCGTGTTCCTGCACCAGCAGGACCAGGGCGACCGCGACCATCAGTTTGTCGGCCACGGGATCAAGGAACGCGCCGAAGGGCGTGCTCTGTTCCAGTCGGCGGGCCAGGTAGCCGTCGAGCCAGTCGGTCGCGGCGGCAAACGCGAACACCGAGCTGGAGGCCATGTAGCTCCATTCGTACGGCAAATAGAACAACAGAATGAAAATCGGAATAAGCAGGACGCGTAGAACGGTGATCAGATTAGGGATATTCATCGGCACAACTGGCTACGAGGTGGAAAGGCATTCTATTCGCTATGCAGACTTGCATAAATCAACTCAGCGAGCTTTTTACTGATACCGGGAGCTTTGGCAATTTCGTCAATGCTGGCACGGGATAGCTCCTGCAAGCCACCAAAATGTTTAAGCAGGTCACGCCGACGCGTCGGCCCGACGCCTGCCACCCCTTCCAGGGTTGACGTTCGCCGGGTTTTGCCACGGCGGGCGCGGTGCCCGGTAATCGCGAAACGGTGAGCTTCGTCGCGAATCTGCTGGATCAAGTGCAGCGCGGGTGAGTCGCCCTTCAAAGTGAACTCATGGGCGGCATCATTCAAGTACAACGTCTCGAAACCGGCCTTGCGCGTCGCGCCCTTGGCGACGCCAAGCAGGATCAGGTCCGGCACCGCCAGTTCGTTGAGCACATCACGCGCCATGGAGAGCTGGCCCTTGCCGCCGTCGACCAACAGGATATCCGGCAGCTTGCCCTCGCCGTCCTTGAGTTTGCTGAAGCGCCGCGTGAGCGCCTGATGCATGGCCGCGTAGTCATCGCCGGCAGTGACGCCTTCGATGTTGTAGCGACGGTAGTCGGACTTGATCGGCCCTTCCGGCCCGAACACCACGCAGGACGCCACCGTGGCCTCGCCGCTGGAGTGGCTGATGTCATAACACTCGAGGCGCTGGGGCGGCTCGTCCAGGTTAAGGACTTCGGCCAGGGCGTCGAAACGTGCGGCAACGTGCTGTCGATTCGCCAGGCGCGCGCCCAGGGCTTGTTCGGCGTTGGTTACAGCCAACTGCTGCCAGCGGGCACGGGTGCCGCGTACGCGGTGGCTGATGTCCAGCTCGCGGCCGCGCAACGCGTGGATTGCCTCGATCAATGTCGGGAAGTCTTCATGCACCACGTTGACGATCAGCTCGGAGGGCAAGTCGCGCTCGGGGCTGCTCACATAGTATTGGCCCAGGAACGCGGCCATGACCTCGGCCACTTCCTCGTCGATACCGGTCTGCGGGAAGAAGTTCTTGCTGCCCAGCACGCGGCCGCCGCGCACGCTGATCAAGTGGACACAGGCACCGCCCGGGTTGACGAAGGCGGCGATCACATCCACGTCACCGGTGCCGCCTTCCATGCTTTGCTGGTCCTGGACACGGCGCAGCAAGGAGATCTGGTCACGCAGCTCGGCAGCTCGTTCGAAATCCAGGGTGCTGGCAGCCTGCTCCATGGCGCCCGACAGTTCATCGGTCAGCGCGTTGCTGCGACCTTCGAGGAACATGACCGAGTGGCGCACATCTTCGGCGTACTCCGCCGGCTCAACCAGGCCCACACAAGGTGCCTTGCAACGTTTGATCTGATATTGCAGGCAGGGCCGTGTGCGGTTCCTGTAGAAGCTGTCTTCGCACTGGCGCACGAAAAAAGTCTTTTGCAGCAGGCTCAGGCTTTCACGGATCGCACCCGCGCTGGGGTATGGCCCGAAATACTTGCCTTTGCCCTTCTTCGCGCCGCGATGAATGCTCAGGCGCGGAAAAGCGCCGTCAGATAAATACACGTACGGGTAGGATTTATCATCACGCAGCAGGATGTTGTAAGGCGGCCGCCACTCCTTGATCAGCGTCTGCTCGAGCAGCAGCGCCTCGGTTTCATTGGCGGTGATGGTGGTTTCGACCTGGGCGATACGCGCTACCAGCGCGGCGGTTTTAGGCGCCAGGCCGGTCTTGCGAAAATAGCTCGCCAGGCGGTTTTTCAGGTTCTTGGCTTTGCCGACATAAAGCAGGCGCGCCTCGCTGTCGAACATGCGGTACACGCCGGGGCGGCCACTGCAGGTTGAGAGGAAGGCACTTGGATCGAACGGTGTGGTCATGTCAGGCGCTGGCGTCCACCATGCCGTGGCGCACCGCGAGCAGGGTCAATTCAACATCACTGCTGATAGCGAGCTTCTCGAATATGCGATAGCGGTAGGTATTCACGGTCTTGGGCGACAGGCAAAGCTTGTCGGAAATCGACTGCACTTTCTGGCAGCCGACAATCATCAGGGCGATCTGGATTTCCCGCTCCGACAACGCATCAAACGGCGAGTCACTGGTAGGCTGGAAGGATTTGATGGCCAACTGCTGGGCAATCTGCGGGCTGATGTAGCGCTGGCCGGCAAATACCAGGCGAATGGCTTGCACCATCTCCGCCAGGCCCGCGCCCTTGGTCAGGTAACCGGCAGCACCCGCTTGCAACAGGCGAGTAGGAAACGGATCTTCCTCGCACACAGTCACCACCACGACTTTGATGTCCGGATGGCTGCGCAACAATTTGGTCGTAGCACCAAGACCGCCGATCCCCGGCATCTTGACGTCCATCAACACCACATCGGGTTTCAACTCCCGGGCCTTGATCAGGGATTCCTCCCCCGACTCGGCCTGACCGACTACTTGCAGGCCATCGATGTCAGCCAGCATTCGTGTAATGCCTGTACGAACGAGATCATGGTCATCGACTACTAGCACCCTAATCAAGCAGACACCTCGCGATATGGTCTTATAGGTTGCTGAACACCTTAGCAAAAAACCAAGGCGCAGACCTAGTTGCAAGTGTCATATATATAGAGTTTCAACGCGCTGCGCCCGTCCGCCGGATGGCGAACTGCGCTATTTCCTGGGTAAAAGGTCAGGAATCCTGGGGTTGCGGCTTGGGTTTTCCATTACGCGTCGATGAATGCTCGGCCAAGGTCGTTGTCAGGTGACGGATCGCATCCTGGTCTTCCTTGAACATCGCCCTGTAGTTGCCCAGCACTTTTTCTTCGATCTGACTGAGGTTATCCACCTGGATCGGCGTTGGGCTGCCGGTCAATACGTAAAGGATATCCACCCCTCTTTCGGCGACACGGGACAAATAGTCTGCTTTGGGAGCACGACCACCGTTTTCATATTTGCCTTGCGCGTTGGCCTCAACGCCTCCTATCTCACCAAATACTTTTTGCGACAAGCCGAGCCGCTCTCTTTCTTGCCTTAAACGCGAACCGATTCCACTCATTTGGATGTATGATCCTTTATGGCACACCCCGAGAGGTGACACTCTCATCTCGTTTTACACAAACTTGAACGGTTTTGAACTATGCCCGGTATTCGCACTGCTGCACAAGCCAAGGCTTGGTTGGACCATCAAGGAAAATCAGTTCAAGCGTTCGCGCGCGAGCACGGGGTTGATCCGGCTACTACCTATCAAGTGCTCGCGGGGCGTAAAAAGGGACGGCGTGGAGAAGCCCATAAGGTGGCGGTCCTATTGGGCATGAAGGAAGGGATCATCGTGGAAGCGCCTATGGCTCAACACGACCAGCAAATCATCAATTAATTGCAGTATGCGCCTATTCCTTCGGCGTGCTTGTTTTACTCCAATGTGATTGCACGACACTCGCGCTCCATGCGCCAGAAGCAATCTTCTTCCCCAACGATGTTCAGCCCCAGGCGCTGGTACAGCCGCCTAGCCGGGTTAGTCTTGAACACCGTCAAGCGCAAAAGGCCCAGGCCCTGAGCGCTCGCTTTAAGTGCCATCTGGTCCAGCACCCAGCTGCCCGCCCCCTGCTTGCGAAAGCATTCGAGCATATGCAGCTCGCGGATATACAAGGCCTTGCTGTCACGGCTCAGGCTGATAAACCCCATCACTGCATTGTCGTTGCAGATCAACCAGTTTTCACGTCCCTCCCAGGCGACATCGAAGCCGCCGTCAGACCACAGCAAGCCATACTGCACGTAGTAGCTTTTCATGGCGTCATAGGTCAGCGCCCGCGCGAATGGCAGGTCCCGGCTGGTCGCGGCAAGCAGATGAAACGCCATTTAGAGCGCAACCACTTGGCCAGCCCAACACCCGCCTTCGCGGCGGCCAATGACCAACGCGCTCCCCGTTCCCGGCGCGGCAGCGAGCAAGCTGCCATCAGCGGCCCAGATCGCACTGCGCCCGGCGCAGCTCCAGCCACCGGATGGGCCGCCATGATTGGCCATCAATACCAGCATCCGATGCTCGGCCGCATACCCCTGGAGCAGTGCACTGTCGGTGGCGTAACCGCCTTCGCTGATCAGCACACCGGCGGCATACACACTGGCGCCAGCTTCAGCCACCAGGCGCGGGTGGCTGGCGTGGCAAAAGTCTGCACACACGGCCAATGCGATGCGCTCTGCGGCGAGTTCGAGGGCTGCCCCGCCCTGCCCGGCCGTAAACACTGACTCTTCGCCAGGGTGCAAGTGCTGCTTGGTGTAGACGCCGAGCGAACCGTCCGCGCCCAATACCAATGCGCCAATCAATACACCTGTTTGTGGCGCGAGCCGGAGCGGCATGCCCACGACCACCGTCATCCGCAACTCACGCGCCATGTCGCGCAATGGCGTCAGCAACGCATCCTCAGGTGTTATCGCCAACTCGTTTGCCAACGAAGGCTCATAGCCGGTCAACGACAGCTCCGGAAACACCAGCAATTGCACGCCGTGCTCCGCCGCCGCACCTATACATGCCAGGTGCTGCCGGATATTGGCCGGGACGTTGCCCGCAATGGAAAGGGTTTGGGCAGCAGCAAGGGTCAAGGCAGTCATGGTCGCGTCCAAGCAATCAATGTCTAAGTATGACCAGCATATCGCCAGTCACTCATAGCCGTAAGTACCCCCACACAATAGAAATTACTGATTGAAACCACCTGCGTGCCTCTAGTAAGCTCGCCCCATCATTTGGAGACCTACCATGTTGCAACTCACCCACACTCAGGTTTGCCCTGCTGCCAGCGCCCCGCGCTCGGTGTCGGCTGCCCGTGTGAACGGTTCGAGCGCACTGGTCAGCTTTTATTTTGGGTATTGGTTTAGCCACTGGCGCGCCTGATACCTGAAATCGGCGCCCACTACTCAAGGGGTCGCCTACCAGAGAAATCTAACCCCCGGTCGGCTCCCCGACCGGGGGTTTTGTTTTTTCAGCCCTTATTAAATTTGCTCTACACCGAACACTAAAAGGACTCACGACATGAACTACGCCACTTATTACCGCTACGACACCTGCACCGCATGGCGATTTAGCCAGCTCCGTTCGGGACAGCCTGCCGCCTCCGATCGGTCACCTCTTGGTGGCAAGCCAACGCACGCAGCCAATACGGCCCATTGTCGAACACCCCAGTAGGGCAGAGCGCGCGGGAACAGCCCGCCGCTTGCCCAGGAAGCCTTGAATATGAACTCCTCCGTCGCCGCCCTGCCCGTTTCGAACCTGACCAGCGCCAATGAAGCCCTGACTCAGCGTCTGCCCAGCTCCCTTGAGCTCAAGCACCAACTGCCTCTCAGCCCGTTCCTCGTCGAGCAGATCCATGCCCATCGCCAAGCCGTGCGCGCCATCCTCAATGGCGAAGATTCACGCTTGCTGGTGATTGTCGGCCCGTGCTCTATCCACGACCCCGAGTCGGCCATGGAATACGCGCGCAACCTGAAGAAGCTGGCCCTGGAAGTCAGCGACCAGATGCTGCTGGTGATCCGTGCCTACGTCGAGAAACCACGCACCACCATCGGCTGGAAAGGCCTGGCCTACGACCCGCACCTGGATGGCAGCGACGACATGGCGGCCGGCTTGAGCCTGTCCCGCGAATTGATGCGTGAAATGCTGCGCCTGGGCCTGCCGGTCGCCACCGAGCTGCTGCAACCCATGGCTGCCGGCTACTTCGATGACCTGCTCAGTTGGGTCGCCATTGGCGCGCGCACCACCGAATCGCAGATCCACCGCGAAATGGCCAGCGGCCTGGGCACGCCCGTGGGCTTCAAGAACGGCACCGACGGCGGCGTCGCGATTGCCTGTGACGCGATGCGCTCGGCGTCCCACCCGCACCGCCACTTCGGCGTCGACAGCCAGGGCCATCCGGCAATCATTCAAACCCCAGGCAACCCCGACACGCACCTGGTGCTGCGCGGCGGCCACCGTGGGCCGAACTACGATGCGCAGAACGTGGCACTGGTGAAGCACGACTTGGCCAAATCCAACGTCGCCGCGCGGATCATGGTCGATTGCAGCCATGCCAACAGTGGCAAGGACCCGCTGCGTCAACCAGCCGTGTTCAACGACGTGCTGGAACAACGCCTGCAAGGCGACACCTCGTTGATCGGCATGATGCTCGAAAGCCACCTGTTCGAAGGCTGCCAGCCGTTGAGCGCGTCGATGAAATACGGCGTGTCGGTGACTGATGGTTGCCTGGGCTGGGACGGCACCGAGCAGCTGTTGCGCAACGCCGCGCAGCGTTTGCGGGCACAACCCCCAAGCGCATAACCGACGGAAATCTGCTGTGGGAGCAAACCGCGTCCCACAGTGGATCTGCGCCACGCGCCACTCGTGACTTCTGGTAAAGAGTCCTTTTCGGGCACAGCGGTTTTTCCGAAGGAACGACAGGTGGATACTCGACTCCATTGTTCATATCCCTTCAGGAGTCACTGATGTCTACCCCCACGCACACTGTCCCCCCCTTCGGCCTCGGCACTTTCCGCCTGCAAGGCCAAGTAGTGATCGATTCCGTAAGTACCGGCCTTGAACTGGGCTATCGCGTCATCGACACTGCGCAGATCTATGAGAACGAAGCCGATGTCGGCCAGGCGATCGCCGACAGCGGCGTGCCGCGTGACGAACTGTTCATCACCAGCAAGATCTGGATCGCCAACTTCGCCGAAGGTCAGTTGATCCCGAGCGTCAGGGAAAGCCTGCGCAAGCTCAAGACCGACTACCTTGACCTGACCCTGATCCACTGGCCGTCGCCGGAAGACCAGGTGCCCGTCGCCGAATTCATGGGCCAGTTGCTGGAAGCCAAGCGCCTGGGCCTGACGCGCCAGATCGGCATTTCCAATTTCACGATCGACCTGATGAAGCAAGCCATCGCCGTCGTCGGTGCCGAGAACATCGCCACCAACCAGATCGAACTGCACCCGTACCTGCAAAACCGCAACGTGGTGGATTTCGCCACCGCCAATGGCATTCAGATCACCTCGTACATGACCCTGGCCTACGGCGAAGTGCTCAAGGACCCGGTGATCCAGCAGATCGCCGAACGCCATCAAGCCACACCGGCACAAGTGACCCTGGCCTGGGCCATGCAACTGGGTTACGCGGTGATCCCTTCCTCGACCAAACGCGCCAACCTGCAAAGCAACCTCAAGGCCTTGCAGCTGACCTTGAGCGAGGCCGAGATGGCACAGATTGCCAGCCTGGAGCGCGGCCACCGCCTGACCAGCCCCAAGGGCATAGCGCCGAAGTGGGACTAAACAGCGGCCACCGGCGCGCGGGATAATTCGCGCAGCCACGGCAATACCCGCAGGCCGGCAGTGGCTGCGGGTGGGTCGATAATGTCCATGAAGTGTTCAAGGTTGACGTTGTCCGGCACGCCGGGCAGGCGGACCAGCAAGGTCGGCGTTGCGCCGATCGGTGTGCCAGGTTCCAGGAGGTCGTAGAGCAGCACATGGCGCACCTGGGGTTGAGGCCCACAGGTGTGCAGCGCCAGCCCTGCATTAATGATCAGCACGTCAAACGGCTCAGCCGGGATGGCAGTGAGGATCTGGACTTCCTCGAAGGTTTGCACCGGCACGATCCGGTGGTATCCCAGTTGGTTGAGCATTTTTTCGATGTACAACCGTTGCTGGTGTTGTTCATCGGCAATCAGGATGGTGAGTGCTTTGTTCGGCATGGCAAACCCCTGGGCAGGCAGTGCTCGGCAGTGAGCGTGGCCCATTTTCCAGACATCCCCCAAAGACAAAATCAGCAATGTTCCCCGTTCTCGTAGGAGTTGTCCCAAATCCGCCGAGCGGGCATCCATCCGGTCAAGCCTGCTCGCAGAACCGTCCCAAGTGCTGACGCAAACGGTCAATGGCGGCGCCCACTGCCTCAACCGCAGCGCTTAACGCAGCGTTGTCGCGCCGCTCACACACGCTTTCCAACGTTTCGCAGGAGGCGATCAGCACCTGGGACTTGACCATGCGCGCGCCCCCTTTGACGCGATGGGCAAGGTCGTACAACCTGGCGAAGTCCGACCGCCCTGGCTGAGCCATCAACGCTGCGCGGTCTTCCTCCAGGCTGCCGAGCAAGGGCACCAGCAGCTCGTCGAGCGCATTCTTGTCGTCCCCCGTCAGCGTGATCAACGCGCTTAAATCAAACACCGGCTCACGCGTATCGACACTGCCAGTGCGTGATGCCAGCGCCGCGCGCAAATCGTCAAGCCCGGTAGGCTTGAACAGGCAGCCGTCCATGCCGGCTTCCCGGCAGCGCTCGGTCTCCTGAGGCTGGGCATTGGCAGTGAAGCCGAGCAACAGGCACGGCTCGAGGCCACGCTGGCGTTCTTGCTCACGAATATCACGTGCCAACGCATAACCGTCCTTGAAAGGCATATTGCAATCGGTGATCACGCCGTCAAACTCCCCGGCCTGCCACACGTCAAACCCTTGGGCGCCGTCATCGGCCGTAACGATGCGATGCCCCAGGAAACTCAGCTGTCGCGCCAACAGCAGGCGGTTGGCCGGGTAGTCATCCACCACCAGGATATTTAACGCACGCGCCGCCGGGAGGTGCGCAGCAGGCAAGCAAGCCGGCACCGCAGTGGTCATCATCAGCGCTAATGTCACCTCCACTCGCGTCCCCTTGCCGAGCACACTGCTCAAGTGCAGTTGGCCACCCATCATCTCGCACAGGTTACGGCTGATCATAAGCCCCAGGCCCGAACCGCTTCGCTCCGACTGCTCGTTATTGCTGCCCTGGACAAACGGGTTGAACAAGCGCTGCTGATCGTCGGTGCTGATGCCAATGCCCGTGTCCTCCACCCACAACCGCAGGTTCAGTTGCCCGTCACTCCCCACCTCGGTTCCGTGGGCACCGAGGCGTACCTGGCCTGCGGCGGTGAACTTGATCGCGTTACCCAACAGGTTCGACACCACCTGCTTGAAACGCAGCGGATCGATCAGCACCGAACGGTCGATAAACGGGTCCAGCTCCACCTGCAGCAGCAGGCCCTTGTCCCGCGCCAACCCCTCGAACACCCGCGCCACCGAGGCCAGAATGTCATGCAGGTTGGCCGGCTCGAGGGTCAAGGACAGATGCCCGGATTCAATGCGCGCAATATCGAGAATATCGCCGATCAGTTCCAGCATGCTGCGCGATGCGACCGACGCCACCTCCAGCGCATCGCGATCGGCGCGGCCGTGCTCGGCGTTTTTCAAGGCCAGCTCGATCATGCCGATGACCGCGTTCATCGGCGTTCGGATCTCATGGCTCATGGTCGCCAGGAAGGTGGTCTTGGCGCGGTTGGCGGCGTCGGCTTCCTCCTTGGCCTCCTGCAACTGGCCCAACAAGCGCTGGCGCTCGCTGACATCCACCCAGCCGGCAATCATGCCCACGACGCTGCCATTGCTGTCACGGTAGGGCAGCATCCATTGGTAGATGGTCAGCACACCCCCACCGGGCAACTTGAGAACCCGGTCATGGATCTGCGGCTCGCCCAGCTCCATCAAGCGCAAATAATCGGTATGAAACGACTGAGCCTGGGGCGGGTTGCCGGTGTCGGTCTCGATCACGGTCTTGCCGATAACGTCCTGCAACTTGAAGCCGAATACATCGAGGTAGGCGTTGTTGCAGGCCATTAACCGGCCCTGGCGATCGCGCACATAGATCGGGTGCGGCGTGCCATCGATCAGCACGCTCATGAACCGCATCTGGTCACTCAGGGCCCGCTCGGCCTGGGAGCGCTTGCGGATCAGGTTGCGCAGGTAGAACACCCAACCCAGGGTGACCAGCAGCAGCAACGCGGCTAAACCAAACCCCTGAAGAATCACGGTGCGGTGATGTATCCAGTAGCTGTCCTCAATGATGATCTCGCTGCGCCAATGGTTGGTCAGCTCGTCCATTTCTTCAGGTGTAATGCTCAACAAAGCCTTGTCGAGGATCGAATACAACTCCAGCTGGCTGCGGTTGACGCCGAAGGTAAAGCGCGCGGGCTCCCGGCCGACGGTGCTGGTGATACGCAGGCGGTCACGGTAGTAGCGCGTGATCATATAGCGGGCACTGATCAGCGAAACCACGGTCGCATCTACACTGCCCCTGGCCACCAACGCCAAGGCATGCTCGGTGTTCTCTGCGCCGACAAACTCAATGCCGGGATAATCCGCGGCGACTTGCGCGACAAGGCTGTTACCGCTGACAAGGGCCAGGCGTTTACCGGGCATATCCTCCAGGGTCGCCAGGCGCTCATTGTTGGCGGAAACCACCAAGACATAGGGGTTGGTCAAGTAGGGTCGGGTAAAGCGGATCTTCTCGGCACCCTCCACGCTCGGCGTGACGACGCCCAGCATGTCCACTTCGCCCACACTCGCCGCTTCGATTTGACGAAGCATCGAACCGCCCCGCTGCACATCGAACTTCAAGCCGGTGCGCAGGCTGATCCGTGACAGCACCTCGGCACTCAACCCTTCGAATTGGCCTTGCTCGTTAAAAAACGACAGCGGCACGAATTTGTCGAACGCCACCACCTTTATCCGCGGATGCTTCTCCAGCCAACGCTGCTCATTGTCACTCAGGCGCAGGCGCTCGCCCCCCAGGAAGCCGATACCACCGGCACTCCAGCGGCGCAGGATTTCCAATTGCTTTTCGGCCGGAACAGCGGCCAGCGCAACATTGAGGATGTTGCGCAGGCGCCTGTTTTGCCTGGCGACGGCGAGCCCGAACGGGTAGGCCTCCATCGCGGAAAAATCCGCCATACGCACATTATTGAGGTGGTTCTTGTTGATCAGGTAACGGGTGCTGATGGCGTCGCCCAAATACACATCGGCCTGGCCAAACGCCACGGCGCCAAGGGCTTCGAAGGTCGAGCCGAACAACAGCAACTGCGCCTTGGGGTAAAAGGCCTGGACGGCCTCGGGTTGCATATAGTGGTAAAGCATCGCCACGCGCCGGCCCGCCAGGTCGGCGCTGAGCAATTGAGTGTCACTCACCCGCGTCACCAGCGTGGGTTGATCATTGGCGTAGGCCCGGGACAGTATCAACTCCGGGTCGACCGCCTCATAACCGTTGGCCGAACCCACAAAATCCACAGCGCCGGTCTTGAGTGCCTCAATCACCTCGTCACGGGTGTCGTAACGCCGTACCTCAACGTCAATATTCAGCACTTGGGCGACCAGCACCGCGTAATCGGCGGTGATGCCTTCAAACTCATCCTGATTGTTGCTTAACTCAAAGGGCGCGTAGTCGGGCGCCGACACGCCCATGTACAACGTGCGCCGCTCGCGCAACCAGCGCCAGTCGGACTCATCGAGTTTCACCGGGGCGTTTTCAAGGGTTGAATGGCCCAGCAACCGCAGGCTTCGCGGTTCGTCCAGGGCCATCACCATCAGCGGCAGCAAGCCCATCAGCGGGATGGCCGTGAGTTTGATCAGCCAGGAGGTGCGCATGTCAGATCAGATGATTGCGCTGCGCGAACTTGGACAGGTGCACCACCGAAGACATACGCAGCTTTTCCTTGAGTCGGGTCTTGTAGGTGCTGATGGTCTTGTGGCTCAACAGCATGTCCTCGGCGATTTCCTTGTTGCCCAGGCCCAGGGCCAGCTTTTGCAGAACGGTCAATTCGCGGTCGGACAGCGCCTCGACCAATTCATGCTCGGTGGACTGCAGATCGTCGCGGCGCACCGAACTGGTAGGCAGGCTCGGAAAACAACTGTAGCCGGACCTTATCGCCCGGATGGCCTTCTGCAGCTCATCAAGCTCTCCGGTCTTGGCGACAAACCCCATCGCACCGGCGCGCATGCAACGGGTGGAAAAGAACACTGGCAAATACGAGGTCAGCACCAGAATTTTGCAAGGCAGGTCCAGCGCCTTGACCCGGTTGATCACCTCCAAACCGCCTAGCCTGGGCATCGCCAGGTCCAGGATGATGACGTCCGGACGCTCCTGGCGCGCCACCTGCAACGCGTCAGCGCCGTTACCCGCTTCGAAGATGCTGTCGAAGCCTTCCTGCTTCAACAGATACTTGACGGTAGCGCGTATAAAAGGGTGGTCATCCACAACTAATGCTTTGTTGCTCATAAAACTCCCCTGAGAGGATCGGTACGCTCACATATCACGCGAGACCTATCTACCTGTGAAAAGTACCAGTTCCGATCAACGGTCCCGATTACTCTGCGCAACACACCAGGCAGTACAGGCCCCTCCTCTTGAAATAACACGCTTGAAAAAACGCCCACTCCGCAAACCGCAGCTGGATTCCTGAGCGGGTGCGGCGCGCAACCTTAACAACGGCGTGTTGTTTCAAATGAAGGGATAATCTTGCGAACTTGTGGGACTTTTCCTCATGTTTGTAGGGGGGTTACTCCGTGGTACTAGGACTCCAGAACGCCTGCACCACCAGGGTCGACAGGGAGATTCGCGCCACCAGGGCGTCCAGCTCATCACCGTCCACCGAGGTCACCGCCAGCGTGGCCTCAATCTCGACCTCATCAGTGCCGAAAGGCCGCACGTCGACATCACTCGCCGGGTAGTTGCAGCGCGCCAACTCGGCTTCGAGCAAGGCCAACACAGCTTTTTGCTGGGTACGCCGAGCGATCACATACAAAATATTGGTGACCTCCGCCGACACCACATCCAGCGGCTGGCGGTTGATGTTGTTGACGATCGGCCGCAGCAGCGTATTGGCCGCCAACACGAACAAGGTGCCCAGCAGCGCTTCGAGGATCAGGTCGGCACCGGCACAGGCGCCCACTGCCGCCGACGCCCAGAGCGTGGCAGCCGTGTTCAGCCCACGCACATTGCCTTCTTCGCGCATGATCACGCCGGCCCCCAGGAAGCCGATGCCCGAGACCACATACGCGACCACCCGCACCGCACCTTCCGCGCCGCCCAGGCGGTTGGCCATGTCGACGAAAATCGCCGCGCCCACCGCCACCAGCACATTGGTGCGCAAGCCTGCCGTGCGCTGGCGGTACTGGCGCTCAAAGCCGATCAGGCCTCCAAGGATGAACGCGGCAGTCAGGCTGACCAGGGTATCGATCAGGGAATTGAGGTTGATGTTATCGATTGCTTGCATAGGAAATCGTCCCTGTTCATTGC
>NZ_UTBG01000182.1 GCF_900580675.1 Pseudomonas viridiflava
GAGATCAGCGACAGCGACAACAGCGTCCAGCCGGCCCACAGGAAACCGAACAGCAGGCTTTCCATGGTTTGCAGCGGCGGGAAGTTCTTGATCAGCCCGGACGGGTGCTTGTGCTTGAGCTGGTGGTCCTGCAGCAACAGGAGCAAGGCCTGGAACACCGCGATGGTGAACATGCCGTAGGCCAGGATCGACAGCAGGATATGCGCGAGGATGCCCGGCTCTTCGTCGATCACCTGCACCGTGCCGGTGGGCGCGAACTGCGCGAGCAGCACCGTCAGCACGCCCAGTGGAAACAGCAGCACCAGCAGGTTCTCGACGGGAATCCGGTAACAGGCCATCAGTGTCAGCGCGATGACAGCGGCCGCGATCAGGCTGGCGGCGCTGAAAAAATCCAGGCCCAGGCCGACCGGCGTCATCAGGTGGGTGAACAGGCTCGCGGCATGGGCCAGCAGGGCGAGGACGCCAAGCCCCACCAGCAGGCGCTTGTCGGCCTTGGTGCCCTGAGCCAGGCGAGTGCCTTGATAGAGAGTCGCAGCGGCATACACGATGGCGGCGGCGAGGCTGGGTAGCAAACTGGGTGACAAGGGGACCATAAATCCTGATAGACAAGCCCGAAAGGCGCTGAGTTTGGCATACCCCCGCGTTCCACGAAAGACTCCCGGGCCAGACAGCGGGTGTGCATGGGCGCAGTCTTCGCTATAATCCGCGACCTGCCCACGCCGCAGGCTCGCCGAGCGCTGTTTTTTATAGCGATCTAACACAGCCTGGGCCGCCATTACCTCGGTCTAACAACGCATTTCGATGAATAGGGCCTGAAAGGATCGCGCATGTTTGAAAACCTGACTGACCGTCTCTCGCAGACGCTGCGCCACGTTACCGGCAAGGCCAAGCTGACCGAGGACAATATTAAAGACACCCTGCGTGAAGTGCGCATGGCGTTGCTGGAAGCCGACGTGGCCTTGCCGGTGGTGAAGGACTTCGTCAACTCGGTCAAAGAGCGCGCGGTCGGCACCGAAGTGTCCCGCAGCCTGACCCCGGGCCAGGCATTCGTGAAGATCGTCCAGGCCGAACTCGAAAGCCTGATGGGCGCAGCCAACGAAGATTTGAACCTCAGCGCCGTGCCGCCGGCCGTCGTACTGATGGCCGGTCTGCAAGGTGCGGGCAAGACCACCACCGCCGGCAAGCTGGCGCGCTTCCTTAAAGAGCGCAAGAAGAAGTCGGTGATGGTGGTATCGGCGGACGTTTACCGCCCGGCCGCTATCAAACAGCTGGAAATGCTCGCGGGCGAAGTGGGCGTGACCTTCTTCCCGTCCGACCTGAGCCAGAAGCCGGTCGACATCGCCAACGCGGCTATTAAAGAAGCCAAGCTGAAATTCATCGACGTGGTCATCGTCGATACCGCCGGTCGCCTGCACATCGATGAAGAGATGATGGGCGAGATCAAGGCGCTGCATGCCGCGATCAACCCGGTCGAGACGCTGTTCGTGGTCGACGCCATGACCGGCCAGGATGCGGCCAACACCGCCAAGGCCTTCGGCGACGCACTGCCGCTGACCGGCGTGATCCTGACCAAGGTCGACGGCGACGCCCGTGGCGGTGCCGCGCTTTCGGTACGTGCCATCACCGGCAAGCCGATCAAGTTCATCGGTATGGGTGAGAAGAGCGAAGCACTCGAACCGTTCCACCCCGAGCGTATTGCCTCGCGCATCCTCGGCATGGGTGACGTGCTCAGCCTGATCGAACAGGCCGAAGCGACCCTCGACAAGGACAAGGCCGACAAGCTGGCCAAGAAGCTGAAGAAGGGCAAGGGCTTCGACCTCGAAGACTTCCGTGACCAGCTGCAACAGATGAAGAACATGGGCGGCCTCGGCGGCCTGATGGACAAGCTGCCGAACATCGGCGGTGTGAACCTGGCGCAAATGGGCAATGCCCAGGGCGCGGCAGAGAAGCAGTTCAAGCAGATGGAAGCCATCATCAACTCCATGACCCCGGCCGAGCGCCGCGACCCTGAGCTGATCAGCGGTTCGCGCAAGCGTCGGATCGCCATGGGCTCCGGCACCCAGGTGCAGGACATCGGTCGCTTGATCAAGCAGCACAAGCAGATGCAGAAGATGATGAAGAAATTCTCCGCCAAAGGCGGAATGGCCAAGATGATGCGCGGCATGGGCGGTATGTTGCCCGGCGGCGGCATGCCGAAAATGTAAAGTATTCGAGCGGGGGCTTGCTCTCGCTCCGACCCACAGGGACGTGGGATCTCCAGCAAACCCGCCGTTGGCGGGCGCTGACTCGCCGTTTTAACCGACGGCTCTATAGCAGATCTGAGTGGCACGCTGATAGGCGCCAGAAAAAGACATTTGCAAAAGTCCGGATATTCCTTAGAATATGCGGCCTTTCGGGCACCTATGCCCGCTGTGCATTTAGATTTGCAGCACCGACTACAGGAACGATGTTCACATGCTAACAATCCGTCTTGCCCTTGGCGGCTCCAAAAAGCGCCCGTTTTACCACTTGACCGTAACCGACAGCCGCAACCCGCGCGACGGTTCGCACAAGGAACAGGTTGGTTTCTTCAACCCTGTTGCTCGTGGTCAAGAAGTTCGTCTGTCCGTGAACCAAGAGCGCGTAGCCTACTGGCTGAGCGTTGGTGCACAGCCATCCGAGCGCGTTGCAAAACTGTTGAAGGACTCGGCTAAGGCCGCAGCCTGAGCAATATGAACGCGACGCCAGCTGTTGCTGATGATTTGATCGTTATCGGCAAGATTTACTCTGTTCATGGCGTTCGCGGCGAAGTGAAGGTGTATTCCTTTACTGATCCGACTGAAAACCTGTTGCAGTACAAAACCTGGACGCTCAAGCGCGAAGGTAGCGTGAAACAGGTCGAGCTGGTCAGTGGACGCGGGAGCGATAAGTTCCTGGTCGCAAAGCTCAAGGGTCTTGATGATCGTGAAGAAGCTCGTCTTCTGGCTGGTTACGAGATCTGCGTGCCGCGAGACCTGTTCCCTGAATTGACCGACGGCGAGTACTACTGGTACCAGCTGGAAGGTCTGAAGGTTATTGATCAACTCGGGCAATTGTTCGGGAAAATCGATCACCTTCTGGAAACCGGCGCCAATGATGTAATGGTGGTCAGGCCTTGCGCCGGTAGCCTGGATGATCGCGAACGCCTGTTGCCTTATACGAAGCAATGCGTGTTGGCCATCGACCTGGAAGCGGGCGAGATGAAGGTGGAATGGGACGCGGACTTCTAAGCGTGGCTAATTTGCGCATTGAAGTGATCAGTTTGTTTCCCGAGATGTTCTCCGCCATCAGCGAGTACGGCATCACCAGTCGGGCGGTGAAACAGGGGCTCTTGCAGCTGACCTGTTGGAACCCGCGAGACTACACGACGGATCGACATCACACTGTGGACGATCGCCCATTTGGCGGTGGCCCGGGCATGGTGATGAAGATCAAGCCCCTGGAAGACGCGTTGGTTCAGGCCAAGGCAGCCGCCGGGGAGAAGGCGAAGGTAATTTACCTGTCCCCTCAAGGCCGTCAGCTGAAACAGGCTGGGGTCCGCGAACTGGCGAATGAGGAAGCACTGATCCTGATTGCCGGTCGCTATGAAGGCATTGACGAGCGATTTATTGAAGCTCATGTCGATGAAGAGTGGTCGATTGGGGACTATGTCCTGTCTGGCGGCGAGCTGCCGGCGATGGTCCTGATAGATGCGGTTACACGACTGCTGCCTGGAGCTTTAGGGCATGCGGACTCCGCGGAGGAAGATTCCTTCACGGATGGTTTGCTGGATTGCCCGCACTACACCCGACCGGAGGTGTATGCGGATCAGCGTGTTCCCGACGTATTGCTAAGTGGCAATCACGCACACATCCGGCGTTGGCGTTTACAGCAGTCCCTTGGTCGGACCTATGAACGACGCGCCGATCTTCTGGAAAGCCGCTCGCTTTCTGGAGAAGAGAAGAAGCTGCTCGAGGAATACATCCTCGCGCGGGACGATAGTTAACAACGTATCGATGGTAGGTCCATTGACTTACCTTAGGAGCACAGCATGACTAACAAAATCATCCTTGCACTCGAAGCAGAGCAGATGACCAAAGAGATCCCTACCTTTGCCCCGGGCGACACTATTGTCGTTCAGGTGAAAGTGAAGGAAGGCGACCGTTCGCGTCTGCAAGCGTTCGAAGGCGTGGTAATCGCCAAGCGTAACCGTGGTGTGAACAGTGCTTTCACTGTTCGTAAAATCTCCAACGGTGTTGGCGTAGAGCGTACTTTCCAGACCTACAGCCCGCAAATCGACAGCATGGCCGTCAAGCGTCGCGGTGACGTACGTAAAGCCAAGCTGTACTACCTGCGTGACCTGTCCGGTAAAGCAGCTCGCATCAAGGAAAAACTGGCTTAAGTCCAGCTTCCCGATGCAGAAAAAAGCAGCCTACGGGCTGCTTTTTTGTGCCTGAAATTTGCCCATTTCCCGGTATTTGCTCATGACCACCCGCCTCGAAGAAATCCAGCGCCGCACCGATCTCTCGGTTACCCACGTGACCAATGCCGTATTCCCGCCCACCACCAACCACCACAACACCCTGTTCGGCGGCACCGCCCTGGCCTGGATGGATGAAGTATCGTTCATCACCGCCACGCGGTTTTGCCGTTTGCCACTGGTGACGGTCTCCACCGACCGCATCGATTTCAACCACGCGATCCCGGCCGGCTCGATCGTTGAGCTGATCGGTCGCGTGATCAAAGTGGGCAACACCAGCCTCAAGGTCGAAGTTGAAGTGTTTGTCGAAAGCATGAGTGCCGATGGCCGCGAGAAGGCGATCCAGGGCGTGTTCAGCTTTGTTGCGATTGATGCTGACAAGCGGCCGGTGCCGGTGTTGCCGGGGTTTGTGGGTTGATCTGAGACCGAGTCGCGGCTATCGCAGGCAAGCCAGCTCCCACCTTTGTTCGGTATTGATCAGGCTAACAGGCAAAACACAAAACCCATGTGGGAGCTGGCTTGCCTGCGATAGGATCCACCACACACCACCTTCATTCGCTTGAGCCTCTATGCCCGCCATTGACCACCCGCTGATCGACCGCTTCCTTGACGCCCTGTGGCTGGAGAAAGGCCTGTCGGATAACACTCGCCAGGCCTATCGCAGCGATTTGGCCTTGTTCAATGGCTGGTTGCAGGAGAAAAACCTCGAACTGATCAACGCCGGTCGCGAGCTGATCCTCGACCATCTGGCGTGGCGCCTGGAGCAGAACTACAAGCCGCGCTCCACTGCGCGATTTCTCTCGGGTGTGCGTGGCTTTTATCGCTATCTGCTGCGGGAAAAACTCATCGCCGTCGACCCGACCCTGCAGATCGACATGCCGCAACTGGGTAGGCCTTTGCCCAAATCCTTGTCGGAAGCTGACGTTGATGCCTTGCTCGCCGCGCCTGACCTGAGCGAAGCCATCGGCCAGCGTGACCGCGCGATGCTCGAAGTGCTGTATGCCTGCGGCCTGCGGGTGACCGAGTTGATCAGCCTGACCCTGGAGCAGGTCAACCTGCGCCAGGGCGTATTGCGCGTGATGGGCAAGGGCAGCAAGGAGCGGCTGGTGCCGATGGGCGAGGAGGCGATAGTGTGGGTCGAGCGTTTTATGCGCGATGGCCGCAGCGAATTGCTCGGTGGGCGGCCCAGCGACGTGCTGTTTCCCAGCCAGCGTGGCGAGCAAATGACCCGCCAGACCTTCTGGCACCGGATCAAGCACCAGGCCAAGGTGGCCGGGATCGGCAAGGCCTTGTCGCCGCACACCTTGCGCCATGCGTTCGCCACGCATTTGCTCAACCACGGCGCGGATTTGCGCGTGGTGCAAATGCTGCTCGGGCACAGTGACTTATCCACAACCCAGATCTACACCCATGTGGCACGAGCACGCTTGCAGGATATGCATGCCAAGCACCACCCGCGAGGCTGAAAACCGCCAATTTATACCGCCACGGGCTGCCCTGCGGCCCAACTGTGGTAGGCTTTGCCGCTTAGCAAAGGGGACGGTCCACCGCCATGTTTCAGATCGGCGTACCGGCGCCCGTCCCTGCATCTGCCTTCAGGAGTTCCCATGCGCTTGACCCAGATTATTGCCGCCGCAGCGATTGCGTTGGTTTCCACTTTTGTTGTCGCCGATGACGCTGCCGAACAGACCATTCGCAAGAGCCTGGCCAACCTGCAGCTCGACACGCCGATCGAAAGCATCAGCGCCAGCCCGATGGCCGGCCTTTACGAAGTCAAGCTCAAGGGCAGCCGCGTGCTGTACGCCAGCGCCGATGGCCAGTACATCGTCCAGGGCTACCTGTTCCAGTTGAAAGACGGCAAGCCGGTCAACCTGACCGAGAAAGCCGAGCGCCTGGGCGTGTCCAAGCTGATCAACGGCATTCCGGTGGCTGAAACCGTGGTGTACCCGGCGATTGGCGAAACCAAGACCCATATCACCGTGTTCACCGACACCACGTGCCCTTACTGCCACAAGCTGCACGCCGAAGTGCCTGCGCTGAACAAGCTGGGTGTGGAAGTGCGCTACGTAGCGTTCCCGCGCCAGGGCCTCGGCTCGCCGGGTGACGAGCAGTTGCAGGCAGTCTGGTGCTCGGCCGACAAGAAAGCGGCGATGGACAAGATGGTCGATGGCAAGGAAATCAAATCGGCCAAATGCGCCAACCCGGTCTCCAAGCAGTTTGCGCTGGGCCAGTCGATTGGCGTTAACGGTACACCGGCCATCGTTTTGGCTGACGGCCAAGTGATTCCGGGCTACCAGCCGGCGCCACAAGTTGCCAAACTGGCACTCGGTGCAAGTCAGCAGTAATCGTCGAGCCTTTGACGATCTTGGCCCGCCGAACAGTCGGCGGGCCATTAATTGAGAGCCGCAGTTGTGCGGCTGTTTTCCACGGCCGACCTTGAGTCGGCCGTTTCATGGGGAGTTCTTCAGTGAAACCGGTCAAAGTAGGCATCTGTGGGTTAGGGACCGTCGGTGGCGGCACCTTCAACGTACTTCAGCGTAACGCTGAAGAAATTTCCCGCCGCGCAGGCCGTGGGATTGAAGTGGCGCAAATTGCCACGCGTTCGCCAAAGCCTCAGTTCGAAACGACCGGTATTGCGATTACCAACGATGTCTTCGCCGTGGCCACAAACCCTGAAATCGATATCGTCATCGAGCTGGTCGGCGGCTACACCGTGGCCCGTGAGCTGGTGCTCAAGGCCATCGAGAACGGCAAGCACGTGGTCACCGCCAACAAGGCGCTGATCGCCGTGCATGGCAACGAGATCTTCGCCAAGGCGCGCGAAAAAGGCGTGATCGTGGCATTCGAAGCCGCAGTGGCCGGTGGTATTCCGGTGATCAAGGCGATCCGTGAAGGCCTGTCCGCCAACCGCATCAACTGGGTGGCCGGCATCATCAACGGCACCGGTAACTTCATCCTCACCGAAATGCGCGAGAAGGGCCGTACGTTCGAAGACGTGCTGGCTGAAGCCCAGGCCCTGGGTTACGCCGAAGCCGACCCGACGTTCGACGTGGAAGGCATCGACGCCGCGCACAAGCTGACCATCCTGGCCTCCATCGCCTTTGGTATCCCGCTGCAGTTCGACAAGGCCTACACCGAAGGCATCACCAAGCTGACCACCGCCGACGTGAACTACGCCGAAGCCCTGGGCTACCGCATCAAGCACCTTGGCGTTGCGCGCAGCACCCCGGCGGGTATCGAGTTGCGTGTGCACCCGACGCTGATCCCGGCCGACCGGCTGATCGCCAACGTCAACGGCGTGATGAACGCCGTGATGGTCAACGGTGATGCGGCTGGTTCGACCCTGTTCTACGGGGCTGGCGCCGGCATGGAGCCGACCGCTTCGTCGGTGATCGCCGACCTGGTGGACGTGGTTCGCGCCATGACCAGTGACCCGGAAAACCGCGTACCGCACCTGGCCTTCCAGCCGGATTCGCTGTCGGCTCACCCGATCCTGCCGATCGAGGCGTGCGAAAGTGCCTACTACCTGCGCATCCAGGCCCAGGACCATCCGGGCGTGTTGGCCCAGGTTGCCAGCATTCTGTCGGAGCGCGGCATCAACATCGAGTCGATCATGCAGAAGGAAGTCGAGGAGCAAAACGGCCAGGTGCCGATGATCTTGCTGACCCATCGCGTGCTCGAGCAGCACATGAACGATGCCATCGCCGCCCTCGAAGCCCTGCAAGGCGTGGTCGGCCCGGTGGTGCGGATTCGCGTCGAACACTTGAACTAACCGATTTGATCCAGGGGCCCCGTGTGTGCGGCGGCCTCTGTTCGAGAATGTTTTAGAGGAGCCAGTCATGCGTTATATCAGCACCCGCGGCCAGGCACCGGCCCTGAATTTCGAAGACGTCTTGCTGGCAGGCCTTGCCACTGATGGCGGCCTTTACGTGCCGGAAAACCTGCCGCGCTTCACCCAGGAAGAAATCGCTTCGTGGGCCGGCCTGCCGTACCACGAGCTGGCGTTCCGGGTGATGCGCCCGTTCGTCACCGGCAGCATTCCGGATGCGGATTTCAAGAAGATTCTGGAAGAGACCTACGGGGTCTTCTCCCACAGCGCCATCGCGCCACTGCGCCAGCTGAACGGCAATGAATGGGTATTGGAGCTGTTCCACGGCCCAACCCTGGCGTTCAAGGACTTCGCCCTGCAACTGCTGGGTCGTCTGCTCGATTACGTGCTGGAGAAGCGCGGCGAGCGCGTTGTGATCATTGGCGCCACCTCCGGGGATACCGGCTCGGCGGCCATCGAAGGCTGCAAGCACTGCGAAAACGTCGACATCTTCATCCTGCACCCGCACAAGCGTGTGTCGGAAGTGCAACGTCGCCAGATGACCACCATTTTTGGTGAGAACATCCACAACATCGCCATCGAAGGCAACTTCGATGACTGCCAGGAAATGGTCAAGAACAGCTTCGCTGACCAGAGCTTCCTCAAAGGCACGCGCCTGGTCGCCGTGAACTCGATCAACTGGGCGCGGATCATGGCCCAGATCGTCTACTACTTTCACGCGTCCCTGCAGTTGGGCGGCCCGGCGCGTTCGGTGTCGTTCTCGGTGCCGACCGGCAACTTCGGCGACATCTTCGCCGGTTACCTGGCGCGCAACATGGGCCTGCCGATCAACCAATTGATCGTCGCCACCAACCGCAACGACATCCTGCACCGCTTCATGAGCGGCAATCAGTACGTCAAGGAAACCCTGCACGCGACCCTGTCGCCGTCGATGGACATCATGGTCTCGTCGAACTTCGAACGCTTGCTGTTCGACATGCACGGTCGCAACGGCGCAGCCCTGGCCGAGCTGATGAGCAGCTTCAAGAGCGGTGGCGGTTTCAGCGTCGACCAGGAGCGTTGGACCGAAACCCGCAAGCTGTTCGACTCCCTGGCCGTGGACGATGCGCAGACCTGCGAAACCATCGCTGAAGTCTACGCCCAGACCGGCGAGCTGCTGGACCCGCACACTGCTATCGGCGTGAAAGCCGCACGCGAATGCCGTCGCAGCCTGGATATTCCAATGGTGATCCTGGGCACCGCGCACCCGGTCAAATTCCCGGAAGCGGTGGAGAAGGCGGGCGTCGGCAAGGCGCTGGAACTGCCGGAGCACTTGGTCGATCTGTTCGAGCGCGAAGAGCGTTGCACCGTGTTGGCGAATGACTTGAAGGCAGTGCAGGCGTTTGTCAGCCAGCATGGCAATCGGGGCAAGCCGCTGTAAGGCAACCCGCGTATACAAAAACGCCGCTTTCCCTTCCTTGGGTCAGCGGCGTTTTTCGTTTCTGGCAGGCCTGGGCGAGCGTTACGAGAATAGTTTCTGTGCGACGACTATGACGGTGCCGACGGCAGCATAGAACCCGGTCGCGATAGCCACCGGGTACCAGAAAGTCTCACAGGTTATCTTCAGCGATTCTTTGTTGAGCTTGTTTTGCTCTGCGTTCATACGGGCTATTTCAGCAAAAATACGTGATACCTCGGCATGCATTCTGTCAGTCGACGTCTGCTGTTCATTTTGTTCCGCCATCGCCATCATCCTTCGTAATAAGGGCCTTTTGACATGCGCTGTTGCCTGCATCGCAGAGTGATCAGCGCTCACCGAGTATAGGATTCACTCTGCGCCTCGGCGCGCGGAGAACCCCCAAACGGCCACCCATTGCGTAAGCAGTTATGTGCCGTCGTTTTCTGCTTGTCATGTTGCAGGCGCATGCTGGAAAACGTCACCCCCTGACGAACCCACAAAGACGAAAAAGCGAACTTTCCTACGTAACAACCAGTCACTTAGGATAGATGCAGCACCCGTTGAAACGATTGTTCCCGAACTATTGAGTGGTGATCGAGATGGAAAGTATCAGCCTATTGCTCGAAGAAGCACTGAGCCCTTATCAGGTTACGCTGACCACCTCTGGTGTGCAGGACGAGTGCCTGGTAACCGTGAAGAACCCTGCTGGCGCCATCGTGGTCGAGCGTGAAGTCGACCGCGCGCAATTGATGGACAAGCGCGTGCTGGTGGATGTCGTGGACTGCCTGCTGCGCGACCTCAAGATCGCCGAAGGGCGCCTGGAACCTTCAGTCATCGCCGCCCTGCGCAATGCAGCCCAGACCCGCGGCGCTGCGATCGCATGAAGAATTGTTTATATGCGGAAACTTCCTGCGTGATGCCCGGTCAGACTTTGTAACAGCAAGAGCAAACATTGTGCTCCGGTGTTTGTGCCTTGCTGTACTGGTCTTTGTAGGCCACGTTTAACCCCGAATTGTCTCCCCACTCTTCGGGGTTTCTTTTGCCTGCGATTTAGCTGGCGAGTAGCTGTAAGGGCTCCGTAGCGAATTTGCGGCCAGTCTCCCAACACCGCTGAACGAGCCAGCGTTTGCACCTAGGGAGCGTCAGATCGCGCCGTCCTCGCGCAAGCGGACGATGGCGGCGGCGTTGTATCCCAGCGCTCCGAGCACCTCGCGATTGTGTTCACCCAATTGCGGCCCCACCCATTCGCAGCTGCCCGGCGTGTCCGACAGCTTGGGCACGATGCCTGGCATCTTGAAGTCCTTGCCGCCGGGCAATTGGGCCTTGAGAAACATTTCGCGGGCCAGGAATTGCGGGTCGCCCAGCATGTCCTCGGCACTGTAGATGCGGCTTGCGGGTACTTCGGCTTTGTTGAGCTGCTCTACCACTTGATCCAGTGGCAATGAATTGACCCAGCGATCAATCACCCCATACAGCTCGTCGCGGCGGTTGTCGCGGCCGTCGTTGCTGGCCAGCTCCGGGTCATTGGCCAAATCTTCGCGACCAATGGCCAACATGAAGCGCTTGAAGATAGCGTCACCGTTGGCGCCGATCTGCACGTGTCTGCCGTCGGCGCTGGTGTGAATCGATGACGGGGTGATACCCGGCATGATGTTGCCGGTGCGCTCGCGAATAAAGCCGAACACATCGAACTCGGGGATCATGCTTTCCATCATCGCGAAGATGGCTTCATACAACGCCACGTCCACCACTTGGCCCAGGCCGCCGTTGACCTCGCGATGACGCAGCGCCATCAGCGCGCCGATCACCGCCCACAAGGCGGCGATGGAGTCGCCGATCGAGATGCCGGTGCGCACCGGCGGGCGGTCCTCGAAACCGGTGATATAACGCAACCCGCCCATGGATTCGCCCACCGCGCCAAACCCCGGCTGGTCCTTCATCGGCCCGGTCTGGCCAAAGCCCGAGAGGCGCACCATCACCAATTTGGGGTTGAGCGCATGCAAGGTGTCCCAGCTCAGGCCGAGCTTTTCCAACACGCCGGGGCGGAAGTTTTCGATGAGGATGTCGGCGTCTGCCAGCAGT
>NZ_UTBG01000026.1 GCF_900580675.1 Pseudomonas viridiflava
CTGCGTCATGACAAGCCGGCTCGCAAGGTCATCAAGCAGGCGCGATGGCTGTTGCTGCGCAATCCGCAGAATCTGAAAACGCCGGAACAACAGGTTCGTTTGCAGGATTTGTTGGCGGCCAACCAATCGCTGATGACGGTTTATTTGATGAAGGCTGAGCTCAAAACGCTCTGGACAGCGAGCGCTGCCTGGGCTTGGCGATCGGCCTGGAAACAATGGCTGCGCCATGCTCATGAAAGCGAAATACCGGCTCTGGTGCAGTTTGCCAAACGGCTAAAGGGTTACTGGCGAGGCATCGTAAGCCGGGTGCGCTGGCCGATGCATACCGGTCAGTTGGAAGGAATAAACAATCGAATAAAGGTGATCAAGCGGATGGCGTACGGTTACCGGGATAGCGAGTTCTTTTTCATGAAGATCAAGAGCGTCTTTCCCGGTAATCCGTGAAGAACCAAAAAAAAGCCCGACTCGTGAGAGACGGGCTTTTTCACAAGGAGGAAAATCAATTACTTGATTTTGCCTTCTTTGTAGATCACGTGCTTGCGAACGCGCGGGTCGAACATTTTCTTTTCGAGCTTGTCCGGGGTAGTACGCTTGTTCTTGTCGGTAGTGTAGAAGTGACCAGTACCGGCGCTAGAGATCATTCGAATCAATTCACGCATGATAGAGCTCCTTAGATCTTGCCAGCGGCACGGATTTCGGCCAGCACGACAGTGATGCCACGCTTGTCGATGATACGCATGCCTTTGGCAGATACACGCAGGCGAACGAAACGTTTCTCTTCTTCAACCCAGAAGCGGTGATGCTGCAGGTTCGGCAGGAAACGACGACGGGTTTTGTTATTTGCGTGGGAAATGTTATTCCCAGTCACCGGACCCTTACCGGTAACTTGACAGACTCTCGACATGCCTCAGCCCTCTAAAACCACATGCCCAACCCGGCATGGGTTGGCCGCTTAATCTCTCAGTCATTTGGCGCCAGGCGCCGCGTTTCTTTAAGGGTCTTACCGGCTACACCTACAGTGAAGGAACCGGGCCCCTAGAAAAGAGCGCTGCTTTATACCAGAAAGACCCCAGTGCAACAACAGCCCGTGTGTTTTTACCGGCTTAAATCTCGCCGGCAGCCGCCCGAACCGTTGCCAGGAGGGGCCGCTGCATCAGCCGACCGCTCGTCGCACAGAATGATTTACAACGCCCGCGCGCGCAGTGAAGCGCACGGCGAAACGCGCTGAGGCGCCATCAAAACAGCATTTGAGGCAAAAGCACAGGCAAAAATGGACTAGTCATTTATCAAACAGACCACTACGGTAGGACTTTTCCAGACTGCACTCGCAGATGGGCCTTCGATCTGCAAAGGAAACCGAACATGCGCCTCGCTGCCCTACCGCTATTGCTAGCCCCTCTATTTATCGCCCCGCTGGCCTCTGCCGCCAGCAACCTGAGCGTCTGCACCGAGGCCAGCCCCGAAGGGTTCGATGTGGTGCAGTACAACTCGCTGACCACCACCAACGCCTCGGCCGATGTGCTGATGAACCGCCTGGTGGACTACGACGCGGCCAGTGGCAAACTGGTGCCCAGCCTGGCGGACAGCTGGCAAGTCTCGCCGGATGGCCTGACCTACACCTTCAAACTGCACCCGGACGTAAAATTCCATCGCACCGAATATTTCACCCCAAGCCGCACCCTGACTGCCGAAGACGTACGCTTCAGCTTCGAACGCATGCTCGACCCGGCCAACCCCTGGCACAAGATCGCCCAGAGCGGCTTCCCGCATGCGCAGTCCCTGCAATTACCGACACTGGTCAAGAAAATCGATGCCCTCGACCCGCTGACCGTGCGCTTTACCCTGGACCATGCCGACTCGACCTTCCTCGCCGCACTGAGCATGGGCTTTGCCTCGATCTACCCGGCCGAATACGCCGACAAACTGCTCAAGGCCGGCACCCCGGAGAAACTCAACAGCCAGCCGATCGGCACCGGGCCGTTCATCTTCAGCCGTTTCCAGAAGGATGCCGTGGTGCGCTACAAAGGCAACCCGGACTACTTCGGCGGCAAACCGGCTGTGGATAACTTGATCTTCGCGATTACTCCCGACGCCAACGTGCGCCTGCAGAAGCTCAAGCGTGACGAATGCCAGATCGCACTCTCGCCCAAACCCCTGGATGTAGGCGAAGCCGAAAAAGAACCCGCGCTCAAGGTGGAAAAAACCGCAGCCTTCATGACGGCCTTCGTCGCCATTAACAGCCAGCATCCACCGCTGGACAAGCCCGAAGTACGCCAGGCCATCAATCTGGCCTTCGATAAAGGCAGCTACCTCAAGGCCGTGTTTGAAGGCACCGCCGAAGCCGCCAACGGCCCCTACCCGCCGAACACCTGGAGCTACGCCAAAGACTTGCCGGGTTATCCACAGGACCTCGCCAAGGCCAAGGCCCTGTTGGCCCGAGCCGGCCTCAAGGACGGCTTCAAGACCACCATTTGGACCCGCCCCACCGGCAGCCTGTTGAACCCCAATCCGAACCTCGGCGCGCAACTGCTGCAGGCGGACCTGGCCAAGGTCGGCATCCAGGCGGAAATCCGCGTGATCGAATGGGGCGAGCTGATTCGCCGCGCAAAAGCGGGCGAGCATGACCTGCTGTTCATGGGCTGGGCCGGCGACAACGGCGACCCGGATAACTTCCTGACCCCGCAGTTCTCCTGCGCGGCGGTTAAATCCGGGACCAACTTCGCCCGCTACTGCGACCCTGCGCTGGACAAGCTGATCAGCGCCGGCAAGACCACCAGCGAGCAAGGCGTGCGCAGCAAGCTGTATCAGCAGGCCCAGGCGCAAATCCAGCAACAGGCGCTGTGGCTGCCGCTGGCGCACCCGACCGCATTTGCCCTCGCGCGCAAAAATGTCGAGGGGTACCAGGTGAGCCCGTTCGGGCGCCAGGACTTCTCCAAAGTCAGCGTCAAGCCTTGAGCACCTAACCCCGCCCCCACCGGGCGGGGTTACATCCAGCCATATTCGACCATCGACAAGGGGTCTCCATCGCCTACGATGATGTGATCGAGCACCCGCACGTCCACCAGTTCCAAAGCCTTTTGCAGCAACTTGGTCAATTTTCGATCAGCCGCGCTGGGCTCCGCGATACCGGAAGGGTGGTTGTGGCACAGGATCAGCGCCGCCGCGTTGTAGGCCAAGGCGCGCTTGACCACTTGCCGCGGGTATACAACGGCGGCGTCGATGGTGCCTTCGGACAATGCTTCAAAGCCCAGCACCCGGTGCTTGGAGTCGAGAAACAGGCAACCGAAGATCTCGTGGGGCTCATGGCGCAACAGCGCCTTGAGGTAATCACGCACGGCCACCGGGCTTTCCAGTACCGAATCACTGCGCAGCCGTTCGGCCAAATGACGCCGGGACATTTCCAGCACAGCCTGCAATTGCGCAAACTTCGCCGGTCCCAGGCCTAAATGCTGGCTGAACAGTGCCTGGCTGGCTTCCAACAACGCGCGCAAGCCACCGAATTGCGCCAGCAGATGGCGCGCCAGGTCCACCGCGCTCTTACCGGAAACCCCGGTGCGCAGGAAGATTGCCAGCAATTCGGCATCGGACAGGCTCGCTGCGCCCCACTCCAACAGTTTCTCCCTGGGCCGTTCTGCCGCCGGCCAATCGCGAATACTCATTCCACCTCCCTTTCCCTGTGCGCCGTGTGCGCCGCTGTTGCAGGGCGGACGCTGTGTTATCGTAGGCCCTCTTTTTTGCATGCGATTTCCCCTGGGGAGGGGGCATCGCACGCGCCATTGAACTGGCATCACTGAACTGGAAAGGCAAACCAATGCAGCGTCTGTATCGGAAACGCATCGTTCTCGGCGTCGGCGGCGGCATTGCCGCCTACAAGAGCGCAGAGCTGGTCCGCAGGCTCCTCGACCAGGGCGCCGAAGTGCGCGTGGTCATGACTCGCGGCGGCAGTGAGTTCATCACCCCGCTGACCATGCAGGCCCTCTCCGGCCACCCGGTTCACCTCGACCTGCTGGACCCGGCAGCGGAAGCCGCGATGGGCCATATCGAGCTGGCCAAATGGGCCGACCTGGTGCTGATCGCCCCGGCCACCGCCGACTTGATCGCCCGCCTGGCCCAAGGCATCGCCGATGACCTGCTGACCACCCTGGTGCTGGCCACCGACGCCACCGTCGCCATCGCCCCGGCCATGAACCAGGCCATGTGGCGCGACCCGGCCACCCAGGCCAACACTCAACTTCTGCAAAGCCGTGGCCTCAAGGTGTTCGGCCCGGCATCCGGCAGCCAGGCCTGCGGCGATGTGGGCATGGGCCGCATGCTCGAAGCCACCGACCTGGCGCTGTGCGCCGCCGAGTGTTTCCAGCACCTGGCCCTGACCGGCAAGCACGTGCTGATCACCGCGGGCCCGACCCAGGAAAACATCGACCCAGTGCGCTACATCACCAACCATAGCTCAGGGAAAATGGGCTTCGCCCTGGCGGAAGCGGCGGTCGAGGCAGGCGCACGTGTGACCTTGATCACCGGCCCGGTGCATTTGCCGACGCCTGATCGGGTCACGCGCATCGACGTAGTCAGCGCCCGGGACATGTTGGCGGCCTGTGAGGCGGCGATTCCCTGCGATCTGTTTATCGCTTCGGCAGCGGTTGCAGACTACCGCCCGGAAGTCGTCGCCCCGCAAAAGCTTAAGAAAGACCCTACAAGCGGTGACGGCCTGCTCCTGCAAATGGTGCGCAACCCGGACATCCTGGCCACCATCGCCACGCGTGCGGACCGTCCGTTCAGTGTCGGCTTCGCCGCCGAGACCGAGCACTTGCTGGACTACGCCGCTCGCAAATTGAAAGATAAAAACCTCGACCTGATCGTTGCCAATGATGTCGCCAACCCGAGCATCGGCTTCAACAGCGAGGAAAATGCCATCAGCGTGATCGACCGCGAGTTGCACGCCACCGTTTTCGCCCAGACCAGCAAGGGCAAGATTGCCCGCCAACTGATCTCTTTTATCGCCCAACGGCTGAACCAGGTTTAATTTCCATGCACGCTTTGCAAGCCAAGATCCTCGACCCACGCATCGGCAACGAATTCCCGCTGCCGGCCTACGCCACGCCAGGCTCTGCCGGGCTGGACCTGCGCGCCATGCTCAAGCAGGACACTGTCCTTGAGCCGGGCCAGACCCTCCTGATCCCGACCGGCCTGTCGATCTACGTCGGCGACCCGGGCCTGGCGGCACTGATCCTGCCGCGCTCGGGCCTTGGCCACAAACACGGGATCGTGCTGGGCAACCTGGTCGGCCTGATCGATTCGGACTACCAGGGCGAGCTGATGGTGTCGTGCTGGAACCGCGGCCAGACCGCGTTCAACATTGCTGTCGGCGAGCGCATTGCTCAGCTGGTGCTGGTGCCGGTGGTGCAGGCGCACTTCGAACTGGTCGAAGCGTTTGATGAAACTCAACGCGGCGCAGGTGGTTTTGGGCATTCCGGCAGCCACTGACTAAGCTGAATCTGGCCGGGGGACCGTGCCCGGCCAGACGCCACCGCATGGCTTTTCAGGATGAAGAATGCGCGGACTTAAACAGCGAGATTTCCGTAGAGAAATCAATGCATTACGCGATCCAAAAGGCGGCGCCAGCACGCCGATGGCACTTTTGCACCACGAACTCTCTGCCGAAAACACCGTCATACCCTTCAGTTTGAGCCCGCCGGTCAGCCACATTCAGGCCAGCTTTGCCCCTTTCAGATGGAGTTTCCCCCCGCGATGAGTACCGCAGCCCGAGTAGCCCCAGCATTTCCCGACAGCATCTTTCGCGCCTATGACATCCGTGGCGTGGTGCCCAAGACCCTGACCGCCGAAACCGCCTACTGGATCGGCCGCGCCATTGGCGCCCAGAGCCTGGCCCAGGGCGAGCCGAACGTGTCGGTCGGCCGCGATGGTCGTTTGTCCGGCCCGGAACTGGTGGAGCAACTGATCCAGGGCCTGGCCGACAGCGGTTGCCATGTCAGCGACGTGGGCCTGGTGCCGACACCGGCGCTGTACTACGCGGCCAACGTACTGGCTGGCAAGTCCGGGGTGATGTTGACCGGCAGCCATAACCCGTCGGACTACAACGGTTTCAAGATTGTCATCGCCGGCGACACCCTCGCCAACGAACAGATCCAGGCCCTGCACACGCGCCTGAAAACCAACGACCTGACCAGCGGCGAAGGCAGCGTCACCAAAGTCGACATCCTGCAGCGCTACGCTGACGAAATCACGGGCGACGTCAAACTCGCGCGCCGCCTCAAAGTAGTGGTGGACTGCGGCAATGGCGCGGCCGGCGTGATCGCGCCGCAACTGCTCGAAGCCCTGAACTGTGAAGTGATCCCGCTGTTCTGCGATGTTGACGGCCACTTCCCGAACCATCACCCGGACCCGGGCAAGCCTGAGAACCTGGTGGACCTGATCGCCAAGGTCAAGGAAACCGGGGCTGACGTAGGCCTGGCCTTCGACGGTGACGGCGACCGCGTTGGCGTGGTGACTGAAACCGGCGAGATCGTGTTCCCGGATCGCCTGCTGATGCTGTTTGCCCGCGACGTCGTCGCGCGCAATGCCAACGCCGAAATCATTTTCGACGTGAAATGCACCCGCCGCCTGACTCCGCTGATCAAGGAATACGGCGGTCGCCCGCTAATGTGGAAGACCGGTCACTCGTTGATCAAAAAGAAAATGAAGGAAACCGGCGCGCTGTTGGCCGGCGAAATGAGCGGCCACGTGTTCTTCAAGGAGCGCTGGTTCGGGTTTGACGACGGCATTTACAGCGCCGCTCGCCTGCTGGAGATCCTCAGCAAGGAAAAATCCACCGCGCAGGCGCTGTTTGAGACCTTCCCGAATGATATTTCTACGCCAGAGATCAATATCCATGTGACCGAGGAGAGCAAATTCAGCATCATTGACGCACTGCACGATGCGCAATGGGGTGAAGGCGCTGACCTGACCACCATTGATGGTGTGCGAGTCGATTACGCCAAAGGCTGGGGCCTGGTTCGCGCGTCCAACACCACACCGGTGCTGGTCCTGCGTTTCGAGGCGGATACCGAGGCTGAGTTGCAGCGCATCAAGGACGTGTTCCACGCCCAGTTGAAACGTGTTGCCCCTGATCTCCAATTACCGTTCTGATTTTTTACCGGAGCCCTGAATGACCCTCGAACGCGAAGCCGCTGCCAACACCGCCAAGGTCCTTTCCGAAGCGCTGCCCTACATTCGACGCTACGTCGGCAAGACGCTGGTGATCAAGTACGGCGGCAATGCCATGGAAAGCGACGAGCTGAAAACCGGCTTTGCCCGTGACATCGTGTTGATGAAAGCCGTGGGGATCAACCCGGTGGTAGTGCACGGTGGCGGCCCGCAGATCGGCGACCTGCTCAAGCGCTTGTCGATCGAGAGTCACTTCATTGATGGCATGCGCGTCACAGACGCGCAGACCATGGACGTGGTGGAAATGGTCCTCGGCGGCCAGGTCAACAAAGACATCGTCAACTTGATCAACCGCCACGGCGGCAGCGCCATCGGCCTGACCGGCAAGGACGCGGAGCTGATCCGTGCGAAAAAACTGACGGTTACCCGCCAGACGCCGGAAATGACCCAGCCGGAGATCATCGACATCGGCCAGGTAGGCGAAGTGATCGGCATCAACACCGACCTGCTGAACCTGCTGGTCAAGGGCGACTTCATTCCGGTGATCGCGCCGATCGGCGTGGGCGCCAATGGCGAGTCCTACAACATCAACGCCGACCTGGTGGCGGGCAAGGTTGCCGAGGCGCTGAAAGCTGAAAAGCTGATGCTGCTGACCAACATTGCCGGCCTGATGGACAAGGAAGGCAAGGTGCTGACCGGCTTGACCACCCAACAGGTGGACGAGTTGATCGCCGACGGCACCATCTACGGCGGCATGCTGCCGAAGATCCGTTGCGCGCTGGAAGCGGTGCAAGGCGGCGTCGGTAGCTCGCTGATCCTCGATGGCCGGGTGCCGAATGCGATCCTGCTGGAAATCTTCACCGATACCGGTGTGGGCACGCTGATCAGTAACCGCAAGCGTCCTTAAGCAGCAGAAACCAAAAGGCCCCGCTCAATCCAATTGAGCGGGGCCTTTTTATGAGATCTTCAAGGTGAAATGCAATCCAATGTGGGAGCGGGCTTGCTCGCGAAGGCGGCGGGTCAGTCAACACATGTATCAACTGAAAGCCGTATTCGCGAGCAAGCCCGCTCCCACACAAGCCCGGCCCCCGCAGTCTTACTGAACGCCGAACTGCTCGCGGTACGCCTTGACCGCCGGCAGATGCTGCTTGAGCTGCGGGTCGTCTTCCAGGAACTGCAACACCTGGTTCAACGACACGATGCTCACCACCGGAATGCCGAAATCACGTTCCACTTCCTGGATCGCCGACAATTCGCCATTGCCGCGTTCCTGGCGGTTCAGCGCGATCAGCACGCCGGCAGCCTTGGCGCCTTCCTGCGACGCGATGATCTGCATCACTTCACGGATGGCCGTGCCGGCGGTGATCACGTCGTCGATGATCAGCACATCACCCGTGAGCGGTGCGCCCACCAGGCTGCCGCCTTCGCCATGGGCCTTGGCCTCTTTGCGGTTGAAGCACCACGGCAGGTCCTGCCCATGGTGTTCAGCCAACGCCACGGCAGTAGCAGCCGCCAGGGGGATGCCCTTGTAGGCCGGGCCGAACAGCACGTCGAAGGAAATACCGCTTTCAACGATGGCCGCCGCGTAGAAACGACCCAGCTGAGCCAGGGCCGAACCCGAGTTGAACAAGCCTGCATTGAAGAAGTACGGGCTGGTGCGCCCGGACTTCAACGTGAACTCACCGAAGCGCAAAACGCCGCGATCGATGGCAAAACGAATGAAATCGCGTTGATACGCCTGCATGAAAAAAGCCTCAGATACCACGGATTTAGCTAATTAGGTAGACGGCGTGTATCATACACGCACGCGATTTTTGGGGCCATTTATGCGGATCATCAGTGTGAACGTTAATGGTATTCAGGCTGCAGTCGAGCGTGGTTTGCTCAGTTGGCTGCAAGCCCAGAATGCCGACGTCATCTGCCTGCAGGATACCCGCGCCTCCGCCTTTGAACTGGACGACCCAGCCTTCCAACTGGATGGCTACTTCCTTTATGCCTGCGATGCCGAAGTGCCCACCCAAGGTGGCGTGGCTTTGTATTCGCGGTTGCAACCCAAGGCGGTCATCAGCGGCCTCGGCTTCGAGACAGCCGACCGCTACGGGCGCTACCTGCAAGCCGATTTCGATAAGGTCAGCATCGCGACCTTGCTGCTTCCTTCGGGGCAGAACGGCGATGAAGACTTGAACCAGAAGTTCAAGCTAATGGACGATTTCGCCCGTTATCTGGATAAACAGCGACGCAAACGTCGCGAGTACATTTATTGTGGCTCGCTGTACGTGGCGCAACAGAAGCTGGATATCAAGAACTGGCGCGACAGCCAACAATCCCCGGGCTTCCTCGCGCCGGAACGGGCCTGGATGGACGAGATTGTCGGCAACATGGGCTATGTGGATGCCCTGCGCGAAGTCAGCCGTGAAGGCGACCAGTACAGCTGGTGGCCCGACAATGAACAGGCTGAGATGCTCAACCTGGGCTGGCGTTTCGACTACCAGTTGCTGACCCCGGGTCTGCGCCGGTTCGTGCGCAGTGCACGCCTGCCGCGCCAGCCACGCTTCTCGCAGCACGCGCCGCTGATCGTGGACTACGACTGGACACTGACCATCTAAGGTCTTTTATCCAGACACAAAAAAACCGACATCGCTGTCGGTTTTTTTGTGGGCGTTCATTATTTGATCACACGCCAGGTCAAGGGATAGCGATAGGCGATCCCCTTGTTGGCCTTGATGCTGCCGATGATGGTCAACACCACGGTGGCGATGGCCAGGGCAAACATCAGGAAAAAACCAATCACCGCGAAGGCCAGCACGATGCATGTCATCCACGCGATGGCCACGGTGATCTGGAAGTTCAAGGCTTCCTTGCCCTGATCATCAATGAACGGGTCCACTTCCTTCTTCATCTGCCACAGGATCAACGGCCCGACCACACTGCCGAAGGGGAACACAAACCCGAGAAACGCCGCCAAATGACACAACATGGCGCCCTGGCGCACTTCGTAGGAAGGCGTAAGCACCGGCATTTGGCTGTCATTCATGGCGCTTCTCCTGGAGGCGGGTTCAGTCGGCCAGTGCGGCGTTCTGCAGTTCGAAGATTTCGGTCATGCCCTTCTGGGCCAGGGCCAGCATGGCATTAAGATCGGCCGGCTGGAATGGCGCGCCTTCGGCGGTGCCCTGCACTTCGATGAAACCACCGGTGCTGGTCATCACCACGTTGAGGTCGGTCTCGGCGGCCGAGTCTTCCAGGTAGTCCAGGTCGAGCACTGGCTCACCCTGGTACATGCCGACCGACACCGCGGCGATCATCTGCTTGAGCGGGTCGCCGCCTTTCAGGCCGCCACGTTTCTTGATGACTTTCAGCGCGTCGACCAGGGCCACCATGGCACCGGTGATGGAGGCAGTGCGGGTGCCGCCGTCAGCCTGGATCACATCGCAATCGACATACAGGGTCACGTCGCCCAGCTTGGACATGTCCAGCGCAGCGCGCAGGGAGCGACCGATCAGGCGCTGGATTTCCAGGGTGCGGCCGCCCTGCTTGCCACGGCTGGCTTCACGCTGGTTACGCTCGCCGGTGGCGCGCGGCAACATGCCGTACTCGGCGGTCAACCAACCCTGGCCCTGACCCTTGAGGAAACGCGGCACGCCGTTTTCGACGCTGACGGTGCAGATCACCTTGGTATCGCCAAACTCGACCAGTACAGATCCCTCGGCGTGTTTGGTGTAGTTGCGGGTGATGCGGATCGAGCGGAGCTGATCGGCAGCGCGACCACTTGGACGTTTCATAGGGGATACCTGTACGGAGGACGAAAAACTGCAGAGCATTATAGAGCCGCCAGCCCTGATCGGCACTTCTAAAAAATCCTGTTACAAACCTGGACGCTGAAGCCACCGTTTGGGGCCACCCGCCCCCTTGAGCTACAATCCTGCGCCTTCGCAGCCTGTCGGCTTCAAATTACCTATCAGCCCGCCTTTGCGGGACTGCAACGCGAGGTACCTCCATGGTGCACAGCATGACCGCCTTTGCCCGCGTCGAAAAAGCCGGCGCCCAAGGCACCCTGAGCTGGGAACTGCGCTCGGTCAACAGCCGTTACCTGGAGCCGCACCTGCGCCTGCCGGAATCCTTCCGCGACCTCGAAGGCGCCGTGCGTGAAGCGCTGCGCCAGGGCATCTCCCGCGGCAAGCTGGAATGCACCCTGCGCTTCACCGAAGAAACCACCGGCAAGCCGCTGCAGGTCGACCGCGACCGCGCCGCGCAGCTGGTCGCCGCCGCTGAAACCATCGCCGGCCTGATCAAGCAGCCCGCCGCACTGAACCCTTTGGAAGTGCTGGCCTGGCCCGGCGTGTTGGTGGCCGACGCCAGCGACCCGCAAGCCCTCAACGCCGAAGCCCTCGCCCTGTTCACCCAGGGCTTGAAGGAGCTCAAGGCCGGCCGCGAACGTGAAGGCGCCGAACTGGCGCGCCTGATCAGCGACCGCCTGACCTCGATTGAAGAAGACGTGATAACCCTGCGCGAACTGGTACCGCAGATGCTCGCCACCCAGCGCCAGAAGGTCCTCGACCGTTTCACCGACATGAAGGCCGACCTCGACCCGGTGCGCCTGGAACAGGAAATGGTGTTACTGGCGCAAAAAAGCGACGTGGCCGAAGAACTCGACCGCCTGAGCACCCACATCCTCGAAGTGCGTCGCGTGCTCAAGTCCGGCGGTGCCGCCGGTCGGCGCCTGGACTTCCTGATGCAGGAACTCAACCGCGAAGCCAATACACTGGGCTCCAAAGCCTTTGATCCGCGCAGCACCACGGCTGCGGTCAACCTCAAAGTGTTGATCGAGCAGATGCGCGAACAAGTACAGAATATTGAGTAAGGCAACCTCCATGACCCACAGCACCGGCACCCTTTACATCATTTCCGCCCCTTCGGGCGCGGGCAAAAGCAGCCTGGTCAAGGCCCTGACCGACGCTGACGAGCAGATCCGCATCTCGGTCTCGCACACCACCCGCGCCATGCGTCCGGGCGAGGTGAACGGCGTGCACTATCACTTCGTCGAGCGTACCGAGTTCGTCAAGATGATCGAACACGGCGACTTCCTCGAGCGCGCCGAAGTCTTCGGCAACCTCTACGGCACGTCGCAAAGCCACCTGCAGCAGACCCTGGACGAAGGCCACGACCTGATTCTGGAAATCGACTGGCAGGGCGCCGAGCAAGTGCGCCAATTGATGCCCAAGGCGCGCTCGATCTTCATCCTGCCGCCCTCGCTGGAAGCCCTGCACCAGCGCCTGACGAACCGTGGCCAGGACAGTGACGAGATCATCGAAGGCCGCATGCGCGAAGCCGTCAGCGAAATGAGCCACTACGTCGACTACGACTACCTGATCATCAACGACGTTTTCGCCGACGCTTTGGCCGATTTGAAGGCTATTTTTCGCTCAAACCAGCTCCAGCAAAAGCGCCAACAGCAGCGTTTTGGCAAATTACTCGCCGAACTGCTCGGTTGATTGGCTCTTCCCAAAACCGCTGCAAGGGCCTTACATTGGCACTTGTAGCGGTTTTGCGAGGGCGCGGGAAAAATCAGCGCTTCCCTAAACGCTGGTGATTTTTTAAACTGTTTAGTCCGCTCGCCCAACCGGGCAGCGCGCATCTTGCATTCGCTCCGAGGAATACCATGGCCCGCGTAACCGTTGAAGACTGCCTAGAACACGTGGATAACCGCTTTGAGCTGGTCATGCTCTCTACCAAGCGTGCCCGTCAACTGGCCACTGGCGGCAAAGAGCCCCTGGTCCAGTGGGAAAACGACAAGCCTACCGTTGTAGCCCTGCGTGAAATCGCTGAAGGCCTGATGAGCTACGAGTTCATCGCCAACGCCGAAATCGTTGAAGACGAACCGCTGTTTGCAGCGTTCGAGGACGAGTCCAACGAGGCCGTCTAAGCCTATGCCTGGTCGACGTAGCACGGCGCGGGGTCACAGCCTTCGGCAGGAGTTAATACTTTGCCGAGCATAGACGCCCTCGCCGATCGCTTATCGACCTACCTCGGCCCAGACCAGGTCAACCTGGTCCGCCGAGCGTATTTCTACGCCGAACAAGCCCACGACGGCCAACGCCGCCGCAGCGGCGAGGCGTACGTCACGCATCCTCTTGCGGTGGCAAATATTCTGGCCGACATGCACATGGACCATCAGAGCCTGATGGCTGCGATGCTGCATGACGTGATCGAAGACACTGGCATCGCCAAGGAAGCGCTCAGCGCGCAGTTTGGCGAAACCGTGGCCGAACTGGTCGACGGGGTCAGCAAACTGACCCAGATGAATTTCGAGACCAAGGCTGAAGCCCAGGCGGAAAACTTCCAGAAAATGGCCATGGCCATGGCCCGTGACATTCGGGTGATCCTGGTCAAGCTGGCCGACCGGCTGCACAACATGCGCACGCTGGAAGTGCTCTCCGGCGAAAAACGCCGGCGCATCGCCAAGGAAACCCTGGAAATCTACGCGCCCATCGCCAACCGGCTGGGCATGCACGCCATTCGTATCGAGTTCGAAGACCTCGGCTTCAAGGCGATGCACCCGATGCGTTCGGCGCGCATTTACCAGGCGGTCAAGCGCGCGCGGGGCAACCGCAAGGAAATCGTCAACAAAATCGAAGAGTCGCTGAGCCATTGCCTGGCGATCGACGAAATTGAAGGCGAAGTCAGCGGCCGGCAGAAGCACATCTACGGCATCTACAAGAAGATGCGCGGCAAGCGCCGGGCCTTCAACGAGATCATGGACGTGTATGCGTTCCGGATCATCGTCGACAAGGTCGACACCTGCTACCGCGTACTCGGCGCTGTGCATAATTTGTACAAACCCCTGCCGGGTCGCTTCAAGGACTACATCGCCATTCCCAAGGCCAACGGCTATCAGTCGCTGCATACCACGCTGTTCGGTATGCACGGGGTGCCGATCGAGATCCAGATCCGCACGCGCGAAATGGAAGAGATGGCCAACAACGGCATCGCCGCTCATTGGCTGTACAAGTCCAGTGGCGACGAGCAGCCGAAGGGCACGCATGCCCGTGCCCGCCAATGGGTTAAAGGCGTGCTGGAAATGCAGCAACGTGCCGGCAACTCCCTCGAATTTATCGAAAGCGTGAAGATCGACCTGTTCCCGGACGAGGTCTACGTGTTCACGCCCAAAGGCCGGATCATGGAGCTGCCCAAAGGCTCCACCGCGGTCGACTTTGCCTACGCGGTGCACACCGACGTGGGCAACAGCTGCATCGCCTGCCGGATCAACCGCCGCCTCGCGCCGTTGTCCGAGCCGCTGCAAAGCGGCTCCACGGTCGAGATCGTCAGCGCACCGGGTGCACGCCCGAACCCGGCCTGGCTGAATTTTGTGGTCACCGGTAAAGCGCGGACACACATACGCCATGCGCTGAAACTGCAGCGCCGCTCCGAGTCCATCAGCCTTGGCGAACGCCTGCTGAATAAAGTGCTCAACGGTTTCGACAGCGCCTTGGACAAGATCCCGACCGAGCGCGTGCAAGCGATGCTGCACGAGTATCGCCAGGAAACCATCGAAGACCTGCTGGAAGACATCGGCCTGGGCAATCGCATGGCCTATGTGGTCGCACGGCGTCTGCTCGGCGAAGGCGAACAGCTGCCAAGCCCGGAAGGTCCGCTGGCGATTCGCGGCACCGAGGGCCTGGTGCTCAGCTACGCCAAGTGCTGCACACCGATCCCGGGCGACCCGATTGTCGGCCATTTGTCCGCGGGCAAAGGCATGGTCGTGCACCTGGACAACTGCCGCAACATCACCGAAATCCGCCACAACCCCGAGAAGTGCATCCAGCTCTCGTGGGCCAAGGACGTTACCGGCGAATTCAACGTCGAGCTGCGGGTAGAGCTGGAACACCAGCGCGGCCTGATCGCCCTGCTGGCCAGCAGCGTCAATGCGGCCGACGGCAATATCGAGAAAATCAGCATGGATGAACGCGATGGCCGCATCAGCGTGGTCCAGCTGGTCGTCAGCGTGCACGACCGCGTGCACCTGGCCCGCGTAATCAAGAAACTGCGCGCCCTGACCGGAGTGATCCGCATCACCCGCATGCGTGCATAGCCCACCTCTTACAAGGAGTCACTCATGACCAAGACCGTTATCACCAGCGACAAGGCCCCGGCCGCCATCGGCACCTACTCTCAGGCGATCAAGGCGGGCAACACCGTCTACATGTCCGGCCAGATCCCGCTGGACCCAAAGACCATGGAACTGGTTGAAGGCTTCGAAGCACAAACCGTACAGGTCTTCGAAAACCTCAAGTCGGTCGCCGAAGCGGCCGGCGGCTCATTTAAAGACATCGTCAAACTGAACATCTTCCTCACCGACCTGAGCCACTTCGCCAAGGTCAACGAGATCATGGGCAAGTACTTCGAACAGCCCTACCCAGCCCGCGCCGCCATCGGCGTTGCTGCCCTGCCAAAGGGCGCACAGGTTGAGATGGACGCGATCCTGGTCATCGAGTAAAACACCCGGCGCAGCCTCTACAGGCTGCGCCGACTTCGTTTCAGAAGGATTTCATGATGCGCAAAGCGCTTGTAGCCTCTTCGTTGCTCGCCCTGCTGCTCGGCGGCTGCGCCAGCAACCCTGCCGATCGGGATGTGAGCGGCACCTGGATCAACCAGGTCGCCATCAATGCGGCAGCCAAGGGCGGCCCTTTGCGTGAAGCCCTGCAATCCTATGGCCCGACCCTCGAATGGGAGGTCAACACCAAGGCGTCGCAGGCACGCAACTACAACGGTTTTGAAGTGGCGGAAGGCAAGTTGCTTGGTGAAAAACCCGACGCCTGGAGCGTGGAGTTCTACGGCAGCTCTGCCACCGAACTCAAGCGCAAAGGCCGGCAATTGCTGCAAGTGGCCAACGACAACGAGCCTGAGCAACTGTTCGCCCGCGCCAAAGACCCCGCACCGGAAGGCGCGCCATTGGGCGCCAACTTCGAACGGGCGTTGTACGCGGCCTACATGGGCGGCGACTGGAAGATCACTGACGGTTTCGGAAACGGCGCCACCGTGCAGTTCCAGGCTGACGGCAAGGTCGCCGGCCTGCCAGGTGTAGACCGCTACTCACTGTGCCTGGCAGGCGATTGCGCCTCCATGAGCGGCGGCTACGACAGCATCTGGCTGCAACTCAACGGCCAGGGCAACCCGTGGATCTTTGCGCGCAAAGGCAAGCAGCTGGAGATATTCCAGGCGGTGAATACCGCCCAGGCCGACGAGGTGCCTTCGTTTACACCAGGCCCTCGCCAGTGGCTGCTGGAGAAAAAATAAGTAGCCCAATACAGATATGAATGTGGGAGCTGGCTTGCCTGCTCCCACATTGTTTAATCGGCTTCAGCCTTTGAGAATCGCCGCATACCCTTCGCGGTAGCTCGGGTAGGCCGGCGACCAGCCCAGGGCTTTAGCCCGTGCATTACTGCAACGTTTGCTGCCGGCACGGCGCACACTGGCGTCCTCGGACCACTCGGTCACCCCCAGGTACTCGCGCAACCAGGCGACCACTTCGGCCAACGGCGCCGGCGCGTCGTCAACGCCGATATAGACCTTGTCCAGCGAACCGCCCTGCTCCACATGCCGTAGCAAAAAAGCCAGCAAACCCGCGGCATCGTCCGCGTGAATCCGGTTGCCATATAAAGGTGGGTCGGTCGCCACCCGATAACCTTGGCGAACCTGGGTCGACAGGCGCTCCCGCCCCGGGCCGTAGATACCGGTGAGGCGCACCACACTTGCGGGGATGCCGCTCTGCAACGCCACCTGCTCGGCTTCCAGCATGACCTGCCCGGAATATCCCTTCGCCAGGGTCTCGGACGTTTCGTCGACCCATTCGCCATTCTGTTGCCCATACACACTGCTGCTGGACACAAACAACAGGTGTTTGGGTTCCTGGCCGTAGTCGCCCAGCCATTCCAGTACATGCTGCAAACCCTGCACATAGGCCGCGCGATAGCCGGCCTCGTCGTGATCGGTCGCGGCGGCGCAGTACACCAGGTAATCCACCGCGCCGATCGGCCAGGTGTCGGGGCAAGCCTTTTTGAACAGGTCGCCGGCGATGCCGATCACCCCGTCGGGCAGGCGCGAAATATCCCGCCGCAAGCCATGCACCTCCCATCCCGAGGCGAGCAATTGGCTAGCCAGCCGACTACCCACATCGCCACAACCGGCAATCACAACAGAAGGCGCAGACATCAGGAAAACTCCGTACGGAAAGGTCTAGGGTAGCCTTCGCAGATGACAGACGGCCAGAAAAAGGACAAATAAAGTTACTGTATTACTTCTGTTAACAAGAATTACTTGCAATAATAACCGCCCATTTGTCCTCGGCCCCCGGGTCTGGCAGGACGATCACTCATTTTCTTTACTCAGGTCCGGCCAGCATGACACGTAATACAAACCCCGCTTCGCCAACCAAGCTTCACAGCCCGTCCCGTGCCTGGCGCGCGATTGCTGCGCTGCTGTTCAGCGTACTGCTGGCACCGACCGCCGCATTCGCCGACGCCACCGCACCCGCTACCCCGCCTGCCGCCGAGCAGAATGCCGGCACCCCGGCCGCACCCGCTGCTGCGCCAACGGCGACTGATCCGGCCGCCCCTGCCGCTGCCGACGAAACCGGTGTGGTACTCGAAGAAGACAACACCCTGGGCATGGCCCACGACCTGTCGCCATGGGGCATGTACCAGAACGCAGACGTCGTGGTGAAAGCCGTGATGATCGGCCTGGCCATCGCCTCGATCATCACCTGGACGATCTGGATCGCCAAGGGCTTCGAGCTGCTGGGCGCCAAGCGTCGCCTGCGCACTGAGATCGTCCACCTGAAAAAGGCCACCACCCTCAAGGAAGCCAGCGAAACCGCGACCAAGAAGGGCACCCTGGCCAACACCCTGGTGCACGACGCGCTGGAAGAAATGCGCCTGTCGGCCAACACCCGCGAAAAAGAAGGCATCAAGGAGCGTGTGGCTTTCCGCCTGGAGCGCCTTGTTGCCGCCTGCGGCCGTAACATGAGCAGCGGCACCGGCGTGCTGGCGACCATCGGTTCCACAGCACCCTTCGTCGGCCTGTTCGGCACCGTGTGGGGCATCATGAACAGCTTCATCGGCATCGCCAAAACCCAGACCACCAACCTCGCCGTCGTTGCCCCAGGCATCGCCGAAGCCCTGCTGGCAACTGCCCTGGGCCTGGTTGCGGCCATTCCTGCGGTGGTGATCTACAACGTCTTCGCCCGTTCGATTGCCGGCTACAAGGCGCAGGTTTCGGACGCGTCGGCAGAAGTCCTGCTGCTGGTCAGCCGTGACCTCGATCACCTGCCTACCGAGCGCAGCTCGCAACCGCACATGGTGAAAGTGGGGTAATCGGCCATGGGCCTGCATTTGAATCAAGGCGACGACGAGCTCGTCGAGAACCACGAAATCAACGTCACGCCGTTTATCGACGTGATGCTGGTGCTGCTAATCATCTTCATGGTGGCTGCACCGCTGGCCACCGTGGACATCAAGGTCGACCTGCCCGCCTCCAGCGCCAAGCCGGCGCCGCGGCCAGAGAAGCCGATCTTCCTCAGCGTCAAGGCGGACCAACGCCTGTTCCTGGGCGAAGAAGAAGTCAAGGCTGAAACCCTGGGCCCGGTACTCGACGCCAAGACCCAAGGCAAGAAAGACACGACGATCTTCTTCCAAGCCGACAAGGGCGTGGACTACGGCGACCTGATGAGCGTGATGGACGCCCTGCGGGCAGCCGGCTACCTCAAGGTAGGCCTGGTCGGACTCGAGACGGCAGCCAAAAAATGATCACGACGCGCCACAAACTGACGCGTTATGGCACCAGCCTCGCCGTCGTGCTGGGCGTGCACGCCATCGCGATTGCCATCGCGCTCCATTGGTCTGCGCCGCGCACGGTGCAGTTGCCGCCGGCTGCCATGGTCATCGACCTGGCACCGATGCCGGCTCCGCCGCCGCCGGCACCGCCAAAAGTGGTCACGCCGCCGCAACCGCCTGCACCGGTGGAAGAGCTGCCGTTGCCGAAACTGGCCGAGGCACCCAAGCCGACGATCCAGGTGCCCAAGCCGGTCAAACCCAAGCCAAAGCCTCAGCCGCCCAAGCCGGTGGAGAAAAAGATCGAGCCGCCCAAGGAGAAACCTTCCGAGGACCCGCCGAGCGACGCTCCACCGACCAACACGCCCGCTGAGAAATCAGCGCAGCCGGTTCCAGGCCCGTCGCCACAACAGATCGCTGCCAAGGCGTCCTGGGAAGGCACCCTGCTGGCGCACTTGCAGAAGTACAAGAAGTACCCGCCAGGCGCCCAGGCTCGTGGCAAGGAAGGCCTGAACCGGCTGAAGTTCGTGGTGGATGCCGACGGCAATGTGTTGTCCTATGAGCTGGTGGGCCGCTCCGGCAACGCCGACCTGGATCGGGCCACGCTGGACATGATCCGTCGTGCACAGCCGTTGCCCAAGCCTCCGGCTGACATGCTTAAAGGTGGCAGCATCGAGATCGTTGCACCGTTCGTGTACAACATCGAGAAGCGTCGTCGTTAAAGGGCACTTGTGGGAGCAAGCTTGTTGTGGCGGGCAAGCTTGCTTGCGCTGGGACGGGAGCAAGCTCCCTCGCCTCAGCAAGCCTGCTCCCACACTTGATTCCAAGTGCCCCAAAAATTCGCACTCCCCGCTCAATCCCCACCAAAGTTCTGATAACGTGCGTCTATCGATTGCAGCCGGTATGCTTGGCCCGCAACCTCATGGACGCCCGCTATGACTCTTACAGAATTACGCTACATCGTGACCCTCGCCCAAGAACAGCACTTCGGCCACGCGGCCGAGCGTTGCCACGTCAGCCAGCCGACGCTGTCGGTGGGTGTCAAAAAGCTTGAAGACGAACTCGGTGTGCTGATTTTCGAGCGCAGCAAGAGCGCCGTGCGCCTGACCCCCGTGGGTGAAGGCATTGTTGCCCAGGCCCAGAAGGTCCTGGAGCAGGCGCAAAGCATTCGCGAACTGGCCCAGGCCGGCAAGAACCAGCTGACCGCACCGCTGAAAGTCGGCGCCATCTACACCGTCGGCCCGTATCTGTTCCCGCACCTGATCCCGCAACTGCATCGCGTCGCGCCGCAGATGCCGCTGTATATCGAAGAAAACTTCACCCACGTGCTGCGCGACAAACTGCGCAACGGCGAGCTGGACGCGATCATCATCGCCCTGCCCTTCAACGAGGCAGATGTGCTGACCTTGCCGCTGTACGACGAGCCGTTCTACGTGCTGATGCCGGCCTCGCACCCGTGGACGCAAAAAGACACCATCGACGCCGGCCTGCTCAACGACAAGAGCCTGCTGTTGCTCGGCGAAGGCCACTGTTTCCGCGACCAGGTATTGGAGGCCTGCCCGACCCTGACCAAGGGCAACGACGGCGCCAAGCACACCACCGTGGAATCCAGCTCCCTGGAAACCATCCGACACATGGTGGCTTCCGGCCTGGGCATTTCGATTTTGCCGCTGTCGGCCGTAGACAGCCATCATTACGCCCCCGGCGTGATCGCAGTACGCCCACTCACGCCGCCGGTGCCGTTCCGCACCGTCGCCATCGCCTGGCGCGCCAGCTTCCCACGGCCAAAAGCGATTGAGATTCTCGCGGACTCGATCCGCCTGTGCTCGGTAGCCAAACCGCCTGCTGCGAGCTGACTGGACGTATGACTGAGCTGTCGCAGGTGTCGGTGACGGCACTCAAGGGTGTCGGTGAAGCCATGGCCGAAAAGCTGGCCAAAGTCGGCCTGGAAAATCTCCAGGACGTACTGTTCCACCTGCCCCTGCGCTACCAGGATCGCACCCGCGTGGTGCCCATCGGCCAGTTGCGTCCTGGGCAGGACGCGGTGGTCGAAGGCACCGTCAGCGGCGCCGACGTGGTGATGGGCAAGCGCCGCAGCCTGGTCGTGCGCCTGCAGGACGGCACCGGCGGCCTGAGCCTGCGCTTCTACCACTTCAGCAACGCGCAGAAAGAGGGCCTCAAACGTGGCACCCGCGTGCGCTGCTACGGCGAAGCGCGGCCCGGCGCCTCCGGCCTGGAGATTTACCACCCGGAATACCGCGCCATTACCGGCGATGAACCGCCACCGGTGGACACCACGCTCACCCCGATCTACCCGCTCACCGAAGGCCTGACTCAACAACGCCTGCGTCAGCTGTGCATGCAGACTCTGACGATGCTTGGCCCCAAGAGCCTGCCCGACTGGCTCCCCAAGGAGCTGGCCCGCGACTATCAACTGGCGCCGCTGGACGACGCGATTCGTTATTTGCATCATCCACCGGCCGACGCCGACGTCGACGAACTGGCGCTTGGGCATCACTGGGCCCAGCATCGCCTGGCCTTCGAAGAGTTGCTGACCCACCAACTGTCCCAGCAACGCCTGCGCGAAAGCATGCGTTCGCTGCGCGCGCCGGCCATGCCCAAGGCCACGCGCCTGCCTGCGCAATACCTGGCCAACCTGGGTTTTGCGCCCACCGGTGCCCAGCAACGCGTCGGCAATGAAATCGCCTACGACCTGAGCCAGAAAGAACCGATGCTGCGCCTGATCCAGGGCGACGTGGGCGCGGGTAAAACCGTGGTCGCCGCCCTCGCCGCGTTGCAGGCGCTGGAAGCCGGTTACCAGGTGGCATTGATGGCGCCCACCGAGATTCTCGCCGAGCAGCACTTCATCACGTTCAAGCGCTGGCTCGAACCGCTGGGCCTGGAAGTGGCGTGGCTGGCCGGCAAGCTCAAGGGCAAAACCCGCGTAGCCGCGCTTGAGCAAATCGCCGGTGGCGCACCGATGGTGGTGGGCACCCACGCGCTGTTCCAGGACGAAGTGAAGTTCAAGAACCTGGCCCTGGTGATCATCGACGAACAGCACCGGTTCGGCGTGCAACAACGCCTGGCGTTGCGCCAGAAAGGCGTGGGCGGGCGCATGAGCCCGCACCAGTTGATCATGACCGCCACACCGATCCCACGCACCCTGGCCATGAGCGCCTACGCCGACCTCGACACTTCGATCCTCGACGAACTGCCGCCCGGCCGTACCCCGGTCAACACCGTGCTGGTCACCGATACCCGCCGCGTCGAAGTGATCGAACGCGTACGCGGCGCCTGCGCCGAAGGCCGCCAGGCCTATTGGGTGTGCACACTGATCGAGGAGTCCGAAGAGCTGACCTGCCAGGCCGCCGAAACCACGTACGAAGACCTCACCAGCGCCTTGGGCGAGCTCAAGGTCGGGCTGATCCACGGGCGCATGAAGCCGGTGGAAAAGGCCGCCGTGATGGCTGAGTTCAAGGCCGGCAACCTGCAACTGTTGGTCGCCACGACGGTGATCGAAGTGGGCGTGGACGTGCCCAACGCCAGCCTGATGATCATTGAAAACCCCGAGCGCCTGGGCCTGGCGCAGTTGCACCAATTGCGTGGCCGCGTCGGCCGGGGCAGTGCGGCCAGCCATTGCGTGCTGCTCTACCATCCGCCGCTGTCGCAGATCGGTCGCCAGCGCCTGGGGATCATGCGCGAAACCAACGATGGTTTTGTCATTGCCGAAAAAGACCTCGAGCTGCGCGGCCCCGGCGAAATGCTTGGCACGCGCCAGACCGGCCTGCTGCAATTCAAAGTCGCCGACCTGATGCGCGACGCCGACCTGTTGCCCGCCGTACGCGATGCCGCGCAAGCGCTGCTCGAACGCTGGCCAGATCACGTCAGCCCGTTGCTGGATCGCTGGCTGCGGCATGGGCAGCAATACGGCCAAGTGTGACGCCTGACTCACTTAACCGACCTACAGTTGTATCAAGCTGGTTATACTTCGGTGAATGTAAGAAATTGGATCAGGCCATGTCAGAAGTTGCCCTCGCCACAGCCCCACTGACCGCCCCGCCGGTCATTCGGGCTCTGCTCGCAAAGCTCGCCGTCACCTATACGGAAGTCGCCGAACAACCTGGCCTGAATCCTGCGCGAAAGGTCCAGGCCGTGCTGCTCGAAGATGCAGTGGGCGCACTGATGGTGCTGTTCCCCCAGAACCAGTTGCTCGACCTCAACCGCCTCGCCGAACTCACCGGTCGCCGCCTCACGGCCGTGTCGCCGGATCGCATCGAGCGCATGCTCGGCAAGCATGACCTGAGCCTGCTGCCGGGCCTGCCGCCTCTCACCAGTTCGCCATGCCTGTACGAAGGCAGTTTGCTCGACGAGCCGAGCCTGTTAGTGCATTCGGGCGAAGCCGGGCTGCTGCTGGAAATTGCCACCGACGATTTCAAGAGCATGCTCACCAAGGCCAGCGCCGCCCGATTTGGCGAGCCACTGAGCAACATTCGCCCCAACCTCGACCGCCCCAACGATGACCGCGAGGAAATCACCCAGGCGATGCAGGCGTTCACCGCCCGCCGTATCCAGCAGCGCCTGGAAGCGACCATCGAGATCCCGCCGCTGGCCGACACCGCGCAAAAAATCATCAAGCTGCGCGTCGACCCCAACGCCACCATCGATGACATCACCGGCGTAGTGGAAACCGACCCGGCCCTGGCCGCACAGGTGGTGAGCTGGGCGGCGTCGCCGTACTACGCGTCGCCGGGCAAGATTCGTTCAGTTGAAGATGCCATCGTGCGCGTGCTGGGCTTTGATCTGGTGATCAACCTGGCGCTGGGACTGGCGCTGGGCAAGACCCTGAGCCTGCCCAAAGACCACCCGCACCAGGCCACGCCATACTGGCATCAGTCGATCTACACCGCCGCCGTGATCGAAGGCCTGACCCGCGCCATGCCTCGCGCCCAGCGCCCGGAAGCGGGCCTGACCTACCTGGCCGGCCTGCTGCACAACTTCGGTTACCTGCTGCTGGCGCATGTGTTCCCGCCGCACTTCTCGCTGATCTGCCGCCATCTGGAGGTCAACCCGCACCTGTGCCACAGCTATGTCGAGCAGCACTTGCTGGGCATCAGCCGCGAGCAGATCGGCGCCTGGCTGATGCGCTACTGGGACATGCCGGACGAACTGTCCACCGCTCTGCGCTTCCAGCACGACCCGACCTACGACGGCCAATACGCCGAGTACCCGAACTTGGTGTGCCTGGCGGTGCGCCTGCTGCGCAGCCGCGGCATTGGCTCCGGGCCGGACGAAGCGATTCCGGATGCACTGCTTGAGCGCCTGGGGCTGACGCGTGAAAAAGCTGATGAAGTGGTAGGCAAGGTGCTGGATGCCGAGGTGCTGTTGCGCGAGTTGGCCTCCCAGTTTACCCAGGGCTAAATTCGGCGTCCCTTACACCGCTATCGCAGGCAAGCCAGCTCCCACAGTTGACTGCATTCCAGTGCTGGAACTCGGTCAACGGTGGGAGCTGGCTTGCCTGCGATGAATTCAACGCGGTACTCCTGAAGAAAACCTCAAGCCTTTTTCTTTTTCTTCGGCTTCAAATACTTGGTCAGCCCCTGGAACCAAATCACCAGCGCCGGGTTGCCCTTGATCTGGATCGACTTGTCCTGAATCCCCGTCATGAACGCCAGTTGCTTGTTCTTCGCCTGCATCGTGGCGAAGCCGTAGGCGGCATCCTTGAACGCAATCGCAAAGGCCGGCGCCGGGTGAACACCCGAACGGCTGGTGATGCGCTGGTCTTTGACGACGAAGTGACGGGCAACCTTGCCGTCGAGGGTCTGCAACTGGAACGCCAGGTCTTTGTCACCCAACTGTTGCTGGAAGGCAGGATTGGTGCGGCTGGCTTTGCCCATCATCAGGCCCAGCACCCACAGCAGAAGACGAAATTTCATGCACACGGCCTCGGTATCATTATTAAGTGGCCGCAGCAGTTTAACGATTTACAAAAGGAACGCCACCGATCTCGCGCATTAGCAGGAGATCGGCTGGCGTTTGACGCTTATAGCAGCATGTTACTTAAACGTTTGGGCAAGGTACCGGTGCCCAGTCGGCCAGATTCGGATCACGGCAGCTGCCTTCCAGCTGTGCTTTACCGGCGCTTGCAACCTGCTTGCTTGCAGCTTGCTTGGCCTGCACGGTCTGGATGCTCTTCTCGGTGGTCACCGCTTCCTGCGGCACGACTGGCAGCGCTTTCTTTTTCGCCGGCTTCACGGCTTTCTTGCCTTTGGCCGGCGGCGTAACCGGTGTGGTGTCGGCCGTGGCCACGGTGACCACATCGTTACGCTGTACGCCGACCTGCTGCAGGTCTTTCTCGTAGGCCTGGGTGTAGTTGTTCAGGTCTTCACTGGCTTTGCCGTTGACCGCGACGATCAGGTCATTGGATTCCTTCAGGCCAGCCACGATTTCCGCCAGGCGCTTGCGCCCTTCGGTGTCGTTGACGGTCTTGGCCTTGCGGTCGCTCACGAGCTTGGTGAACGCGCTCTGGTAGCACTGCTGCGACGCCTTGGCGTACGCGGTGCTGCGGTCGATGTCGGACGCGCTTTTGTTGAAGTCGGTTGAGTAGGACGCGATGCGCTGGTTGTCATCGGTGATCTGCTTCTGACGCTCGGTGTAGTAACCCGCTGCGCCACCCGCCAGGGCGCCGCCCGCTGCGCCAATCGCGGCGTTGCGGCCGCGCTTTTCCTTGTCGCCAGTGAAAGCTCCCAGCAATGCACCGCCGGCAGCGCCGAGGGCGGCACCGGTGACGACCGACTTGGTCATGTCCGAATCGGTGGTACGCAAGTGCTGCACCGGCTCGTAGCAATTAGGGTAGTACTCGACCTTGGTGCTCGACGCGACCTTGGAGGCCGGCGACGTGGCGCAACCGGTCAGCACAGTGCTGAAACCGGCCGCGATCAGCAGCAAGTGACGCTTGGAAACCGCCTTACGGGAAAAAAGCATAGGTGTGTTCTCGTTTAAGTTTGACTTGCCCAGCGCGGCCCACCGCCGCCTGAGTCCCTTCCAAGCTCGCCATACAGCCAGCGATCATCGCTGACCGCTCGCTGCGAGCAATTCCTTCAAGATCGTCGCCGGGTCGGCCCGCTGTTGCTTGCGGTAGTTGCCGACATGGCGGACGAACAGTGTTGCGCGCGTCACCAGGCTCTTGCCGAGCACGGGTTTGCGGTCCAGCTCTTCCTTGATTCGTTGAAACTGCGCCTGGATCACCGCATCGGTGTAGCGCGTGCCGGTCGCCAGATTGTCGATGTAAATCGCCACCGCGCCATCAAGCGCGCTGCGGCCATTGGTGATGGCCATGTCAAACAGCTGCGCGCTGGCCTCATCCTTGTTGTCGATTGCCTGTTGGCGACTCTTCTGCAGGTTGGCCAGGCGAATGTTGTAGTTGGCGATGGTCTCGGCCACCAACGCGGCCGACTGGATCAGGTTGCCCGCGGCTTCTTCGCGTTGCTGGGCGATCAACGAGACATTGCGCTTGAGCTCTTCGTTGACCAGCCCCAGTTCGGCTTGCAGCTTGGGGTCGACGCTGGCGGCGATGATGCTGTCCAGGCGTTTGGTCGGGTCCTGGGCGTCGTCGATGGCGTCGGTCAGCGAGGCCAGGCGGCCTTCTTTCTGCCACTGCGCGAACAGCTCCTTGTAGCGCGAGCGCGGCGCCGACAACGCGCCAATCGCCACTCGGAAACCGGTGGCCTCGTTGCTTTGCTCGGTGCCGTCGGCAGCGAACAGCGGGTACTCGCGGCGCATCCCGGTAAACAGCGTGCCCTCGCCTTCCAGGTAGTTGCCGCCCTTGACCACAAAGCCGCCGTAGGTGCCTTGGCGGCGCCCGGCGTGCACCAGCTGGAAGGATTCCTGGACCATTTCCGCCGCGTTGCCGATCACGTCGAACAGGCCAATCGGGTTGGGCAATTTGGTGCCGATGGGCATCAGCCGCGCGGCCTGGCCGGTGCCGCCGGCAACTTGGTTGAACACTGCGTAATCACCGAGCGGGCCGTCGCTGTCGCTGCCTTCGACGCGACGGGGGAACAGCCGCCCTTCGAGGTCCTGACGGCTGACCGCCTGGCCACCGCGCGCGGCGAACTCCCATTCCACTTCGGTGGGCAGGCGCACAAAGCCCAGGCCGCCGTCATCCGCCGAAGTACCGCGCCCGCTGACCGGCAACAACTCGCGGTGATATTTCATCAGCCACGCGCTGTACACCGCCGAGAAGCGCTCGGCTTCAAAGCGCGACAGCTTGACCTTGGGCAAGCGCCCGGCCATGCCGCCTGGCACATCGCACGCCGGCGCCGGTTCGCCACTGGCCAGCGACTGCGCCTGGGACATGACCTGGGCGTACTGGCGTGCGGTCACTTCGTACTTGCCGATGAAATACAGCATGGGCTTGAGCGGGGTTTTGGCGTCGGTCTTGGGCATCAAGGGCGCGATGACCTTGCTCCAATCCTTGGGCAAATCCTTGAGGGTGAACTGGCCGTTGATAAAGTCGCGGCGGTAGCCGGAAATAAACGACTGCTGATAACCCGCCTCGCCTTCGGCAAAGGGATAGCCGAGGCTGATCTCGCGGTCATCCAAAGTGCCCTGGGCCAGCACGTAAGCGTAGCGGAACACCATGTTGCCTTCGCACGGCAACGGCAGGCTGACATCGCCTTCCAGCGGCTTGGGGTTGTCGAGCTTGTCGCTTGCTTCGTCGGCCCAGGCCATCGAGGCCAGGCTCAGCGCCACGGCGGCGCCCAGTAACTTATACATCTCTGATTCCTTCAGAAGCCTGGATACGCGCTACTCGCCAACCGCCACTCATCGCCGCCACGGCGCTGACGCCAAGGACTGCGACCAGGGCCAGGCCGTAATGCCGCGCCAGCAGGTGACTGGCGTGTTCGCCCGCTACCTGCACAAATAACTTGTTCAACGCCGCCTCGGCCAGGCCATACAGCCCGGCACTCAGCACGGCGGCAACACCCGCGCTGTACAGCGCCTGCAACACCACAAACAGCAACAGCCCACCCGTGGAAAACCCCAACAGGCGCAACACCGATAATTCCCGACGCTTGCGCGCCACCGCCGCCAGTGCCCCGGCGAAAATCGCCGCAAACGCCCCGGCCAGGGCCAGCCCGGCGATGATCCAGAACACAATCGACAGGTTGCGGCTCAATGACTGCACCTGGGCGATGGTCTGTGCCTGGGTCGACACCGGCAGATTCTGCCCGGCGAAATACACCCGCAGCGGCTCCACATCCGTGAGGCTGCGCGCATACAAGCGAAACGCCGGGTACACCCGCTGCTCGCTCACGCCCACCGCCTCGCCGTCCCAGCCCAGTGCCGGTACGGCGCGCCCATCGCGGTAATCTTCCGCCGCTTCCAACAACTTCAAATCAGCAAACAAGCCATCGCGCGCGAACGCTTCCAATGGCAATACCGCCATTACCTGCAGCCGCGTGCGCTGCGCCTCGACACGCCCCGCCACTTGCCGCGCAAAGCTGGTCTCCAGCCAATCGCCGGGGCGCGCCGCGAGCTTCTCGGCAGCGGTGTGGCTCAGCACAATCTGGTCCAGCCCTTTGGGCACTGGCAGGCTGCCCAGCAACGGATCACCCGGCGCGCTCGGCAGCATTTCCAGGACCAGCGTGCCCACCTGCGCCGTGGCCGCAATCTGCCGCGTGCGTGGCAGCGCAAAGGCCACATCGCTGCGCTGACCCAGCTGCTCGACAAATCCGCTGCTGAATCGACCACCGCCCAACGGAATAATTTCACGGGTGGCGGGGTCGGTCTGCAAACGTTCGGTCAAACTGCTAACCAGTCCAAATTTCAGGCCGAATAACACCAGCAACGGCGCGATCACCGCCACCAGCGCCAGCACCGAACACGCCGACAGCCAGGCGTCGTTGCGGTAATCCTGCCAGGCCAGCGAGGCCACCAGAGGAAGGCGCATCAGCACACCTCCCCAAGGGTGGCGGTGACGCCGCCGTCGCTGTCGCGCCGGCAACTGATGCGCCGCACCTGCAAACCACTCGCGCGGGCCAGCGGTTCATCATGGGTGGCGATCACACAGGCGGCGCGGTGTTCGCGGGCCTGGGCCAGCAGCGCCTGCATCACGCGCTCGGCGTTAAGCGGGTCCAGGGATGCGGTCGGCTCATCCGCCAACACCAGCTGCGGCGCATGGGCCAGGGCACGCGCGCAGCTCACGCGCTGGCGTTGGCCCACTGACAGCGCCGCGGGCTTCTTGGCCAATTGGTCGCTGATTTCCAACTGCTCGGCCAGCCGCGCCACACTGCCGTCGTCCTTCAAACCGAGCAATTGGCGGGACAGCGCAATATTGCCGCGCACATCGAGAAAACCCAGCAGGCCACCGGTTTGCAACACATAGCCCAAGTGACGGCTACGAAGCTCAGCCAAGGCCGTTTGCTTGTCGGCGCGCCACAGCCCGCCGATGTCCTGCTGATTGAATTCGAACTGGCCGACCTGATCCGGCGCCAGTACCAGCGCGAGCAAATCGAGCAAGGTGCTTTTGCCGCAGCCACTCGGCCCGACAATCGCCAATTGCTCACCCGCACGCAGCTGCAATGCCGGAATCACCAGGCTGTAGCGCTGGCTACCGAGGCCCCGGCTCTTGTGCACTGCGTTCAAATTCAGCATCACGGCAACGTCGACAGCGGCACGCGGTACAACGCATCGCCCGGCTCGGCATCGCCGAAACGGACCCAGTTGGCCACGTCATTGTGGAAGGTTTCGTAGAGGCGGATTTTCGAATCCAGCTCGTCGATAAAGTCTTCCTGTTCGGCCACGCTCAACGACAACCACAGGTCCTGGGTCATGTTCAGCGATTTGCTGCGGTACGGCAGGCCTTCCAGGTATTCGCCGAGAATGCCGCCGTCGGCCAGGTTGCCGCCCTTGCGCAGGGCTTGCGGGTCGCGGCTCATATAGGCCGAGGCGCTGGCGATTTCCTGGAAGAAATCCCTGGGTGAAGTCTGGGTTTTGCGCGCGGCATCGACGATCAGTTTCAGCGACTGCTGCAAGTCGTTGAGCTGCAACTTGGTCAACATCACGCACACCTGGAACGCCGGCAGCGCCGGGTTGGTCAGGTCGCGGTCGGCGGTCCAGGCGCTGACCAGTTGGGGTGCCTGGCTCGCGGCTTTGCGGCCGAGGAAATCCATGTGCATCGCATAACCGACGGCGGCGGATTTGTCCGCCAGGCTTGGCGCGCTGCTCAACAGCGGCACGGGCTGCGGTGTATTGCTGCGCACCTGGTGCACGAGGTTGGCGAACACGGTGCCGATCTCATCCACCCGCTCGCCCAGCTTGCGCACGTCGCCACCGGGCACCGGCGTGTAGAGGTCGCCGATCTGCGGGTTGGCGTCGGCCGTGAGGATGCGGTACTGGCTCTCGGCGCCGGCGTGGGTCTTCTTGCCGGCGTCGGTGCGCAGGTGCAACGCGTAGATTTTGATCTGCTTGCCCAGCGCGGCCTGGCGCACTTCGGCTTCGTTCATCTGGGTGGCGGCGAACGGGTCGTTCTTGCGCAGTGCGCCGGCATCGGTCACCAGCAGGAGGATGCGACCGCCATAGCCGGACCAGTCCATGCCGTCCACGGCCTGCATCACCCCGGCAAACGCATCCTCGTTGAAGGAATGGCTGGACACGGTGGATGCCTTGACCTGGCGCGCCATGTCGAGAAAGCGCTGCGGATCGCGGCCCTGGTCGAGGGTGATCAGGGTCTTGGCCACATACTCCAGACCGGGGGTTTTCTTGATGCTGCTGCGGAAACCGACCATGCCGAAGCTGACACTGTCCAACTCGCCGCGCTCGGCGATGCGGGTTTGCAGCTCATGCACCACGTCGCGGATCTGGTCGATGTAGGGCTGCATGGAGACTGTGGTGTCGACCACCAGCACCACGGCGGTGCGGAAGGCGTCGGCATTCGCGCTCAGTGCCCGCGCCGCAGGTTTGGCAGCGGCCGTGCCGGGGTCGATGGAGGCTACGTTGAGCAACTGCACCGGCTGGCCGTTTTCGTCGAAGCTCTCTTTGGAGTCGAAGATCGGCAGCAGGTAGAACTGGTTCTGCGGCACCGCGCTGGCGGCCGGTTCCAGGGCCAGGATCTGGCTGTTGTCTTCGGTATTTTTCTGCGCCTTGGCCAGCACGCTTTTGGCGGCGGCCGGGTCAGCCAGCAGCTTCTCGACTTCGCCGGACTGGCGCAGGAACATCACCGGCGCGCGGCCTGAGCGTTCGGTGAACTTGAGCACCAGGCTTTGCTTCCAGTCGCTGACTTGCGCGGCCGGTAACCAACCATCGCTGCGCCCGTCAGTGGCCGCGCCAACGCGCACCCACGGGCTGCCGTCGACGTCTTTACGCTGGTAAACGTAGAGCACGGAAAACGCCGGCAGCCCTTCGCCTGATGCACCACCGGCGTCGTGGGACAGCTTGGCACCCGGCTTGCTCAGCACACGCTGGAACAAGGTCTTTTTGCCGGCCATCAGCAACGGCCGCTGCCCCCCGTCCGCCTCCGCCGCGACGGCCGGCGATGTGGCGGCTGCGGCGGGGGTTGCCTTGGGCACTGCGGCAGCAGGCGGTTTGGCGGGTTCATCGCTGCCACTCAACCACCAGTAGCTCGCGCCGCCAATCGCCAGTGCAACCGCCACGGCCACTGCGGCCAGCGCCAGCACCGGCCCACGGCGCTGCTCGGACACAGCGTTATGCTGGGTCGGCGTCACCACGGGCTGGCGCACCGGTTGCGGTAGGGGTTTATCGGTCGGAATATCGATGGTGACCGGCGTCATGCCGGCCAGGTCGAAGCTCAACGGAATCGGCAGCGGCCGCACCAGCGTGGCTTCCAACGACTCGGCCGGCAGGTTATCCAGTGCCCGCAGCAACGCCGCCGCATCCGGGAAACGCTCCGCCGGGTCTTTGGCCAGTAACTTGCGCAGCACCTCCTGATAACGCCCGTGGTGCACCGGCAATTCGGGCAATGGCTCGGTCAGGTGCGCCAGCGCCGTGGAGAGGGCATCGGTGCCGCTATACGGCAGCTTGCCGACAAGGATTTCGTACAGCACCACGCCCAATGCATAGAGGTCGGCGCGGCCATCGATTTCCTGGCCGCGCGCCTGTTCCGGGCTCATGTAGCTCGGCGTACCGACGGCAAAACCGGCCTGGGTGAACTGGGTGCGATCGTCCAGGGACTTGGCGATACCGAAGTCCGACAACACCGCTGTGCCGTCGGCGCGGAACAGAATGTTCGCCGGCTTGACGTCGCGGTGCACCAGCCCCTGTTCATGCGCGTACCCCAAGGCGGAGGCAATCTGGCGAATCAAAGTGATGCCCTGCTCCGGCGTCAAGCCCGCAGCGATGCGCTCCTTGAGCGTGCCGTTGGGCAGGTATTCCATGGCCATGTAATACAGCTCACCGACATTGCCGATGTCATGGATGGTCACCGTGTGCGGGTGCGACAGCCGCGCCAGGGTCTTGCCCTCGCGCAGGAAACGCTCGCAGAAACTCGGGTCGGCCGCCAGCGCCGCCGCCATCACCTTCAACGCGACCTTGCGCTCCAGCGAACGCTGGGTCGCCAGGTACACGCTGGCCATCGCGCCTTCGCCGATCTCGCCTTCAATGTCATAGCCGGGAATCAGGATGTTCATGCCGATACCTTCACGACGATGGCGGTGATGTTGTCCGGCGCGCCGCGGTTGAGCCCCAGGTGCACCAGGCTGCGCACGATTTCATCCGGCGCGTCGTGGCTCAGCACTTCGCGGATTTCATGGTCTTCGACGGTCTTGGTCAGGCCATCGCTGCACAGCAGGTAGCTGTCGCCGGGGGCGATCAGCAGGTCGACCACGGCCAACTCCAACTGGGCTTCCACGCCAATCGCGCGGGTGACGATATTGGCGCGCGGGTGCACGCGGGCATCGGCTTCGCTGAGCAGGCCACTGTCTTGCAGGTCCTGCACGTAGCTGTGGTCGCGGGAGATGCCTTCGAGCACGCCGTCACGCAGGCGGTACAGGCGACTGTCGCCGGCCCACAGGCACACTCCGCGCAAACCCCGTGCGGCCAGCACCACCACGGTGCTGCCCATCATGGTCACGCCACGGTTGGCGGTTTCTTCACGCACGGCGGCATTGATGCGGATCAGGTCATTGCGCAGGGCCGCCGAGTATTCGTCGAGGGAGCGCCCCATCGGCACACCGCGCAGGCTGTCGACGATCAGGCTGCTGACGTAGTCGCCCGCCGCGTGCCCACCCATACCGTCGGCCACCACCCACAGGCGATTTTCCGGCAGGTCCAGGCAGGCGTCTTCGTTGACTTGGCGGACCATGCCCACATGGCTTTTGCTCGCGGATTTGTACGTCGACCCCATCTACACCACACCTTCTTGTCCGAGCAAAAACTGCGCAAAATCGCCGGTGGCAGGCAGGCCCTGACACCGCAATAAACCGGGGGAAATCGTCTGTGAACCACGGCCCCACCACAGGCTTGCGCCGTCGCAGGCCTGTTCGGCGAGCGCGTTCATGCGCTGATGGGGCACAGTGGCGGCCACGCGTTGCAGGCCGGCGAAACGGCTGTCGACCGCACGTGGCTCAACCACGGGCAAGCCCAGGCTATCCAGGCCTGCGTTGAAGCGTTCAAACGTAGCGCCGGCATCCAGGGTGCCGAGCAACAGTTCTTCGGCGTGCTCGAACCAGCTGTCCGGGCCGCCCACCAGGGATGCGGGGTTGGTGTCGTGATCGAGCAAGGCGACTACGGCCAACGGGAAGTACCGCCCGACCCGGTCAATACTCGGCATCACCACGCCCGCCGCCGCATCCGGCCCGCATACACCGGGCGCCAGCACAAAACGCCACAGCGGGCTGACCAGGTACACGTTGAGCCAGTCCGCACCCAGGCTGTGCTGGCTGGCGAGCAACCCCGCCGCCATCCAGCTGTCCCACGGGCCGATAAAGCTCTGGGGCAAGCTGCGGCTGACGAAGTCACCGCGGCTGGCCAACTTGCCGTAGAAACCCAGCGTCGTCATAGCCGCTCCGGCAGGCTGAAGCCGCTGAGCACACGGCTCTTGAACGGGTTGAAGGCACTGTTGGCGCGCAGCTCGTAAGCGATGCTCGCGCCGTCGACGCGCAGGCGCAGGTTGAAGCGGTCCGGCGAGTTGCCGGCGGTGAGGTCCGACTGCTCCAGCAGTCGGAACCAGGCCCACGGGCCGTCCAGGGTCACACCGGAACGCCCGCTGGCCGACGGCGGCATGATCGAGATACGCACCACGCCGATGCTGCCAGGGTTTGGCCACTGCAGCGCCACCGGGCGGCTCGGGCCGTGGTCGTAGCTCAGTTGCTGGCCGTCCAGATCCAGCAGGAACTGGGTGATGGTCGGGTCCATCGACACCGGTTTGAGTTCGAAACGCACAATCGGCTGGGTGCCACCGGATCTAAAGAACGCATCACGAATAACCGCGGCGCGCTGGAAGGTTTGCAGCACGCCCGGCGCGATCCCCAGCCTCTGCGCGGCGCCCGGCTGCCAGCGCCAGGTCTGCGCGGAGGTGTCCACGTAGGGCTGCAGGTATTTGCGGAAGTAGTTGTCCATCACCCCGCCCACACCAAAGAACTGGCCGAAGTCATCCAGGGTGGCGTCCCGCGCACTGCCCGGCGACATCGGGTAACGCCCGGCCAGCGACTGGCGATACACGTTGACCACTTCGCTGACCCACGCCGCGTTCAGCTGGTTACGCACCCCGCCCATCATGCTGTTGGTGGTGGAATTGACCACCGACTTGACCATGCCCTGTACCAGCGGCGGCTGGCGCTCGGCGTTGAGGCTGACCCGCGTGGCTGCGGCCGCCGCCTGGTTCTTGGCCTCACCGAGCAAGGCATCGCCACTGGCGCCGACCATGGCGCTGACCTGCACATACAACGCGTTCATGTCCGCGAGCAGGCCGTCGATGGCCGCCGGGTCGCCTTCGTTTTTGCTGACGATGCCATTGAGCTCGGCAAAGTGCGCGGTCACCGGGTCATCCGCCGTCGCCGGCGCATTCGAGGTCGGTTGCTCCTGGCCGAGCAGGCTGCCCAGGCGCTCCTTGAGCTTGTCGACGCCACCCTCCACCGGCACGCCTTTGGCGGCCAGTTGGCGTTCTTCCGCTTGCAGGTCGGTTTCCTTGGCCACCGCCACCAGCAGCTTTTTCAGCGGCGACGTCGGGCCGGAAATCACCCGCAGCACATCGGCCGCCTGGGCCACGCTGGTGATCGGCACAAAGTCGATATCCGCGAGCAAGGCATCCCATTGGCGCTGGTAATCCTGGAAATACAGGCGGCGCACATCGGCGGCCAGGCTGACCACGTTTTGCTGGTCGGCCTGTTCGCGGCCGAGTACCCATTGCTCCTCGGCAAGGGTGCCGGTCTGGTTCAGGCTGCTCAGCAGGAACGCCTGGCGATAGCCCTTGGCGGTGAAAAACCCACTTAAAGGCTCGCCCAACGGCTTGCCACTTTTACGGCTGAACACCAGCGCAGCGTCACGCCCGGCGGCTTCGTTGAGGCGAAAATCCGGCACGCCTTCCGGCAGTTTCTGGCGCTTGACCCGGTCGTAGACGCGCTGGGCTACCGGCAACTGTTGCAGCTGGCGGCGCAGGTCGTCGATCAGGCGTGGGTCCAGGCGTGCACTCGGCGGGTGGCGCTCGAACAGCGCCTGCAAGTGCCCGGTCAACGCCTGGCGCTGATCGGCCGGCAGGTCGCGCGGCAGGTTGCGGTCCCAGTCCAGGGCGATCCAGGCCTTGATGAAGTCCGGGTCGTAATGCTCGTTATCGGCGAGCATCAGGTAGGCCTTGAGGCCTTCGTAGAGGAAGTCGGAATTGCCGCCGCCGTGCAGTTGCTCCTCGATGCGCGTGACCAGGCGCGGCGCGAACACCGCGATCAGCAGCTTGCGGTAGACACTGGCGGACTCGGCTTCGAGCATGTCGCCCTGATACAGCCCCAGGCCCTCGGACCAGCTTGGCGAATCGCCCGCGAGGTTTTTCACTGCGTTGAGCAGCGGCAACACGGCGAGCACTTCACGCTGCGCCGGGCTCAGGTTTTGCACGGTCTGGCCCAGCGGCGCGACCTTCTGGTCGACCTGGGCGATATACGCCTGGTTGGCGCGATAACTCACCCACCACAGGCCGCTGACCACCACCACCAACGCCACGGTGGCCGCGAGTACACCGCGTGCGATCCACTTGCGACGGCGTTCGACTTTCGGGTTCACACCGACCAGGCCACGCTCGGCAAACGCCACGGCGGTGAAGAGTTTTTCAATGAAATAACTGCGCCCGGTGCCGCTCTGGCGCGCCAGGTGCTGGCGGTCCAGGTTCATGCTCTGGGCCATGGCGCCGATCAGGCGGTCAATCGGGCTGCCTTCCTGGGTGCCGCTGGTGAAGTACACGCCGCGCAGCAAGACGCGCTCTTCAAAGGCATTCGGTTTGAACACGCCCTCGAGGAAGCTTTGCAGGCAATCTTTCAACGCGCCGAACTGCTGCGGGAAGCCGTAGATCAGGTCGCGCCGCGCCGGGTCGCGTTCCTGCTGCAGGCGTTCCACCAGGCGTTCGTTGAGGCGCTGTTCCAGGCCGGTGAATTCGCTTTGCAGATGGGCCAGCGGGCTGTCGCTGTTCTTGCCGTCGTCGAGGGCGAAGGTCATGCCCCACACCTGGGCGCGCTCTTCCTTGCTCAGGTTGTCGAAAAACTCCATGAAGCCCGGCACCAGGTCGAGCTTGGTCAGCATCAGGTAGATCGGGAAACGCACGCCCAGCTGGGTGTACAGCTCCTGGATCCGCAGGCGAATCGCGGCCGCGTGGGCCGCGCGTTCGGCATCAGTGCCGAGCAGCAAGTCCGAGAGGCTGATGGCGATAAACGCGCCGTCAATCGGGCGGCGCGAGCGCTGCTTTTTCAGCAGGCCGAGGAAGCCCAGCCACGCAGCTTTATCCACCGTGGAATTGCTGTCCTGGGTGGTGTAGCGGCCAGCGGTGTCGAGCAATACGGCCTGGTCGGTAAACCACCAATCGCAGTTGCGCGTACCGCCGACGCCTCGCACCGCACCGGCGCCCAACTGTGCAGCCAGTGGGAAATGCAGGCCGGAGTTGACCAGCGCGGTGGTTTTGCCCGAACCCGGTGGGCCGATGATCACGTACCACGGCAGCTCATACAGATTGCGACGTTCGTCCCCGCCGAGCTTGGCCTTTTTCAGCAGTGCCAGCGCCTCGTCCATGCGCTGGCGCAGGGTGCTGAGTTCTTCGGCAGTCGCGACGCTGTTGGGGTCAGCCGGAGTTTCGGCGGCCAGGCTGCGCATCACTTCGGCGGCCTGGCGACGCTCCTGGATAATGCGGAACACGCGGTAAGCGATCCACACCGCAAACACCAGGATGATCAGCGCCCAGCGCCGCCCTTCCGGTACCAGCACGTCGAGCAACGGCCCGACAAACCAGATGATCAGGCTCAGGGCGATCAAGCCCAGTACGGGGATCACCCAGCGAATCATGAAACTGAAAAACGCCTTCACTCGACGCCCTCCGCCAATACGGTGATTTCAACCCGACGATTGCGGGCACGGCCTTCGGCGGTGGCGTTGGTGGCCACCGGCTCGGTGTCGCTGCGGCCTTCGGCGCTGAAGCGATCCGCCTGGCCGGTCTTGGCCGCGAGGATTTCCAGTACCGACTTGGCCCGCGCTTCGGACAGCGCCCAGTTGGATGGGAAGCGCAGCGTGGCAATCGGGCGGTTGTCACTGTGCCCGGTCACACGCACCTGGCCCTTGACCTTGCGGATGGCGTCGGCGATGCGCAGCATCAGCGGCTGGAAGTCGTCGCGGATGCTGGAGCTGGCCGATGCGAACAGCTCATCACCGCGAATCGTCACGACGGAACGGTCGACTTTGTCTTCCACTGCCACGCGACCCGCCTTGATGTCTTCCACCAGAAAGCCCGCCAGGCGCGGGCGCTCGATGACTTTGGGCTGCGCTACCGGACGGTCGATGGCCTGCACCGGGATCTCGCCCAGCGCATGGATATTCTTGAACACCGGCTCGGCGTCCGACGCCAGCTTCATACGCAACCCAAACAGCAGCGCCAGCAGCAGCGCCAGGCCGATGGCCACGGCGATCCACGGCGGCATGAATTGCGCCAGGCGATCGCGGGCCACGGTCACGCCGCGCCAATGCGGCGACAGCTCGCGCTCGTGGTCGCCACGCGCGCTGCGAATCGCGGCGGCGGTGCGCTCACGCAAGGCTTCCAACTGGCTGCGGCCGTCGTTCATCACACGGTAACGGCCTTCAAAACCCAGGCACATGCACAGGTACAACAGTTCCAGCAGGTACAAGCGCTCGCGCGGGCTTTGCAGGCAGTGGTCGAGCAGCTGGAAAACCTTTTCGCCGCCCCAGGCCTCGTTGTGCACGGTGATCAGCAGGCTTTGTTTGCCCCAGTCGCTGGTGCTGCCCCACGGCGTACTCAACACCGCTTCATCAAGCGCGGTACACAGCGCGTAACGCGCCAGCAGCACTTCGTTGCGCGCGACACCGGCAGCTTCGGCGCGCTCTTCGAATTGGCGCAGGTAGGCGAGCAGTTGCGCGCGCAGGCTGGCGGGCGCCGGGTGGGCGATGGTGTTGCGCAGGCGGGTCAGCAAGGCCAGCAGCGGGCCGGCGGCGCTTTCCAGCGGGTTGAGGCCCTGGCTTTTGCCGGTCAGGATCGGCGCGGCCGGCATTGACAGCGGTGCCGGTTCGGCACGCGCAGGTTCCGGCGCACGGCCACCCGGGCGCGGCATGAACTGGGTGCGGTCATCATCATTGGGATGCATCGCGGATTATCCTCGGATCGCCCAGAAGGCCAGGTTCAAGCCCGGGAACTGCCCGGCGATGTGGAAAGCAAAACCGCCCGAGTTATTCAGTTGCTGCCAGTGCTCGCTGCCCCGGTCCAGCTCGTAATAAGTGCTGCCCGCGTGGTACGGGATCTGCCGTGGCGCCACCGGCAACGGCAGCAGGCCGATGCCCGGCAGTTGCAGGTTGACCATGTCGCGGATGTGCTCCACCGAGCCGACCTTGCTCTGTTGGCCGAAGCGCGCGCGCAGGGTTTCGCCGGGCACGTCGGCGCGCACCACGAGGATGAAACTGGCGCTGTCGAGCAAGGTTTTGTCGGCGAGCATCGCCACGTGAACGCCGTAGGCTTTCTCGACAATCGGGATCGGCGTGGCCTTGCTGTCGATCAGCATCGACAGCGCCTCGCGCAGCGCCGCCATCACCGGGGTGAAGCTCAAGGCCAGGTCGTCGTGCTGGTATTGCGGGTATTCCTGGGGGCGACGGCCTGCGGTGGAAAAGGTCGAGAATTCGCCGGCCAGGCTGACCAGTTCGCTGAAGAAGCGCTCCGGGTGCAACGGGCTCAACTGGCTGAAATGCTGGAGCAGCGGCTGCGCGCGGTTGACCAGTTGCAGCAGCATGAAGTCGGCGATTTCCGAAGCGCCACCGGCGCCCGAAGCGACCACGCGGCCCGCCAGGGCTTCGCCGCGCTGGTGCAGCAAGCCGAGCAGTTCGCTGCGAAACGCCGTCAGCGGTTTGCTCGCGGCGACGTCCAGGACGGGCGGGATGTACGTGTCATCCAGTACCAGCGCGCGGTCGGCGCGTTTTTCCTTGATGCGCACCAGGCCGATCGCGGCGTAATCGCTGATGCCATCCTGGGCGGTCAGCAGGCGCAACGCGCGGGAGCCCACGGCCACCGGCGCACGGTTTTCGAACGGGGCATTGTCGTCGCGCACTTCGCGCACCTGGCTCACGTACCGCGCGGCGCCGAGGTCTTCGCCGTCGTCAACGGTGTCGCGCGCGCCCGCGCGCTTGAGCGGCAAGGCCAGGTACACCAGGCCGTCGCGCAGGGTGTCGTCGATATTCAGCGGGCTCGGCGCCAGGTCATCCTGAGGGATATTGAACGGTGTGCCGTCGGGCAACAGGCCGCGCGCCGAGACGATCGCCAGCTTGCCCTGGGCCAGCAGGCCCTGGTCGATCAGCAACTCGGAAAAGCCCCAGGCACCGGCCGACAACGGGCGGCTGCGGGCGTCGATCAGGTTTTCCAGGTAACGGTCATGCTGCTGGAAGTGCTGCGTTCCGATGAACATGCCTTCCGACCAGACCACGCGATTGTTCCAGGACATGGGGGCTCCGATTGCTCTTATTGGGCAGGGCTGGATGGGGTGACCACGACGTCGGCGCGCACGGCACGCACATCGAGGCTGATCTGGTATTCGGTGTATTGGCGCGGCGGCACGCTGATCACCGTGCGCCATTGCGCGCGGTCCAGTTCGCGGTAGCCCACCAGCAAGCCGATCTGGCGTGTGGACGGGTCAAGGTCGCGCTGGATGCTCAGTTGCTGGCCGGGCTGCACCATCACTTCGTCCTGGTCCAGCAGGTCCAGGCCGAGGGTGGATTGGGCGCGGTCAGCCAGAGCAAAGTAATCGGAGCGGCCAAAGGTGGCGGCGTTTTTCAGTTCGAAGATGCGAACCCGCACCGGCGCGGCCTGGCCATTGGCGCCGGGGTTGAGCCCGGCAATCGCGTGGAAGTGCAACTCGACGGCGGCGGTGTCCGCGCCAGCCTCGACGGCGGCGTCGGGTGTGGCGGCATCCTTGGCACACGCCGTCAGCAGCAGCGCGGTGGCGGCTGCGAGTAAAAACCTGGGAATCATCCTGCGTCCTCAATGACGTACTTAGCTATCCGTTAATCCATTTAGTGCGTGTTGTCAGCGCCGTTGGCGTGCGCTGTGTTCTTCATAGGCCCGGCTGAATTCGCGGCCGAACAGGTCCTGGAAATCTTCCTGGGCCTCGCGGGAAATATTGCTGTAGAGCTCGGTGAACTGCTGCCAGTACTGCGCCTGGCGCGAGCCGTTGAAAATGCTCGAGAGCCCGCCGGGTTTGCCCATGCGCTCCTCCAGCTGGGCCGGTTCAAAGCGCGTGAGCAGGTGTTTGATCGCCGCCTCCACACCGGCCATCACCGCCAGTTGGTGGGCGCGCAGGTCGTCGAAACTGTCGCGCACGGCGATGTCCGGCGCCATAAACGCTTGGTTGCCATGACGCAGCAACAGCAGTAACGCTTCGTCGGCATTCGGCGCGAATTTCAACGGATTGTTTTCGGCGGGCTGGATCATGGTCTGCTGCATGCGGAACTCGCCCTTGATGCTCGCGCGGGCACGCAATACGTCGATCAGGCCTTCGACCATCAGCCGGTAACTGCGGCCGATGTTTTCCATCTGGGCTTCAGCCTGAGCTTTGTCCAGGCGCAACTGATCGAGGCCCGCGCCGCGCAGGAAGGCTTGCAGCAGGTCGGGCTGCTGGCTGTCGGCCACGGGGAGCACTGGCTCGACCACGGGTGGCGGTTGGATGACGGGCGCGGGAGGTGGTGATGGCGGCGGCGGAGCGCTGACGACGGGCGGCGGCGTATCGCCGAACAGGTCCCAGTCTTCGGGAATCACCGAGCCGGGCACCACGGGCTGCTCGATCACGGGCACCGCCACCGGGGTCGGTGGGCGGAAATCGTGTTGTTCGCAAGGCACGTGGTCCGCCACGGTCGGCGGCGGTACGGCGGTGGGGCTGAGGAAGTCGAACAGGTCGGGCAGTGTGTCCATCGATGAAGCGCCGTGGAACTGCGGGGCGATCACCGGCGCCTGCACGGGCTTGTTCGCCACGGCGCCCATCAAGGCTTCAAAGCTGTTCGGCGATTCACCGGCAAACGGCTGGCTGTCGACGGCCTGGACGTTGAAGTCGATACGCGCCTGAATCTCGTAATCGCCGATGCGGATCAACTCGCCATCTTGCAGTGGCTCGCTGTTGCCCCTGCGCAGGCGAATAGCCGCGTTAACCAACTCCACACCGTTTGTGCTGGTATCGGTTAAATAATAACGGCCCTCTTTGTATTGAATAACGCAATGTTGCGAAGACACCAGGCGCTCGGGATCCGGCAACACCCAGTCATTATCCGAGCTGCGGCCGATAGCCATCGAGCCCTGATTCATGGACTTTTCCGAGCACTGCCCAGGGGTGATCTTGTGATAACTAGTGATAGTCAAACACAGCGACATCTTGCCTCCTTGCTGATACTTCGCGCGCAGTCGATTCCCGGGACAGCGGTTCCCGAGAGATCCCATCAGGCCGTGCAATCGACCTTCCACTGCCTGGTGTTGTCAGCATGATCGCTGATCTTAACGGGGCTCCATGACAAAAATCCTATCCCGGTGCGCCATTCGACCCACCAGTCGCGCAGGTTGTTAAGCACCGCACATCTGTCACAGAGGGCGAATAGCTTACCTTGACAACGCCTAACTACTACACCAAAAATGCACAACTTCTTGAATACCGATGATGGCACATCAGTGGCATCTCGCTTATATGACCAAGAAAACATGCAAAGTTCCTCGCGCAACTAATGCATGCATTGCCCGCCATCTAACGGGCTGATAGGGAGATCAATTTCAGTGGATGTGCCGTTGCTGCTCACCGCCGTTTCCGCGACTTCGCCCTGTGGCGAAGACATGGAATATGACGCGCAATTCCTGCAACTTGAGCGTGATGCCAAGGGCCAGCCCGAGCGCAGCATGGGGGACTCGATCCTGCCTGCCGAACCGCCGGAATGGCGCAGCATCCAGCAGCAAAGCCTCGACTTGTTGCAGCGCAGCAAAGACCTGCGCATCACCCACTTTCTGTTGCAAAGCGCCCTCGCCCTGCAGGGTGTGGCCGGGCTGGCCGACGCTCTCACGCTGATCAACGCGCTGCTGCGCGAGTACTGGGCCGACCTGCACCCGCGCCTGGATGCCGACGACCACAACGACCCCACCGTACGCATCAACGCCCTGTCCGGTTTGACCAGCGACGCGACCATTCGCCTGCTGCGCGAAAGCATCCTCACACGCTCGCGCACCTTCGGCCCGGTGAGCCTGCGCGCCGCGTTGAACGCCGGCGGCCTGATGAGTTTCCCGGATGAGCAGCTCGGCGCGCAGCAGCTCAACGCGGCGTTCCTCGACAGCGACCCCGAGCAGCTGCAGGCCACCCGCGATGCCTTGGGCGCCGCGCGCGCGGCCTGCGAAGCCATCGAACAACAGGTCAGCGACCAGGTCGGTTCGGCCCAGGGCGTAGACCTCAGCCTGCTGAAGCAGCCGCTCAAGCAGGCCCTGCAAATCCTAAATCAAGCCGTGCCCGACACGGCCGGCAGCAGCGAACCCGAGGCCGTCAGTGACGACAATGCCCCCTCGGTCGACTTCGCCGCCGCCCCCGCAGCACCGCGCCCGACCGGCGACATCGCGACCCGTGATGACGTGCTGCGCAGCCTCGACAAGATCCTTGCGTACTACACCCGGCACGAGCCTTCGAGCCCGTTGCCGGTGCTGTTGAACCGCGCGAAGCATCTGGTGCACGCCGACTTCGCGGCCATCGTGCGCAATCTGATTCCCGACGGCATGTCCCAATTTGAAAACCTGCGCGGCCCGGACGGCGAGTAAACCGCCCGACTGTGCAGTAACAACACCGTCGCTCAAGCGACCAGGAGCAGCAACGTGGCGAAGCAAAGTTCTCAGAAATTCATCGCGCGCAACCGCGCGCCTCGAGTGCAGATCGAGTACGACGTCGAGCTCTACGGCGCCGAGAAAAAGGTCCAGCTGCCCTTCGTGATGGGTGTGATGGCCGACCTCGCCGGCAAGCCTGCCGAGCCGCTGGCGCCGGTAGCCGACCGCAAGTTTCTTGAAGTGGACGTCGACAACTTCGACTCGCGCCTCAAGGCCATGCAGCCGCGCGTGGCGTTCCACGTACCGAACGAGCTGACCGGCGAAGGCAACCTGAGCCTGGACATCACCTTCGAAAGCATGGACGACTTCAGCCCGGCCGCCGTGGCCCGCAAGGTCGACTCGCTGAACAAGCTGCTCGAAGCCCGCACCCAGTTGGCCAACCTGCTGACCTACATGGACGGCAAGACCGGCGCTGAAGAAATCATCATGAAAGCGATCAAGGACCCGGCACTGCTGCAGGCCCTTGCGAGCGCGCCGAAGCCGGCAGGGGAGCAGTAATCATGACTGACAATACCGCCCGCGAAGGCGCCCAGAACCTGGGCGCAACCGAGGAAACCAGCGAGTTCGCTTCGCTGTTGCTGCAAGAATTCAAGCCGAAGACCGAGCGTGCCCGCGAAGCCGTGGAAACCGCCGTGCGCACCCTGGCCGAGCAGGCCCTGGCGCAGACGGACCTGGTGTCCAACGACGCGATCAAGTCGATCGAATCGATCATCGCCGCCATCGACGCCAAGCTCACCGCCCAGGTCAACCAGATCATCCATCACCAGGATTTCCAGCAGTTGGAAAGTGCCTGGCGTGGCCTGCACTACCTGGTCAACAACACCGAGAGCGATGAGCAACTGAAGATTCGCGTGCTCAACATCTCCAAGCCGGACCTGCACAAGACCCTGAAGAAATTCAAGGGCACGGCGTGGGACCAGAGCCCGATCTTCAAGAAGATGTACGAAGAAGAATACGGCCAGTTCGGCGGCGAACCCTACGGCTGCCTGGTGGGCGATTACTACTTCGACCAGTCGCCACCCGACGTGGAACTGCTGGGCGAGCTGTCCAAAGTCTGCGCCGCCATGCACGCCCCGTTCATCGCTGCGGCCTCGCCGACCGTGATGGGCATGGGCTCGTGGCAGGAGCTGTCGAACCCGCGCGACCTGACCAAAATCTTCACCACCCCGGAATACGCCGGCTGGCGCTCGCTGCGTGAATCGGAAGACTCGCGCTACATCGGCCTGACCATGCCGCGCTTCCTGGCGCGCCTGCCGTATGGCGCCAAGACCGACCCGGTGGAAGCCTTCGCCTTCGAAGAAAACACCGACGGCGCCGACAGCTCCAAGTACACCTGGGCCAACGCCGCCTATGCGATGGCGGTGAACATCAACCGCTCGTTCAAACACTACGGCTGGTGCTCGCGCATCCGCGGCGTGGAGTCCGGCGGTGAAGTGGAAAACCTGCCGGCCCACACGTTCCCTACCGATGACGGTGGCGTGGACATGAAGTGCCCGACCGAAATCGCGATCAGCGACCGCCGTGAAGCGGAGCTGGCGAAGAACGGTTTCATGCCGCTGCTGCACAAGAAAAACACCGACTTCGCCGCGTTCATTGGCGCGCAGTCGTTGCAGAAACCGGCCGAATACGATGACCCGGACGCCACCGCCAACGCCAACCTGGCCGCGCGCCTGCCGTACCTGTTCGCCACCTGCCGTTTCGCCCACTACTTGAAGTGCATCGTGCGCGACAAGATCGGTTCCTTCAAAGAGAAGGACGAAATGCAGCGCTGGTTGCAGGACTGGATCCTGAATTACGTCGACGGCGACCCGGCGCATTCCACCGAAACCACCAAGGCCCAGCACCCGTTGGCTGCAGCCGAAGTGATCGTGGAAGACGTCGAAGGCAACCCGGGTTACTACAACTCCAAGTTCTACCTGCGCCCGCACTACCAGCTCGAAGGGCTGACCGTGTCGCTGCGCCTGGTATCGAAGCTGCCTTCGGCCAAGAGCGCGTAAGTAACTGTCGAACCGGCTCTTCTGTGGGAGCAGGGCTTGTGTGGGAGCGGGCTTGCTCGCGAATACGGTGGGTCAGTCGAAACATCTTAGGCTGATACACCGCTTTCGCGAGCAAGCCCGCTCCCACACAAGCGGGTTCCCACACAACCCAAATTCAGTGGCAAGAGCCACACAGGGAGAAAACATGGCTGTTGATATTTTCATCAAGATCGGCGACATCAAGGGCGAGTCCATGGACAAGGCCCACAAGGACGAAATCGACGTGCTGAACTGGAGCTGGGGCATGGCCCAGTCCGGCAACATGCACGTTGGCGGTGGCGGCGGCGCGGGCAAGGTGAATATCCAGGACCTGTCGCTGACCAAGTACGTCGACAAAGCCTCGCCGAACCTGATGATGCACTGCGCCAGCGGCAAGCACATCGACAAGGTCAAGCTGACCGTGCGCAAGGCCGGTGGCGAAAGCCAGGTCGAATACATGGTGATCAACCTGGAAGAAGTGCTGGTCACGTCCCTGAGCACCGGCGGTTCGGGCAGCGATGATCGCCTGACCGAGAACGTCACCCTGAACTTCGCCCAAGTGATGGTCGACTACCAGCCGCAGAAAGCCGACGGCACCAAAGACGGCGGCGCGATCAAGTTCGGTTGGAACATCCGTTCCAACACCAAACGCTGATAGCCCCTGTAGCCGTGGCCCTGCGCCACGGCCGCAGACATCTGCCCCGCGCAAAAAACGTCCCTCTCACAACCCGTCCGTGGAGCTGCTTTGGTGGTAACTGAAATCGCTTCCCGCGACCGTCTGCAACCGTCCCTGCTGGACCGGTTGACCGACGACGACCCAACCAACCCCAAGGAAAGCGCCGACAAACGCGTGCTGTCCCTGACCCAATTGAAAGCCTCGGTTCTGCGCGACCTGGCGTGGCTGCTCAACACCACGTCGTTGCTGGATGCCGATGCCACGCTGCACACCCCGGCCGGTACGTCGGTGGTCAATTACGGCCTGCCGGCCCTCGCGGGCAACAGCGTTTCCAGCGTGGATATCAAAGCCCTGGAAGCCCTGATCTACCAGGCAATCGCCACCTTTGAGCCACGCATTTTGCGCCACACCCTGCGCGTCAAAGCCCGTGTCGGCCATGGCGAAATGAACCACAACGCGCTGAGTTTCGAGATCGAAGGCGACCTGTGGGCGCAGCCGGTGCCATTGCGCCTGTTGCTGCAAACCGACCTCGACCTGGAATCCGGCCATGTACGTGTGGTCAACGCCGACCAGCGGAGGCGCCCATGAACCCGCGCCTGCTGGAGCTGTATAACCAGGAACTGCACCACGTGCGCGAAAGCGCCGCCGAGTTCGCCAAGGAATACCCGAAGATCGCCAGTCGGCTGACCCTGTCCGGTATGGACTGCGCCGACCCGTACGTCGAACGCCTGCTCGAAGGCTTTGCCTACCTGACTGCCCGCGTGCAGCTCAAGCTCGACGCCGAGTACCCGACCTTCACCCATAACCTGCTGGAAATCGCCTACCCGCACTACCTGGCGCCGACCCCGTCGATGACCGTGGTGCAATTGCAGACCGACCCGGATGAAGGCTCCCTGGCCAGTGGTTTTCCGCTGCCGCGCGACACGGTGTTGCGCGCCGCGCTGGGCCGCGAAACCCAGACCTGCTGCGAGTACCGCACCGCACACCCAGTGACCCTGTGGCCGTTGCAGGTCAGTAACGCCGAGTACTTCGGCAACCCCGCCGCCGTGCTTGGGCGCCTGGCCGCCAGCGAGCCGAAGGCCAAGGCCGGCTTGCGCCTGACCCTGCGCACCGGCGCCGAATTGCCGTTCAACAGCCTCGACCTCGACAGCCTGCCGCTGTACCTCAGCGGTGCCGACGAGCAGCCGTTCCGCCTCTACGAACAACTGTTGGGCAACGCCTGCGCAGTGTTCGCGCGCAAGCCCGGCGGCGACTGGGTCGAGCGCCTGCCGCAGGATGCGTTGCGCTCACGCGGTTTTGACGACGCCGACGCCGCGATGCCGGTGGTGGCGCGTGCCTTCCAGGGCTATCGCCTGTTGCAGGAGTACTTCGCCCTGCCCCACCGTTTCCTGTTCGTCGAGTTCGCCGAGCTGAGCCGCGCGGTCAAACGCTGCGACGGCCAGGAACTGGAACTGATCGTGCTGTTTGACCGCCACGAGCCGAGCCTGGAAGGCAGCGTCGGCGCGGCGCAGTTCATGCCGTTCTGCACCCCGGCGATCAACCTGTTCCCCAAGCGCGTGGACCGTATTCACTTGTCCGACCGGGTCAACGAACACCATGTGATCGCCGACCGCACGCGGCCGATGGATTTCGAGATTCACTCGCTGAGCGGCATCACCGGCCACGGCACCGGGCCGGAGCAACCGTTTCTGCCGTTCTATGCGGTGCGCGACCCATCCCGCTATGGCCGCGACCAAGCCTATTACACCGTGCGCCGCGAGCCGCGCGTGTTGTCCAGCGACCAGCGCCGCAACGGGCCGCGCTCCACCTATGTGGGCAGCGAAACCTTTGTCAGCCTGGTCGACAGCCAGCAAGCGCCGTACCGCCACGACCTGCGCCAGCTCGGCGTGACCGCGCTGTGCACCAACCGCGACTTGCCGCTGTTCATGAGCGTGGGCAACGGCAAGACCGACTTCACCCTCGCCGACAGCGCCCCGGTATTGGCCGTGCGCTGCGTCGCCGGCCCGAGTCGCCCACGTGCCAGCCATGCGCATGACGCCAAGGCCTGGCGCCTGATCAGCCAGTTGTCGCTCAACTACTTGTCCCTTAGCGAGCAAGGCCAGGGCGCCGGCGCCTTGCGCGAACTGTTGCGCCTGTATGGCGACAGCAACGACGCCGCGCTGCAATTGCAGATCGAAGGCCTGCGCGAAGTCAGCAGCAAAGCCGTGACCCGGCGCTTGCCGATGCCCGGCCCCATCGTGTTTGGCCGCGGCTTGGAAATCACATTGGAATTCGATGAAAACGCGTTTCGCGGCACCGGCGTGTTCCTGCTCGGTGCAGTGCTGGAACGCTTCCTGGCGCGCTACGTGTCGATCAACAGTTTTACCGAGACGGTGATCCGTACCACCGAACGCGGCGAGATCATGCGATGGAAAGCCAAACCCGGGCGGCGTCCGACCCTGTGAACACACTGGATGCGATGCATCAGGAACCCTGGGAATACGATTTCTTCCAGGCGCTGCGGCGTATCGAGTGCGAATCGCCGGAGTTGCCGCGCTTGGGCCATTCCCTGCGCCTGGCGGACGACCCGCTGCGCCTGGGGCAACAGGCCGATTGCACCTTCGCCCCGGCCACATTGGCCTCGGTCGACCCCGGTGGCGATGGCAAACCCGCGCGGCTGGAGCAGTTTTTCTTCGGCCTCGGCGGCCCTAACGGCCCGCTGCCGCTCCACATCACCGAGTACGTGCGCGAGCGCCAGCGCAACAACGCCGACAGCACCAGCAAACAGTTCCTGGATATTTTCCACCACCGCCTGCTGAGCCTGTTCTACCGGGCCTGGGCCGAAGCACGGCCGACGGTCAGCCACGACCGCCCGGACGACGATTACTGGTCCGCACGCCTGGCCGCGCTGAGCGGTCGGGGCATGCCAAGCCTGCTGAACCAGGGGCTGATTCCCGACACGGCGAAGCTGCATTACAGCGGCCATCTGTCGGCACAAACCCGTTATCCGGACGGTTTGAAGGCGATCCTCGGCGAGTATTTCGGCCTGCCGGTGGAGATCGAAGAATACGTCGGCCAATGGCTCGAACTGCCCGAGCGCAGCCGCGTGGGTGTCAGCGCCAACCAGCTGGGCGTGGACTTTTGCCTGGGCAGCCACGTGTGGGACCGCCAGCACAAATTCCGCATCCGCCTCGGCCCGCTCAAGCTCGATGACTACATGGGCATGCTGCCCGGCAGCCAGCCATTCAATGAGCTGGTGGCGTGGGTGGCCGAGTACCTGGGCCATGAACTGGACTGGGACCTGAACCTGATTCTGCAACAACCTGAAGTCCCGAAACTGCAGCTCAACGGCCAGTTCCGCCTGGGCTTCAACACCTGGCTCGGCCAACCCGAGCATGACGCCAACGACCTAATCCTGGCCCGGCATTACGCCGACCACGCCACCACCTCAAGGAATCCAGAGCATGGGTGAAATCAGTCGCGCCGCACTGTTCGGCAAACTCAACAGCGTGGCCTACAAGGCCATCGAAGCCGCTACCGTGTTCTGCAAGCTGCGGGGCAACCCGTACGTGGAACTGGCCCACTGGTTTCACCAGTTGCTGCAATTGCAGGACTCGGACCTGCACCGCATCATCCGCCAGTTCAACGTCGAGCCGGCGCGCCTGGCCCGTGACCTGACCGAAGCCCTGGATCGCCTACCGCGTGGCTCGACGTCGATTACCGACCTGTCGTCCCACGTGGAGGAAGCCGTGGAGCGCGGCTGGGTCTACGGCAGCCTGATGTTCGGCGAAAGCCAGGTACGCACCGGCTACCTGGTGCTGGGTATTTTGAAGACGCCGAGCCTGCGCCATGCCTTGCTGGGTTTGTCCGGGGAGTTCGACAAGATCAAGGCCGAGGCCCTGAGCGAGCGCTTTGACGAATACGTCGGCGATTCGCCAGAGAATGCATTGAGCGCAAGTGATGGTTTCAACGCCGGCGCGGTGCCGGGCGAAGCCAGCGGCGCCATGGCCCCAAGCGCGATGGGCAAGCAGGAAGCGCTCAAGCGCTTCACCGTCGACCTGACCGAGCAGGCGCGCAGCGGCAAGCTCGACCCGATTGTTGGCCGTGACGAAGAGATCCGCCAGTTGGTGGATATCCTGATGCGTCGTCGCCAGAACAACCCGATCCTCACCGGTGAAGCCGGCGTAGGCAAGACTGCCGTGGTTGAAGGCTTCGCCCTGCGCATCGTCGCCGGCGACGTGCCGCCCGCGCTCAAAGACGTTGAGCTGCGCAGCCTCGACGTGGGCCTGCTGCAAGCCGGCGCGAGCATGAAAGGCGAGTTCGAACAGCGCCTGCGCCAAGTCATCGAAGACGTCCAGGCCTCGCCGAAGCCGATCATCCTGTTTATCGACGAAGCCCACACCCTGGTGGGTGCCGGTGGCGCCGCCGGCACTGGTGACGCAGCCAACCTGCTCAAACCTGCCCTGGCGCGCGGCACTTTGCGCACGGTGGCCGCGACCACTTGGGCCGAGTACAAAAAGCACATCGAGAAAGACCCCGCCCTCACCCGCCGCTTCCAGGTGGTGCAAGTCGCCGAGCCGTCGGAAGACAAGGCACTGCTGATGATGCGCGGCGTGGCCTCGACCATGGAAAAACACCATCAGGTGCAGATCCTCGATGAAGCGCTGGAAGCCTCGGTGAAGCTGTCCCACCGCTACATCCCGGCGCGCCAGTTGCCGGACAAATCCGTGAGCCTGCTGGACACCGCCTGCGCCCGCGTCGCCATCAGCCTGCACGCGGTGCCGGCCGAAGTGGACGACAGCCGGCGCCGCATCGAAGCGCTGGAAACCGAGCTGCAAATCATCGCCCGCGAGCATGCCATCGGCATCGCGATTGGCGCGCGCCAGAGCAACAGCGAAGCCTTGCTGACAGCCGAACGCGAACGGCTGGCAACCCTGGAAAGCCGCTGGGCTGAGGAAAAGGCTTTGGTGGATGAGCTGCTCGCCACGCGTGCGACGCTGCGCGAGAAAGTCGGTGAAGTCGACAGCGGCAACGATGAGCTGCGTGCACAGCTGGTCGACCTGCAACAGCGCCTGACTGCCCTGCAAGGCGAAACCCCGCTGATCCTGCCGACCGTGGATTACCAGGCCGTGGCCTCGGTGGTCGCCGACTGGACCGGCATCCCGGTCGGCCGCATGGCGCGCAACGAACTGGAGACGGTGCTCAACCTCGACCAGCACCTGAAGAAACGCATCATCGGCCAGGACCATGCGCTGCAGATGATCGCCAAGCGCATCCAGACCTCCCGCGCCGGCCTCGACAACCCGAGCAAGCCGATCGGCGTGTTCATGCTCGCCGGCACCTCGGGCGTGGGTAAGACCGAAACCGCCCTGGCCCTGGCCGAAGCCATGTACGGCGGCGAGCAGAACGTGATCACCATCAACATGAGCGAGTTCCAGGAAGCCCATACGGTGTCGACCCTCAAGGGCGCGCCACCGGGCTACATCGGCTACGGCGAAGGCGGCGTGCTGACCGAAGCGGTCCGGCGCAAACCCTACAGCGTGGTGCTGCTGGACGAGGTGGAAAAAGCCCACCCGGACGTGCATGAGATCTTCTTCCAGGTGTTCGACAAGGGCGTGATGGAAGACGGCGAAGGCCGGGTCATCGACTTCAAGAACACCCTGATCCTGCTGACCACCAACGCCGGTACGGAGCTGATTTCCCGGGTCTGCAAAGACCCGGCGAACATCCCAGAGCCCGAGGAAATCGCCAAGGCCCTGCGCCAGCCGTTGCTGGAGATTTTCCCGCCGGCCTTGCTTGGCCGTTTGGTGACGATTCCGTACTACCCGCTGAGCGACGAGATGCTCAAGGCGATCACTCGCCTGCAACTCAACCGCATCAAGAAGCGCGTGGAGAATACCCACAAAGTCGCTTTCGATTACGACGACGCGGTGGTCGACTTGATCGTCTCGCGCTGCACCGAAACCGAGAGCGGTGGCCGCATGATCGACACCATCCTCACCAACAGCCTGCTGCCGGACATGAGCCGCGAGTTCCTCACGCGCATGCTCGAAGGCAAGGCGCTGGCGGGGGTGCGGATCAGCAGCCGGGATAACGAATTGCACTACACCTTCAGCGACGCCGAGTGACCTGACGGAACACGGTCAAAATGTGGGAGCTGGCTTGCCTGCGATAGCAATTGAACATTCAACATTGATGTTGACTGATACACCGCTATCGCAGGCAAGCCAGCTCCCACATTGGATTCGGTTCCTTCAGTAATCAAGACCTTTACAGGACGCCCGATGCCATTCAACCAAGCCTCACGCCTGGCCAAGATCACCAGCCCCCTCGGGCCGGATGTGCTGTTGCTCAATGAAATGGGCGGCGGTGAAGAGCTGGGCAGGCTGTTCAACTACGAGCTGCAGCTGACGTCCCTGGACGCCAACATCGACCTCAACCAGTTGCTTGGCAAGCCGATGAGCGTGGGCCTGCAACTGGCGGACGGTGGCGAGCGGCATTTCCACGGCATCGTCGCGCGGTGCAGCCAGAACGTCGACCGGGGCCAGTTCGCCAGCTACCAGGTGACCTTGCGCCCGTGGTTCTGGCTGCTGAGTCGCACCTCGGATTGCCGGATTTTTCAGAACCTGAGCATTCCGCAGATCATCAAGCAGGTGTTCCGCGACCTCGGCTTTTCGGACTTCGAAGACGCCCTGAGCCGGCCTTACCGCGAGTGGGAATACTGCGTGCAGTACCGCGAGACCAGCTTCGATTTCGTCAGCCGCTTGATGGAACAGGAAGGCATCTACTACTTCTTCCGCCATGAGCAGGACCGCCATGTGCTGGTGCTGGCCGACACCTATGGCGCGCACACCACGGTGCCGGGCTATGCGTCGATCCCGTATTACCCCAAGGACGAGCAACAGCGCGAACGCGACCACATGCACAACTGGCACCTGGCGCAGGAAGTGCAGCCGGGTTCGCTGGAGCTCAACGATTACGACTTCCAGCGGCCCAGCGCCAGCATCGACGTGCGCTCGGCAATGCCGCGCCCGCACACCGCCGGCGACTACCCGCTGTACGACTACCCCGGCACCTACGTGCAAAGCGAGGACGGCGAACACTACGCGCGCACCCGCATCGAAGCCCTGCAAACCCTGCATGAGCAGATTGAGTTCGCCGGCAATGCGCGGGGCCTGGGTTCGGGCCACTTGTTCAGCCTCACCGGCTTCAGCCGCCAGGACCAGAACCGCGAATACCTGATCGTCGGCATCCGCTATTACATCGTCCAGGAAAGCCTGGAAAGCGGCGGTGGCTCGGGGTCGGCGCAGTTCGAAAGCAGCCTGACCTGCATCGACGCCCAACAAAGCTTCCGCCCGCTCGCCAGCACCCACCGCCCTATCGTCAAAGGCCCGCAGACCGCATTGGTGGTCGGCCCCAAAGGCGAGGAAATCTGGACCGACCAGTACGGCCGCGTGAAGGTGCACTTCTACTGGGACCGTCACGACCAATCCAACGAAAACAGCTCGTGCTGGATTCGTGTCTCGCAGTCATGGGCCGGAAAAAACTGGGGTTCGATGCAGATCCCACGGATCGGCCAGGAAGTGATTGTGAGTTTCCTGGAAGGTGACCCGGACCGGCCGATCATCACCGGGCGCGTGTACAACGCCGAGCAAACCGTGCCTTACGACCTGCCGGAAAACGCAACCCAGAGCGGCATGAAAAGCCGCTCGAGCAAGGGCGGTACGCCGGCCAACTTCAATGAAATCCGCATGGAGGACAAGAAGGGGTTGGAGCAGCTGTATATCCACGCCGAGCGTAACCAGGACATCGTGGTGGAAGTGGATGAAAGCCACTCCGTCGGGCACGACCGCAACAAGAGCATCGGCCACAACGAGACGGTGACCATCGGTAATAACCGCACGCGCATCGTCAAGCAGGAGGACGTGCTCCTGGTGGGCCAGCGCAAAACCGACAGCATCAGCCAGAGCTACGTCATCGAAGTGGGTGAAAACCTGCGCCTGGTGTGTGGCGAAAGCATTCTGGAATTGAACGCCAGCGGGCAGATCAACCTCACCGGGGTGAACATCAGTTTCTATGCCAGCGGCGATGCCCAGATCAACACCAAGGGCGTACTGCACCTGAACAACGGCCACGGCCCCGACGCGACTCCCGGGGACCAGGGCATCAAAGACAGCATCGACGCCACTATCAAGGCCGTTTTCCCTGCGCCCAAAAGCTCCTGACGAGACCTGTTTGCCATGACGTACCGAATCAACGAATTCCAGTTTCAATTGCCTGAAGGCGAGCTGCAGGACGCGTCGATCAACATCCTCAAGTTCGCCGAATTGGGCACTTCCCTGATCATCAGCCGTAGCCTGCTCAACGAAGGCGAAACCCTGCACAGCAACTTCAATGACCAGCTCCAGCGCCTGGAAAAACAGGTGCAGGACCTGCGCTGCCAACCGAGCGTCAGCGTGCGTTTGGGTGCCGCCCAAGAGGTGGAAGGTATCGAGCTGCGCAGCCAGTTCAACAAGGGCAATGACAAGGTGTTCCAGTACCAGCTGGCGCTGGTATTGCCGGGCACGCGCAAGATGATGGCGTTGAGTTATGTGAAGGCTGACAAGCTGGGTGATGCCGAGGCGGCGCACTGGGCATTGATAAAAGACTCGCTGTCGTTCGACGTGCCTCAGTGATGAAACGCCTGGATGTCTGACGCTCTGCTCTGGGCCGCACGGTTGGGCGATGGCCTGTCCCATACCTCAGTGATGGCCGACATCCTTGGCGGCGTGCTCGAAGTCGCCGCTAACGTGGCGATAACTGCATTGGCCACGGCAGCCGTGGTAGCGGCGACCGGTATCACCGTCGCGACGGGTGGGCTTGGCGCGTGTGTGTTGGGCGCCGTCGTCGGCGTGATTGTCGGCATGGCCATGAGCAAGACTGGGGCCGACAAAGGCTTGAGCACAATGTGCGAGGGTATCGGCAACGCGCTCTTTCCTCCCACGGTCATGGCAACCATCCTCAGCGGGTCGACGAACACCCTGATCAACTCCATACCCGCGGCGCGAGCCGCCGGTGCCGTGCCGTCCCACGTTACCCCGGCGGGTACCGAAAGCGAGGCGCCCACGCCTGACGAAGCCGAAGAGCCGGGCTACCTGGATATGGCCAAGGGGTTCTTCTCCCAGATGTGGCGCCCCACCGTCGCCACGCCAGCGCCCGGAGCCGTTCCCAAACCTCTGGATCTGGTGACCTGCACCAAGCATCCGCCGATGCCCCCGCAGTTTCTCGCCGAAGGCTCGGAAAAGGTCACGATCAACGGTCAGCCCGCTGTGCGCAGCGGTGATCGCAGCACGTGCGACGCGACTGTCGTGTCAGCCGGACTTATTTCGCCAAACGTGACCATCGGCGGTGGTTCGGTGGTGGTACGCGAGATTCGCAGCGGCAAGACCCCGGGAGTGGGCCTGGCCGTGACGGCACTGATGATGCTGAAGGGCGGCAAGGGCAAGTTTCTGAGTAATCTGCCGTGCATGCTGCTGGCTGGCGTCAACTCTTTCGTGGTCAGTCAAGCCATGGGCGCCTTGGCCAATGCAGCCATGGGCTCATCCAACCCCGTGCATGCAAGCACCGGCGCCAAGGTGCTGGGCGGTCCTGAGGAGCTGGACTTTGCCTTGCCCGGCATCATGCCCATCGATTGGCAACGGTTCTACAACAGCCGGGACGAACGCCGTGAGGGTCTGTTCGGTGCTGGCTGGAGCGTGTCCTACGAGATCAATGTCAGGCTTCTACCCCACCCGGAGGGGGGTGAGCACCTGCTCTACGTCGACGAACAGGGTCGGCGCATAGACATGGGTTTCATTCCCTTGGGCGGCGCGGTGTTCAGCGCTGGCGAGGGGCTGAGCGTGCGACGCCACCTGAGCGGCCAACTGTTGATCGAAAGTGCTGATGGCCTGTATCGGCTGTTCGAACCCGCGCCACAGGACACTTCGCTGCTGCGCCTGAGCCAGTTGGGCGATCGCAATGACAACCGTATTTACCTGGACTATGACGACAACGGCCAACTGCGGCAGCTGCGAGACAGCTTCGACCTGGTCAGGGTCGAACTGACTTACGACTCAACCTGGCCAAGCCGTATCAGCCATATCGAGCGGCTTTACCCGGACCAGCACCGCGAAGTGCTGATGCATTACACCTACGACGGCTGCGGCGACCTGGCGGCCGTGCGCCAGTCCAACGGACAAGTGAAGCGTCGGTTTGCCTATGACGCCGGACGGCGCATGACCGAGCATCAATTGCCTGGCGGACTGCGCTGTTTTTACCAATGGGCCTGCGTGGACAAACGCGAATGGCGAGTGGTGCGGCACTGGACGGATAACGGCGACGCCTACACATTCGACTACGAGCTGGAAGCCGGTATTACCCGTATTACCGACGGGCTGGAGCGCCTCAGCACGCGCCGCTGGGACGCACGACACCAGATAATCGAGTCGATCGATGCACTGGGACGTACCTGGGCGTTTCAATGGAATGATGAAAGCCAACTACTGGGTGCAACCGATCCAAACGGCGGGCACTACCAGTTCAGCTACGATGAAGCCGGTAATCTGAGCGAGACCATTGATCCGCTGGGACGCAGTGAATCAACGCTGTGGCTGGAACATTGGGCGCTGCCGTTGGTGGAAACCGACGCCTGCGGCAACGCCTGGCAGTACCGCTATGATCCGCGTGGTAATTGCATCAGCGAAACCGACCCGATGGGTCACGTTACAACTTATCGCCACGACGCTCACGGACAAGTCCTGGAAATTATCGATGCTCGCGGCGCAAGCAAGACCTTGCGCTGGACATCCCAGGGTCAATTGAGCGAACACACCGACTGCTCCGGCCTGACCACCCGCTTGAGCTACTGCAAGCGTGGCCTGCTGCTCACCAGCACCGACGCCCTCGGCGAGCGCACGCGTTTCGCTTATGACGATCAGGGGCGACTGACCAGCAAGCAGTTGCCCGATGGGCGCAGTGAGCACTATCAGCGCGATGCCAGTGGCCAAGTGATCGGCTACAGCGACCCCGCCGGTCACACTACGCACTTTCAACACTCGCCAGGCGGCCTGCTGCGCGAGCGTACGGACGCCCACGGCCGCCGTGTGGAGCTGAGTCACGACGCCTATGGTCGCCTGCTGGGCCTGACCAACGAGAACGGCGAACGCTATCGCTTTGACTGGGACGCCGGCGACCGGCTGTGCCTGGAGCAACGCCTGGACGGCGTGATCAAACGCTATGCCTACGATCCGCTGGACAATGTCACTCGCGTGGAGACGGCTGCCTCTTCTGGCACCGAAGATTCAATCATTCACGACCTGGCGCGAGACGCCGCCGGGCGACTGACCACGAAAACCACCGCCGACGGGCGCACCGACTATGGCTATGACGAACTCGATCAGGTCACAGCCATCACGTTCACCGATCATCACGGCGACCAGCACAGCCTGGGGTTCGGGTATGACGCACTCGGTCAACTGATTCTTGAACAAAGTGCCGGCGGCCGCCTTGAGCACCATTACGACGAGCTGGGAAACCTGATCCAGACGCAGCTTCCCGATGGCCGCTGGCTCAACCGCCTGCGCTACGGCAGTGGTCACCTGCATCAGATCAACCTGGATGGGCAGGTCATCAGTGATTTCGAGCGCGACCGGCTGCACCGCGAGATGCTGCGCACCCAGGGACGTGTCAGCACCCGCAGCGAATATGATCGTTGCGGCCGGATTCGTGCTCGCCAGCGTCGGCAACAGGGCCAGTCGGTACTGCTGCCAACAGTACAGACCCAGTATGGCTATGACACCAGCGATCAATTGGTGGAACGCGTCTCCAGCCAGCCCGACGCAGCGCACCGCCAACTGCTGCACTACGACGCTACCGGGCGCATTCTTGCCAGCCAGGACAGCCTTCAGGGCCAGCGCGAAGCGTTCGCCTATGACCCGGCCGCCAATTTACTCGACAGTACGGGGCAAGTGGCCCACAACCAATTACTGGTCTATCGCGACAAGCGCTACCGTTACGACGGTTTTGGCCGGTTAGTTGAAAAACGCAGCGCTCGGCGCGGCACCCAGCGCTTCAGCTATGACGCTGAGCAACGCCTGGCCCAGGTACATAATGACGACGGTTCTGTGGTCAAGATGACATACGATCCGCTCGGTCGACGTGTCGCCAAGACTACGGTCGACCGCCACGGCGCGCCGGTGAGCCAAACCTGTTTTACCTGGGATGCGATGCAACTGCTGCAGGAGCACTGTGGCCCGCAGACCAGCCTTTATCTGTACGCCGACGAGGGTTATGAACCCCTGGCCCGCGTTGATGGCCTCGGCGACCAGCAAAAGGTGCGCTACTGCCACAACGACCTCAACGGCCTGCCCGAGCAACTCTCGGAAAGCGACGGCCATACGGTGTGGAAAGCGCGCTACGAAGTCTGGGGCAATACCGTCGAGGAAGTGCGCGAACCGTATTACATCGAAGAGCAGAACCTGCGGTTTCAGGGCCAATACCTGGATCGCGAGACCGGGCTGCACTACAACACCCTGCGCTTTTATGACCCGGACATCGGCCGATTCACCACGCCCGACCCAATAGGCCTGGCGGGTGGCCTTAACCTCTACCAATACGCGCCCAACCCGGTGAGCTGGATCGACCCACTGGGGCTGATGAAGTGCTCAAGCCCGCCAAAGGGGCGCAAGGTCAACCGTACGGTTTACCGCTTCGAGGAACCGGGACGGATCGGCACGACCTGGCAGGCACACAAGTGGAATGTGGACTCCCGACACCGCTATACGGATAAAGGTCTGGGCGGCGTGTATGGCGCCAACTCACGCAAGACCGCGCTGGGCGAAGTCACACATTGGGACGTCGACCTGTCGACGCGCGTCCTGGTCAGCAAAAAGGTGCAACTCAACAACGTGCTGGACTTGACGCGCGCCGACGTGCGCAAACAATTGGGCGTGTCACTCAAAAGCATTACGGGCAACAAGTACACCCAAACGCACCAAATCGGCAGCTGGGCAAAAGCCAATGGCTATGATGGAATTCTCGCGCCATCCGCGCGTAACCCAACCGGCAGCAACTTAATTTCTTTTGCAGGATTTTGACCATGCCACTTGAAGACGAATACCCCGGCGATGCCGATTGGCAAAGCACGGTAGCGCTGTACCGAGAAGACTATTTGGACGACGACGCGCACACCCTTGCGAAAGCCTTGGGCGGTGATCTTGACCTGGCCGTGGTACTGCGTGGCAAGCGAGGGCTAAAAGAAGGGTTGTGGTGGATCGACCGCAAAGTGCCCGCCCTGGACAACGTGCGACCTGCCGACTGCCTTGAGGACCCCCGGCTGATCAAACGCCTCAGAACCGCATTGATGAGCATGCCTTACTGAAGAACGATTGGCTGACTATGGAAAGTCTTATGGGTATGACACCTCGTGTCTGACGCACTGTGGGCAGCCCGGATGGGCGATGCGCTGTCCCACACCTCGATGATGGCCGACATCCTCGGCGGGGTGCTGGAGGTGGCGGCCAATATCGCGATCACTGCCGTGGCGACCGCCGCGGTGGTTGCCGCTACCGGTATCACCGTGGCGACCGGCGGGCTCGGCTGCTTTCTGCTGGGCGCGGTGGTGGGCACGATTGTCGGCCTGGCCATGAGCAAGACCGGGGCGGACAAAGGGCTGACGAATTTATGCGACAGCTTCAGCAATGCCCTGTTTCCGCCCACGGTGCAGGCAAACATTCTGACCGGCTCGACCAACACCCTCACCAACAACATTCCCGCTGCCCGTGCTGCAGGGGCGATCAGCTCGCATGTCACGCCGGCCGGCACCGAGCTGGAAGAAACCCCGCCTGAACCCGAATCGCAAGCCAGTTACCTGGACATGGCCGAGAGCTTCTTCTCGCAGATGTGGCGCTCGACAGTAGCGACGCCCGCCCCCGGCGCCGTGCCCAAGCCGCTGGACCTGGTGGTGTGCATGAAGCACCCGCCGATGCCGCCGCAATTTCTTGCCGAAGGTTCGGAAAAGGTCACGATCAACGGCCAACCTGCCGTGCGCAGCGGTGACCGCAGTACGTGCGATGCGACGGTGGTGTCGTCCGGGTTGATTTCATCCAACGTGACCATCGGCGGCGGCCCGGTGGTGGTGCGCGAGATTCGCAGCGGCAAGACTCCGGGCGTCGGCCTGGCGGTAACGGCGTTGCTGATGCTCAAGGGTGGCAAGGGCAAGTTCTTCAGCAAGCTGCCGTGCATGCTGATCGGCGGGGCAACCTCCATGGCGGTCAGCAGCGCGATGGGCGCCATGGCCAATGCCGCCATGGGCTCGTCGAACCCGGTGCATGCAGCGACTGGCGCCAAGGTGCTGGGCGATGTCGATGAACTGGATTTCGTGCTGCCCGGCATCCTTCCGATTGAATGGCAGCGCTTCTACAACAGCCGTGACGAGCGCCAAGGCAGCCTGCTCGGCGCCGGTTGGAGCGTGGCCTATGAAGTCTGCGTCGAGATCCAGCCCCACCCCGAAGGCGGTGAAACGCTGGTCTACACCGACGAGCAGGGCCGCCCGATCGACATGGGCTCGATCCCTTTAGGCGGCGCCGTGTTCAGCGCTGGCGAAGGGCTCTCCGTCCGGCGCCACCTCAACGGCCAGTTGCTGATTGAAAGCGACGACGGCCTGTACCGCCTGTTTGAACCCGGCGCTACCCCGTCCCTGCTGCGCCTGACCCAGCTGGGCGACCGCAACGACAACCGTATCCATCTGGACTACGACGTCGAAGGGCGCCTGGTGCGCCTGCGCGATACGTTCGACCTGGTGCAGGTTGAGTTGGTCCGCGAACAGGGCCATCTGGCGCGTATCGAACGCCTTTACCCGGATCAACATCGCGAAGTGCTCGTCAGCTATGGCTTCGACGCAGCGGGCAGTTTGGCGCAAGTGCGCGACGCAACCGGCCAGGTGCAACGGCGTTTCGCCTACGACAGGGGGCGGCGCATGGTGGAGCATCAATTGCCCACCGGTTTGCGCTGCTTCTATGACTGGGCACTGGTTGAAGGCCTGGAATGGCGTGTGGTCCGCCACTGGACCGATGAGGGCGACGCCTACCAGTTCGACTACGACTTGCAGGCCGGTCTCACACGCATCACCGACGGGCTGCAGCGGATCAGCACCCGGCACTGGAACACTCAGCACCAGATCATTCAGTACAGCGACAACCTCGGCCAGACCTGGCTGTTCGAGTGGAACGACGAACGCCAACTGCTCAGCGCCACCGACCCGCAGGGCGGGCGCTATGCATACAGTTACGATGACAGCGGCAACCTGATCGGCGAAAGCGACCCGTTGGGGCGCAGCGACTCGACCTTGTGGCTGGAGCATTGGGCATTGCCGCTGGTGGAAACCGACGCCGCCGACAACAGCTGGCAGTACCGTTACGACCCGCGCGGTAACTGCATCGCCGAAACCGATCCGCTGGGCCACATCACCCGTTTTCGCTATGACGCCCACGGCCAGGTCGTGGAAATTGTCGACGCCACCGGCAAAAGCAAACAGCTGCGCTGGAACCCGTTCGGGCAACTGGTCGAGCATATCGACTGCTCGGGCTACCCGACGCGCTTCAGCTACGACGAGCGCGGGTATTTACAGGTCATCACCGACGCCCTCGGTGAACGTACACAGTTCAGCTACGACGCTCAGGGGCGCTTGCTAAGCAGCCATTTGCCGGACGGGCGCACCGAGCACTATCAGCGCGACGTCAGCGGGCAGTTGCTGGGCTACACCGACCCGGCCGGGCACACCACGCTCTATCAGCACAACCGCCGCGGCCAGGTGCGCCAGCGGACCGACGCCCATGGGCGGCAGGTTCAGTTCGGCTATGACAGCTACGGACGGTTGGAGGCGCTGGTCAACGAGAACGGTGAAAGCTATCGGTTTGCGTGGGATGCCGGGGATCGGCTGACAGAACAGCAAGACCTCGACGGCAGCGCCAAGCGTTACGACTACGACTTGCTGGACAACATCACCGCAGTGACTGCCGTTCCGGCGCCTTACGGCAACGGCTTGGCGCTGGTGCCGGAGACGCCACCCGCCCCGATCATTCACCGATTGGAACGCGATGCGGTCGGCCGGCTGATTGCCAAGACCACCGACGATGGCCGCACCGACTACACCTACGATGCAGTCGACCAACTCACCGCCGTCACCTTCACCGACGTGCAGGGCAATGCCCACGCCTTGGGCTTCGCCTACGACGCCCTCGGTCAATTGCTGGCCGAACAGAGTTCGGCGGGTGCCCTGCAACACCACTACGACGAACTCGGCAACCTGATCCAGACGCAACTGCCGGATGGCCGCTGGCTCAACCGCCTGTACTACGGCAGCGGCCATCTGCACCAGGTCAACCTCGACGGGCAGGTCATCAGCGACTTCGAGCGCGACCGTCTGCACCGCGAAGTGCTGCGCACCCAGGGCCAGCTCAGCACCCGCAGCGAATACGACCGCAGCGGCCGCCTGCGCGCACGCCAACGCCGCCACACCAGCCAGCCATCGTTGATGCCGGCGGCGGCGCAAAAGCAGTTCGAGTACGACCCCGCCGACAACCTGATCGGCAAACTCGACCAGCAACCCGCCGCGCAACACCGCCAACTGCTGCACTACGACGCCACTGGCCGCATCATCGCCAGCCAGGACAGCCTGCACGGCCAGCGCGAAACCTTCGCCTACGACGCCGCCGCCAACCTGCTCGACGGCCCGCAGCCGGGCGCCGGGCTGGTGGTGCACAACAAACTGCTGACCTATCAGGACAAGCGTTACCGCTACGACGCGTTTGGCCGAATGATCGAAAAACGCAGCGCCAAACGCGGCGTACAGCGGTTTGCCTATGACGCCGAAAGCCGCTTGGTTGAAGTGCGCAATGAAAACGGCAGCGTGGTCAGGATGGCCTACGACCCGTTGGGGCGGCGTATCGAAAAAACCGAACACGGCAGCGATGGCTATCCGCTGGGCGAAACCCGCTTCATGTGGGACGGGCTGCGCTTATTGCAGGAGCATAAACACCGCCAGAGCAGCCTCTATGTGTACGCCGATGAGGGCTACGAGCCCTTGGCGCGAGTGGACGGCGCCGGGCCGCTGCAAAAGACTCGCTACTACCACAACGACCTCAACGGGTTGCCGGAACAGCTGACCGAAGCTGACGGGCATGACGTCTGGCGCGCGACCTATCGGGTGTGGGGCACCACCGTCGAGGAAGTACGCGAGCCTTATTACATTGAAGAGCAGAACCTGAGATTTCAGGGACAGTACCTGGACCGGGAGACGGGGCTGCATTTCAATACGTTCAGGTTTTATGATCCGGATGTGGGGCGGTTTACGACGCCGGATCCGATTGGGTTGGATGGAGGAATCAACCTCTACCAGTACTCACCGAACCCCATTGGCTGGATAGATCCGCTCGGCTGGGAAACCTGCAGGCTGTCTAAAGGCGATAAAGCAAAGATGGGGCCTAAACCTCAAGCACACGAGATGACGAGTCCCCATCGTCACCATATCGTGCGCGAAAAGGCACCTAAAAATTGGACAGATAGCAATCGCCGATATGTGGCACATGCCCAAGGCATTCTCAAGAAATTCGGTATCGGCTTGAATGATGACCTGCGCAACTTTGTATGGGCACCCAACGGTAGCGGAAACCACAAAATTGCCGCATCACGAAAAGTCTCAACAACGCTCGCGGAAGCCCGCAAAGGCGGAAAAAGCAAGGTGATTGAGGCATTAAACTCCATGGGCGAAAAAATGAGAAACGGTGAATTTTTAGATGACTAGCCTGGAAAAAACCTACGGACAGAACGCCCCTCTCGTTCGAGAAATTTATACGCATATCGAAAAAGGTGATGTCGATTTTATACAGGCCCAATTAAGTACCCACCCAGAGCTACTGGAACCGCCTCGATTTGATTTGGTAAGTTACCCCGGTCTACTGCATCACGCTGCGCAGAACAACCAGATTGCTGTATGCCAATTGCTCGTTGAGTTGGGTATTGATATCAATCTACCAACAGTGGGCTCCGGGAATACGACAGCACTGGCATTAGCCGCCAAAAATGGCCATGTGCAAGTGATCCGTTGGCTACTAGAAGCAGGCGCGGACGTTGAAGGCTCGCCTCTCTCGGTTACTTCCCCGCTCATTACGGCTGTCACTTTCGGCCAAAAAGAGGCAGTGGAACTTCTACTCAACTATCGCGCGGACGTAAATCGTCTACACGCAAAATTTAATAGAACAGCGTTGGATCTGGCCCGCTCTTGGGGCTTTTCGGCGATTGCCGAACTACTTGAAGCACGAGGTGCCGTTTCTGCGGTCGAAAAAGCCCCCAATGAAGAGTCGATTCCCGGCTCATCAATCGTCGACTTTGTGAATGACACCGCCGGTTGCGTTCTTTCAGAAAAGGTAGTGCATCAACCCGAAGGGACGGACATGACGCTCCGCATCTGTTGTATTGGTGATAAAAATGACTACAAGCTGCTGTTTACGTTAGGCCTATTTACGCAAAAACCGCGTACAGAGCTTTTCATGTGCTTACCTGGAAACTGGCGAATACCAAAGAGCGGGTTTGAAGTCGACAGCCCTTGGATGTTTCCCCACGGCGTACTCACGGCGTTAGCAAAACAGACCCTGGAGGTAACCCCTTTATCTGAGGGCCAAATAATATTGCGATCGGATCAGGCCTTTGCCTCACTGGGCTGGCCAGAAGATATAGATGCGCTGATTGTCGTGGACAAGATTTGGACTGCGGATAGCGAGGCTGAAGCTGAGAAAGACCCCAACGATGACTCGGTAAAGCTATTTGTACTGGCGCCTTTGAAATTAACAAAAAAGGGACCACCTGATGGTGAAGCTTTGAACAAGCTTTTGGAGAAAAAACGTAAAGCCAGTTGGAAAAGCGTTGCCTTAAACTCCCCGATAAACAGCTAGCTGACGCCCCCTTAAACTGATGCGTGAAAAACGTCAAAAACGGGACAAATTTGTTTAAATTAACCGACGTCGGATAATTTAAATAAATCCGTCCCGTTTATCCCGCTGACCTATCAGGACAAGCGTTACCGCTACGACGCGTTTGGCCGAATGATCGAAAAGCGCAGCGCCAAACGCGGCGTGCAGCGGTTTGCCTATGACGCCGAAAGCCGCTTGGTTGAAGTGCGCAATGAAAACGGCAGCGTGGTCAGGTTGGCCTACCACGGCGCCGACGGCATCATTTCTGCTATCTCGTGCAATGCTACTTTCAAGGGCAATTATGAGAATAAGCTCTGGCCGGGAATGACGGTATCCGATGTTCTAAAGGTGTCCAAAGTGCAGGTGGCTTGGTCCGGATTCGTGCAAATAGATCAGATCAGCGGCATAGGCCTCTCTTTGCCGGAGGAATACGATGATTTCGATTCTTTGACCGATCATTTCGATCTCGACTTCGTATTTACTGAGCTGTGGGTTTACGACTTTTAGGTTGCTGACAAACCAGTACCCAACAAAAATGGGCACCCGACCCAGTCGGCGTGCCCATTTTCTTTACCGCCCCGCCTCCCTTCGAGACGGTACTGCTCTTACGGGTTGACGCTGTCTTTGAGCGACTTGCCCGGCTTGAATGCAACGGTGTTGCTCGCCTTGATCTTCACAGGCTCACCGGTTTGCGGGTTTTTGCCGGTGCGGGCGCCGCGGTGGCGTTGCAGGAAGGTGCCGAAGCCAACCAGGGTGACGCTGTCCTTGCGGTGCAGGGCGCCGGTGATTTCTTCGAGAACGGCATTGAGGACGCGGTTGGCCTGTTCTTTGGTGAGATCCGCTTTTTCAGCGATGGCGGCTGCGAGTTCTGGTTTACGCATAAGTGAAGCCTCTTTGACGGTTTTTTGTTGTTATGTCCGTGCTGCTCTCTAACGGAGCAGCGCCCAAAGCGCCGCAGGCTCTACTCTGCGGCAGACGGGAGTGAGGATGGCATGCCCTCGGACGCCGCGCCAGTCTCGCGGCGACCTTTCTAGCGGCAAAAACAGGCTTATTCCGACAGAACGACCGGTATTTACGCCAGCAACGGCGGAAGTTCTTTGTTGAGGGCCAGTTTTTCCATCACGGCAGTGCCGGTCAGCGCGTAACCCAACAGGCGGCCGCTGGCATCGCGGCACAAGGCCTTGATGTCGGCGCCCTGCCCTTCGACGCTCCACACGCCTTCGGTGCCGCGTGGCGGTGGCGACACCACCAGCGGGCAGACCGGGGTTTTGACCGTGACCGGCATCGCGCCGTAGCTGACCGCCGTGGCGTTGCCGGCCAGGGTCTGGGCCAGCGCACGGGCGCAGCTCATCAGCGGCATCACGTACAGCAGGTTCAGGCCATCGACCTCGGCGCAGTCGCCCAGGGCATAGATATTGGCGTGGGAGGTCTTGAGATGGCGGTCGACCATGACGCCGCGGTTGGTCTGCAGGCCGGCCGCAGCGGCCAGGTCGACACGCGGGCGCAGGCCGATGGCCGAGACCACCAGGTCGCACCGGATCACTTCACCGTCCGACAGGTGTGCTTCCAGGCCGCCAGCGCTGCGCTCCAGGCGATTGAGCACCGGGCCCAAATGGAAGCGCGCGCCCAGGCTTTCCAGCCCGGCCTGCACGGCGGCGGCGGCGGCCGGATGCAGCAGGGTCGGCATGACTTGTTCGCACGGCGCCACCAGGTCGACTTCATAGCCGCCGAGGATCAGGTCGTTGGCGAATTCACAGCCGATCAGGCCGGCACCCAGCACCAGCACGCGGCGTTTGCCCGCGGCGGCGGAGCGAAAGCGCGCGTAGTCTTCGAGGTCGTTGATCGGGAAAATCAGCTCAGCCGCATCGCCTTCGACCGGCACGCGCACGGTTTCTGCGCCCCAGGCCAGGATCAGGTCGCGGTAAGCCACCGCTTCCTCGCCGATCCACAGGCGCTTGTGGCCTGGATCGATGCCGCTGATGCGCGTGTGGGTGCGCACTTCGGCCTTGAGTTGCTCGGCCATGGCTCCCGGTTCGGCCATGCTCAGGCCATCGGCTTCCTTGTTCTTGCCAAAGCCGGTGGAGAGCATGGGCTTGGAGTAGGAGCGCCCGTCATCCGCGGTGATCAGCAGCAACGGGGTCTCGCTGTCGAGCTTGCGAAACTCCCGGGCCAGGTTGTAACCGGCCAACCCTGTGCCGATGATCACGACAGGTGCGTTCATTCCTTTCTCCTTGTAGTACGTCTCTGAAAACTGAAATTAGCCGATTTCGATCATTTCGAAATCCATTTTGCCCACGCCGCAGTCCGGGCACAGCCAGTCTTCGGGGACGTCCTGCCACAGGGTGCCCGGCGCGATTCCGTCATCCGGCCAGCCGTCTTTTTCGTCATAGATCAGGCCACAGACTACACATTGCCACTTCTTCATTACGTGCTTCCTCAGGTTCCAGGCATCTTGGCCGACGGTCGATAGACCTACGTTGCCGTGCGGCTCAGGGCGTTTTGTACTGATCGGGGCCGGCAGATGCAAGCATGATCGACGCAAACGACCGGTTCGGCCCGGCAAAAGCTCAAGACGCCATGGTAAGCTCGCCGCCTCTTTTGCTGCCAATACTGACTCACCGTGCCGCACTCAATCGCCCCTCCCGATGCTTGCCAATGGCTGACCCAGAGCCTTCTGAGCCCGTTGCCTGCGCCTTTGACTCTCAATTGGCTGTTCGATGAAGGCTCGCTGACGCGCCGGCTGACATGGCTGTCCGACGACAGCTTCAGCGTGACGCCGCTGTTCGAAGGCTGGCAGCCCCTGCGCGATGATGAATGCACCGCGTTGGGCCTGGCCCCGGCCACCGTCGGTTGGGTGCGCGAGGTGTATTTGCGTGGGCATGGCCAGCCGTGGGTATTTGCCCGCAGCGTGGCGGCGCGCAGTGCCTTGCAGGGCGACGGTTTGCACATGGATGAATTGGGCAGCCGCTCGCTGGGTGAATTGCTGTTTTGCGATCAGGCGTTTACCCGCCAGGCGATCGAAGTGTGCCGTTACCCACGGCAATGGCTGCCCACGGCGGACCAGGCCGACGGCTTGTGGGCGCGCCGTTCGCGCTTTGATCGCGGGGCGCTGAGCGTGCTCGTCGCGGAAATCTTTTTGCCGAGCTTCTGGCACGCGTTGCATGCCCATCCGGAGAACTGCTGATGTACCAACGCCTGCTCAAATCCCTGAATCGCCTGAACCCCAGGGCCTGGGATTTCATTCAGTTGACGCGCATGGACAAGCCGATCGGCATTTACCTGTTGCTGTGGCCGACGCTGTGGGCGCTGTGGATTGCCGGCAAGGGCTCGCCGTCCCTGATCAATATCGTGATTTTTGTGTTCGGCGTGGTGCTGACCCGCGCCGGCGGCTGCGTGATCAATGATTGGGCCGACCGCAAGGTGGACGGCCATGTGAAGCGCACCGAGCAACGCCCGTTGGTCAGCGGCAGGATCAGTTCCAAAGAGGCGCTGGTGTTTTTCGCGGTACTGATGGGCATCAGTTTCCTGCTGGTGCTGCTGACCAACGCCACCACCATCCTGCTGTCCCTCGGCGGCCTGGCGCTGGCGGCAAGCTACCCGTTCATGAAGCGCTACACCTATTACCCGCAAGTGGTGCTGGGCGCGGCGTTTTCCTGGGGCATGCCGATGGCGTTCACCGCCGAGACCGGCAGCCTGCCCGCTGCGGCGTGGCTGTTATACATCGCCAACCTGCTGTGGACGGTGGGTTACGACACTTATTACGCGATGACTGATCGCGACGACGACTTGAAGATCGGCGTTAAATCCACCGCGATTCTGTTCGGTGAGGCCGACCGCGTGATCATCCTCACGCTGCAAGGCCTGGCGCTGCTGTGCCTGTTGCTGGCAGGCGCAAGGTTCGAGCTGGGTGGCTGGTTCCACCTGGGGTTGGCGGCGGCGGCGGGCTGCTTTGCCTGGGAGTTCTGGTACACCCGCAACAGGGACCGCCTGAAATGCTTCAAGGCGTTCTTGCACAACCACTGGGCCGGGCTGGCGATTTTTGTCGGGATTGTGGCGGATTACGCGTTTCGTTGAGACTTTTGCGGTGGCTGTTCGGACGCCTTCGCGAGCAAGCCCGCTCCCACACTTGAAATGCATTCCAAGTGTGGGAGCGGGCTTGCTCGCGAAGGCGTTGGTGGCACCGAAAATTACGGTTTGATGATGTGCCACGCACCGCCCTTGCCGTCACCGGTCTTGTCCCCGGCTTTCTTGTCATCCTTGTAGGTGTAGACGGGTTTGCCGTCGTAAGCCCACTGGCTGGTCTGGTCGTCGCGAGTGATGACTGTCCACTTGCCCATCGACTTATCGGTGGACTCGGCCTTCAACGGCGGCCAGTTGGTTGCGCATTGGTCCTTGCACACTGACTTGCCGTCCGCATCCTTGTCGAAGGTGTAGAGGGTCAGGCCTTTATGGTCCACCAGCATGCCGTCTTTGGTCATCGCCGGCTCAGCCGCAAGTGCCAGGGTCGGCAGCGTCAAGGCGGCCGTTACCAGCAGGGCTTTCCAGGAAATAGTGCTGTAAGTCATCGGAACCTTCCTTTTGTGGTTGTCAGGATTCGGACCCAAAGGGTAGTCCAGAGTGCCGCGAATTGCCCAGGCGACTAAATTACTGTCACACGACTGCAATAATTCCGTTATCTAATGCGGCGCAAGACAGTTAAATGACAAGAGGATTTTTGAGCATGGTTGGCAGGAGCATTCTGATCGTTGACGACGAAGCGCCCATTCGCGAAATGATCGCCGTTGCGTTGGAAATGGCCGGCTATGACTGCCTGGAGGCGGAGAACTCCCAGCAGGCCCATGCCATTATCGTCGACCGCAAGCCGGACCTGATCCTGCTGGACTGGATGCTGCCCGGCACCTCCGGCATCGAACTGGCGCGGCGCCTCAAGCGCGATGAGCTGACCGGGGATATCCCGATCATCATGCTGACTGCCAAAGGCGAAGAGGACAACAAGATCCAGGGCCTGGAAGTGGGCGCCGACGACTACATCACCAAGCCGTTTTCCCCACGCGAACTGGTTGCCCGTCTGAAAGCCGTATTGCGCCGCGCCGGCCCCACCGATGGCGAGGCGCCGATCGAAGTCGGCGGCCTGATCCTCGACCCGATCAGCCACCGCGTGACCATCGACGGCACGCCGGCCGAGATGGGCCCGACCGAATACCGCTTGCTGCAATTCTTCATGACCCACCAGGAACGCGCCTACACCCGTGGCCAGCTGCTCGACCAGGTATGGGGCGGCAATGTATACGTGGAAGAGCGCACGGTGGACGTGCATATCCGCCGCCTGCGCAAAGCCTTGGGCGAGGCGTACGAGAATCTGGTACAAACCGTGCGCGGCACCGGCTACCGGTTTTCCACCAAAGGCTGAGCCTGACTTAACCGCTGACAAGGACGCACGTTCACGTGAACCAGAACTGGCATGGCACCCTGATTCGCCACATGCTGCTGTTGATCACCGGTTGCCTGGTGGTGGGTTTGATCAGCGGCTATTACGGCTGGAGCCTGGCCGTCGGCATTGCCCTTTACCTGGGCTGGACCCTCAAACAACTGCTGCGCCTGCACGAATGGCTGCGCCAGCATAAACCCGACGAAGCGCCACCCGACGGCTACGGCCTGTGGGGCGAAGTGTTCGACAGCATCTACCACCTGCAACGCCGCGACCAACGCGTACGCGGTCGCCTGCAAGCGGTGATCGACCGGGTGCAGGAGTCCACTGCCGCACTCAAGGACGCGGTGATCATGCTCGACAGCGACGGCAACCTGGAATGGTGGAACCGCGCCGCCGAGACCCTGCTGGGCCTCAAGACTCCGCAGGACAGCGGCCAGCCGGTGACCAACCTGGTGCGTCACCCACGCTTCAAGGAATACTTCGAGCAGGACAACTACGAAGAAGCCCTGGAAATCCCCTCGCCCACCAACGACCGCGTGCGTATCCAGCTGTACCTGACGCGCTACGGCAACAACGAGCACCTTATGCTGGTGCGCGACGTCACCCGTATCCACCAGCTGGAACAGATGCGCAAAGACTTCGTCGCCAACGTCTCCCACGAACTGCGCACGCCCTTGACAGTGATCTGCGGTTATCTGGAGACGCTGCTGGACAACGTCGACGAGATCAACCCGCGCTGGAGCCGCGCCCTACAGCAGATGCAGCAGCAGGGCTCACGCATGCAAACGCTGCTCAACGACCTGCTGCTGCTGGCCAAGCTTGAAGCTACCGACTACCCCTCGGACAACCACCCGGTGGCGGTGCAGAGCCTGCTGCAGACGATAAAGAATGACGCCAAGGCCCTTTCCGGCGAACGCGGGCAACAGATCAGCCTGGACGCCGACTCGGCGGTGCTGCTCAAAGGCAGCGAAGGCGAATTGCGCAGCGCGTTTTCCAACCTGGTGTTCAACGCCGTGAAGTACACCCAGGACCAGGGCACTATCCGCATCCGCTGGTGGGCTGACGAGCACGGCGCGCACTTGAGCGTGCAGGACTCCGGCATCGGCATCGACGCCAAGCACCTGCCGCGCCTGACCGAGCGTTTCTACCGCGTCGACTCCAGCCGCAACTCCAACACCGGCGGCACCGGGCTGGGCCTGGCCATCGTCAAACATGTGCTGTTGCGCCACCGCGCACGCCTGGAAATCAGCAGCGTGCTGGGCCATGGCAGCACGTTCACCTGCCATTTCCCGCCGGCACAGGTGACGCGTTCACCGGCGATCGGCACAGATGAGTAACCCGAAAACGCCACAGCATTAAGTGTGGGAGGGGGCTTGCTCCCGATGGCGATGGGTCAGCTAAAGAGATGGCGACTGACAGGCCGCCTTCGGGAGCAAGCCCCCTCCCACATTGGTTTTGTATGAGTGTGGAGACTGCATTCCAGCCCCCGCCCGGCAGCGGGCACTAGGCAAGCGCCCCGTCAGCCGCTACATTGGCCGACTTGCGCCTGCCTTTCAGGCCCTCTCGTCACTCCTTATTGAACACACGGAACCTGCAAAACCCCATCATGGACCCTTCCCCTGGTATCACCCTCGCTACGCTCTTCGCCGACTTCGGCATGATTCTTTTTGCACTGGTCCTGGTATTGCTCAACGGTTTCTTCGTTGCGGCGGAATTTGCCATGGTCAAATTGCGCTCGACCCGGGTCGAGGCCATCGCCGAGACCAACGGCTGGCGCGGGCAGATCCTGCGCACCGTGCACAGCCAGCTCGACGCTTACCTGTCGGCCTGCCAGCTGGGTATCACCCTCGCCTCCCTGGGCCTGGGCTGGGTCGGTGAGCCGGCCTTTGCGCACATCCTCGAGCCGCTGCTGGGCGCCGTAGGCGTCGATTCGCCGGAAGTGATCAAGGGCGTGTCGTTCTTTGCAGCGTTCTTCGTGATTTCCTACTTGCACATCGTGGTCGGCGAGTTGGCGCCCAAATCCTGGGCGATCCGCAAACCCGAGCTGCTGTCGCTGTGGACGGCCGTGCCGCTGTACCTGTTCTACTGGGCCATGTACCCGGCGATCTACCTGCTCAACGCCAGCGCCAACGCCATCCTGCGGATCGCCGGCCAAGGCGAGCCTGGCCCGCACCATGAACACCATTACAGCCGCGAAGAACTCAAGCTGATCCTGCACTCCAGCCGTGGCCAGGACCCAAGCGACCAAGGCATGCGCGTGCTCGCCTCCGCCGTGGAAATGGGCGAGCTGGAAGTGGTCGACTGGGCCAACTCCCGCGAAGACCTGGTGACCCTGGACTTCAACGCTCCGCTCAAGGAGATCCTGGCGCTGTTCCGCCGCCACAAATTCAGCCGTTACCCGGTGTACGACGCGGTGCGTAACGAGTTTGTCGGCCTGCTGCACATCAAGGATTTGCTGCTTGAGCTGGCAGCCCTGGACCATATCCCCGAATCATTCAACCTGGCCGAGCTGACCCGCCCGCTGGAGCGCGTGTCGCGGCACATGCCGTTGTCGCAGCTGCTCGAGCAGTTCCGCAAAGGCGGCGCGCACTTCGCCCTCGTGGAGGAAGCCGACGGCAAGATCATCGGCTACCTGACCATGGAAGACGTGCTGGAAGTACTGGTCGGCGATATCCAGGACGAACACCGCAAGGCCGAGCGCGGTATCCTGGCCTATCAGCCAGGCAAACTGCTGGTGCGTGGTGATACGCCGCTGTTCAAGGTGGAACGCCTGCTGGGCGTCGACTTGGACCACATTGAAGCCGAAACCCTGGCCGGGCTGATCTACGACACGCTGAAACGCGTGCCGGAAGAGGAAGAAGTGCTGGAAGTTGAAGGTTTGCGGATCATCATCAAGAAGATGAAAGGGCCGAAAATCGTGCTGGCCAAGGTGTTGTTGCTGGATTGAGCAACAACACCTTCGGCCAAACAACTAAGATTCACCTGTGGGAGCGGGCTTGCTCGCGAAGGCGGTGGTTCAGTCAATATGTCCAGTGACTGATAACCCGTATTCGCGAGCAAGCCCGCTCCCACATTCAGTTTGTGTTGTTCAATCGATAGCGTCTGGGCTCCGATCAGGCACCCGGCACAAAGTGCTTCTGCGCCGTACCGCGTGCGATCAGGCGGGAGATGTAGTCGAGCTTCTGCGCGTCCTGGTCGATAAACCGAAAGGTCAGTTGCAGCCAGTCGCTGTCCGGCTTTGGCTCGAAGGCGACGATGGCATGCAGGTAGCCGTTAAGGCGCGCAACTTCGGCGTTGTCGCCCTGCTCAAGGTCGAGCACGGCGCTTTCCAGCACCTGCGGTAGCACTTCACCGCGACGCACCACCAGCAGCGCCTCCTTGATGCTCAGCGCCTTGATCACGCACTGCTGGGTGCCGCTGGACAGGCGCAACTGGCCCTGGCCACGACCGCCGCCGGCCGGGGACGCGGCAGCAGGTGCCTGCACCGGCGGGCTGTTGAGCAGGCCTTTGCTCGGCGCAGCCACCGGGGCTTGCTTGACCGCTTCGGGTTTGCCGCCGGTCAGGGCGCTCAGGGAGTCGTTGCCGAAGGCCGAGTTCATCTTGGTCGGCGCGCTGGCGACAAGGGCGTCGAGGCGGCCGATCTTGTGCAGCGCCTGTTTGACCTTGTTCAGCAACTGTTCGTTGGTGAACGGCTTGCTGACGTAGCCGGAAACGCCGGCCTGGATCGCCTGCACCACGTTTTCCTTGTCGCCACGGCTGGTCACCATCACGAAGGGCATGGCTTTGAGGTGCGCTTGCTCGCGGCACCAGGTCAGCAGTTCGAGGCCGGACATCTCCGGCATTTCCCAGTCGCACAGCACCAGGTCGAACGTCTCGCGCATCAGGATGGCCTGGGCCTTTTTGCCGTTCACCGCATCTTCAAGCTTGATCCCCGGGAAGTAGTTGCGCAGGCACTTCTTCACCAGGTCGCGAATAAACGAGGCGTCATCCACCACCAATACACTGACTTTACTCATCGACCCTATATCCTATAAAAACCGCGGCACGCAAAACGCCTGACTGATGGCATTTTGCCAAAACTCTGTAGTCACAGCCGGACTTTATTGCTCCCGCCGTGCAAATAATTCAGTCGCCACAAACGAAAACGCCCGGCCAATGGCCGGGCGTTAATTTCTCGGGCAACCTTACTTATCGTCAGTTTCGCCCGGAACATTAGGGATTTGGTCGGCAGAACCTTCAACTTCGGCTTTCATGCGCTTGAGGCCCATGTGCCGCACGTCGGTGCCGCGCACCAGGTAAATCACCAGTTCCGAGATATTGCGCGCGTGGTCGCCGATGCGCTCCAGCGAACGCAGCACCCAGATGATGCTCAAGACCCGCGAGATAGAGCGCGGGTCTTCCATCATGTAGGTGGCCAGCTCGCGCAATGCGGTCTTGTATTCGCGGTCGATGATTTTGTCGTATTGAGCCACCGACAGTGCCAGGTCGGCGTCGAAGCGGGCAAACGCGTCAAGGGCATCGCGCACCATGTTGCGCACCTGGTCGCCGATGTGGCGCACTTCCACGTAGCCGCGCGGCGCTTCGCCTTCCTCGCACAGCTGGATGGCGCGGCGGGCGATCTTGGTGGCTTCGTCGCCGATGCGCTCCAGGTCGATCACCGACTTGGAAATGCTGATGATCAAACGCAGGTCGGAAGCCGCCGGCTGGCGACGCGCGAGAATGCGCAGGCATTCTTCGTCGATATTGCGTTCCATCTGGTTGATCTGGTCATCGATCTCACGCACCTGCTGGGCCAGGCCCGAGTCGGCCTCGATCAGCGCGGTGACGGCGTCGTTGACTTGCTTCTCCACCAGCCCGCCCATCGCCAGGAGGTGACTGCGCACTTCCTCAAGCTCGGCGTTGAACTGCGCGGAGATGTGATGGGTAAGGCCTTCTTTGCTAATCATGTTGGCGTCCTTGGAGCGTCCGGTAAGGTGCGGAGAACCGCAGCGTCAGTGCAATCAGAACCACGGCTTCCTAGCCATAGCGACCGGTGATGTAGTCTTCGGTCTGCTTCTTCGCCGGATTGGTGAACAGGGTATCGGTATCGCCGAACTCCACCAGCTTGCCCATGTACATGAACGCGGTGTAGTCGGAAACCCGCGCCGCCTGTTGCATGTTGTGGGTCACGATGACGATGGTGAACTTGGACTTGAGCTCGTAGATCAACTCTTCGACTTTCAGCGTCGAGATCGGGTCGAGTGCCGAGCAGGGTTCGTCGAGCAGCAGCACTTCCGGCTCCACGGCGATGGTACGCGCGATCACCAGACGTTGCTGCTGGCCACCGGACAGGCCGAGTGCCGACTCGTGCAGGCGGTCCTTGACCTCGTCCCACAGCGCCGCGCCTTTGAGGGCCCACTCAACCGCCTCGTCGAGGATGCGTTTTTTGTTGATGCCCTGGATGCGCAGGCCGTAGACCACGTTTTCGTAGATGGTCTTGGGGAACGGGTTGGGCTTCTGGAACACCATGCCCACGCGGCGGCGCAGCTCGGCCACGTCCTCGCCCTTGCGGTAGATGTTGGTGCCATAGAGGTTGATGGCGCCGTCCACGCGGCAGCCGTCGACCAGGTCGTTCATGCGGTTGAAGGTGCGCAGCAGCGTGGACTTGCCGCAACCCGATGGGCCGATGAAGGCGGTCACGCGCTGCTTGGGGATGTTCATGCTGACGTCGAACAGCGCCTGCTTTTCACCGTAGTACAGGCTCAGGCCCGGCACTTCGATGGCCACGGTTTCCTGGGCCAGGCTCAGGCTCTGCTTGTCGCGTCCCAGAGCCGACATGTTGATGCCGTGGGAATGGGTTTCGTGTTGCATGGGATGCTCCCTGTGCTACCAATTTGTGTGGGAGCGGGCTTGCTCGCGAAGGCGTCCGGTCAGTCGACCTGTGTGTTACTGAGACACCGCATTCGCGAGCAAGCCCGCTCCCACATTTAGTCCGCGTTCACTTCAATTAACTGTCCAGCGCTTTGTATTTTTCGCGCAGGTGGTTACGGATCCACACCGCCGACAAGTTGAGCGTGGCGATCACCATGACCAGCAGCAAGGCGGTGGCGTACACCAGTGGCCGTGCCGCTTCGACGTTGGGGCTCTGGAAGCCGACGTCATAGATATGGAAGCCCAGGTGCATGATCTTCTGGTCCAGGTGCAAGTACGGGTAGTTGCCATCCAGCGGCAGCGACGGCGCCAGTTTCACCACACCCACCAGCATCAGCGGCGCCACTTCACCGGCGGCACGCGCCACGGCGAGGATCATGCCGGTCATCATCGCCGGGCTGGCCATCGGCAGCACGATCTTCCACAGCGTTTCCGCCTTGGTCGCGCCGAGTGCCAGCGAGCCTTCACGCACGGTGCGAGGAATCCGCGCCAGGCCTTCTTCGGTGGCCACGATCACCACCGGCACCGCCAGCAATGCCAGGGTCAGCGAGGCCCAGAGCAGGCCCGGCGTACCAAAGGTCGGGGCCGGCAGGGCTTCGGCGAAGAACAGGCGGTCAACCGACCCGCCCAGCACATACACGAAGAAGCCAAGGCCGAACACGCCGTAGACAATCGCCGGTACACCCGCCAGGTTATTCACCGCGATGCGGATAATCCGGGTCAGGGTGTTCTGCTTGGCGTATTCACGCAGGTACACCGCCGCCAGCACGCCGAACGGGGTCACGATCATCGCCATGATCAGGGTCATCATCACGGTGCCGAAGATCGCCGGGAAAATCCCGCCCTCGGTGTTGGCTTCCCGTGGGTCGTCGCTGAGGAATTCCCAGACCTTGCTGAAGTAGAAGCCGATCTTGGTCATCGTGCCCATGGCGTTCGGCTGGTAGGCGTGCACCACTTTGCCGATGCCGATTTCCACTTCCTTGCCGTTGCCGTCACGGGCGGTCAGCGAGTCGCGGTTGAACTGGGCGTGCAAGTCGGCCAGGCGCGCTTCGATGTCCTGGTAACGCGCATTCAGCTCGGCGCGGCCGGAGTCCATGTCGGCCTGGGCGGCGGCGTCGAGCTTGCCTTCCAGTTCCAGTTTGCGACCGTGCAGGCGGATGCGCTCCAGCCCTGCGTTGATCGCGCCGATATCAGACTTTTCAAGTGTCTTGAGCTGGGCGGCCAGCTTGTTGACGCGGTCGACGCGCGCTTGCAGCTCCGGCCACGCAGCCTCGCCTTCAGCGATGACCTTGCCATCCTGCTTGACGTTGACCAGCGTGCCGTAGAAGTTGCCCCACTCACGCCGTTCGATGGCCATCAGCTCGAGCGGCTTGGTCTGGTTCTTCAGCCATTCGCCGACGATCCAGGTGAAGTCGTTGCCGTTCAAGTCGCGGTTGCCGACCTTGATCAGCTCGCGGGTCATGAATTCCGGGCCCTCGTCGGGCACCGGCAGGCCCGCGCTTTTCAGGCGCTCGCGGGGCACTTCTTCTTTCTGCACCACTTCGCCGATGACGATATGGTTCGCCTGGCCCGGTACGTCGTAGTTGGCCTGGATCAGGTCGGCCGGCCAGAAGTGGCCCAAGCCACGCACCGCAATCACAGCCAGCAAACCAATGGTCATGATGACCGCGATGGACACCGCGCCACCGCTGATCCAGACGCCTGGGGCGCCGCTCTTGAACCATCCATTCAGGGAGTTCTGTTTCACAGACTTCTACCTTTCTTAAAGCGACGAGTATTTCTTGCGCAGACGCTGACGAATCAGCTCGGCGAGGGTGTTCATGACAAAGGTGAACAGCAGCAGCACCAGCGCCGAGAGGAACAGCACGCGGTAGTGACTGCCGCCCACTTCCGACTCGGGCATTTCCACCGCGACGTTGGCTGCCAGCGTGCGCAGGCCTTCGAACAGGTTCATTTCCATCACTGGCGTGTTACCGGTGGCCATCAGCACGATCATGGTTTCGCCGACCGCGCGGCCCATGCCGATCATCAGGGCCGAGAAGATGCCCGGGCTGGCGGTCAGGATCACCACACGCGTCATGGTCTGCCACGGCGTGGCACCGAGGGCCAGTGAGCCCAGGGTCAGGCCGCGCGGCACGCTGAACACGGCGTCTTCGGCGATGGAGTAGATGTTCGGGATCACCGCAAAACCCATGGCCAAACCGACTACCAGGGCGTTGCGCTGGTCGTAGGTGATGCCCAGGTCGTGGGAGATCCACATGCGCATGTCGCCGCCGAAGAACCAGGTTTCCATGTACGGGCTCATGTACAGCGAGAGCCAGCCCACAAACAGGATCACCGGGATCAGGATCGCGCTTTCCCAGCCATCCGGAACCCGCAGGCGGATCGACTCAGGCAGGCGGCTGAAGGTAAAGCCAGCCACCAGGATGCCAATCGGCATCAGCATCAGCAGGCTGAAAATCCCCGGCAAATGCCCTTCGACATACGGCGCGAGGAACAGGCCGGCGAAGAAACCGAGGATCACCGTCGGCATCGCTTCCATCAATTCGATCACCGGCTTGACCTTGCGGCGCAGGCTCGGGGCCATGAAGTACGCGGTGTAGATCGCCGCGGCGACCGCCAGTGGCGCAGCCAGCAGCATGGCGTAGAACGCGGCCTTCAGCGTGCCGAAGGTCAGCGGCGCCAGGCTCATTTTCGGTTCGAAATCGGTGTTGGCGGCGGTCGATTGCCAGACGTACTTAGGCTCGTCGTAGTTTTCGTACCAGACCTTGCTCCACAACGCGCTCCAGGAAACTTCCGGGTGCGGGTTGTCCAGCAGCAGCGGTTGCAGCTTGCCGCCGGCTTCGACGATCACACGGTTGGCGCGGGGCGACATACCGAAGATGCCCGTGCCGTCGACCACCGGGTCCACCAGCAAGGTGCGGTGGGCAGTGCTGTGGAATACGCCGAACTTGCCGGAGGCGTCGAGGGCGGTGAAGCCCTTACGACGTTCTTCAGCGGTGATTTCGACGACGGGCGCCGTGCCCATCTGGAAGGTCCGAATCTGCTTGAAACGCTGCTCGCCATCCGGGTCGCGGGCCATGAACCACTGGGCCAGGCCGCCCTTGGAGTTACCGACGATCAGCGAGATACCCCCCACGAGCTGGGTGCTGGCGGTGATTTCGGCGGTGCCGTCTTCCAGCAACTTGTATCGACCGTTGAGGCTCTTGTCGCGCAGGCTGAATACGTCAGCGAGGGCACGCCCGTTGATCACGTACAGCCATTGCTGGCGCGGGTCGATGAAGATCGCTTTAACCGGCTCGGTCATCTGCGGCAGCTCGATACGCTTCTGCTCGCTGGTGACTTCACCGGTCATCATGTTTTCTTCGCGGCTCAGGTTCAGCACGTTCAAGTAAGAACCTGCAGAGCCTGCAACCACCAGCGAGGAGTCGGTGGCGTTGAGCGCGACGTGCTCCAGGGCACGGCCCTGTTCATCAAGCACAATCGGCGTTTCACCGTAAGGGTATTCAATCGCCGGGGTGATGGTTTTCTTGCCGTCCGGGTAGGACACCTTATAGGTGTGGCGGAACACCAGGGACTGGCCATTCGACAAACCGAGGATCACCAGCGGGCTGCCCGGCTGGTCTTCACCGATGGACGAAACGCTGGTGCCGGCCGGAAGCGGCAGGTCGACGCGCTTGAGTTCAGCGCCGGTGTCGACTTCAAAGAACAGTGCCTGGCCCTTGTCGGAAACGCGCATGGCGACCTGGTTCTGTTCTTCCAGGGAGATCATCAGCGGCTTGCCGGCGTCCTGCATCCAGGCTGGCGTCAGGGCGTCTTCCTTGGTCAGCGAAGCACCCTGGAACAGTGGCGCGACCACGTAGGCGAGAAAGAAGAAGATCAGCGTGATAGCGCCGAGCACGGCAAGGCCGCCGATCAACACGTACCAACGGGTCAGGCGATCCTTGAGCGCGCGGATGCGGCGCTTGCGTTGCAGCTCAGGCGTATTGAAATCAATGCGCTTGGGAGGAGAAGTCGTCGTCATGGTGGAATTGGCCAGATCATTCATGCGCACACCCTAGCGATCCTGTATGACAGAAAGATGACAATGCAGTGACGCAAGAAATCCGCCGCGTAGCAGGGCTGGCAGCGGACTAAAGAATTAGGGAGGCGAGAGCCGGCGAACCGGCCCCCGCGCGGGCAACTTAGTTGCCTTCTTTCAGACCCAGGTCAGCCAGTGCCTTGGCGGCAACTTTGGCTGGCAGCGGGATGTAGCCGTCTTTCACTACAACTTCCTGGCCCTGTTTGGACAGAACCAGCTTCACGAACTCGGCTTCCAGCGGGGCCAGAGGCTTGTTCGGGGCCTTGTTGACGTAAACGTAGAGGAAGCGCGACAGCGGGTACTTGCCGTTCAGGGCGTTTTCTTCGGTGTCTTCGATGAAGTCAGTGCTGCCTTTCTTGGCCAGGGCCACGGTCTTCACGCTGGCGGTCTTGTAGCCGATGCCCGAGTAACCGATGCCGTTCAGCGAGGAGCTGATCGACTGCACGACCGAAGCCGAGCCAGGTTGTTCGTTCACGTTAGGCTTGTAGTCGCCTTTGCACAGCGCTTCTTCCTTGAAGTAGCCGTAGGTGCCGGACACCGAGTTACGACCGAACAGCTGGACCGGCTTGTTGGCCAGGTCGCCGGTCACACCCAGGTCGCCCCAGGTTTTCACGTCGGCTTTGGCGCCGCACAGGCGAGTCGACGAGAAGATCGCGTCGACTTGTTCCATGGTCAGGTGCTGGATCGGGTTGTCCTTGTGCACGAACACGGCCAGGGCATCCACGGCCACCGGGATAGCGGTTGGCTTGTAGCCGTACTTCTGCTCGAAGGCCGCCAGTTCGGTGTCCTTCATCTTGCGGCTCATCGGGCCCAGGTTGGAGGTGCCTTCAGTCAGCGCAGGTGGCGCAGTGGCGGAGCCGGCGGCCTGAATCTGGATATTGACGTTCGGGTATTCCTTTTTGTAACCCTCAGCCCACAGGGTCATCAGGTTTGCCAGGGTATCGGAACCAACGCTGGACAGGTTGCCCGACACACCAGTGGTCTTCACGTAAGCCGGAATCGCCGGGTCAACACCAGCTGCTACCGCGTTAGCGGTCGCAACGCCAGCAGCGACAAAAGTCATTGCCGCCATCAAACGTTTCAGTTTCATGCCTTGCTCCTAGCAGATAGGGATAGTTGGATCGGGGCCAAGTATCGGTAGGCCGTGTGAACACTCTATGTCTGGAATATGACAATTAGATGAAAGGCCAGTATTCGGGGAGCACTTGGTACGAAGCTGAAAACACCCGGAAATGCCGATTCATGCAGGGGGTAACGCTGAAGCTGTCGTAGGTTAGAAACCTTTTGCAATCGTTGATTAGAAATTTCCCACAGCTATTTAAGGTTGTGGCTCGGAACCCTACTCACTAACCTCCCTACGTCGCTGCTATCTCAGCGACCGGGACTGCAAGCCCGCCGAATATGTGTTGGGAGTTCATAAGCGCCACTATAATCAAGGCGCTTTTTACAGCTATCGATTTACGGTGGCTGTGCGTGGGAGACCTTCGGGTCTGCCGGGATGCTCCTAACCTCGGTCTTGCAGACCCGCGCACAGCTGCCACCCATCATCTGCAAGTGATGCTGGCCGCTCACATTTCGTTAGGAGCTTTACGATGATCAAAGATAGCCCCAACCCCCCGCTCAATTCGGCTCCGCTGCACGCAGACGCTCCCAGAGCCATCAATCACAATCCGAAAGTTTCTGCTGAGTCCGAACTATCTACTGATGTGCTCTTCACTGTGCGTAAAGATCTGGATGCCGAGACCCTGCTCGCAAATGCCTCTCAGGATCTCGCTTCGGTTCAAGTCCTGGCTGCGAATTTGGCGTTCGAAGTCGACGGCTCCGCGCGAGCCGTGACGTTGGGAATATGCCGGATGCTTGAGGGAATTCGGCTACTGGTGGATCGGACGCTGGATCAATCTCAAACTGGAAGCCCGATGGCAAAACCCTGAAATTCGCTCCGGCTCATAGCCTGGTTAAAATTTGAGCGAAAGGTTAAATCTTGGGTTGACAAAACACAATCAAAGCATAGTCTTGTCAACCTAAGGAGGCCTCACATGATCAATGACCGAATTCGCCGCGCAAGATTATTGCGTGGCATGTCGCTAGAAGCACTGGCACTGCGTCTAGGCGACATAACCAAGCAAGGCCTGAACAAATATGAAAAAGGACTGAGTGTTCCAAACTCTCAGCGCCTCCTGCAGTTGGCTAAAGCACTGGAAGTGAGTCCGGAGTATTTTTTTCGTACTCAGGCACTGCCGCTCGCGCCGCTGGAGTTCCGTAAACTTGCGAAGATGCCTCAATACCGTCAGGTCCAGGTCGAGGAACAGATTCGAGAGCATCTAGAACGCTACATATCTCTGGAAGAGTGTTTCGATCTACAAGATATCAAGACCGCCCAAACCCCCGCACAAATGCTCCCAGTATCCTCCATAGAGGAAGCGGAACGAGCAGCGGATGAGCTCCGTAAGTATTGGGATATAGGCGAGGATCCTATTGCTAACCTGACTGAACAGCTTGAAGAGCACGGCATTAAAGTGGTGATGCTGGAAGGTCCTGATGATTTCGATGGTGCTTGCGCAGCTACCAATGACGGCGAACATGTGCTGATCGCTTTAAATGCTCAGAGAGCAGGTGAACGTATTCGTTTCACCGCTGCTCATGAATTGGGTCATTGGGTGATGAAGTTACCTGACGGCATGCCCGAGCGCGATAAAGAAAATTGCTGTCATCGCTTTGCAGGAGCATTTCTTTATCCAGCTAAAAGCGTTACCGGTGATTTTGGGAATCACCAACGCTCCCGTGTCCACCCTAGAGAATTATTGATTGCTAAACGCCAATACGGGCTTTCAATGCATGCGGCACTCCGTCGACTGAAGGACCTTAAACTATTAGGGGAAAGCGGCTACAAATCCCTGACTATTCAGTTCAGTAGTAACGGCTGGCGCAAAGCAGAACCTGAGCCATTACCTTGCAAACCACCTCAGCGTTTTGAGTCACTTGTTTTCTGGGGGTTAGCGGAAGGCCTTATAACCAAATCACGAGCGGCCGAATTGCTGCGTCGCCCGGTGAGAGCTCTAGACCCCAACTTTCTGGGTTCACTGGAGAGTGCATGAGCCTGATCTATATCAGCGACACCAACATATGGATTGATTTCAGGAACGCAGGATTGGTGGAGCATATGTTCAGGCTGCCTTTCACTCTATGCTGCACCGATTTCGTCATGCACGAACTTGAGGATTTCCCCCACGATGAACTGCTTGCCCGAGGGTTGGTTGTCGAATCATTTGACGAGGGAGGCGTACAAAAACTGCTAGGACTCAAGGTCGAACACAACAACAGTTCCTTAGCCGATGTTTCTTGCTACCTTCTGGCAAAAACAACCGGAAGACCATTACTCACCGGAGATGGGAAGCTACGTCGTCAGGCAATTCGTGACGGACTTCAGGTACACGGTGCACTTTGGCTACTCGACCTAATGGTCGAACATCACGTTCTCAATGCTTTTGATGCAGCAACAGCGCTGGAGCATATGCTGAATGGCGGCGCGCGCTTACCGGCATCAGAATGTCAAACCAGGCTTTTAGGTTGGAGACCAATATAAACCTCAAACCCCGTACTGAATATCCATCCAACGCTTATAAACATCTCCGTACTCATCTTCCAACGCAGAAAACTTAGCTTCAAAAAGCTTCATGGCTTTGATTGCGTCGGCTGACGGATAACTTATGAAGCGATATCCCGCCATCACCCTAAATTTAAAATATCCGAAGCCGTCTGAAATTATCCGACTGAGATGAGCCAGATGAATTGAATCCCTTTCATCGGCATCTCGCAAATCTCGTTCCATCGGCATTCCAACTCCAATGCAGTCAGCATGATGTATATGGCTAGCGTTCGAATATTCATGTAACAAAGCTGTAAAACCATTAAATAATGGATCCCCACTGTTCGTAAGGCCCGCAATCAAACCAGTAAACCCCCACCTGCGCTCAAGCTCTTGGCGGGTTTTTCTATCGTACTGCTGGATTACTTTAGCTCTTTTTTCTGGAGATATTAAAAGATCTTTAATGGGTTTCCATTTTCGGTCACCAGGATTCGTTACAGAACTCAAAAGTTCTTGAGCCTTGATGTCATTTTTCAATAATGAAATTTCGAAAAGATCAGTATTAAACTCTTCAATTCTCTTTCTAAAACTTTCACGCGACTGGAGCAAATACAAAACCTTCAGTGTACCCTCGCACACAGAGCGCATGATTACATCCGCATCCCAAAGTTGGCCGTATGCAGACAATAAAAATGCACTTTCTGTAGATCGCGCTGTTGCCGATAAAAGCTCACCGATGACCTGCCGCTCTCGCTTGGTAAATTCAGAAAAAGCTGACACAGGAATCATTAATGGCAGCAGCTCCCTCATTAACAGAACAGCTTTTTCAGACCACTCTTTCTGAATTTTAATGAGTACTTCCGTGTACATAGCCTGCTCCTGGAGAGATTACCGCTTGCGCATCCACAAATACCCACCCACCACCATCCCCATCACGCACAGGGCGGCCACGTAGTAAGACGGGCCCATCGGGCTTTCCTTCATCAGCAGCGACACGGCCAGCGGGGTCAAACCGCCGAAGATCGCGTAGGCGACGTTGTAGGAGAAGGACAACCCGCTGAAACGCACCACTGCTGGGAAGGCTTTGACCATCACGTAGGGCACCACGCCGATGGTGCCGACAAACAAACCGGTCAAGGCGTACAGCGGGAACAGCCAGTCAGGATGGGCAATCAGGCTGTGATAAAGGGTCCAGGAGGTTGCCAGCAAGAGCGCGCAACCGATGATCAGCACACGGCCAGCGCCAAAACGGTCGGCCAGGGCGCCGGAGGCAATGCAGCCCAGGCTTAGGGTGACGATCGCCAGGCTGTTGGCCTGCAGCGCAACGGTCGCGCTGAAGTGGTAGACGGTCTGCAGCACGGTCGGGGTCATCAGGATGACCACGACGATACCGGCCGACAGCAACCAGGTCAGCAGCATCGACAGCACGATGGCGCCGCGATGGTCGCGCAGCACGGCGCGCAATGGCAGTTCTTCGGCCAGGGTCTTGCGTTGCTGCATCTCGGCGAAAATCGGGGTTTCATGCAGCCAGCGGCGCAGGTACACCGACAGCAGGCCGAACACACCGCCGAGCAGGAACGGGATCCGCCAGGCGTAATCGGACACCTGCTCCGGGCTATAAATAGTGTTGATCGCCGTGGCCACCAGCGAGCCCAGCAGGATGCCGGCAGTGAGGCCGCTGGTCAGGGTGCCGCAGGCGTAGCCGATATGGCGCGGCGGCACGTGTTCGGAGACGAACACCCAGGCGCCTGGCACTTCGCCGCCAATCGCTGCGCCCTGGATGATGCGCATCAGCAGCAACAGCATCGGGGCCCACAGGCCGATCTGCGCGTAGGTGGGCAGCAGGCCCATGATCAGAGTCGGAACAGCCATCATGAAGATGCTCAGGGTGAACATCTTCTTGCGGCCCAGCAGGTCGCCGAAGTGCGCCATGATAATGCCGCCCAGCGGGCGTGCCAGGTAGCCCGCGGCAAAGATGCCGAAGGTCTGCATCATGCGCAGCCATTCGGGCATGTCGGCGGGGAAAAAGAGCTTTCCGACCACGGTGGCGAAAAACACGAAAATAATGAAATCATAAAATTCCAGCGCCCCGCCCAAGGCAGACAGCGACAGGGTTTTGTAGTCGTTGCGGGTCAGCGGGCGCGAAGGTTGCGCACTGCTTGCGGGCACGGAGGACATGGCAAGGCTTCTCTTATTAGTCAGGACGGCAGATCCGAGGTGCTGGCTGGGCCAGGACGGGTTGGGCAAGATAGCAAATCGCCCGCAAAAGCACACCAGAAGCACAGTTGCCGGAAAAAGCCGCAATACAGCCGCGAATTGCCGACCAAATGAGCGCCGAGAGGTCGTCGTGGCGCATGGGTCTCGATATACTCGGGCCTTGCAAGCGCAAGACCCGCAGTCTTGAGGGGCTGCTGTGCCAAAACGCCGTTGGGTGCCATTCCAGCCGATTTGGCAGAGTTTCCCTTTAGTCCGCCTTACGAGAAACGCACCCGCTTCGTGTGTGGGTGCTGAAACGTTTTTCCAGAAGACGGCTATCCACTTGATATACCCATGAAGCGTCACGGGTCAGAGGCACCCTCGGCATGATCGAACTCGAACAAGAAGATCCTATCCCGCAAGGCGATCTCGCCCTGCAAATCACCGCCCTTCCGCGTGAAACCAATGGTTTCGGCGACATCTTCGGCGGCTGGCTGGTCGCGCAGATGGACCTGGCCGGCACCGCCATGGCCAGCAAGGTTGCCGGCGGTCGTGTTGCCACCGTGGCGATCGATCGCATGGCATTCCTGGTGCCCGTCGCGGTGGGCGCGCAATTGTCCTTCTATACCCAGGCCCTGGAAATCGGCCGCAGCTCGATCCAGATGATGGTCGAAGTGTGGAGCGACGACCCGCTGTCCAGCGAATGGCGCAAGGTCACGGAGGCGGTGTTCGTGTTCGTCGCCATCGATGGCAGCGGCCGCACGCGTTCGGTGCCGTCGCGCGCGCGTTAAACCTCGCCGGGTTTTGACGGTCAATTGCCCCATTGCCTGCCATGAAGAGTGCTGTGTATGCCTACGCCCCACGTTGAAACCGTGAAAATCGACGAGCTGGACTGCTGGCGCATCCGCCACGACGGCGCCGAACTGATGGTTGCCCAGCAGGGCGCGCACATCTTCAGTTACCAGCGCGCAGGCGAGCAGCCGCTGATCTGGCCGAACAAGGCCGCCGTCTTCAAGCAAGGCAAAGGCATTCGCACCGGCGTGCCGGTGTGCTGGCCGTGGTTTGGTGTGTTTGACCGAAATCCGCAAAGCGTCAACGCGATGCGCCAGAGTGAACAGCCCGCCGGGGCCCATGGTTTTGTACGCACCGCGCTGTGGGAATTGGCCGCGACCGAGATTGAAGGCGAAGCACTGCGCGTAGACCTGATACTGCCGGTACCTGCGGGCGGCTTCCCCGGCTGGCCGCATCAGGTAGACCTGAAGCTGAGCCTGCTGCTGGACGACCAGTTGCATATCCGCCTTACCAGCCACAACCGTGGCACAGACACCGTGACCCTCAGCCAGGCGCTGCACACCTACTTCGCCGTGAGCGATGTGCGCAACGTGCAGGTCGAAGGCCTCGACGGCCGGGCGTATATCGACACCGCGGATGGCTGGAGCGAAAAGACGCAATCGGGCCTGCTGCATTTCAGCGCCGAGACCGACCGCATCTACCTCGATACGCCGGCTCAGCTGGATGTTGTCGATAAAGACTGGCAGCGCCGCATCCGGCTCACCGCCGAGGGCTCCAGGTCGACCGTGATCTGGAACCCCTGGACCGAGCGCGCCAAGGCCTTTGACGACATGGCCGACGACGGCTGGCAAGGCATGCTGTGCATCGAGACGGCGAATGTGCTGGATGATGTGGTGAGTTTGGCGCCGGGTGAAAGCCACACACTGGGCGTGAGCATCACCAGTCTCGCCTTGTAAACCCAATCAAAAATGTGGGAGCGGGCTTGCTCGCGAATACGGTGTGTCAGCCACATATGCACTGACTGACACCCTGCATTCGCGAGCAAGCCCGCTCCCACATTGGGTTCTGCGGCAGATTAAAGATCGGATTCTTTGACCACCCGCACCTTCCCCGCATCCAGCGCGTAAGCCGCATCGGCCAGGTCATTGTTGACCTTCTCCACCTCCAGCGTGCCCGTGACCCACAGCGGCGTGTAGATATCATCCAGCTTCAGCCCCTTGGGATAGCGCACCAGCACCAACTGGTTGGGCGGCGGTGGCGGCACGTGGATGCACGCGCCAGGGTACGGCACCAGGAAAAACAAGGTGCTGCGGCCCTTGGCGTCGGTTTCCAGCGGCACCGGGTAGCCGCCGATACGGATGTTCTTGCCGTTCATGGCGGCCACGGTCTTGGTGGAGTACATCACTGCCGGCAGGCCCTTGCTCTGCTTCAATCCACCTTTGTCGGTGAACGTGCCTTGGGCTTCGGGGGAGTTGTGGTCGATCTCGGGCATGGCTTCGAGGGCTTTCTGATCCGACAGCGGCATCAGGTCGAGCCAGTCGGTTTCCGGCAGTTCGCCAGCGTGGGCAATGCCGCAACTCAGGAATAAAAGTGTGAACAGAAGACGGCGCATGGAGGGGCTCGACAAGGTTAACAGTGTCGGCATTCTAGCCCTCTGCGCCTGCGCAGCGCAGAGGGCCGTGACGCTAAATCATTTTTTTCGCAGCAGGCCGTAGATCACCAGCAACACGACGGCGCCGATCAGCGCGCCGAGGAAGCCTGCACCTTGACCCGCCTGGTAGATACCCAGGGCCTGACCACCATAAGTGGCGACCAGCGAACCTGCGATACCCAGCAGGATGGTCATGATCCAGCCCATGCTGTCGTCGCCAGGCTTGAGGAAACGCGCCAGCAGGCCGACGATCAGGCCGATAAAGATGGTTCCGATGATACCCATGGCATTTCCCTCTGATTGAATGTGAGTCATGCCAAAGCCTAGTCAGGCTTTGCCATCCTGCAATCAGAGAGACGGCGGTGACCAATGGTTCCCGCCGATCCCAGAGTTATTGCTCGGCGATCAACGCTTCGACCTTGAGGATCTGCGCTTGCAGGGTTGCGCGGTCCTTGCAGCGCAGGTTGGCGTGGCCGACCTTGCGCCCGGCCTTGAAGGCCTTGCCGTAGTGATGCAGGTGGCAGTCGTCGATAGCGATCACGCGCTCAACCGGCGGCACCACACCGATGAAGTTGAGCATGGCGCTCTCGCCGACCTTGGCCGTGGAGCCCAACGGCAGGCCCGCCACCGCCCGCAGGTGGTTTTCGAACTGGCTGCACTCGGCGCCTTCGGTGGTCCAGTGCCCGGAGTTGTGCACGCGCGGGGCGATTTCGTTGGCCTTGAGGCCACCGTCGACTTCAAAGAACTCGAACGCCATCACGCCGACGTAATCCAGCTGCTTGAGCACACGGCTGGAATAGTCTTCGGCCAGGGCCTGCAGCGGGTGATCGGTGCTGGCCACGGACAGCTTGAGGATGCCGCTGTCGTGGGTGTTGTGCACCAACGGGTAGAAGCGGGTTTCGCCATCACGGGCACGCACGGCGATCAGCGAGACTTCACCGGTGAAGGGCACGAAGCCTTCCAGCAGGCAAGCGACGCTGCCCAGTTCGGCAAAGGTGCCGACCACATCGGCGGCGGCACGCAGGACTTTCTGGCCCTTGCCGTCGTAACCCAGGGTGCGGGTTTTCAACACGGCCGGCAGGCCGATGGAGGCGACGGCGGCGTCCAGGTCGGCCTGGGACTGGATATCGGCGAAGGCCGGGGTCGGGATGCCCAGGTCCTTGAACATGCTCTTCTCGAACCAGCGGTCGCGAGCGATGCGCAGGGCTTCGGCGCTCGGGTACACCGGCACGAACTGCGAGAGGAACGCCACGGTCTCGGCCGGGACGCTTTCAAACTCGAAGGTCACCAGGTCGACTTCGTCGGCCAACTGGCGCAGGTGGTCCGGGTCGCTGTAATCCGCGCGCAGGTGTTCACCCAACGCAGCCGCGCAGGCGTCCGGCGCCGGGTCCAGGAAAGCGAAGTTCATCCCCAGCGGGGTTCCCGCCAGGGCCAGCATGCGGCCCAGTTGGCCGCCACCGATTACACCGATTTTCATCGTCAACAACCTCAGGCGATGCGTGGGTCTGGATTGTCCAGCACGCTGTCTGTCTGCTCAGCACGGAATTTTTTCAGCACCGCGTGGAACTGCGGGTGCTTGGCGCCCAGGATGCTGGCGCAGAGCAAGGCGGCGTTGATCGCGCCGGCCTTGCCGATCGCCAGGGTCGCCACCGGGATGCCGGCGGGCATCTGCACGATGGACAACAGCGAATCCACGCCCGAGAGCATCGACGACTGCACCGGTACGCCAAGCACTGGCAGGTGAGTCTTGGCCGCACACATGCCTGGCAGGTGCGCTGCGCCGCCGGCACCGGCGATGATCACCTCGATGCCACGGGATTCTGCTTCATCGGCATACTGGAACAGCAAATCCGGGGTGCGGTGGGCAGAGACCACCTTCACTTCATACGGAATGCCGAGTTTTTCCAGCATATCGGCGGTGTGGCTAAGGGTGGACCAATCGGACTTGGAGCCCATGATCACGCCAACCAATGCACTCATCGTCGTGCCTCTTCTCTCTGGGCGCCCGCAGGCGCGTCAAAAAACAACAAGCCACGCGGGAAATCCGGCGTGGCTTGTTGTACGAAATTTGGCCGGTTGGACCGGCCGAAGGCCGCGCAGTATACCGTAATAATTGAGATAAACAGCCCCTCGGATGACCATCTGTCCAGTGGCGCAAACAGGCGGTTTTATTGACTTAAGAGTCAGTCCAAAGCACCGCGAAATAGTGTGGGAGGGGGCTTGCTCCCGATGGCAGTGTCCCAGGCACTTATCTGTCACTGATACACCGCTATCGGGGGCAAGCCCCCTCCCACATTTGTCCTGCATTTGACTCAAGATTGGCCTCAGGTGCTTTGCGCCGCGCCACCTTCCAGCTTGCGCCACAACAACCGCACGTTGGCCTTGCGCACCAACGCGCAGCGATACAGGCGAATCTCCAGCGGCACATGCCATTGCGGGCCGCCGCACACCACCAACTCGCCGCGCGCCAGTTCGGCACGCACGCTCAGCTGTGGCACCCAGGCAATGCCCAGGCCTTCCAGCGCCATGCTTTTGAGGCTGTCAGCCATGGCGGTTTCGTACACCGTGGTGAACCGCAGCGCACGTTGGCGCAGCAGCAGGTTCACGGAGCGCCCGAGAAATGCTCCGGCGCTGTAGGCCAGCAGCGGCACGCTGCCCTCGCCTTCCAGGTCGAACAGCGGCTTGCCGTCGGCGTCGGCGGCGCACACTGGAAGCATCTCGGTATTGCCCAGGTGCAGCGACGGGAAGATCTCCGGGTCCATCTGCATGGCCGCGTCGGGGTCGTAGAACGCCAGCATCAAATCGCAGCCGCCTTCGCGCAGGGCGTGCACTGCGTCGCCGACGTTGGTCGCGACCAGCCGCGTGGCGATATTCAAACCTTCGTTGCGCAATTGCGCGATCCAGCGCGGGAAAAAGCCCAGCGCCAGCGAGTGGGCCGCCGCCACTTGCATGACCTCGCCCTGCCCGCCTTCCAAGTGATGCAAATGGCGCAGCACTTCACCCAACTGCTCGACCACCGTGCGCGCAGTGACCAGGAACAACTGCCCCGCCGCCGTCAGCTCCACCGGCGTGCGCGAACGGTTGACCAGGGTCAGCCCCAACGCGGCTTCCAGGCTGCGGATACGTCGGCTGAATGCCGGCTGGGTGACAAAGCGCCGCTCCGCCGCCTGGGAAAAGCTGCGGGTGGCCGCCAAGGCGCTGAAGTCTTCCAGCCATTTGCTCTCAAGGTTCATCACTTCCTCCCACGGGTATGCACCATTTTGGCACACACGCCCGCCATGATAGCTGGGTCACACCTACATTATGCCGTTTGTGCATAGGCCAGTGCTGAACAGCATTGGCCCAAAAACTCTCACAAGCCTAGCATTCGCAGCGTTCCGGCCAGTTCCGGGTCCATATCGAGATGATTTCCGTCATGTCCTCCGCTGCATCATTCCGCACAGAAAAAGACCTGCTTGGCGTACTCGAAGTACCCGCTCAAGCGTATTACGGCATCCAGACCCTGCGAGCGGTGAATAACTTCCGCCTCTCGGGCGTTCCGATTTCGCATTACCCGAAATTGGTGGTCGGCCTGGCAATGGTCAAGCAGGCGGCCGCTGACGCCAACCGCGAGTTGGGCCAGCTCAGCGACGCCAAGCACGCTGCCATCAGCGAAGCCTGTGCCCGCCTGATCCGCGGCGATTTCCACGAAGAGTTCGTGGTGGACATGATTCAAGGCGGCGCCGGCACTTCAACCAACATGAATGCCAACGAAGTCATCGCCAACATCGCACTGGAGGCCATGGGTCACCAGAAGGGCGAATATCAGTACCTGCACCCCAATAATGACGTGAACATGGCGCAGTCGACCAACGACGCCTACCCGACCGCGATCCGCCTGGGTCTGCTGCTGGGCCACGACGCGCTGCTGGCCAGCCTCGACAGCCTGATCCAGGCGTTCGCCGCCAAAGGCGTCGAGTTCGGCCACGTGCTGAAAATGGGCCGCACCCAACTGCAAGACGCCGTGCCGATGACCCTCGGCCAGGAATTCCGCGCCTTCGCTACCACCCTCGGTGAAGACCTGGCCCGCCTGAAAACCCTGGCGCCAGAGCTGTTGACCGAAGTGAACCTGGGCGGCACCGCCATCGGCACCGGCATTAACGCCGACCCGCGCTACCAGGCCCTGGCCGTACAGCGCCTGGCCCTGATCAGCGGCCAGCCGCTGGTCCCGGCTGCCGACTTGATCGAAGCCACCTCTGACATGGGCGCGTTCGTGCTGTTCTCCGGCATGCTCAAGCGCACCGCCGTGAAGCTGTCGAAGATCTGCAACGACCTGCGCCTGCTGTCCAGCGGCCCGCGTACCGGCATCAACGAAATCAACTTGCCGGCGCGCCAGCCAGGCAGCTCGATCATGCCCGGCAAGGTCAACCCGGTCATCCCGGAAGCGGTTAACCAGGTGGCCTTCCAGGTCATCGGCAACGACCTGGCCCTGACCATGGCGGCCGAAGGCGGCCAGCTGCAACTGAACGTGATGGAGCCGCTGATCGCCTTCAAGATCTTCGACTCGATCCGCCTGCTGCAACGCGCCATGGACATGCTGCGCGAGCATTGCATCGTCGGCATCACCGCCAACGAAGCGCGCTGCCGCGAACTGGTGGAGCACTCCATCGGCCTGGTCACCGCGCTGAACCCCTACATCGGCTACGAAAACGCCACCCGCATTGCGCGAATCGCCCTTGAAAGCGGCCGCGGCGTGCTGGAACTGGTGCGCGAAGAAGGCTTGCTCGACGACGCCATGCTCGACGACATCCTGCGCCCCGAAAACATGATCGCTCCACGTTTGGTCCCGTTGAAGGCCTAAGCGTTTGTTGCACTGCTCACCAGGTTGAGGGACTAGACACCTCTCACCTTTTGAGGGCCTGAAGGCTCGTTCTTCAGGCCCTTTTTTTTGCCTCAAGGTTGTGAAATGAAGCCCATAAAAAATCCAATATCGCCCTGCAAATCCGACTTTCCCGATTCAGCCCTGCTGAAACCTTTAATCGCCCCGTGCAGACGGATCACACGGTCCTAGGTATAGTGCCGCCCCTCTTCGCGTCAGAGATCGTCGGTAACGAGATTCTGGACAGCGCGAAACCGCATGAATAACAACACCCGCAAAAGGATTGGGGTCGAAGCGTCGTGCACTGCCTGGTGCCGAGCGATGCGTCGAACCGTCCTGCGTTTTTGCCATTAGAAAAATCAGCGAGGAACACTCCATGCTCGAAGTCATCAACGACTTCCTCTCAGGGAAAGTACTGATCGTGCTCATTGTCGGGCTCGGTGGTTATTTCACGATTCGCTCGCGTTTCGTTCAATTGCGCCACTTTTTCCACATGTTCTCGGTGTTTAAAGACAGCCTGAAGAGCAGCTCCGGCCAACTCAGTTCGTTCCAGGCACTGATGCTCAGCCTGGCGGGCCGCGTCGGGGCCGGCAACATCGCCGGTGTCGGCATTGCCGTGACCCTGGGTGGTCCGGGTGCCGTGTTCTGGATGTGGGTCACCGCGCTGGTGGGCATGTCCTCGAGCTTTATCGAGTGCTCCCTCGGCCAGTTGTACAAGCGCACCGATGCTGAAGGCACCTACCGTGGCGGCCCGGCCTACTACATCCAGCACGGCTTGCAGAAGCGCTGGCTGGGTATGGTCATGGCGTTCCTGCTGCTGGTGACCTTCGGGTTTGCCTTCAACGGCCTGCAGGCGCACGCCGTGACTCACTCGCTGAACAACGCGTTCGGCCTGGACACCACCTACACCGGCCTGGCCCTGGCGGTATTGCTCGGCCTGGTGTTCATCGGCGGGATCAAGCGCATCGCCTCGATCGCCGACCTGCTGGTGCCGGTCAAGACCCTGGTGTACATCGCCGTGACCCTGTACGTGATCGTGCTGCAATTCGATCACGTGCCGGCCATGCTCGCGACCATCGTCAAGAGCGCGTTCGGCCTCGACCAGGCCTTCGGTGGCCTGGTCGGCAGCGCGATCATCATGGGCGTGAAACGCGGCGTGTTCGCCAACGAAGCCGGCCTGGGCAGTGCGCCTAACGTGGCGGCCGTGGCCTCGGTAGAACACCCGATCGCCCAAGGCGTGGTGCAGGCGTTCAGCGTGTTCCTTGACACCTTCGTGATCTGCACCTGCACCGCGTTGCTGATCCTGCTCTCGGGTTTCTACACCCCGGGCTTCGAAGGCGACGGCATTGCCCTGACCCAGAACTCCCTGGCGGCGGTCGTCGGCGACTGGGGCCGGATGTTCATCTCGGTGGCCCTGGCGTTGTTCGTGTTCACCTCGATCATGTACAACTACTACCTCGGCGAGAGCAACCTGCGCTTCATCGTGGGCGACAACCGCAAGGTGCTGATGGGCTACCGCGCACTGGTGCTGGTGCTGATTTTCTGGGGTTCCATCGAGAACCTCGGCACCGTGTTCGCCTTTGCCGACATCACCATGACCCTGCTCGCGTTCGTCAACCTGTTCGCCCTGGCGTTCCTGTTCAAGATCGCCATGCGCATCCTGAATGACTACGACAACCAGCGCGCGGCGGGCATCAAGACGCCGGTGTTCGACTCCAGCCAGTTCCCTGACCTGGACCTGGACCGCAAGGCCTGGCCGGCCAACCCGGTCAAGCCTGAGCCAGCCGCTAAAGTGTCGGCTGAACTGAACGCTCAAGCGCAACGCTGAGCGTCACACACCTAGATAGATGACACGCCGCCCGGCCTTGGGCATGCTCTGGGCCCGGCGGCGTTTTTCGTTCAGGAGATTCTGATGCAACCAGCTCACACCATCATGGTGCTCTACACCGGCGGCACCATCGGCATGCAGGCCAGCGCCAACGGCCTGGCGCCCGCGTCGGGTTTTGAAGCGCGCATGCGCGAACAGCTTGCCAATGTGCAAACACCGGCCTGGCGCTTCCGGGAAATGTCCCCGCTGATCGACAGCGCCAACATGACCCCCGCCTACTGGCAGCGACTGCGCGTCGCGGTGGTCGAGGCGGTGGACGAAGGCTGCGACGCAGTCCTTATCCTGCATGGCACCGACACCCTGGCTTACAGCGCGGCGGCCATGAGCTTTCAACTCCTGGGCCTGCCCGCACCGGTAGTGTTTACCGGTTCGATGCTGCCGGCCGGCGTTCCCGACAGCGATGCCTGGGAAAACGTCAGCGGCGCGCTGGCCGCCTTGGGCGAAGGCCTGGCGCCGGGGGTGCATCTGTACTTCCACGGCGCGCTGATGGCCCCGACCCGTTGCGCGAAAATCCGCAGCTATGGTCGCCACCCCTTTGCCGCCCTGCAACGCAATGGCGGCGTGGCCAAGGCGGACAACCTCCCCGCCACGCTGAGTTACCGTCACGACAAGGCCCCGGCCACTGTCGGCGTGCTGCCATTGGTGCCCGGTATCGCCGCCGCGCAGCTGGATGCATTGATCGACAGCGGCACCCAGGCACTGGTGCTGGAATGCTTCGGCAGCGGCACCGGGCCAAGCGACAACCCGCAGTTCCTCGCCAGCCTTCAGCGCGCGCAGGACAAGGGCGTGGTCGTGGTCGCAATCACCCAATGCCATGAAGGCGGTGTGGAACTGGACGTGTACGAGGCCGGCAGTCGCCTGCGTGGCGTCGGTGTGTTGTCCGGCGGCGGGATGACCCGTGAGGCGGCATTCGGCAAGTTACAGGCGCTGCTGGGTGCCGCGCTGGCCACCCAGGAAGTGCGCCGACTGGTGGAACTCGACCTGTGCGGCGAACTGAGCTGACCGGCATATAACTTGCTCAACTTCCAGCCACCCCCTGGCTGGAAGTTTCCATGCTGCACTCCCACCTCACCACGCTCAACGCGGTCTCCCTGGTACTGAGCACCTTTAAAAGCCGGGGCTTGCCGGACGAAGCCCTGCTGGCCGGCAGCGGTATCTGCGCCGCGGACTTGAGCCGCGCCGACACGCGCATCACCACCCACCAGGAGATGCAAGTGTGCGCGAATGCCGTGGCCTTGCAGCGTGATATCGGCCTGGAACTGGGCCAGCGCATGCACGTTTCATCCTACGGCATGCTCGGCTACGCGCTGCTCACCAGTGCCACTTTCGGTGACGCTTTACGCCTCGCGCTGCGGTACCCGGCGCTGTTGGGAACACTGTTCGAACTGAGCCTGGTAGAGGATGGCGATCGCATCTGGTTCACCGCCGGCGACTACCGCGAGAACCCCGAGCTGACGTTGTTCAATGTCGAGCTGTGCCTGGTGTCGCTGAAAGTCATCTGCGACGACCTGCTCGGCCATCCGCTGCCGCTGCTCGGCGCACGCTTTGAGTACGACGCGCCAAGCTATCAGGCGCGCTACGCCGAGCGCTTCGACTGCCCCTTGCAGTTCCAGGCCACCGCCAATGCGTTTGCCTTCGACCGGCGCTGGCTCGAGCAGCCTTTGCCCTTGGCCGACAGAGTGACGCACCAGGCCATGGCCGAACGCTGCCGCAAACAGAACACTGAGTTCACCGGGCGCGAGGCCTGGCTGGGGCGGATTCGCCAGTTGCTCGCGGCGCAACTGCACGCCGCGCCGGGGCTGGACGGCCTGGCCCAGCAGATGAACTGTTCGGCGCGCACCTTGCGCCGCCACTTGCACCACGTGGGCTGCAGCTATCAGGAACTGCTCGACGAACTGCGTTTCGAGCGCGCCAAACAGTTGCTCGGGCAGGATGAACTGCCGATCTACCGGATCGCCGAGCAACTGGGTTTCAGCGAAACCGCGAGCTTTCGGCATGCGTTTGTGCGCTGGAGCGGCGTGGCGCCGAGCCAATTTCGCGCATGACGCCCCAATCAGGGGCGAATTATGGACAGATACGTTGGCCATATTGATCCCCTTTTGGCCGCTCCTGCCGTTCTCATAAACCCCGCCGCCCGCAAGACTGCAGGCACCGATAAGCTTGCGGAGAACAACAATATGCTGACGATCTACTCGGACGATCACCACCTGCATCACGGTCGCTGCGAATTGATGGACGGGCAATTGATGCCCTGCTTCGAGATGCCCTCGCGTGCCGACCATGTGCTGCAACGGGTCAAGGACCGCGAACTGGGCCCGGTGCAAGCGCCGCACGACTTCGGCCTGGCGCCCCTGCAACGCATCCATAGCCGTGAGTATCTCGACTTCTTCAAAGGGGCCTGGGCACGCTGGGCCGAGTACGGCCAGGACGGCGACTTGCTTCCCTACACCTGGCCCGCCCGCACCCTTCGCCGCGTATTGCCCACCAGCCTGCACGGCCAGCTCGGCTATTACAGTTTCGACGGCGGCGCGCCGATCACCGCAGGCACCTGGCAAGCCGCCTACAGCGCGGCGCAAGTCGCGCTTACCGCGCAGGCAGCGATCCAGCAAGGCGCCCACAGTGCCTTCGCGTTATGCCGCCCACCAGGGCACCATGCCGCCGGCGACTTGATGGGCGGTTATTGCTACCTCAATAACGCCGCGATCGCCGCCCAGGCGTTTCTCGATCAGGGCCACAAAAAAGTCGCGATTCTCGATGTGGATTACCACCACGGCAACGGCACCCAGTCGATTTTCTATGAGCGCAGCGATGTGCTGTTCACCTCGATCCACGGCCACCCGGAAGCGGAATTTCCGTTTTTCCTGGGTTATGCCGATGAGCTGGGCGAAGGCACGGGTGAAGGCTTCAACTTCAACTACCCGCTGCCGGCCGGCTCCGGTTGGCAAGCCTGGAGCGCCGCGCTGGAGCAGGCCTGCCAGGAAATTACGCGCTACGGCGCCGACATCATCGTCGTGTCCCTGGGGGTCGACACCTTCAAGGACGACCCTATCTCGCAGTTCAAGCTCGACAGCCCGGATTACCTGGCCATGGGCGCGCGTATCGCCCGCCTGGGCAAGCCAACGCTGTTTGTGATGGAAGGCGGTTACGCCGTGGAAGAAATCGGCATCAATGCCGTCAACGTTCTCGAAGGTTTTGAGGGGTCAGCCGAATGAACATGCTCAAGTCTCTTGTGCTCTGCGCCGCAGTGTTGAGCAGCGCCGCCCACGCCGAAGAAAAAACCCTGCGGGTCTACAACTGGTTCGACTACATCACCCCCAAAGCGCTCGACGATTTCAAGGCGCAGAACCCGACGATCAAGCTGATCTACGATATTTTCGACACCAACGAAGCCCTCGAAGCCAAGCTGCTCACCGGCAACTCCGGCTATGACGTGGTGGTGCCGTCCAACGTGTTCCTGGCCAAGCAGATCGAGGCCGGTGTGTTCCAGCCTCTGGACCGCAGCCAGTTGCCGAACTGGAACCACCTCGATCCCAAGCTGATGAAGCTGATCGAGGCCAATGACCCCGGCAACAAATTCGCCGTGCCCTACATGTACGGCACCATCCTGATCGGCTTCAACCCGGACAAGGTCAAGGCCGCGCTGGGCGCAAACGCACCGGTGGACAGCTGGGACCTGATCTTCAAGGAAGAGAACATCAGCAAGCTCAAGCAATGCGGCGTGGCCTTGCTCGATTCGCCGTCGGAGATCCTGCCGCTGGCCCTGCAACACCTCGGCCTGGACCCCAACAGCAGCAACCCCAAGGACTATGAGAAGGCCGAGGCATTGCTGATGAAGATCCGTCCCTACATCACCTATTTCCACTCCTCCAAGTACATGGCGGATATTGCCAACGGCGACATCTGCGTGGCCGTCGGTTACTCCGGAAGCTTCTCCCAGGCCGCCAACCGCGCCAAGGAAGCCAAGAACGGCGTGACGGTAGATATGCGCCTGCCCAAGGAGGGCGCGCCGATCTGGTTCGACATGCTCGCGATTCCCAAGGGCGCGAAAAACCCGGCGGACGCCTACACCTTCATCAACTACCTGCTGCAACCCGAGGTGATCGCACCGGTCAGCGACTTTGTCGGTTACCCCAACCCCAACAAGGACGCCACTTCGCTGGTCGACCCGGCGATCCGCGGCAACCCCAACCTGTACCCCACCGAAGCCGCCATGGCCACGCTCTACACCTTGAAGCCGCTGGACAGCAAAGCCGAACGCGCCCGGACCCGCGCCTGGACCAAAATCAAATCCGGTACCTGAGCACTGCGATAGCGGCGCCCCCGGTGGCCGCTAACTAACTAACACCCGGCCATACCGGCACCTGGCTACCGTTCGGCAACTCTATGCCCGACGGATAGCCCTATGCCTGAATCACCCTCTGCCAATGCCTCCCTCAACACGAATGCCCTGGTCACCCAACTGACTACCGGCCCGTCGTTACGCGAGGTCGCCGCGGCAGCTTTGCAGCCGCAGCTCAGGGCGCTGTACCCGCAGCTGGACATCGACCCAAACCTGGCGGTGGTGGTGTCGCCTGCCTGGCAACTCGCGAACGGACACCTCCCCACCGGCCCATCCCGGCTCGAAACGCTAAGCGGGTCACTGGCCCGCCATGCCCTGGCCAGCACACAAGCCTCGTACCTCGATGGCGAGCATTACCTGACATACCGCTCCAACGAGCGCCCGGACATACACTTGCCGGTGCGTATCGACGCCATCGGCCGCCTGATCAACGAGCTGGCGCCCATGCTCTCCTTCGCCTTCCAGGAACAGCAGCTCGACTACTGGAACAGCACCGGCGGGCCGGACGGGCCTCGCTGGAAAGTCCTGGCGAACGCACTGCGCAACGTTTGGGATCTCGAGGGCAGCAACTGGAATGACGACGAGCGTGCCCTCGCACGCAATGTGTTCCTGTACCCCGATTACGCCTTGCGCCTGCCCAACGATAAATACGGCACACGCACCTATCTGGTGGACTTGGACGTGGAGCAAGGTGGCCAAATTGAACACCTCAACCTGACGTCGATTGCGGTGTTGATCGGCACCCTCGCACAACGGACGATCATCCTCACGTATTCACTGGGAAGCGGGCATGAGCATTTCGACAGCCTGCAAACGTTGGGAGACGCCCTGACCGGTCACGCCATCAACCCCCAAGGACTGCCGCTGCATTGGCGCCTGTTCGAACCCGAGGGGGACTTTTTCGAGCACCTCGCCTGTACGCTGATCAGCCTGCAAATAGACGCCATTGCCGAGGTCGCTCACGTCGACAAGGACACCCCGGCCACTGTTGCGCCAACAGAACGCACACTGTTGCTGGATGCCGGCCGGCTACCCTCCGTTGATCAGGCCAGGGTGCAAGGCATTCGCGATGCGTTCCCCGGGTGGCTTGAACACGCACCGCTGACCGACCTGACGCTGTACAACCGCTATGTACTGGACCTGGCGCAACTCAACGGCCGCCAGGCCTTTCGCACTTACGATGAAGGCATCCCGCCCCTGTCCGACTACACCCGGCAAGCGCTGCAGGCACAGATGATCAAGGACCATCCCCAAGCCGTCACCGTCGACCTGGAAAAGATCCTTATCACCGTCACCAGCCAACGGGTCGTGGGGCTGTTCACCGCACCGGGCCTGGTGGAAACCGTGTCATTGAGCCTGATCGACCTGGCCCTGCAAAACCTGATAGCCCTGCCCCTGGGCAACAAAACCGTCAGCTACGAAGACGCGAGCGCCGTGCCGGAGTGGATGACCGTCAATTATCTGGAAGGGCTGGTAACAACCGTTGATATTGGCCAGCAATACCCGGCACTGATCAACCAGACCTTGCTCAACGACCCGGCGGAGTCCGCCCGCCGCCAGGCGCTCTACATCGAGCAACTGCGCGTTCAACTGCCGCTCATGGCATTGCAGCAGAAAATCCGCAACCAGTTCGGCATCGATGAATTGGGTTACCGCTACATCTGCGCAGCCATGTCCAGCGCCCCCGACCAGCAGCGCGCGGAGGGTCAACGCATTGTGATTCGCCCACTGGCGTTTATCCCCACCCTGCGCCTGAGTCGCCGGGCGGACAAGGTGGCGAATATGTTTGTGATCGGCCCACTGGACGCCCAGGCCGGCCCGTGCCTGCTGTACCAGCCGCTGTCCGATCAACCGTTGATCCAGTTCGCCTCGCGTAACAACCTGATCTACGCCATCAAGCAAGACACGCCTCTGCGCCAGGCAGTACTGGCCTGGCTGCCTGACGAGAGTCGTTTCGGCTATGCCCAATTTGTGTTTCCCGGCACCCTGGCCTCGCCCTGGGTGTTGTCCAAACTGTTGATCCAGCCGTTGGAAGCGCTGGTGATGAGCGGCCCCATGACGTTGGGCGATGAGGTCTTGTCAGGTGACGCCCTGACCGAGTTGTTTACCTCCAACGTCAACGCGCTGGTGACCCTGGCCGACCGCCAATCAGTGTCCAATGCCGAGGCACGATGGGAAAGTTTCAAGCGTACCGGCTGGCTGGTGTTCAATGCCGCACTGCCGTTCCTCGGCAAAACCGTGGGCATTGCAGCCTGGATCGGGCAGATCATGGATGACCTGGAGCAGGTGACCATTGCCCAGGAAGAAGGCAACAGCCAAGGTCAATCGACGGCCGTGACCGATATCCTGCTCAGCCTGGGCATGGCCCTCGCCCTGCATATCGCCAGCCGCCATGCGCCCACCGTGAAACGCCCGGGCGGCCACGACACCGTGCGCGAAGAGGTCACACCCAAGCTCATACCCTCGGTAACCCAGAGTGCAACCATAGAAAGCGCGCACTTGCCCCTTGGTCACGAATCGTCGTTGCACACCCTGGGTGCCCTGACCCGCAAACCCTTGAGCCTGGGCAAAACCCTGGAGAGTTTCAGCGTGGACAAGCCCGAGCGGCTCGGCAGTCAAAACAGCCAGCCCGGGCCTTACCAGCACCTTTATCCACTGGCCGAGCACTGGTACGCGAACGTGGGGCAACGCTGGTTTCAGGTCTTGGTCGACGACAATGACTGCGTGCTCATTGTCGACCCCAAGCAACCTACCCGACTGGGGCCGGTGCTGATCAATAACCGCCTGGGCCAGTGGTTCGTCGATACCCGCCTGCGCCTGCGCGGGGCAGGCCTGCGCAGCAGATTGAAAAAGGGTCGCAAACTGCGCCCCCCGAAAATCGCCGAACTGCGCCAGCAGTTGGATGACTTCGACGATCAGAAGCTTCAAAAAGCTGTCGAGGTCCAGACTGCCTACACCGCCATCCAGAGTGAACCGGGCTCCTCATCGCAGGCCAATCGTACCGAGTTCATCAGCAAAGCGCTCAAGCTCAGGGAGGAATACGACGTTCCGATTTCCCATCTCAAAGCGCTGAATATCCTGGACACCGTTCCCAATTACCCCAGAAAAATGGCCAGCTATCTCAAACAGCAAATCCTGCTGGCACGGTCCGTACTGGATACCGGCGTAGGCGACTTCCAAAACGCGCTGGACAGCGTTGGCCCGCACCTGAAAAACACATCGCCCCCGGTAGCCGAACACCGCCGCCTTTATGACATGGCCGGCCAAATGTTGCAGCACCTGGAATACCTGCAGTCTCGCCTCGACGATCTGCAGGGTTTGGGCGCTGAAGCCCTTGAAGTGATCGAGGACGCCAGACGGCAAATGCCTGCGACAAACCCCGTCGACCTGAAGGCATTTAGAATTTCGCTGGCTCGTTACCTGTGCGTGCAGGCACCCGCAGAGGCAGCACAGAGTGCCGCGCGCACAGCGCTTAACCGGATTTGCGAAGCGGCTGATCTGACAATTGTCAGCCTGCGCGAGATACAGGAGCGCTCTTCCACCCCGCCCCCTCTTGATCAACGAATTGACGTGCTGGACAACTTGGTCGACCAATTTGCCGTCATCAATCAGGACTGCCTTGACCTGCCGAATGAGTTTTCCGGGCAGATCGATATCGAGCTTCTGAACAATGCACGCAAGCAAATCGATGAGTTTGCGCAGCAGGCTACTCGACAGTTAGTACTCGCCTTACGCGATAGAAAAGCCGAGCAAACCAAGTCCAGGCCCACACAAACCGAGCAGGCACCCCGGCGCAAAATCATCAAGACCCGCTCGCGGGGAGTCGTGGTCGGCGAGGCGCGGCTCAATGACCCGAGCCTGGTGGATGTAAAGGCGCCGCTGACCCACCAGGTGGTCGCCACCTTCCACGAAAAGACCCCCGGCGTCTGGGTCAGGCACGTCCTTGAACACAGCCCGACGCCCGCAGCGCACGCGCTCGGGCTGAAGGCCAGCATGAAAAACGCCCAGGCGCTGCTCGACGATGCCGATCGCTTTATCGAGCGCACGCGAGGCTTGGCCGGCGAAACTCGGCGCCTGCCCGTGGAGATTGAGGAGAAGGTGCTACGCCAGGCGGAAACGCTGGAGGCGGCCGCCAACGCAGTGGAACACGCCGCCAACGCCACCAATGAAACGGACGACACCGCCTCGCGCGACGTACGCCGCAAAGTCGAGGATGCGGTCAGGAAGCTCGACCGGGAGGGCCGCCGTATCAAGCTGGACATGCTCAAGAAACGCCCCCCCACCGCGGCCCATGTGGAGCTGCTGTACATCGACAAGGAAATCACGATTCAGACCTTGGGTGCTCGCCGCAGGCTCAAGGGGCCGAGGAAAGACTACCTGCAGGAATATGAAATTCGCGACAAAAAAGACAATGAGGTTCTGTGGTACGCGCACTTTCACTACGCCGTCCCCGACGCCGCCAGTGAGCACTACACCGCCGCCCATTTGAAAACGCCTGAACAGCGCCGCCTGGGCGGTGCATTCGAGCAGCCCGGCGCCACCCCGGAGCAGGCCGGCATCGCCATCTACCGCAGTGAAATCGGCCCGCATTTGGCACGCCTGCTGTTTCTCAACCCACAGCCTACAGAGCCCAAGCCTGGCCCAAGCGGCTCAGCGCAAGGCTGATCTGCGCCTCGGGCACGGCGGCAAACCCCAGCACCAGGCCGGCACGTCTATCCGGCGGGGTGCTGGAGTCCGGCAGCCAGTAGCTGCTCAGGCCATTGACCTCAACGTCCGCCGCGTGCGCCTGGGCCAGCAATTGCTGCTCGCGCGCCAGGCTGTCGACGCGCACCGTGAGGTGCAGCCCGGCCGTGACCGCAGGCAAACTGCCCATGCCTTCGATCCCTTGCGGCCAGCCGGCCAGCAAGGTATTGCGCCGGCTAAGTGCAGCCCGACGCATGCGGCGAATATGCCGCTGGAAATGCCCGGCGGCCATGAACTCGGCCATCACCGCCTGGGTGCTGACCTCCGAGTGCCGCACATCCACCGCGCGGCGCCGAGCAAACGGGTCCACTAACCCGGCAGGCAGCACCAGGTAGCCCAGGCGTAACGCCGGGAAGGCGACTTTGCCAAACGTGCCGACGTACAACACACGCCCGCTGCGATCCAGCGCCGCCAAGGGCGCCAGCGGTGCGCCGCTGTAACGGTACTCGCCGTCATAGTCGTCCTCGACGATCCAGCCGTCGGTGCGTTCGGCCCAGGCCAGTAATTCCAGACGCCTCGCCAGGCTCATCACTACGCCCAGTGGGTATTGGTGGGAGGGTGTGACATAGGCCAACCGGCAATCTTCAATGGCATTCAGCGCAGCGCAGTCGATACCGTCAGCGTCCACCGCCACACCATGCAAGTTTGCCCCGGCAATCGCGAACGCATGCCCCGCCGCCCGGTACCCCGGATTTTCCAGCGCCACGCCGTCGCCGGGCTCCACCAGCAACTGTGCACAAAGGCTGATTGCCTGCTGCGCACCACTGGTGATCACTATTTGCTCAGCTGTGCACTGCAGGCCGCGCGAGCTGCGCAAATAAGCGGCGATCAGCCCACGCAAGCGTTCATCCCCCGCCGGGTCGCCATAACACAATTGCTGCAGGTCCGGCTTGCGCCAGAAAGCCGCATTCAGCTTGGCCCAGACGTCAAACGGGAACAGATCAAAAGCCGGCACGCCCACCCTGAAAGCCTTCGGCGGGCCACTGGGCGGCAGGGCCAAGTGGTTGGTTTTGACGCGCCCCAAGGCGGTGTTGTGGATAACTTTTCCTGAGGAAATCACCGGCAAATCCAGCCAATTTGTGGATAAGGCTGGGGATAAGCCTGTGGGTAACCCTGTGGACACTTTTGTGGATAGTTTTTTCGCCGTCGGCAATTGGGCGACATAGGTGCCATCCCCCACGCGCCCTTCGATAAAACCCTCGGCGTATAGCTGATCGTAGGCCCGCACTACGCTGTTACGCGAAATCGACAGCGCCGCCGCCAGGTCACGGCTGGCAGGCAACCGCGTACCGCTGACCAGCCGCCCGTCCAGCACCCGTTGGCGCAAAGCCTGGTACAGCTGGCGCGTCAGGCCCTGGCGGCGGTCCAGTTCAATACCGGCCGGGTTGAAGGACAGCGGGGGTTCGATCGGCAACATGGGATTGGACCTATGAAATCAGCGCTAGATGGCTCTTACATCGAACCATTAGCCTGCCTAGGATGCAGGCATTCGCCAAGGAAAATATTCATGTACACACCGCGCGCTTTTGCCCTCGACGATTTGCCCGAATTGCAGCAATTGATGCAGCACACACGCCTGGCCCAAGTCGTCACGTGTGGTGAGCACGGCCTGCTGGCCAGCCACTTGCCGCTGCTGCTCAACCCCGACGAAGGCCCGAATGGCACCCTGTACGGGCACTTCGCCAAAGCCAACCCCCAGTGGCAGGACCTGCAAAACGGCAGCGAAGCCCTGCTGATTTTTGCCGGCGCCGAGGCGTACATCAGCCCGGCGTTCTACCCGGCCAAGGCCGAGCACGGCAAAGTGGTCCCGACCTGGAATTACCTGGCGGTGCATGCCTATGGCAAGGCCGAAGTCTTCACCGATGCCGAACGCTTGCTCGAATTGGTCAGCGCCCTGACCGACCGCCACGAAGGCGGCCGCGAGCAGCCCTGGAAAGTCAGCGATGCCCCGGCGGACTATATCGACGGCATGCTCAAGGCGATTGTCGGCTTTGCCCTGCCGATCGAGCGCCTGATCGGCAAACGCAAACTCAGCCAGAACCGCAGCGCCGCGGACATCGCCGGCGTACGTGAGGGCCTGGCCAGCAGCATCGACGTGCGCGACCAGACCCTCGCGCGCTTTATTCCTCAACAGGGAGCGCCAGAATGAGCCGGATCACCCTCCGCCAAGTCACCGCCGACGACCACGCCGCTTGGCTGCCGCTGTGGCAGGCGTATCTGAAGTTCTACAACACCGAGCTGCCCGACGCCGTGAGCCAAAGCACCTGGCAGCGCCTGATCGATCCCCAGGAGCCGACCCATTCCGCGCTGGCCTGGCAGGACGGCAAGGCGGTGGGCATGGTCAACTTCATCTATCACCGTTCCAACTGGAGTATCGAAAACTCCTGCTACCTGCAGGACCTGCTGGTGGACCCGGCCCAACGCGGTACCGGCGTCGGCCGCAAGCTCATCGAATTCGTCTACACCACCGCCAAGGCCGACGGTTGCTGCAAGGTGCACTGGTTGACCCACGAGACCAATGCCACCGCGATTCAACTGTACGAACGCATCGCCGAACGCCCAGGTTTCATTCAATTTCGCCAAGGTCTTTAAGGAGCGCAGCATGCCCATCTCCCCCGCCGACTGGAAAGGCGCCCCGGCGCCCACGGTTCAACTGCTTGAAGGGCGTTTCATCCGCCTGGAAAAACTCGACCCGGCGCGCCACGCCGATCAACTGTGGCAAGCCCTCGAAGGCCCCGGCGCCGACCCCAAGCTGTGGGACTACTTGCCCTACGGCCCGTTTGCCGAGCGCGCCGCGTTCGATGCCTGGCTGAACAACCACGCGGCGAGTGCCGACCCGTATTTTTTCAGCGTGATCGACCGCGCCAGCGGCCAGGTGCAGGGCATTCTCAGCCTGATGTCGATTGTGCCGGCTCAGGGCCGTATCGAAATCGGCCACGTGACCTTCGGCGCGCCGATGCAGCGCTCGCCAAAAAGCACCGAAGCGGTGTACCTGCTCGCCAAGTACGCGTTCGACCAGGGCTACCGCCGCCTGGAATGGAAATGCAACAACGCCAATGCCCGTTCCAAGTATGCCGCCGAGCGACTGGGGTTCAGTTTTGAAGGGGTGTTCCGCCAGCACATGGTGGTCAAGGGACAGAACCGGGACACGGCGTGGTATTCGATGCTGGATGGGGAATGGCCAGCGATTGGCGCGGGGTTTGAGGCGTGGTTGTCCGAGGCCAACCAGACCGAGTCCGGCCAGGTAAAAGGCCTGGCGGAGTGCCGCCAGGCACAGTAAGCGTTAAGCCAGCTGCTGGGCCAGCACCGCAATGTGCTCCGGCCCGATCCCGCAGCAACCGCCCAGGTGGGTGGCGCCGCGCGCCTGCCAATCGGAGGCCCAATGCAGGTAGCCTGGCGGGTCAAGGTCTTCACGCAGAGGGTCCAGGCCGTCATTGGCCGTGGCTTCTTTGGGTTGCGGCGGGAAGGCGTTGGCGTAGGCGCCGATGTGAATCGCCACCCCCAGGCGCTCGAAGGTCTGGCGCGCGGCGTCAATCGCCGCGCCGATCACTTCCGGCTGGCTGCAGTTGAACAGCAACACTTGCACGCCCAACTGCGCCGCCGCCTCGGCCGCCTCAACCACCGGTTCGCCGGAGCGCAAGCGTGGCACCTCGTCGGTGTCTTCATCTTTCAAGGTAAACGACAGCCAGAACGGCTTGCCATCCTGCGGCAACCCGGCATGGATCGCGCGCGCCTCGACGATCGAACTCTGGGTTTCCGCCAGCCACAGGTCGACATACGGCGACAGACCTTTGATCAGCGGCGTGAGCAGTTCGCTGACGCGACCCGCCTCAAACAGGTCGGGCCGGTAAGAGCCGAACAATGGCGGCAGTGAGCCCGCCACTCGCACGGGTTTGCCGCAAGCGTCCACTGCGCGGCGCGCCAACTCACCCGCCAGTGCCGCCAGGGCCTGGCCCTCTTCGGCAAACCGCGCTTCGCCAATATGAAACGGCACCACCGCATAGCTGTTGCTGGTGATCACGTCGGCGCCGCTCTGGATATACGCCGCGTGCACCGCCTCCACTGCTTGCGGCGCTTCGCTCAGCGCCAGCGCCGACCACTCCGGCTGCCGAAACGGCGCGCCCCGGCGTTGCAGCTCACGGCCCATGCCGCCGTCGAGAATTACTGTTCTTTCGCCCATATGCTTTTTACTCATAAGCTTATGAAAATAACTCACTATGAGAGTCGTTCTTATAACTATTTAATACGGTCCATTCGGTTCATAACAACTCTTTTTTATTCAGGTGCTCGTCTTGAAACTTAAACCGCTATTGGCCCTGGGCCTGACAATTCTGGCTGCCTCCACCCAAGCCTTCGGCGGGACCACACTGGACCGCATCGAGCAGAAAAAAGAACTGGTGGGCGTGCTGATGGAAAGCTACCCGCCGTTCTCGTTTCTCAACGATCAAAACCAGCTCGATGGTTTCGACGTCGACGTGGCCAAGGCCGTGGCGCAAAAACTGGGTGTAAGGCTGCGCCTGGAAACGCCCTCGTGGGACGTGATCGCCGCCGGCCGCTGGAGTGGCCGCTACGACATTTGCATCTGCTCCATGACCCCAAGCAAGGCCCGCGCCGAAGTGTTTGATTTCCCGGTGGAGTACTACGCCTCCCCCGCTGTAATCGTGGTCAATGCCAAGGACGACCGTATCCACGGCGCCAAAGACCTGAGCGGCAAGAAAGTCGGGCTCACCAGCGCCTCCAGCTATGAGAGCTACCTCAACAAGAACCTGGTGATCGAAGGCGCCGAAGACACGCAGCTGCAATACCCGTTCGAGGATGTGCAGATCGCCCCCTACGACACCGATAACGTGGCCTTCCAGGACCTGGGCCTGGGGGCCGGCGTGCGCCTGGATGCAATCCTCACCAACCTGGTCACCGCGCAGCCACGTCTGAAAGAAGACAAACGCTTCAAGCTGGCCGGCGAACCGCTGTACGCCGAACCGAACTCCGTCGCGATTGAAAAGGGCGACGCCCAATGGGACGCCAAGGTGCGCGAGGTGTTCGCCCAGCTGAAACAGGACGGCACGCTGAGCAAGCTCTCGCAGAAATGGATCGGTGCTGACATCAGCAAATGAGTGCCTTCCCGAAAACCGATAAGCCGCTGCTGGGCTTTCGCACGCGGCTGTACCTGACCTGGGCAGCGATGCTTGGGTTGTTTGCCGGGTTCTTCCTGAGCTTTGACCTGAAGTTCTCGATCATCCTCGACAAACTGCCCAACCTGGTGGGCCTGCACCTGGCGCCCAACGGCTTTCTGCAGGGCGCGGCACTGACCCTGTTTTTGTGCCTGTGCTCCATCCTGGCGTCATCCCTGCTGGGCTTTGTCACGGCGTTGGCGCGTCTGTCCAAAAGCGCGGTGGCCTTTGGTATCGCCACGTTCTACGCCTCGTTCTTTCGCGGCACGCCGTTGTTGATCCAGATCCTGCTGATCTACCTCGGCTTGCCCCAACTGGGCATCGTACCCGGCGCCATCGCCGCCGGGATCATCGCCCTGTCCCTGAACTATGGGGCTTACCTCAGCGAGATTTTCCGCGCCGGTATCCTCGGCGTCCCTCACGGCCAGCGCGAAGCCGCCATGGCCCTGGGCATGCGCGACCGCGCGATCTTCTGGCACGTCACGCTGCCCCAGGCGATGCGCGCCATCATCCCGCCGACGACCAACCAATTCATCTCGATGCTCAAGGACTCTTCGCTGATTTCGGTCATGGGTGTCTGGGAGGTGATGTTCCTCGCGCAGTCGTATGGCCGCTCCAGCTATCGCTACATCGAGATGCTGACCACTGCGGCGATTATCTACTGGGTCATGTCCATCGGGCTGGAACTGATCCAGGCGCGCATGGAGCGGTATTACGGTAAAGGCTACGCACGTGGCGAGTAACCGGCACACGCGTTTTTAATCGCACAAGACTAGAGACATCTCCCGCGAACAGGGGATACCTCACCTGACAGTGCTTGCCCGCCCTCCTCGCCTAAATTCCCGGCCTCACATTACAGAGGTTGGGACCGTATGCCATTTACACCACATCAACTTGTGCTCGCCTTCGCGCTGGGCGTAGCCAGCATTCAATACGCGCAGGCAATGGAGGACTGGGAGCCCGATAGCGAGTGGACCCTGCCACCGCCAGTGATCGTCCAGACGGAGCATCAGCCACACGAGCCGGATGACAACGCCGATTTCTTCTTCGTCGACCATGCGAACACCCGCAACGGCCGGCAGGTCGCTCGCGTGCTGGACGCTGCGGTCGAGACACTGCTCGAGTCGAGTGAACTCACCGAGCGTGAAGAAGACCGGCTGGAAGAGCTTGCCGGTAAACTCCGCAATCTGGCGCCGGGCCGCCTGGGAAATGCCCTTGAGCAACTGGCGGGCAGCCAGAACGCCAACCTGGGCACTGCCACTCAACACAGCATGAAACAGCTCAACAGCAACCTGCTTGCGACCGTGCGCGAACTCAGCGACAACCGCAATCAGGACGATGGGCGCGTCTGGTTCCAAGTGCTGGGCAGCTCCGGCAACATCGAAGGGCAGCACGGTAGCCCGGGCCTGCAACAACGCAACCATGGCCTGATGCTGGGCAGCGATTGGGCAGCCGGCGATGTGTGGCGGATCGGCGTGATGGGTGCCAAGTCCAACAGCGAACTGGGCGCCAAACGCTTCAAGGGCGAACTCGACAGCTGGCACATGGGCGCTTACGCCGTGCGGCAGGACGGCCCCCTGGCCTTGCGCCTCGGGGCGATCCACAGCCGTCATGCGGGCAAAAACAAACGCACGCTGGACTTTGATTTTGTAAATTACCGCGAGCGATCAACCGGTAAATACACCGCCCAGAGCCAGAACGCCTTCGCCGAAATGGGTTACCAACTGATCACCGGCAACCTCAGTGTCGAACCTTTTGCCGGTGTCGGTTACCAGCGTTATCAGCGCGATCGCTACAAGGAAAAAGGCGGTTTTGCCGCGCTGAACGTGGGCGCCCAGACTCAGGAAAACCTCAGCACCACCTTTGGTTTACGCATGGCCGGAGCCTTTGACCTGGGTAACCAGATGGCGCTCAAGCCGCACCTGAGCGCCAGCTGGAAGCATCTCTACGGCGATGTCGGCAGCAGCGTGCGCCAATCCTCTGCAAGGATAAAACGCCCAGGGTTAAACAGTGACTTCACCCTCCAGGGCACCTCCCTGGACCGTGACAGCCTGGCCTTGCGCACCGGCGTCGATTGGGCGCTGTCGCCCCAACACACCCTGGGGCTGGCTTACACCGTCGAGGTCGGCAGTAACAGCCGCAACCAGGGCCTGGCGGGGCAATTGACCCTGGCGTTCTGATTATTCCAGGCAAAAAAAAGGGGAGCACCTGCTCCCCCGAGGATTAAACGTTAGTGTCGAAGGCTGTATCAGCCTTCGATTTCAATCAGGATTTCACCCGGGTTGACCCGGTCGCCCTTGGCCACATGAACGGCGGTGACCTTGCCGGCGATAGACGCCTGTACTTCGGTCTCCATCTTCATCGCTTCAGTGATCAACACAGCCTGGCCGGCCTTGACCACGTCGCCTTCCTTGACCAGCACGTCGACGATATTGCCCGGCATCGCCGTGCTGACATGGCCGGGTTCAGTGGCGTGCTTGCGCTTGCTGCCGCCACTGCTGACAAACTCGTTGAGCGGTTCGAACACCACTTCTTCCGGCATGCCGTCGATGGACAGGTAGAAGTGGCGCTTGCCTTCGGCCTTCACGCCGACACCGGTAATGTCCACGCGGTAGCTTTCGCCGTGCACGTCAATCACGAACTCGGTCGGCACGCCTTCGCCACCCGCACGCGCCACGCCGCCGGCTTCCGGGATCGGCAACAGCACTTCCGGTGCGAGGGTGCCGGCGTCGCGCTCTTCAAGGAACTTGCGCCCGATGTCCGGGAACATCGCGTAGGTCAGCACGTCTTCTTCGGACTTGGCCAGCGCGCCGATTTCGCCGCGCAGCTTGGTCATTTCCGGCTTGAGCAGGTCGGCCGGGCGCACGTCGATCACTTCTTCGCTGCCGATCGCCTGGCGGCGCAGTTTCTCGTTCACCGTGCCCGGCGCCTTGCCGTAGCCGCCTTGCAGGTACAGCTTCACTTCGTTGGTGATGGTTTTGTAGCGCTCGCCGGCCAGCACGTTGAAGAACGCCTGGGTGCCGACGATTTGCGAAGTCGGCGTCACCAGCGGCGGGAAGCCGAGGTCTTCACGCACGCGCGGGATTTCAGCCAGCACTTCGCTCATGCGGTTCAGCGCGCCCTGCTCTTTCAACTGGTTGGCCAGGTTGGAAATCATCCCGCCCGGTACCTGGTTGACTTGCACACGGGTGTCGACCGCGGTGAATTCGCTTTCGAACTGGTGGTACTTCTTGCGCACGGCGTAGAAGTACAGGCCGATTTCCTGCAGCAGTTCCAGGCTCAGGCCGGTGTCGAATTCGCTGCCTTTAAGCGCGGCGACCATCGACTCGGTGCCGGGGTGGCTGGTGCCCCAGGCGAAGCTGGAGATGGCGGTGTCGATGTGGTCGGCGCCGTTTTCGATGGCCTTGAGTTGGCACATCGCAGCCAAACCGGCCGTGTCATGCGAGTGGATGAAAATCGGCAGGCTTTGCTCGGCCTTGAGCGCCTTGACCAGTTCGCCGGTGGCGTAGGGGGTCAGCAGGCCGGCCATGTCCTTGATCGCAATCGAGTCGCAGCCCATGGATTCGAGCTGCTTGGCCTGGGCCACGAACGCCTCGACGGTATGCACCGGGCTGGTGGTGTAGGCGATGGTGCCCTGGGCGTGCTTGCCGGCGGCTTTCACCGCTTCGATGGCCACCCGCAGGTTACGCACGTCGTTCATGGCGTCGAAGATACGGAACACATCGATACCATTCACCGCAGCCTTGGCGACGAAGGCTTTGACCACGTCGTCGCTGTAGTGGCGGTAGCCGAGCAAGTTCTGGCCACGCAGCAGCATTTGCAGGCGCGTGTTAGGCAACGCGGCGCGCAGTTGGCGCAGGCGCTCCCACGGGTCTTCTTTCAAAAAGCGCACGCAGGCGTCGAAGGTCGCGCCGCCCCAGACTTCCAGGGACCAGTAGCCGACTTTGTCGAGCTTGTCGCAGATCGGCAGCATGTCCTCAGTGCGCATGCGAGTCGCCAGCAACGATTGGTGGGCGTCGCGCAGGATGGTGTCGGTTACGAAGATCTTTTTAGTCATTGGAATATTCCTCACAGGCCTGCGTGGGCGGCGATGGCGGCGGCGATGGCCAGGGCCAGCTCTTCGGGTTTGCGCTTGATCGAGTAGTTGGTCAGCTCAGGATGGCTTTCCACAAAACTGGTGTTGAACTGGCCGCTGCGGAATTCCGGGTTGCGCAGGATTTCCTGGTAATAAGCGGCGGTGGTCTTGACGCCTTGCAGGCGCATGTCGTCCAGGGCACGCAGGCCGCGGTCCATGGCTTCTTCCCAGGTCAACGCCCACACCACCAGTTTCAGGCACATGGAGTCGTAGAACGGCGGGATGGTGTAGCCGGTGTAGATCGCCGTGTCGGTACGCACGCCGGGGCCGCCGGGTGCGTAGTAACGGGTGATCTTGCCGAAGCTCGGGAGGAAGTTGTTTTTCGGGTCCTCGGCGTTGATGCGGAACTGCAACGCGAAACCACGGTGCTGGATGTCTTCCTGTTTCACCGACAGCGGCAGGCCCGAGGCGATGCGGATCTGCTCGCGCACAATGTCGATGCCGGTGATTTCTTCGGTGATGGTGTGTTCCACCTGCACGCGGGTGTTCATCTCCATGAAGTACACCTCGCCCTCGGCGAGCAGGAACTCCACGGTGCCGGCGTTTTCGTAGCCCACGGCCTTGGCCGCACGCACCGACAGGTCGCCGATGTAGGCGCGCTGTTCCGGGGTCAGTTGCGGGCTTGGCGCGATTTCGATGAGCTTCTGGTTACGGCGCTGGATCGAGCAATCACGCTCAAACAGGTGCACCACGTTGCCAAAGCTGTCACCGAGGATCTGCGCCTCGATGTGCTTGGGATTGACGATGCATTTTTCCAGGAACACTTCCGCCGAGCCGAAGGCCTTGGTGGCTTCGGAGATCACGCGAGGGAAGGCCTGTTCGAGTTCTTCACGGCTGTTGCAGCGACGGATGCCGCGACCGCCACCACCGGAGGTGGCCTTGAGCATCACCGGGTAACCAATGCGGTCGCCCTCGGTGAGCGCTTCGGCGATGTCGGCGACGTTGCCCTCGGTGCCAGGCGTGACCGGGACACCGGCCTTGATCATGCTGCGGCGGGCTTCGGTCTTGTCGCCCATGCGGCGGATGACTTCTGCCGACGGGCCGATGAATTTGATCCCGCGTTCGGCGCAGATGTCTGCCAGCTCGGCGTTTTCCGAGAGGAAGCCGTAGCCGGGGTGCAATGCATCGCAACCGGTTTCCACGGCCAGGTTCACCAGCTTGCGCGGGTTCAGGTAGCCGGCCAGGGGCTCGGCACCGATGCTGTGGGCTTCGTCGGCACGTTTGACGTGCAACGCGTGGCGGTCGGCGTCGGAATAGACCGCGACCGAGCGAATACCCATCTCGGCGCAGGCACGCACGATTCGTACGGCAATCTCACCACGGTTGGCGATCAGGATCTTTTTTATCACTTGGAAATTCCCTTGAGCCGATTGCTGCGTCTTCGACCCTGTGGATCCGGGTCGGCGCGTGACCAAATGTTTCATGACAGTCGCGAGACACACACTATGCGCACCAGAGGATTAACAAAAATCAATAATTATTGGGTTGTGTATAAGTAAAGACTTATAGTTGGCCGGACGGCCTCGGGCGAAAGGATTTTAATAATGCGTAAGTCATTGATGCGTATGACGTTACGTCAGTTGCAGATTTTCAATGAAGTCTGTGATTTGCGTTCCTACAGCCGCGCAGCCGAGGAAATGTCTCTCACGCAACCGGCCGTCAGCCTGCAAATTCGCCAACTGGAAGAGCTGATCGGCCAACCGCTATTCGATTACGTCGGCAAAAAGCTCTACATGACCGAGGCCGCCGAAGCCTTGCAAAAGGCCAGCCGCGACATTTTCGGGCGCCTTGAAAACCTCGACATGCAGCTGTCGGACATGCAGGGCTCGCTGCAGGGCCAGCTCAAATTGGCGATCGAATCCAGCGCGAAATACTTCGTGCCGCACCTGTTTGCCGCGTTCAAGCGCCAGCACCCGGAGGTGCAGCTGCACCTGACGGTGGTCAACCGCGCCCAGGTGATTCGCCGGCTTTCCGACAACCGCGACGATCTGGTGATCATGTCCATGGTGCCCCAGGACATGGGGCTGGAATTCCTGCCGTTCCTCAACAACCCGATCGTCGCCGTGGCGCCACCGGATCATCCGCTGAGCCTGCAAGGGCCGCTGCGCCTGCAAGACCTGGAACCTTACACGCTGGTGTTGCGCGAACCGGGGTCCGGCACGCGACTGGCCTGTGAGGAATACTTCAAGGAGAAACGCGTGCACTTCACCCAGACCGTTGAGGTGGCCTCGGCGGAGGCGCAGCGTGAATGCGTATGCGCCGGGCTGGGCGTGGCGCTGTTGACGCGCCATGCGGTCAACCTGGAAGTAGCCACCGGCGGGCTCAAGGAGCTGCCGGTGGAAGAACTGCCGCTGTACCGCAGCTGGTGCCTGGTGCAGGCCAAGGCCAAGCGCCTGTCACCGGTGGCCCATGCGTTCCTGGGCTTTATCCGCAGCGAACGGGTGCAGATCAGCGCGCTGGCTGAGCGCTTCGCTGGGCAGCCAAGGGTGCCTGCCAGTGCAGTTCCGGGTAGTCAGTGATGCTCTGGAGCAGTTGGCGCTCGTCGCAGCGGTCTTCGATTGCGCGACGGAACGCCATGCGGCGCTGGTCTTCCTGTTGGCGACGAGTCTTGACGGTGCTATTGCTTTCTTCGTATTGCCGAGCCATTTCGAGTCTCCCAATGCGAGTACGGGGAGTTCAGGATGGGCTTGGGCAATGACGGTTTAGCGGCACGGGGATGACAGGACGATGAATCTTCCGGGGCAGAACCCAATCAAAATGTGGGAGCGGGCTTGCTCGCGAATGCGGTGGGCCAGCCAGCATATTCGGTGACTGACACTGCGCATTCGCGAGCAAGCCCGCTCCCACAGTTGGTCCGCGTACAAACTATCAGTCGTCGAGGGCTTTTACGGATTTGGGCGAGAGTCGCAGGCTGCGCAAGCTGCGCTTAACGCTCTTGAGGTGGTTGACCAGGCTCGGCCCGCGCGCCATGGCCACGCCCATTGCCAGCACGTCGATCACCACCAGGTGGGCGATACGCGAGGTCAGCGGCGTGTAGATTTCGGTGTCTTCATGCACATCGATCGCCAGGTTGACCGTGGACAGCTCCGCCAATGGCGTCTGGCTCGGGCACAAGGTGATCAACGTGGCGCCGCTTTCACGCACCAGGTTGGCGGTGATCAGCAAATCCTTGGAGCGCCCCGACTGGGAAATGCAGATTGCCACGTCGGTGGGCTTCAAGGTCACGGCCGACATGGCCTGCATGTGCGGGTCGCTGTAGGCCGCCGCCGTCAGCAACAGGCGGAAGAACTTGTGCTGGGCATCCGCCGCAACCGCGCCGGAGGCACCGAAGCCGTAAAATTCGACGCGCTGTGCCTGGGACATGGCCGTCACGGCTTTCTGCAGCTCCACCGGGTCGAGCTTCTCGCGCACTTCCATCAGCGTGTGCAAGGTGGTGTCGAAAATTTTCAGGCTGTAGTCAGCGACGGAATCGTCTTCATGAATCGCAAATTGCCCGAAGCTCGCCCCGGCCGCCAGGCTCTGCGCCAGCTTGAGTTTCAAGTCCTGGAACCCGGAGCAACCGATGGCGCGGCAGAAGCGCACGATGGTCGGCTCGCTGATGCCCACGCTGTGGGCCAGGTCGGCCATGGAACTGTGCATCACAGCCGCAGGGTCAAGCAGCACGTGATCGGCAACCTTGAGTTCCGATTTGCGTAACAGGTGGCGCGACTGGGCGATATGTTGCAACAGGTTCAAAGGGCAGGACTCTTGTTATTGGCAGGCGCCAGGGATGTAGCAAGCTTGTAGTTATACTACAAGAATTGCCGTTTTGCCCGTCCGATGCATCACTAAATCGCCCTGCTCGCCTTTGAATCTAAGGGCGGCCGAATTGTAGCCACAGGGGCGGAAGCCGCGTCAGTAAGGAAAATCTGCATTTTTCCGTAACAATTCTGCCAGCCCCTCGGCCTCCATCGGCCGGCTGATCAGGTAGCCCTGCACCTCATCGCAACGCTCGCCGCGCAGGAAATCCAGCTGCTGCTGATCTTCCACGCCTTCAGCCACCACCTTGAGCGCCAGCCCGTGGGCCATGGCGATGATCGCCCGGGTAATCGCCGCGTCTTCGCGGCCCTGGCCGAGGCCACGGATAAAGGTCTGGTCGATCTTCACGTAGTCCACAGGGATGCGCTTGAGGTAACTGAGGGACGAATAGCCGGTGCCGAAGTCGTCGATGGCCAACTTCACCCCCAGGTCGCGCAACTGCTGGAAGGTCGCAATGATGTGCTCGACGCTGTCGAGCAACTGGCTCTCGGTCAGCTCCAGCTCAAGGTATTGCGGATCCAGGCCGGTTTCTTCCAGCACCTGGCGCACCAGGCTGACCAACTTGCCCTGGCGCAACTGATGCACCGACAGGTTCACCGACACGCGGATCGGCGCCAACCCCTGGCGCTGCCATTCGCACGCCTGCCAGCAGGCCTGGCGCAGCACGAACTCGCCCAGCGGCACGATCAGGCCGGTCTCTTCGGCCAGGCCGATAAAGTCACCCGGCGGCACCATGCCCCACTGCGGATGCTCCCAGCGGATAAGCGCTTCGGCGGCGTTCAGCTTGCCGGTGGCCAGGCACAGTTTCGGTTGGTAGAACACCGAGAGCTGGCGCTCCTCGATGGCCTTGCGCAGGTGGTTCTCCAGCTGCAGACGCTCCAGGGTGCTGGCTTGCAGGCTGTCGGTGTAGAACTGGAAATTATTCCCGCCCAGGTGTTTGGCGTGCTGCATGGCCATGTTCGATTGGCTGACCAATGCAGAAATTTCCCGCGCATTATCCGGCAACAAGCTGACACCCATGGAGGCACTGACTACCAGTTCATGCCCCTCCACCGTCACCGGCACTCGCAGCTTGGCCAGCAAGCGCGTGGCCACGCGTGCCAGGCTCGAGAGGTTGCCGTAGGCGTCGAACAGCACTGCAAATTCGTCGCCGGACAGGCGCGCGATGGTGTCGGCTTCCGGCAACGCGTTGATCAGCCGGCGGGACATTTTCTGCAATAACTGGTCGGCGACTTCATGGCCCAGGCTGTCATTGAGCAATTTGAAGCGGTCGAGGTTGATGTGCAGCAACGCCAGACTGCGCCCGCCCTGGCGTACACGCTGGTGGGCTTCGCGCAAGCGTTCGCGGAACAGCGAACGGTTGGCCAGGCCGGTCAACTCGTCATAGTGGGTGAGGTAGCGCATGCGCTCCTCGGACTCGCGCCGCGCCGAAAGATCAGCGAAGAAGCCCACGATATGGCTGACTTTTCCGCGAACATCGCGCACAACGTTCAGTTGCAGCCATTGCGGGTACAACTCGCCGTTCTTGCGCGTTTCCACCAGTTCGCCCTGCCAGGTGCCATGGCTGAGCAGTGCCTGGCGGATCACCGGGAAGTGGCGGCGGGCGTCGCGACTGCTGGGTAGCTCGACCACATTGCGCCCGATCATGTCGTCGATATCAAAGCCGGTGACGCGGCTGAAGGCCTGGTTGACGGCGATCAGTACATAATTGGGGTCCAAAATCACGATGCCTTCGCTGGCAGCCTCGAAGACCGTCGAGGCCAGACGCTGCTGTTCTTCCAGGGCCTTGCCGGCACTGACGTCGCGGCGCGTGCCGAGCATGCGTGTAACGCGTCCACTCGGCGAACGCTCCACGGCGCGGCCACGGTCTTCGATCCACACCCAGTGGCCGTCGCCATGGCGCACGCGGTACTCAACCTGGTAGTCCTCGCTGCGCCCCTTGAGGTGCTCCACCAGCGCGCGCTTGAGCAACGGCAAGTCGTCGGGGTGCAGCCTGGGCTTGAGGTGGCTGAGCATCGCCGTGACGTACTCGGGCTCCAGGCCGAACAGCTCCTTGAGCTGGGTGTGGTGGACTTCGTCGGTTTGCAGGTTCCAGTCCCATAGGCCCAGTTCGCTGGCTTGCAGGGCCATGGCCAGGCGCGCTTCGCTTTTATTCAGGGCCTGGCTGGCGGCGTCCAACTCCTGGCTGCGTTGCGCAACGCGGTCCTGCAGACCGATCTGAGCTTCGCGCAATTCCTGTTCGACCTGACGGCGCTGCTCGACTTCGCGCACCAAGTCCTGGTTCAACTGCTCGCTGCGCTGCTGCGCCTGCTGCAGATGCTCGATCAGCGCCTGGTTCTGGAAGCGTCGCAGCAGGCCGCGCTGGATCAAACGGTTGACCTGCCACGCCACCAGGCTCAGAGACGCCAGCAGGATCAAACCGAGCACGCCCCAGCCTTGCTGCTGCGGCGCGCCGTTCCAGAACAGGTACGCGATGGCCGGCACCAGGCACGGCACGGCAAAGGACAGAAACGCCGGCAGGCTCACGGCATAGGCCACGCTGGCCGACAGGGTTGCGGCGCCGATCAGGCCAAACACCCAGGCCTGTTGCATAAAGCTGTCAACGGGTACCAGGGCAATGGCGGCGGTCGCCAGGGTCAGGCCGCTGACTGCCGAACCGAGCATGAACATGCGGCCCCAGATCGGCTGGGCCTGGCGGCTGGGCATCGCCGAATCGAACGCCGCCACCTGGATCACGCGCATCGCCACCAGGGCCAGCAGCCAGACCAGCCAGATGCTGTCCAGCAAGTATTGCTTGGGGTTCCAGAGCAGCCAGGCGCAAACCAGGCCGTTGACCAACATTAATAGCGTGGGCAACAACGAGCCCTGATACAGCAAGCGCGTGCGCTCGACTGCCATCTCGGATGCGTAATGTTTACGAAGAACCTGCGCGGGCGCCGCCGAGGGGCCAAACAGGTCGGTGCTGAGGGTCATAGGCAGTGTTCTTATAATGGTGAGCCCGAAACGTCGACGGAGCATACACAAGCAAGCGCTTGGGCCAAACTGCCCCGCGTCATAAAAACCGCCGGTTCATCCACTGCAAACCTCGGCGCCAGACAGCTCGAGCGAGACACGCCGGGGGCTGCGGCCATTGACCGACCAGTCATCACCCGATGCAGAATGTTTGCCCGGCCAGGTTCACCGCGGATATTTTCTCGCGACCACCCGGCATTGGGATTTGCCCCACTCCCCCGCGGGCCATAGAATGCGTCGATGCGCGATGATCTCTCCCTTTTGCTGAACTCCCTCAACGATGCCCAACGCCAGGCCGTAGCAGCCCCCGTTGGTCGTCAGTTGGTCCTGGCCGGTGCTGGCTCCGGTAAAACCCGAGTGCTGGTGCACCGTATCGCCTGGTTGATCCAGGTCGAGAACGCGTCCCCGCATTCCATCCTGTCGGTGACCTTCACCAACAAGGCCGCTGCCGAGATGCGCCACCGCATCGAGCAGCTGATGGGCATCAGCCCGGCCGGCATGTGGGTGGGCACCTTCCACGGCCTGGCGCACCGCCTGTTGCGCGCGCATTGGCAGGAAGCCGGGCTGAGCCAGACCTTCCAGATCCTCGACAGCGATGACCAGCAACGCCTGGTCAAGCGGGTGATCCGCGAGCTGGGCCTCGACGAACAACGCTGGCCGGCGCGCCAGGCGCAATGGTTCATCAACGGCCAGAAAGACGAAGGCCTGCGCCCGCAGCATATCCAGGCCAGTGGCGATCTGTTCCTGGCCACCATGCGCAGCATTTATGAAGCCTACGAGGCGGCCTGCGTGCGCGCCGGCGTGATCGACTTCTCCGAGCTGCTGCTACGCGCCCTCGACCTGTGGCGCGACAATCCGGGCTTGCTGGCGCACTACCAGAAACGCTTCCGGCACATTCTGGTGGACGAGTTCCAGGACACCAACGCCGTGCAGTACGCCTGGTTGCGCCTGCTGGCCAAAGGTGGCGACAGCCTGATGGTGGTGGGCGACGACGACCAGTCGATCTACGGCTGGCGTGGCGCGAAAATCGAAAACATCTACCAGTATTCCGACGACTTCCCGGACGCGATCACCATTCGCCTGGAGCAGAACTACCGCTCCACCGCCGGGATTCTCAAGGCCGCCAACGCCTTGATCGCCAACAATACCGGGCGCATGGGCAAAGAGCTGTGGACCGACGGCGGTGAAGGCGAGGCGATCAACCTGTACGCCGCGTTCAACGAGCACGATGAAGCGCGCTACGTGGTGGAAACCATCGAAAGCGCGTTGAAAACCGGCCTGGCGCGCAGCGATATCGCGATTCTGTACCGCTCCAACGCCCAATCGCGGGTACTGGAAGAAGCCTTGCTGCGCGAGCGCATCCCGTACCGCATCTATGGCGGCCAGCGCTTCTTCGAACGTGCGGAAATCAAGAACGCCATGGCTTACCTGCGTTTGCTTGAAGGCCGTGGCAACGACGCGGCGCTGGAGCGGGTCATCAATATCCCGGCGCGCGGCATTGGCGAAAAAACCGTCGAGGCGATCCGCGACCATGCGCGCCACGCCGATGTGTCGATGTGGGAAGCCATGCGCTTGCTGATCGCCAATAAAGGCCTGACCGGCCGTGCTGCCGGGGCGCTGGGCGGGTTTGTCGAGCTGATCGAAAACCTGGCGGCCAAGTGCGCGGAAATGCCCCTGCATTTGATGACCCAGACCGTGATCGAGCAGTCCGGGTTGATCGCCTATCACGAAGCGGAAAAAGGCGAGAAAGGCCAGGCCCGAGTAGAAAACCTTGAGGAACTGGTCAGCGCCGCCCGCGCGTTTGAAAACGCCGAGAACGAAGAAGACCTCACTCCGCTCGCCGCCTTCCTCGGCCATGCGTCGCTGGAAGCCGGCGATACCCAGGCCGATGAGCATGAAGACAGCATCCAGCTGATGACCTTGCACAGCGCCAAGGGTCTGGAATTCCCTTACGTGTTTCTGGTGGGTATGGAAGAAGGCCTGTTCCCGCACAAGATGAGCCTGGAAGAGCCCGGCCGCCTTGAGGAAGAACGCCGGCTGGCCTACGTGGGCATCACCCGCGCCATGCAGAACCTGGTGATGACCTACGCCGAGACCCGACGCCTGTACGGCAGCGAAACCTACAACAAGGTGTCGCGCTTCGTACGTGAAGTGCCGAAGGGACTGATCCAGGAAGTGCGTCTGTCCAACAGCGTCAGCCGCCCGTTCGGGGGTGGCCAGCAGCAGAACTCCAGCAGCATGTTTGCCGGCTCGGAAATCCCGGAAACCCCGTTCAGCCTTGGCCAGCAGGTCAAGCATGCGATCTTCGGCGAAGGCGTCATCCTCAACTTCGAAGGCGCCGGCGCCCAGGCGCGGGTGCAAGTGAACTTCGCAGAAGGCAGCAAGTGGCTGATGATGGGTTACGCGAAGCTCGAAGCCGTCTGAAAAAACATTAATGTGGCGAGGGAGCTTGCTCCCGCTGGGCTGCGCAGCAGCCCCAAAAGAACGGGCGCGCTTCGCACGCCAGCGAGAGCAAGCTCCCTCGCCACAACATGCCCGCCATCATGAAACACTGCGTAACATGAAGATTATGGGTCCGCCCTTGTTTTAGAGGACCACGGGCCAATATCTGTAACTAGTCCTACAGACCCTTCGGAATAGGTCTTACGTAAAAGCCCGAAACACTCTGCCGCTAGCCACTGTTACTACACCTGTGCAACATGGCGCGCGTGCAATCCACAAATGGGAATTCCCTTTATGAAACGTTTTCTTAGCATCGCCATGGCGTTGTGCATCGGTTTGACGATGAGCATCGACGCCAACGCCAAGCGCTTCGGTGGCGGCAAAAGCATGGGCTCGGCACCGACTCACCAGACCAGCCAAATGGCTCCTTCCGCCGGTGCCGGCGGTGCTGCAGCAACTGCAGGCGCAGCCGGTGCCGCTGGCGCTGCTGCCAAGGCCGGCGGTGCTTCGCGCTGGTTGGGCCCTCTGGCCGGTATCGCAGCCGGTGGCCTGCTCGCTTCCATGTTCATGGGCGGCGGCTTCCAGGGCATGCAGATTTTCGACATCCTGATCCTGGCGGTCATCGCCTTTGTGATCTTCCGCTTTATCGCCGCCCGTCGTCGCAAGCAGCAGGAGCACATGGCTCCGGCCGGCGCGCCGATGCAGCGTGAAGTGTTCGAGCAAAAACCAGCCATGGGTTCGATCTTCGGCGGTTCGGCGGCCCCTGCTGCTGCCCGTCCGGTGATCAATGCACCGGCCTGGTTCAACGAAGAGCGTTTCGTCGAAGCGGCCCGCAGCCACTTCCAGTCCCTGCAGCAGCACTGGGACGCCAACGAAATGGACAAGATCTCCGAGTTCGTGACCCCACAACTGCTGGACTTCCTTAAACGCGAACGCGCCGAGATCGGCGATGCGTTCCAGTCGACCTACATCGACGACCTGCGCGTACAGCTGGAAGGTGTGGATGATCGCGCCGACAAGACCATTGCAACTTTGACCTTCAGCGGCGTGTCGAAAACTTCGCGTTTCGACCAGGGTGAAGTGTTCAGCGAAAGCTGGAACATGGAACGTGCCCAAGGCGACAACCAGCCATGGCTGGTCGCCGGTATCCGCCAGAACGGCTGATAGCTGCGCGTTTGAGCAGTTGGTAATAAAAACCCCGGACATGTTCCGGGGTTTTCTATTTCACGGTTGCACTTATAGCGAGCTACTGTATAAAACGCCCCTATAAACCGCGCCATCTAGCAAGAGGATCCCGGCCGTGGAAGAAATCATCGAACAATTGCGTGAAGCCAACGAACCGGTCCCGGTTCCTCTGGAGCTGCCTGACGAAGACCAACTGGTGGAAATCGAGGAACAACTGTTCATCGACATCCCGTTTGTCTTCCGTGAATTCCTGCTGACCGTCAGCGACGTGGTGTATGGCAGCCTGGAGCCGGTGACCGTCACCGACCCGCAGTCCCATACCTACCTGCCGGACGTTGCCGCCAACGCCTGGGACGCCGGTGTTGACCGCAGCATGATCCCGATCTGCCAGGACGGCGACGACTACTACTGCGTCGAAGAAGACGGCACCGTGGTGCTGTGGTCCGGCGAAGAAGAACTCGTCACCGAAGAAACCTGGGAATCGGTATGGCACTGGGCGCGGGACGTCTGGCTGGAAAGCTGAGCCCCGCACCTGGGCCGCTAGTGCTCCGGCGTATCCTTGTGGTTATCCAGCGTCTCCAGCAAGGCGACCTGCATCCGCGTATGCACGCGGATGAACCACCGCCAGAGCACGGCCGCCACCGCCGCCGTGACGACAGCGATCAGCACCAGCAACTTGTTGGTCGGCAGAATACTGGCCGACAAGGCTGCCAATAGCAGGAAAATCACCAGCAGCGACAAAATCGGGATCAGTTCGGCGATCACCCGTCGCACACGCTGAGTATGGCGCCCGGCCATTTCCGGCTTCACGCTCATCTCTGCCAGCAACATCGACAGCGCCTTGAGCTTGCGGTACGCCGCAATCAAAAACGGCAGCGACAACAGCAACGCCCCGCCCCAGATCAACGCCTTCTGCCAGCTTGGATCACTGATCCAGCCTTGCAGCTGATCGCCGATGCGTGCCGCAAAAAAACTGCCGGTAAAGAAAATCGCGATCACCAGTGCAAGGTTCACCCCCACTTGCAGGATGATCTTGCGGATCATCGACGCCAGCATCGCGCCCTCACCCTGTGGTTGGATACTGCGTAACCATTCGCCATACAGGCCGAACACCCGACTCATGCGCTGCGGCATCACCGCCGCGATTTTCAGCGAGAGTGGGTCGGCACTGCGTATCAGGTAGGGCGTAAGCAGCGTGGTAATCACCGAAACGGCCACCGCCACCGGATAAAGGAAGTCGCTGGTCACCTGCAAAGTCATGCCCAGCGCAGCGATGATGAAGGAGAATTCGCCAATCTGTGACAGCCCCATGCCCACGCGCAGTGAGGTACGGCCGTCGTTGCCAGCGATAAACGCACCCAGGCCGCAGGAAAGCATCTTGCCCAGCACCACCGCCACGGTAATCACCGCGATCGGCCAGGCGTATTGCAGCAGAATCTGCGGGTCGATCATCAGGCCGATGGCGACGAAGAAGATCGCGCTGAACATGTCGCGAACCGGTTCGATCAGGCGCTCGATCTTAACCAGCTGGCGGGATTCAGCCATGATCGCGCCGATCAGGAAGGCCCCCAGCACCATGCTGTATTCCAGCTTGACCACCAGCAGGCAGAAACCGAAACACAGGCCCAGCACGGTGATCAGCAGCATTTCATTGCTTTCAAACTTGGCCACGTAGGCCAGCAGGCGCGGCACCAGCAAAATACCAATCACCAGCGCGACGATCATGAACAGCGAGAGCTTGCCGACCGTGGAGAACACCTCGCCGGAGCTGACCGTGCCGCTGACGGCGATGCTCGACAGCAAGGCGATGATGCCGATACCCAGGATGTCTTCCACAATCAGCACGCCGAAGATTAACTGGGCGAAACGCTGGTTTTTCATCTTCAGGTCATTGAGCGCCTTGACGATGATGGTGGTCGAGGAAATCGCCAGGATCGCGCCGAGGAACAGCGAGTCCATGGTGTTCCAGTCGAACCAGCGGCCGATTTCGTAGCCGATCCAGATCATCAGGATGATTTCCAGGAAAGCGGCGATAAACGCTGTGGCGCCGACCTTGAACAGCTTGCGCAGGCTGAACTCCAGGCCCAGGCAGAACATCAGGAAAATCACCCCCAGTTCGGCAAGGGTCTTGATGGTGTCTTCATCGTGGATCAGCCCGAATGGCGGCGTGTGCGGGCCGATAATGAAGCCGGCGACGATATAGCCCAGCACCACGGGTTGCTTGAGGCGGTGAAACAGGATGGTGACAACCCCGGCCACCAACATGATCACGGCCAGGTCCTGGATAAAGCTGATGGCGTGCATGGCGAGGGGCTCCTTGAGGGTACTGGCGCTTTTCCCACTCCCGCCCGCGCGTTTGAACGGTCGCAAAGAACGAAAGGAAAAGTCTGCCTTGATCGTAAGAAATGCCCTGAGACGGGCTTTTGAAGGTTAACACCGCGACTTCCTGCGGAAAGCCGGTGCAATATATGGAAACAGATCGGCGCGGGCGTGACGGCAAGCCGCCCACCGGCGTCCCGTTAGGGATGGCCCTGCAAAGACTTCAGCACCCGCAGAGGTGCCTCCCCACCAATGCCTACAACCCGTGAGTGTGCTATGGAACCCGGAAACGCCCAGCTGTCGATGACGGTATTGATGACCCCTGACATGGCCAACTTCTCAGGCAATGTCCATGGCGGGACCCTGCTCAAGTACCTCGACGAAGTGGCTTACGCCTGCGCGAGCCGTTATGCCGGCCGGTACGTAGTCACGTTGTCGGTCGACCAGGTGATTTTTCGCGAGCCGATCCATGTCGGTGAGTTGGTGACCTTTCTCGCGTCGGTCAACTACACCGGCAATACGTCGATGGAAGTCGGCATCAAGGTGGTGACCGAGAACATCCGCGAGCGCTCGGTGCGCCACACCAACAGCTGCTTCTTCACCATGGTGGCCGTGGACGACCAGCGCAAACCCGCCGCCGTACCGCCGCTGCAACCGCACAACAGCGAAGATAAGCGCCGGTTCGTGCAGGCGCAGCAACGCCGGCAGATTCGCCAGGAGCTGGAGAAGCGTTACCAGGAAATCAAGGCGGACGCGCCGTAAATTTCGAGCTGTAAACCCAATCGAATGTGGGCGCTGGCTTGCCTGCGATGGCGGTGTGTCAGGCGACAGAGATGTCGACTGTCAGGCCCTCATCGCAGGCAAGTCAGCTCCCACATTGGGTTTTGTATGCTTATAGCTCGATCGGCGTGGCTTCAAAGCGCACGCGCGGATGGGCGATGCGGTCTTGGGCCCGCACCAGCTCCAGCTCGTAGCTGGCACAGGCCTGGGTTTCCAGCAGCACTTCATGCACCGCTGCGGCGGTGAATTCGAAGGCCGCCAGCAGGCTGTCACCCAGCAGCACCCGCGCCAGGAACAGCCCTGACGTCAGGTCGCCCACGCCCACCGGTTGACGCGGAAACGCCAGCAGCGGCCGACGCAAGTGCCAGCTGCCATCGGCGGTCACCAGCAGCATTTCGAACCCATCCGGCAGCTTGCCTGGATAATCCAGATGCTTGACCAGTACCGCCTTCGGCCCGCGTGCCAGCAACGCCTTGGCCATGGCCAGGCAGTCAAACAACGATTGCGGCTTTCTCCCGGCAAAACTGTCCAGCTCCAGCTGGTTGGGGCACAGGAAATCGGCCATGGCCGCCGCCTCTTCCAGCAGGAAGTCGCTGACTTCCTGAGGCACGCTGCAGCCTTTTTCCGGGTGGCCCATCACCGGGTCGCACAGGTACAGGGCCTTGGGGTTGATGGCCTTGATCCGCGCTACGCCGGTGAGGATCGCCCGCCCTTGGTCAGCACTGCCGAGGTAGCCGGACAGCACGGCATCGCAGTTGCCCAGCTCGCCAATCGCGGCGATGCCTTCCACCAATGCCGGAATTTGCTGCGGCGCCAACACTTCGCCCGCCCACTGGCCATACTGAGTGTGGTTGGAGAACTGCACCGTGTTGAGCGGCCAGACGTTCACCCCGACCCGCTGCATGGGGAACACGGCGGCGCTGTTTCCGGCGTGGCCAAAAACCACATGAGACTGGATCGCAAGCAGATGAGGTGTGCGTTTCATGCAGGGGATTTCCGTAAAGCCGTTGAAATTCTGGCCGCGCAGTATGCGACTAAACGCAGCCTGTACGACAGGCCAGAGACACAGTTAAGCTGCTCTCACTTTGTTGGAGTTCATCGCATGCTGACCCTGGGAAACATCTTCGTGTTGATGCTGCTGGCGACCGGCGCCGCCTGGGTGTGGCACAACCACGGCCTGCGCGAGCGCGCGCTGGAGCGGGTCAAGCAGCATTGCGCCAAGCTCGATATCGAGCTGCTCGACGGTGCAGTGGCGCTCAAGCGCATCGGTTTTGTGAGGGACGCCAACGGCCGGCGGCGCCTGGCGCGTGTCTACAATTTCGAGTTCACGGTGACCGGCGAGACCCGGCACCCGGGGACCATCACCCAATTTGGCGCCCATAGCGCACAGATCGAACTGGCGCCCTACCCCTTCGAGATCAAAACGCCGCTGCCCAGCGCCGAAGTGATCGAACTCAGCCAGTGGCGCCAGGATCACGCGACCAAGAACCGTCACTGACGGCAGGCGGCCAGTGCGGCCTGAAGCGCAGCCACGTCCTGTGGCTCGTTGAAGATCAATTCAATTCGTGAATCACGCCGCCATTCGCTGGCTTGCCAGTCGAGCGGGCTGTTATCCACAGCGTTGGCGCTGACCCAACCGTCGACGCTGTGGATAACCAGCTTGGCGCGGCGCCAGGCAAGGCTTGCCAGCCATCGATGCAGACGCGTGGGGTCGAATTGCTGGCCCGGGTGCCAGCGCCAGCCGATACTCCAGCCACCTTCCTGGGCCTGGCTCAGGCAGATCGGCAGCGTAGGGTCGCTCCAGATGGCCGGCATCTGTGCGAGGCCTTTGGGTACGTCGAAGTTATCTACAGCCGCGCCCGCCTGAGCATTTACGCCAGGTAACCGTTCCAGCGGCAATTGCGCCTGGCGGGTCCAGTAAACCGGGAGATCCGGCAGTTGGTCCTCGATCGCCTGGCGCTGTGAAGCGTTCAGCGCCTCATCCTTGTTCAAAACCAACAGCCCGGCACTGGCCAGCGCCTCCTGCTGGGCTGGCGGCAAGGGTTTGCCCGCGGCCAAGGCTTGGGCGTCCAATACCAGCACGCAGGGCTGAACCGCCAGGACGCTCTGCCATGGCGCCTCTCGCAGTTGCTTGAGCAATTGTTCCGGGTGCCCAAGGCCCGAGGGCTCGATAAACAGCCGATCCGGCTTGGCCTTACGCAACAGGCGGCCCAGGCCTACCTGGAACGGTGCACCATTCACACAACACAGGCAGCCGCCGGCGACTTCGCCGAGGGCAATGCCGTCGTCATCCTGGGTCAACAGCGCGGCGTCCAGGCCGATCTGCCCGAACTCGTTGATCAATACCGCCCAGCGCTCGTTGCCCGGGCGTTGGGCGAGCAGGTGCTTGATCAGGCTGGTCTTGCCGGCGCCCAAGGGCCCGGCAATCACGTGGGTGGGAATGTTCTGCAGCATAAGGGGCATCATTCGGACCGTGTAGAGCGCTTGATCCTACCCGGTTATGCCAACCAATCCAGCGTCAGGATCAAGCGACGTTCATCTGCCTTCAGTGCCGGCGAGCGATGGATCAGGCCATGGCCTTCATTGCCATGCCATTTTGTGCCCTTGAGCAACGCTACTTCACCGCAATCGATCTGCTCAATCCGCTCATTCGGCTCCGCGTCGGGCTGGCTGAGTGTGCGGCGGTCCATCACGCCTTCGCGCAACCACTGGCTGCCGATGCCGGCGTAAGTGGTGATCAAGCGCACCGGCACATGGTCCACGTGAAAACGCGGGCACATGGCCTTGTCCAACAGGCGTAAACGCAGGCCGATACGTTTGGCGCCGAGCAGGCAGGCAAACGCGCTGACCAGCCACGACACATCGGCGATAAACCCGTCATAACCTTCAAGGTCGCGACAGCTGGCGGCCAGACCGTGCAGATTCGGTTCAACGTCTTCGCTGTCCAGCTCGATCACCAAGGACTCGCCCAAAGGCTCATTGAGCGCCACCAGCAGCGCGCCGAATTCGGCGATATGCAACGGCAGTTGGCGCTGCCACAGCGCCAGGTTGACGCCGTCTTCGAGGATCTCGGACAGGGCCAGCGGGGTTTCGCCACGGGTTTGGCGGATCACCGGGCGCAGGGGAATGACCGGTGCGAGCATCAGGCAGCGGCCTCTTCATACCACGGGCCAAAGGGGTCGGCCATGACACGCCAACCTTCCACGCCCAGGGCCATTTCTTCATCGGTAAGCAAGCAGGCGTCGAGCTCGGCGCGCATCTGCGTGAAATCGATGTTTTGCCCGATAAACACCAGCTCCTGGCGGCAATCGCCGGTGCTCAGCTGCCAATTGCCCATGATCGCCGCCACGCTTTCTTCGTCCTGCGGCCACTGGTTTTTCGGCACAAAGCGCCACCAGCGCCCGGCAAACCCGTGGCGCATCAAACCACCGGCCTGTGACCAACTGCCCGCGTCCTGGTGCTTGCTGGCCAGCCAGAAGAATCCCTTGGAACGCAGCAGCTTGCCGTTGACCCACGGGCGGTCGATAAAGTCGAAGAAGCGCTGCGGATGAAACGGGCGGCGCGCGCGGTAGGCGGTGGAGGCAATCCCGTACTCTTCGGTTTCCGGCACGTGCTCGCCACGCAATTCCTGCAGCCAGCCTGGGGCCTGGGCCGCGCGTTCAAAGTCGAAACGGCCGGTGTTGAGGATCTTGTCCAGCGGCACCTCGCCCATGACCATCGGGATAATTTCCGCCTGGGCATTCAGGCGCTCGAGGATCGCCATCAGCTCCTCACG
>NZ_UTBG01000019.1 GCF_900580675.1 Pseudomonas viridiflava
CCCCCACGCCTACATCGCCCAACCGACCCTGAGCCTGTCCACCTGCCCCACTTTTGTCGAAAACGGCATCGCGCCCCGGCACATCGACCTGCGGCCCTTTGTGCTTTCGGGCAAGGAAACCCGCCTGGTGCCGGGTGGCCTGACGCGGGTCGCCCTGCGTGAAGGCTCGCTGATCGTCAACTCGTCGCAAGGCGGCGGAACCAAGGACACCTGGGTGGTGGAGGGCTGAGCATGTTGAGTAGAACCGCCGCAGATCTGTATTGGATGTCCCGTTACCTGGAGCGCGCCGAGAACCTGGCGCGCATGCTTGAAGTCAGTTACTCGTTGTCATTGATGCCCCAGGCCGGGCGCAGCGATGGTTTGGATGAACTGGCAATGTCGTTGCTCAGCAGCGGCACCCTCGAGAGTTACCTCGAACGCCATAAACAATTGGATGCCGAGCGCATGTTGCACTTCTTCGCCCTCGACGAAGAGAACCCCGCGAGCATCTATAACTGCCTGCGCGCCGCGCGCGGCAATGCCCACGCGGTACGCGGGCGCATCACCGCCGACATGTGGGAAAACCTCAACGCCACCTGGCTGGAAATGCGCAGCATCGCCGCCGGTGGCCTGGCACGGCATGGCATCAGCCACTTCTGTGACTGGGTCAAGCAACGCTCGCATCTGTTCCGTGGCGCCACATCCGGCACCATCATGCGCAATGACGCCTACCGGTTTATTCGCCTGGGAACCTTTGTCGAGCGCGCCGACAACACGCTGCGGCTGCTGGATGCGCGCTACGAGATGTTTGGTGAGGAGTCCGAAGAAGTCAGCGACCTGTCGGCGCGCGGCTATTACCAGTGGAGCGCCCTGCTCCGCGCACTGTCGTCGTTCGAAGCGTATACCGAGCTGTACCCGAACGCGCTGAATGCGCGCTCGGTGTCGGAGCTGCTGCTATTGCGCAGTGATGTGCCGCGTTCGCTGCACGCGTGCATCGAGGAGTTGAGCCATATCCTGGCAGACTTGCCCGGCAGCTATGGGCGCACGGCGCAGCGCCTGGCGGCTGAGTTCGAGGCGCGGCTGAGGTATACCGGGATTGACGAGATTCTGGAGGACGGGCTGCACAGCCGGTTGACGGAGTTTATCGACACCGTGCGCGAGTTGGCGCGGGCGATACAAAGTTCTTATCTTGAGATGGTTTGATGCAGCATCCGCCTCGTCGACCTGCTCGGTCGCGGGGCACCCTTTACCTTTGCGCTAAAAACCCGAGCATCAACGCGTTAACCCGCTGGGCTTGCTCGTTCTGGATCCAGTGCCCGCAGTTGGCCAATATATGCTGTTCGAGGTCGGGCACCGATTCAGGCATGCGCTTGAGCGTGTGAGCTTCAAATACGCCAACCGGATCGCGGTCGCCGATCAGGAACAGCGTGGGCTGCAACACCTGCCGTCCTGCAAGAAACTCAGTGCGCTGCCAATTACGTTCGAAATTGCGATACCAGTTCAATGGGCCGCGAAACCCGTGCTGGGCGAAGGTTTGCACATACACGTCGAGGTCTTCGCGCGAACACCAGGACGGCAGCGCGCCAGGCGTCGTCGCGCCTTCAAGCAGTCCGGCGTCGGCTGGCTTTTTCTGTAGAAACACATCCTGGTCCTGCATGAACAGGCGCAAGGTACGCTCGATATCGGCATTCAACTCCTGCTCGGCCACGCCCGGCGCCTGGAAATACAGGATGTAATTGAAGCGATCGGCGTACAGCTCCCGCAGAATCTCGATCACCGGCTTGCGCGCGCGCCCGGCAAACGGCACCGACATCGTGATCAGCCGTGTAACCCGCTCAGGCTCAAGCAGCGCCAGGTGCCAGGCCACCACCGCGCCCCAGTCATGGCCGACCATCGTGACCTGCGTGTGGCCAAAATGGTCCATGGCCTGCTGGATATCGGCACAAAGGCTCAGCAAGTCATAGTCGTCGACCTCGACGGGCGAACTCGATTGCCCATAACCGCGCATCTGCGGGGCGAACACCCGGTAGCCCGCCGCCGCCAACGCGGGGATCTGCTCGCGCCAGGAATGCCAGCACTCGGGGAAACCGTGGAGCAGCCAGATTGGCTGGCCGTGCTCCGGGCCGGCGATGTGCACGCATAGCTCAATACCGTTTAAAGCGATTTTTTGCTGGGTTATCTGGCTCATTGGCGTGGCCTTCCTGGACGTTTCTCATAGCCTGCGCGATTGGCTGCGTATGAAACAGCATCATTGACGACAGGAATAACTCAATCAACAGACCACCAACGCGGCAACAGCTGGCGGACCCGCGCCTCGCCAAATCGGTCATCGATCAACATCACCACGCCGCGGTCCTGCTGGCTGCGGATCACCCGGCCCGCGGCCTGCACCACTTTCTGGATACCGGGGTACAGGTAGGTATAGTCGTAGCCCGCGCCAAAGATCGCGCCCATGCGCGCTTTCATTTGCTCGTTGACCGGGTTCAGTTGCGGCAAGCCGAGGGTGGCGATAAACGCGCCGATCAAGCGCGTGCCGGGCAAATCGATGCCTTCGCCGAATGCGCCGCCGAGCACGGCAAAGCCAACGCCCTGGCTGTGTTCGGTGAACTGGTCGAGAAATGCCTGGCGCTCGGCCTCGGCCATGCCGCGCGACTGTTGCCATAGCGCAATCTGCGGGTGTCGCTCAGCCAGTAGCTGTGCGACCTGCTGCAGGTAATCGAAGCTTGAGAAAAACGCCAGGTAGTTGCCGGGTTGCCGGGCAAACTGCTCGGCGATCAGCTCGACGATCGGCGCAAGCGAGGCGTCTCGGTGC
>NZ_UTBG01000206.1 GCF_900580675.1 Pseudomonas viridiflava
TTTGATCTTAGGCGCCCCGTCAACCACGCTGGCCGAAAACAGGTAGTACGGAGCGGGTAAACCGGCAGGACGCCGGTTTAGCCGCGACGGGGCAGGGACGGCCCGTCGCGGCGGCCCGCGGAGTAATGCCTGTTTTCGGGCACACCGAGCCGGAGGCGAGGTGCCGAGTGGTGGGGCAAGAGCACTTTGGTTACTTTGGTGCTTTTCCAAAGTGACTCGCCGTGAGGGCGAAACCCTAAGCCGCCGTTACCGCAGCAACGGATATGTACGAGATCACTCCTTATCCCCCCCATAATTCATAATCGAAAGCAGCCGAATCGGCACCTGCACCAATTCCTCCGGCCCGTGGGGAATCTCCCCCTCGAACGTCAAGCTGTCCCCAGCCTCCATCCGATACAACTGGTTCCCATGCCGGTAAATCAACTCCCCCTCGAGCAAATGCAGAAACTCCGTCCCCGGATGCGCAAAGGTCGGAAATTCCTCGCTCGCATCGTCCATGCTCACCATGTACGCCTCGAAGCTCTTCTTCGGCCCGCGCGTATGGTTGAGCAAGTGATAGGTATGCCCCTTCTCGGTCCCCCGGCGTACCACTTCCATGCCCTGGTAAGCCTTGACCAGCAAGGCGCTGCCATCCTGCTGGTCATATTCACTGAACAACTTGGAAAGCGGCAGCCCCAGCACATCACACAAACGGCTCAACGTATCGAGGCTGGTAGAGACCTGGGCGTTTTCGATCTTGCTCAACATGCCCTGGCTGATGTCGGCAATCTTTGCCACGTCGGACAGCTTCAGGTCCTGGGCCTGGCGCTGGCGTTTGATCTGCAGCCCCAGGTATTGCTCGAGCTTGAGGCGCGGGGCGGTTTCGGTGGACATGATCATCGGCTCCTGCACGGTTTCCGTTCAGTAATATTATTTTCGCACTGGGAAAGTGCAAGGTCTGGCTCTTAAAGGCCACCCCGGTTCGGGTATTCCTGCGGGGAAAAGAATTTTCCCATATATACAGCACAAAAGCGCCTCCAGCGGCATCGCTCGCGAATCTGGCAAGGCTATTGCATTCCTATTGAGAAACTAACTTTCTTTTTAGGAATAAAAAGACAGCCTAGGCCCACCCACACGGTTTTGCCTTTCGCGAGGAGTGACACGCAATGTTGCCAGCAGAAACCCAGCGCATCATCGACAAGTACGCAATCAAATACGTGCTCGCGCAGTTTGTGGATATACACGGTGCGGCCAAGACCAAGTCGGTGCCGATCTGTGGGCTCAAGACGGTGGCCGAAGAGGGCGCAGGGTTTGCCGGGTTTGCCATCAGTGGCATGGGCATGGAGCCTCACGGGCCGGACTTTATGGCGCGTGGCGATCTGTCGACTCTGACCCCGGTGCCGTGGCAGCCGGGTTACGGGCGCGTGGTGTGTGTTGGCCATGTCGACGGCAAGCCCCATCCCTACGACAGCCGCTACGTATTGCAGCAACAGGTGCAGCGCCTGCAAGACAAGGGCTGGACGCTGAACACCGGCCTGGAGCCCGAGTTCAACCTGATGCGCCGCGACGAGCAGGGCACGCTGCAGCTGGTGGACCCCAGCGACAACCTCGACAAGCCTTGCTACGACTACAAGGGCCTGTCGCGTTCGCGGGTGTTCCTGGAGCGCCTGACCGAAGCCTTGCAGGCGGTGGATTTCGAGGTCTATCAAATCGACCACGAAGACGCCAACGGCCAGTTCGAGATCAATTACACCTACAGCGACGCCCTGACCTCGGCCGACCGTTTCACCTTCTTCCGCATGGCCGCCGGCGAGATCGCCAATGACCTGGGCATGATCTGTTCCTTCATGCCCAAGCCCGACCCGAAACGCGCCGGTAACGGCATGCACTTTCATCTGTCGATCAGCAGCGCCGAGAACAAAAACCTGTTCCATGACGCCAGCGACCCGAGCGGCATGGGCCTGTCGAAAATGGCCTATCACTTCGCCGCCGGCCTGCTCGCCCATGGCCCCGCGCTGTGTGCGTTTGCCGCACCGACGGTCAACTCCTACAAGCGCCTGGTGGTGGGCAACTCGCTGTCCGGCGCCACCTGGGCCCCGGCCTTTATCGCGTTTGGCGCCAACAACCGCTCGGCCATGGTACGCGTGCCTTACGGGCGCCTGGAGTTCCGCCTGCCGGATGCCGGCTGCAACCCGTACCTGGTCAGCGCCGCGATCATCGCCGCCGGCCTGGACGGCATCGACCGCCAGTTGGAAATCGACCACGTCTGCAACGAAAACCTCTACAGCCTGAGCCTCGAGCAGATCGCCGAGCGCGGCATCAAGACCCTGCCGCAATCGCTCAAGGAAGCCTGCGACGCGCTGGAAGCCGACGCGTTGTTCGCCGAGGTGCTCGGCCCGCAGATCGTGAATGAGTTCATCAAGCTCAAGCGCATGGAGTGGGTGGAGTACAGCCGCCATGTGAGCGACTGGGAAATCCAGCGCTATACCGAATTTTTCTGACACCGTGTGACGGAGACTGGATATGTGTGGAATCGTAGGCCTGTACCTGAAAAACCCCCGGCTTGAGCCACAACTCGGCAAGCTGTTTGAACCCATGCTGCAGGCCATGACCGACCGTGGCCCGGACAGCGCGGGCTTTGCCATCTACGGTGATGAAGTCGCCGATGGCTGGGTCAAGCTGACCCTGCAAGCCACCACCGAAGCCTTCGACTGGAAAGCCTTGATGGGCGAACTGGAAGGGCGCCTGGGCTGTTCGCTGGACTGGTTCCAGAACGCCAGCGCCGCCGTGTTGAAAATCCACGCCGACGAAGCGCCAGTGCGCGTGGCCCTGGCCGAATTGGCGCCGAACGTGCGCATCATGAGCGCCGGGCAGAGCATCGAGATCCTCAAGGGCATGGGCTTGCCCGAAGAGATTTCCCAGCGCTTCGGCCTGGCGAGCATGCAGGGCAGCCACATCATCGGCCACACCCGCATGGCCACCGAAAGCGCGGTGACCATGGAAGGCAGCCACCCGTTTTCCACCGGCGCCGACCTGTGCCTGGTGCACAACGGCTCGCTGTCGAACCACTTCCGCCTGCGCCAGGAGCTCAAGCGCGAAGGCATCCATTTTGAAACCGACAACGACACCGAAGTCGCCGCCGGCTACCTGACCTGGCGCCTGCAACAGGGCGACTCGCTCAAGGAAGCACTGGACCATGCCCTGGAAGACCTCGACGGTTTCTTCACCTTTGCCATCGGCACACGCAACGGCTTTGCAGTGATCCGCGACCCAATCGCGTGCAAACCGGCGATCCTCGCCGAGACCGACGACTACGTGGCCATGGCCTCCGAGTACCAGGCGCTGTCGAGCCTGCCGGGCATCGAAAACGCACGCATCTGGGAGCCGGCACCGGCCACGTTGTACATCTGGGAACGCGAGACAGCAGCTTAAGGAGCGCACACATGAAAACCATCGACCTTTCCACCGCCACCGTGCGTGACCTCAACCAGGCGCTGCATGCCCAAGCCATCGACAGCGAGTGGCGCGTCACCCATTCCAACGGCAAGCACAACCTCGCCGTGGGCGTGAACCAACCAGTGTCCATCGATATCGAGGGGCATGCCGGCTACTACTGCGCGGGCATGAACCAGCAAGCCTCGATCACCGTACACGGCAATGTCGGCGTGGGCTGCGCCGAGAACATGATGTCCGGTTCGGTGCGTGTCAAAGGCAGCGCGTCCCAGGCGGCCGGGGCCACGGCCCATGGCGGCTTGCTGGTGATTGAAGGCGACGCGGGCGCGCGCTGCGGTATTTCCATGAAGGGCATCGACATCGTCGTGGGCGGCAGCATCGGCCACATGAGCTGCTTCATGGGCCAGGCCGGGCGCCTGGTGGTGTGTGGCGATGCCGGCGATGCGCTGGGTGATTCGTTGTACGAAACCCACATCTACGTCAAAGGCACGGTCGAATCGCTCGGCTCGGACTGCATCGAAAAAGAGATGCGCAGCGAACACCTGCAAGAACTCCAGGAGCTGCTCGACCGCGCCGGTTTTGTGCATCAGGCGGCGGACTTCAAGCGCTACGGTTCGGCGCGCCAGCTCTACAACTTCAAAGTCGATAACGCCTCCGCGTACTGATCAGGAGCTCCACCATGACTGAACAAACCCCTCCGGTCCTGCGCGAGTCGGCCACCTTCGACCGCCTGACCATCCAGGAAATCCAGCGTGCCGCCGAAACCGGCATCTACGACATCCGCGGCGGCGGCACCAAGCGCAAGCTGCCGCATTTCGATGACTTGTTGCTGCTCGGCGCCAGCGTGTCGCGCTACCCGCTGGAAGGCTATCGCGAGAAGTGCGGCACCGACGTGATCCTCGGCAACCGCTTCGCCAAGAAGCCGATTCATTTGAAGATCCCGGTGACCATCGCCGGCATGAGTTTCGGCGCGTTGTCGGCCAATGCCAAGGAGGCCCTGGGCCGTGGCGCGACCATCGCCGGCACCAGCACCACCACCGGTGACGGCGGCATGACCCCGGAAGAGCGCGGGCAGTCCCAGCATCTGGTGTATCAGTACCTGCCGTCGCGTTACGGCATGAACCCCGATGACCTGCGCAAGGCGGACGCCATCGAGATCGTCCTCGGCCAGGGCGCCAAGCCTGGCGGTGGCGGCATGTTGCTCGGCATGAAAGTCACCGAGCGTGTGGCTGGCATGCGCACCTTGCCGATCGGCGTGGACCAGCGCAGCGCCTGCCGCCACCCGGACTGGACCGGCCCGGACGACCTGGCGATCAAGATTGCCGAGTTGCGTGAAATCACCGACTGGGAAAAACCGATCTACGTGAAAATCGGCGCCAGCCGCCCGTATTACGACGTGAAGCTGGCGGTCAAGGCGGGTGCCGATGTGATCGTGCTCGACGGCATGCAGGGCGGTACGGCGGCGACCCAGGAAGTGTTTATCGAACACGTCGGCATCCCGATCTTGTCGGCCATTCCGCAGGCGGTACAGGCTTTGCAGGAGATGGGCATGCACCGTAAGGTTCAGTT
>NZ_UTBG01000069.1 GCF_900580675.1 Pseudomonas viridiflava
CACGCACTTCTGGCTGGTAACGGCGCGGGTGTAGGCACGCTTCTCCTGGCCGAGGAAGCAATCCTTGAATTGGTTCATGCCTGCGTTGGTGAACAACAGGGTCGGGTCGTTGCCCGGAATCAGGGAGCTGGAGGCGACACGGGTGTGGCCCTGCTCTTCGAAGAAGCCAAGGAAGGCTTCACGGATTTCTGCGCTTTTCATAGGTTCTTCCACGGAGACTGCGGCCAGAGGCAATTGCAAAACGTCAAAGACGTAGCGACGGCAAAGGGCCGCATTATATAGGCGT
>NZ_UTBG01000139.1 GCF_900580675.1 Pseudomonas viridiflava
TTCGCTGCCGTCGACGCTGGTGCCGGTCAGCACCAATTGTTGCACGCCGGCGGCGTAGGCGCGGTCGAGAACGGCCGGTGCTTGTCGTCGAAACTGGGGTTGGTCAGGTTGACGCCGATATCAATGAGTTGCATGGTGCTATCTCCGCCTGCGGCCGGAAAGCATATCAGAGCTGTAGAATTATAAGAAAAACCAAGAACTACAATGAGTTATAGCTGTCTTTGAACGTCGCAAGTGACATTGTGGTTGGCCCGCGTGCCTACCCTGTGCCACCGTTGCACGCAAAGCCTGCGCTTAAAGCGCTCTGTTTCTGACCCCACCGCCTCGTTTTTCGCGATCGCGTTGGGCAGTATTCTTTCCGGAGAGCGGATGATCCGACCCTCGGCGTTGCTTGTGTTGTGCCTGACGTTACTGCTGCCCATGGCGGCGGTTGCACGTCTGGACGGGCCGCTGGAAGTGACCCGGCCCGGCAAGGTCCGCGACCTGGCGGAGATTCGCTCCAGTCGAACCTTGCGCGTGCTGGTCAACCAGAGCCGCAACAGTTCCGGCGAAGTGCAAGGTCAGGCCATCGGCGTCGAATACCACCGCCTGCGCGCCTTCGAGCAGTACCTCAACGGCCACGCCCGTGATGGCCAGCAAATCAACCTCAAGATCATTCCCAAGGCCAAGGACCAACTGCTCGGCGCGCTCGCCCGTGGCGAAGGCGACCTGGTGGCGCCCGGTGAGTTGCTGGATGTGAAGGCCGCGCACAAGATCAGCCCCAGTGACCCGATTGCCAGCGATGTGCCGCTGTGGCTGGTGGGGGTGAAGGGCGAGCGGCGTTTTACCAGGCTGGAGCAACTGTCCGGACGCACCCTGGCGCTGACCACCGGCAGCGCGGCGGCGGATGCCATCAGCCAGGTCAACCAGAAGCTGGCTTTGCATAAGCAGCCGCCGATCAAGGTGGAATGGGTCGACCCGACCCTGGCGGTGGAGGATGTGCTGGAGATGGTGCAGGCGGGTATTTTTCACCTGACCATCGTCGAGAAACCGATTGCCGAACGCTGGTCGAAGATCCTGCCCAAATTGCGTTTCGATAAGCAGGTGGTCATCAGCGAACCCGGCGACGAGTACTGGTTCGTGCGCCAGGATGCTTCGATGCTGCGGGCCAGCATTGATCGATTTCTCAAGGGTTATCGAACCCCGTCCGACCAGGATGTAGCGTTCCAACGCATTTACCGCCGCCTCTATCAGGTGCGCAACCCGTTGGCCCGAGTTGATCGCCAGCGCCTGGAGAAACTGCGCCCGGTGCTGCAAAAGCATGCTCGCGAGCAGGGCATCGACTGGCTCAACCTTGCTGCACTGGCCTACAAGGAGTCGGCGCTTGACCCCGGCGCGCGCAACAGTGGCGGCCCCACCGGCCTGATGCAGATCACCCCTTCGGCCGCGCAGCGGGTGGGGGTCAACAATATCGAGAACCTTGATAGCAATGTGCAGGCGGGCGCGCGTTATCTGGCGATGATTCGCCGCAAGTTTTTCTCCAGCCCCAAACTCAACGAGCGTGAGCGCATGGCCTTTGTGCTGGCGGCGTACAACATGGGGCCTGAGCGGGTGCAGGGCATGCGCACCGAAGCAAAGCGTCGCGGGCTGAACCCCAATCAGTGGTTCTTCCAGGTCGAACGCATTGCCATGGAGCAGGTGGGGATGGGCGGCGTCAGCTATGTTAATAGCGTGAACAAGTATTACTTGGCGTTTGATCGGGAGCGAGCGTCCCTGGAGCCTTCGGCGCCAAAGGTAGCCTCACGGAAATAATCGGATTTGTAGATATGTATTAGGCATTTTTTCGGCTTTTATCATTGCGTAATCCGATTAATATAGCGGCCAACCCACCCCTACTTTGAAAAGGATTATCACCATGAGCCCAATGATCACCCGCGTCCTGTCCACCCGCGCCGGTTACGGCCTGACCATTCTGCGCATTTTTGTCGGCATCATCTTCGCCGCCCATGGCTCGCAGAAACTCTTCGGCTGGTTCGGCGGTGGCGGTTTGGCTGGCACCGCGCAGTGGATGGAAAGCATTGGCCTGGCGCCGGGCACCCTGATGGCATTGTTGTCGGGCGGCACCGAGTTCTTTGCCGGCCTGGCGCTGATCATCGGTTTGCTGGCACGCCCGGCGGCACTCGGCCTGACGATTATCTCGCTGGTGGCGATCTTCTCGGTGCATATCCATAACGGGCTGTTCATGGCCAACAATGGTTATGAGTTCGCACTGGCCTTGCTGGGCGGTGCGCTGGCGGTGCTGCTTGAGGGTGCCGGCAAACTGTCTGCCGACCGCGCTATCGCCAACTGATTGCTCCGCAGAACCCTTGAAAGGCCCGCATGTGCGGGCCTTTTCATTGCTCGGTATTCTTGACACCGCCCCACCGGCTTCTCTAGGATGCCGTTCATGCGCCGATTTAAACAGCTAATTGCGGGGCGCCACCGGGGCTCGATGCGGCCCCGACAGAAGCACGCTCATCCGAGGATGAAGCACGCTTCGAAATTCCGCTAAAGCGCTGGTTCGGTGTTGCCTCTCACCTGCCCGCAGACTTTTGAGGCAGAGACACGACACGATGAATGCATTACGCCCCCTGATACGCCTGGCCCCGATCACTGCGGACCTCACTCAACGCAATCCGAAAATCCTGCTGGGTGGCAAGCACCAGCCGACGCTTTTGCGTTACCTGGATGGCTGGCCGCGTCGTACCGGCCGGCCGTCAGCCTTCCTGATCCAGTTTGTCGAAGACGGCGATTCCCTTGCACGCTTTGCCAATAACAGCTTCGATCTCGCGGTTATCCAGGCCCCCAGCGCTGACGATGCGGCTGACGTGATCCGCCATCTGACGCGCATTGCCAGGCAAGGGCTGATTGCCCGGCGTTGAGCGCTTAATGAACCAGATGAGATGCCAGCAACCGACGCCGGCGATGGCCGAGGAAAATCATCCAGGCCGCCAGGCATAAAGTCACCGGTATCGCAAAGGTCGCAGCCAGCTTCAGCGCAAGTTCCAGGCGGTTTACCTGCGCGTACGCCTCGACCCGCAAGGCATGCAATTCCATGGGCAAGCGCAGGCGCTCCTTATTCAGTGCTTGCAGTTGGGTCGTGGGGTCTATGGTCTGGGTGCCGAGTGGGGTTGTTGCTGGATTGAGCTGCCGCCATTCCATTTCCGTGCGCAACAGGCGTCGCTCCAGTTCGCTGGCCTTCACTTGATATGACTGCTGCGCAGTTTCGCGCATGCGCTGCAGTAGCGTCGGTGGCCCCTGCGGCTTCGCGCGCGGTCGAATACTGGCAAGTGCAGCGGACGCAGACAGGTTATCCAATGTGTTCAAGATAAACAGTGCGTTGCCTTCGTGCCCCTGGCCGCTGACTTTATCCGAGAGCAAGTCGGTGTCGGCGACCACGACAGCATGGATCTGTGCCGCTTTTTGCAAGCCTGGGGGCTGCCCCTTCATACCGTCGGGAAATGTCGAATAACCCGGGCCCTCGATACGCGCGGCAATCACAGCGCGCTTTTCCTGTGGGGACGCTTTGTCATCCAGTGAGTCGAGTGCGCTCAAGTCAGCAAAGCGTTCGGTATTGAGCAACTCGGATTGTTCGGAACTCTGCAGGAGCGGGATGAAGCTTGTGCGACTTTTATTGAGTCGCGAGAGGGCGCCGCTGCTGGATACCGTCACCGTGCTCAGTTTCCAGCTGCTGACATCATGGGTATTCATCGCGTGCCGCGGCAGGCTCAATCGGGCCGGATATTGCACTGCATTGTCGTTGGCGCCTGGCGTCGCCCATGAGGCATAGACGGAGTCGACCAGAAACTTGCCCGCCGTCATTTGAATTCCCCAGGCCGCAAGCAAATCGTCCAGCCTGGAATTGCCCAGCGGCGTGTTTGAGCTCTGCTCGCTGAGCGGGTCGATAAACATCATCAATCTGCCGCCCTTCAATACAAATTGTTCAACCCCATACAGGGTGGGTTCAGACAGCGCGCGCGGGTGGACAACCATCAACGCCTCGACGTGTTCCGGTATGCGTTCGGCAGTTGACTCCAGGTTGACCAGGTTGAAATGCTGCTGCAGCTCCTTCAGCAGCCGGCCCCCCGATTCCTTCAGCGCCAACCCCGACAGCAGCCCGATAATGGGGCGTTCCGGGCGCTGTAACTTATAGATCAGGTGGCTGATTTCGTACTCAAGCAAGGGCTCGCGTTCAAGGCTGAACGATTCGATGCGTTGTGCACCCTGGCCGGCACGGGTGCCGATAAGGCCAAGAAACCCTTGCTTGTCGTCAAGGCCAAATAACCCGGCTTTGTAGGCATCTTCTGAAAATGGAGCCGGTTCGATAAGGTGCAAGTTGATCATGCCTTTTGATGCTTTTTCGTATTCCTTGAGCAAGTCCTCTATGCGTTTGCCATATCGCTGCAGGGCATAGCTTCTTTTCGAATCGTTGGTCGCGTTGAAATAATATAAGTCGACAGGGCTTTCCAGTGACGCGAGTAAAGGGAGGACGGGCAGAGATAAAGTATGTGTTTTCTGGTGGGTGTAGTCCCATCGCATATCGGGAAGTTTGCCAACCCACACCAGGTTGAATGCGAGCAGAAGTAGCAGTATGACGGTCAGGGTCATGCCGGTGAGCAGAGCGGAGCGCATTGAGATTTCCCTTCTCAGCTATGTTTGTAGTTGAGGGTGACGGTCGTGGCTACGAGAAAGGCGAGAATGATGCTAATGAAATAAAGCAGGTCACGCAGTGTGAACTTTCCATCATCGATAGCACTGAATCTTGAGAAGGGGCTGAGGGTTGCCACGCTATCAATTAACCAGATGGGCCTCTGGTGTTCGAGCGCTTCCAGCAAAGATGAAAGTCCACTGGCTATTAGCAGCAGGCCTATCGTCAGGATGACAATCAAGGTGCGCTGACGCACCAGTGTGAAAATAAAACAACCTGCCGACAAGTAACTGCCTGCCAGCAGCCAGCTCGCGAACACTTGCGAGGCAATCACCGCGTTGTCTGCGTTGCCCAGGTAATTGGCAACGATGACCAGAGGAAACATCAGCATCAGGGCCATGCCGGCCACGACCCAGGCGGCCATGAACTTGCCGATGACCCACTCAGACGTCGTGACGGGCAGTGTTTTCATCAAGTCGAGAAAACCTGCATTGGCTTCGTCAGACCAGAGTTGCGTGGCCAGCGCCGGGATCAACAGGAAGTAGAGCCAGGGATGGAACTGGAAGAAAACTTGCAGGTTACCGCTGTCGTGTTCTGGCCAGGTGCTCATGTGCAGTCCCAATGCCACGCAGAGAACCAAAAAAACGGCAATGCTCAGGTAGGTACCGGGCGCGCAGGCAAAACTGGCGAGCTGACGCTTGAATATGACAGGCAGCAGTTTCAAAGGGGGGTCTCTCGGCTCATATGGCGAACCACGTCGTTCAGGCGACCTGGCTCCAGTTTCAGTGAGTTGATTTTCCAGCCGCGATTGGCAATAAGCGTATTGATGTGGGCGTAGATTGCGTGCCCCGGCATGGCCAATACCGTCACCGTGCCCCGCGCGTGCCGATGTTCTTCGATGCCAGCCACACCTGGCAGTACGGCCAGGGCGAGCAAGTCCAGAGGGGTGTCAGCGCTAAGGGTGACAGCCTGAAAGTGGCGGGAATCGCGCTGCAGCTCGGGCAGCGGGGTATCTGCCACTAGGCGGCCGCCGGCGATAACCAGCGCGCGGGTACAGAGTGCTGACAATTCATCGCAGTGGCGGGAGGCGATGATCACCGTCATTTCCTCCGTCAACGACCTGATGAGCGCCTTGAACCGGTGCTTCTGATCAAGCGAAAACCCTTCGGTGGGTTCATCCAGCAACAACACGGCCGGGCTATGCAGGATCGCCTGGGCAATCGCGACTTTGCGCTTCAAGGCGGCGCTGAGCGTATTGAGCGGGATGTTGAGTACCGGCCACAACTCCAATCGCGTGACGGCTTCTTCCACCCGCGTGCGTTTTTCGTTGCCGCTGAATCCACGAATGGCGGCGATAAAGCTGAGGAATTCCTTAACCGACAGCGTGGGGTGGTCGAGATCGCCGTCAACTTGATAGCCGACGAGTTTGCGTGTTTTAAGTGTCTGGGTTTGAGTATTCAAACCTTCGATATTTATATGGCCGCTGGAAGGGTGAGTAGAACCCGCTATCATATTAAGCACGACCGTTTTAACGGCACGGTCTTCGCCAAAAAGTCCCAGGCATTCCTTTCTATTGGCGATTAAAGAAAAGCGGTTAATTATGTTTTTCTTGTCCAGGTACTTTGTCAGATTTTGTATTTCTATCAAGTATTTACCGGACAATTTTTGAATCACGTAGGTGCCAAGCGAAAAAGGGTACGGGCAATAGTGCCTTTTGGGAACGGCGCTCGGCATTTCTCAGAAAGGTCCTACGTGCGTGTTGGGTGGGTCACTGAAACAATTGTGATGTGATTTCAACCTTCAAATCGTCTCCCTAATGAGGCCTGATTACCATGATGCTTCTACGTACCCTTGTTCTTGAACGCAACGGTCAGGATGCTCCGGTCAACGGTGCCCTGCTGTGTGGGTTTGCTGTTGGCCAGATTGCCTCCAATTTTCTTGTTTATAGTCTGGATGAAGAGGTGGAGCCGGGCAGCTCCAGGGTCTATATCGCGGCCTTGCGCAAAAAAGCCGAACGCTATTTTCTGGACGGTGTTGAGTCCAAGGAAGACCTGCAAGTGGCAATGCATGTTTTCAAGCAAATCCTGACATTGGCAGCGTCGGGCAGTAAGACGAGCGGCCCCACTGAAACGCAGGTCCCGTATCATTTTCTCGATTTGAAAGGCTGCAAGTTGCCCACTGCCAAGCCCGATGACCACCACTCGATGATCATCAAAAAGGCGCTGGTGATGAAGGTGATCACCCTGGGAATGTCTGCTCCGGCGCTGCCGGCAATCGAGAGTGCTTCATTGATCGTGCCGTCGATTCGTTTTTCGTCACAAATGGCCGCTGTGCCCAAGATGGTGAGTGCCGTCGACCCTGTTCTGGACGCTGTCCCCGAACATCCTGTTGAAGAGCCGCGGCAGGCACCGGCAGAAACGGCTGTGAGTCAGGTGCAGCTCGCGCCTGTTGCCTCGCGTGAGCCGGAGGCGGTGGTGCAGCCACAGCTACAGCTTGCGGCGCCAATGGACGACAGCGCTTTGTTCGAGATGGACAGTACGCTGACCAACCTTGCCCGTCTCGCTCAGGAACTGACCCATAAAAAACATGCGGCAATCGAGTCCGAGGCAAGGCTTGAAGAGTGGCAGTCTCGATTGCAGGCGCAGCAAAGCCAACTGGACGAGAAAACCCTGCAACTGGAGCAACGCACTGCTCAACTGCATGACCAATCGTTGGCGGTCAGCCAGAGAGCTGAGTCGCTCAAGGCATTGACGCTGAAGATATCCGGCTTGCGCCAGAACTTGCGAGGCGCACTGCTTGAAATGGATCAGGCATTGGATGGCTAGACCGGCTGGCTACTTTCCCCGGTTCATTTATCATCAGTGCCAGCCAGCTGACGCCAGGGCGTAATTGCCTGGCCTTTCGGCATTTATGGACATTGCCCGGGGATGCAAGCGTTTGAGTACCAAGCTGATAACCAAAGAAGGTCATGAAGCGCTGAAGAAAGAGCTGGATTACCTGTGGCGAGAAAAACGCCCGGATACCACGCGCAAAGTGACGTGGGCTGCTTCGCTGGGGGACCGCAGCGAAAACGCCGACTACCAATACAACAAGAAACTGCTGCGCGAGATCGACCGCCGGGTTCGCTACCTGCGTAAACGCCTGGAAGACATGCGCGTGGTGGAGTACATGCCGGAGCAGGAAGGCAAGGTGTTCTTCGGCGCCTGGGTCGATATCGAAAACGAACAAGGCGAGACCAAGCGTTTTCGCATCGTCGGTTATGACGAGATTTATGATCGGATGGACTACATCTCCATCGATTCACCCATGGCCCGCGCGCTGCTGCGCAAGGAAGTCGACGATGAGGCCGTCGTGCAGACCCCGGGCGGTGAGGTGTGCTGGTGGATCACCGGTATCGAATATGTGAAGTAAGCACTGTTGGCCCGCCCCTGAAAAGAGGCGGGCCATCGAGTTTTCAGCCTTCGCGCAATACGGTCAACGGGCTGGCGTTGAGGGCTCGACGAGTGCCGAATACCCCGGCTGCACCGATCAATACCGCACCAATCACCGGCAGCAACAGCAACCACGGGTGAGGGTGCCAGACCAGGTCAAATGCATAGCGGTACAGCACCCAGGTCACCAACTCTGTCCCCAGTGCCGCCAGCAGCCCGCTCACGGCGCCCAGCAAGCCGAACTCGATACGCCTGGCCTTGACCAGCAGCTTGCGCTCGGCGCCCAGTGCGCGTAGCAGGGCACCTTGGCGAATACGCTCATCGAGGGTGGCTTGCAGGCCCGAGAACAACACCGCCATCCCGGCTGCCAACACGAACAGCAGCACGTACTCCACCGCCAGGGTCACTTGGGCGAGGATGCTGCGCAACTGCTCCAGCAAGGCCTCGACCTGCAGGATGGTCACGGCCGGGAAGGCCCGGGACAGATCGACGATCAGTTGGTCGTGACCGGGAGCCAGGTAAAAGCTGGTCAGGTAGGTGGCAGGCAAGTCTTTCAAGGTGCCCGGCTGGAAAATCATGAAGAAGTTGGGCTGGAAGTTATCCCAGTTGATGGTCCGCAGGCTGGTGACCCGCGCTTCACGGTTTTCCCCGGCGATCGTAAACACCAGGTGGTCGTCGAGTTTGAGCTTGAGACTTTCCGCGACCTTGGCTTCTACCGAGACCCCGGGAATCTCATCGGAGGGTTGCTGTGACCACCAGGCGCCCGCGGTCAGGGCGTTGCCCGGTGGCAGGTCGGCGGCCCAGGTCAGGCTCAAGTCACGTTGTACCGCGCGGTCGCCACTGGAGTCCTTGCTGACAATTTCCTGCACCGGTTCGCCGTTGATACTGATCAGGCGACCTGGCACCACCGGGTACAAAGGCGCTGACTGAGCCTGCAGTTCCAGCAGGCGTGCGCCAAAGGCGTCCTTGTCGGCCGGCAGGATATTCAGCGCGAAATAGTTGGGCGCATCCTTGGGCAACTGGTTTTGCCAGGTGTCGAGTAACTCGCCGCGCAGCAAGGCGATCAAGCCCATGGACAGCAGGATCAGGCCGAACGCCAGGGATTGGCCGGCCGCCGCCAGCGGGTGGCGCAGCAACTGCCCCAAGCCCAGGCGCCAAGGCAGGGAAGCGCGTGCCAGTAACCGTCGCAGGCTTTGCAGCAGCAACAGAAGCAGGCCGCCGAGCACCAGCGCAGCCACTACGCCTCCGCCCAGCAAGGCGAACGTCAGCACCAGGTCGAGGCTTAACCGCCACATGATCAAGCCCAGCGCGAACAGCGCAGCGCCGTAGACCATCCAGGTACTGGAAGGGATGGGCAGCAAGTCACGGCGCAGTACTCGCAGCGGCGGCACGCGGCCCAATGCAGCCAGGGGAGGCAGGGCGAAACCGGCGAGGGCGACGAGCCCGGTGCCGATCCCGGCAACTGCCGGCAGCAGCCCGCCGGGCGGTACATCCGAGGGCAACAGGTCGTGCAGGAAGTAGAACAGGCCAAACTGCGCGAGCCAGCCAAGCAGGGCGCCGGCCAAGCTCGCCAGCAGGCCGAGTACGCTCAATTGCAGGCTGAACAGCAACATGGCTTCGCGTCGTGACAGGCCGAGGCAGCGCAACAATGCGCTGGCATCGAACCGTCGCGTGGCAAAGCGGTTGGCTGACAAGGCCACGGCCACGCCGGCCAGCAGTACCGCCACCAGGCTGGCCATATTCAGGTAGCGCTCGGCCTTGCCCAGGGCGCCGCCGATCTGCTGGTTGCCGTCGCGGGAATCCTGCAGGCGTTGGTTGGCGGCGAGCCCCGGCTTGACCAGGTCACGATAGGTTTGCAGCACCGTGGTGTCTGGCTGCCCACGCCACAGCTCGCGGTAGCTGACGCGGCTGCCGGGCTGGACCACGCCGGTGGCGTCAAGGTCCGCCAGGTTGATCATCACCCTGGGCGCGTCAGGCTGTAAAAGTTGCCGGCGCGGTCGGGTTCATAGGTCAGGATGCGAGCCAGGCGCAGGGTTTTCATGCCCACGTCGATGCTGTCGCCGACTTTAAGGTCGAGAGCCGTCAGCAGCCGTGCTTCCACCCACGCTTCGCCTGGTTTCGGACCGCCGCCTGGGGTTTCATCGCCAAACGGCACGGCAGCACTTTTGAGCTGGCCGCGCAGTGGGTACTGCTCGTTGACCGCCTTGATGCTGGAGAGCTGGATGCCGTTGTCGGTGGAAATGACGCTGGAAAATTCCACCACACGCGCGTGATCCAGGCCCAGTTCGGTCCCGGACCGGATTTGTTCGGGCCGCGCCGGCGAGCTGCCTTCGAGGACCAGGTCGGCGCCGAGAAACTCGGTGGCGCGCAGCATCATGGCGCCATTGAGGCGTGCGCCGAAGTAACCGATGGCGGTGCTGGCAGCCACGGCCACCAGCAAGGCGAAGAACAACACGCGCAATTCGCCGGCGCGGGCATCACGCAGCAATTGGCGCATGGCAAGGCTGAACAGGCGCAACAGCGGCAAACGTGCCATCAAGGCTCCAGGGGCGCGACCATCAGGCCGGCTTCAAGGCGGATCAGGCGTCGGCAACGGTGGGCCAGGCGCTCGTCATGGGTGACCAGCACCAGGGTCGTGCCGCTCTCTTTATTGAGTTCGAACAGCAGGTCGCTGATGCGCTCGCCGGTATGGCTGTCGAGGTTGCCGGTGGGTTCATCGGCAAACAGCACATCCGGTTCAGCGGCGAACGCGCGGGCAATCGCCACTCGCTGCTGCTCACCCCCGGAGAGCTGGCGCGGTGAGTGGGTCAGGCGCTGGCCAAGGCCGACGCGCTCCAGCAGGTGCTTGGCGCGCTCGCGGGCGTCTTTGCGGCCGTCCAGTTCCAGCGGCAGCATGACGTTTTCAAGGGCATTGAGGCTGTCGAGCAGTTGGAAGGACTGGAATACGAAACCCACGTGCTCGGCACGGATGCGTGCGCGCTGGTCTTCGTCAAGGCTGCTCAGGGCTTGCCCGGCCAGGGTGACTTCGCCACTGCTGGGCAGGTCGAGGCCGGCCAGCAGGCCGAGGAGGGTGGATTTACCGGAACCGGAAGCGCCGACGATAGCCAGGCTATCGCCCTTGTTCAGTTCCAGGCTCAGTTCGTGCAGGATAGTCAGTTCACCTTCCGCGCTGGGAACCACTTTGCTAAGGTTCCGCGCGATGAGAATGCTTGCGCCCATGGAGAATCCGATGCGAATGTGGTTTTTGAGTGCTGGCCTGGCCTTGATGTGCATGGCCCAGAACGCAGCGGCGGGTACAGTCCTGATCGTTGGCGATAGTATCAGTGCCGGTTTCGGCCTGGATACCCGCAAAGGGTGGGTAGCGTTGCTGGAGCAACGGCTCAAGAAGGAAGGTTTCGACGATAAAGTGGTCAACGCCTCCATCAGCGGCGATACCAGTGCCGGAGGCCTGGCGCGGCTGCCTGCGGCGCTTGCAGAGCATAAGCCGGACGTGGTGGTGATCGAGCTGGGCGGCAACGACGGCTTGCGCGGGCAGCCGCCAGCGCAATTGAAACAAAATCTTGCGTCGATGATTGACCAGTCCAAAGCCGGCGGTGCCAGGGTGTTGTTGTTGGGCATGCAGTTGCCGCCCAATTATGGCCCGCGCTACACCACCGCATTCGCCGCAGTGTATGGCGAGTTAGCCAAGGAGAAAAATGTCCCACTGGTAGGGTTTTTCCTGGAAGGCGTGGGTGGCCATCCCGACCTGATGCAAGCGGATCCGTTGCACCCGGCG
>NZ_UTBG01000041.1 GCF_900580675.1 Pseudomonas viridiflava
TCTTGACGACCATAGAGCATTGGAACCACCTGATCCCATCCCGAACTCAGTAGTGAAACGATGCATCGCCGATGGTAGTGTGGGGTTTCCCCATGTGAGAGTAGGTCATCGTCAAGATTAAATTCCAGAACCCCTGTTTGCTAACGCAAACAGGGGTTTTGTTTTGGGCGGTCGAAAACCAGGACCGCTTCGAATCTGCCGACAAATTTGCACAGTTATTTCTGAACCAGACCACTAGAATAGGCACCTAACCTTTTTTAGAGCCCGAGCCCTATTTATGCCCGATCCGGTTGATGCCCTTGAGGTGTCGGATTTACCACTGGACGACCTGGTGGCATGCCATGAGTGCGACTTGCTGATGCGCAAACCGACGCTCGCCCTCGGCGAAAAAGCCCAATGCCCGCGTTGCGGTTATGAGCTCTACGCTCACCGCCACAATGTCGTTGAGCGCAGCCTCGCGTTGGTAATCGCCGCGCTATTGCTGTACATCCCCGCGAACTTTTTACCCATCATGCGGCTCAATCTACTCGGGCAGTCCTCGGAGGATACCGTGTGGAGCGGCGTAGTTGGTCTGTTCGATACGGGCATGCAAGGTGTCGCCGCCGTTGTATTCCTGTGCAGCATGGGGATTCCCTTGCTCAAATTGCTTTGCCAGTTGGCCGTACTGCTCAGCATTCGCTGGAAGATTGGCCGCAGCTACGGGCTGCTGTTGTACCGCATCTACCACCATATGAAAGATTGGGGGATGTTGGAGGTGTATCTGATGGGCGTTCTGGTGGCGATCGTCAAACTTGCCGACATGGCGTCTATCGCGATCGGTCTGGGGCTGGTGTGCTTTGTCAGCCTGTTAATGATTCAGGTACTGCTTGAGGTGGTGATGTCGCCCCACCAGATCTGGCAGGCGCTGTCAGGAGAGGATGATCATGCGGGCGATTGATGCAGGCATTCTGATTTGTACCGAATGCCATGAGTTAAACAACCAAGAGCCGGATACCGACGAGCAACTCTGTACCCGTTGCGGAGCGCTGATCCATGCTCGCCGGCCTAACAGCCTTACCCGCACATGGGCATTGCTGATTACGGCGGCCATTCTGTATATACCCGCTAATTTGTTACCCATCATGACCGTCAACTCCCTTGGTCAGGGTGAGCCCAGTACCATCATGGCCGGTGTGATTCAGCTGGTGCAGCACGGCATGTTCCCCATTGCGGCGGTCGTATTCATCGCCAGTATTCTGGTACCGACCTTTAAGCTGGTGGGTATTGGATTGCTGCTGTTCTCGGTGCAGCGTCATCAGCCGTTGTCCGCGCAACAACGCATCGTGATGTACCGCTTTATCGAATTCATTGGCCGCTGGTCCATGCTGGATATCTTCGTGATCGCCATTCTGGTGGCGGTTGTAAACTTTGGGCGACTTGCCAGTGTCGAGGCAAACCTCGGCGCTGCAGCGTTCGCCAGTGTGGTCATCTTGACGATGCTTGCCGCAGTAACTTTCGATCCCCGACTGATTTGGGATAACACGGAGTCGGACGACGACCATGAGTGATTTGCCTAAAGCTAAAACCCGCCCGGCCTCCAACTGGTCGGCTATTTGGGTATTGCCCCTGATTGCGCTGATTATCGGCGGCTGGCTGGGATGGCGTGCCTATTCCCAGCAGGGTATCGAGATTCAGGTCCGCTTCGAAAGCGGCGAAGGTATCCAGGCCAACAAGACTGAAGTGGTCTACAAAGGCATGCCCGTGGGCAAGGTCAAGACCCTGGCCCTGGACGACGAGGGCAACAATCGCGGGGTGATCGCCACCATCGAGATGGACAAGGACGTCGAACAGTACCTCAAGACCAACACCCGCTTCTGGTTGGTCAAACCCAGTGTCAGCCTCGCCGGTATCACCGGCCTTGAAACCCTGGTGTCGGGTAATTACATCGCCGCCAGCCCGGGGGACGGCGAGCCTACGCGCAAATTCAAGGCGCTCTCCGAAGAGCCGCCTTTGTCCGACGCAAAGCCCGGCCTGCACCTGACCATCAAGGCCGACCGCCTCGGCTCGCTCAACCGTGGCAGCCCGGTGTTTTACAAACAGATCCAGGTCGGCCAGGTCAAAAGCTACCTGCTCTCGGAAGACCAGAGCACGGTCGAGATCAAGGTCTATATCGAGCCGACCTACGCCAACCTGGTGCGTAAACACACACGTTTCTGGAACGCCAGCGGCATCAGCATCGATGCCAACCTCTCCGGCGTGAAGGTACGCAGCGAATCTCTCTCCAGTATCGTCGCCGGGGGCATCGCCTTCGCCACACCGGAGAATCGCAAGGACAGCCCGCCGACCGACCCAAGCCTGCCGTTCCGCCTATATGAAGATTTCGACGCCGCCGCTGCCGGTATCAAGGCCAAGGTCAAGCTCACCGATTTCGAAGGCCTGCAGGCGGGGCGCACCCCGGTCATGTACAAAGGCATCCAGGTCGGCAGCCTGAAAACCTTGAAGATCGACCCGGACCTGTCCAGCGCCAACGCCGAGCTGACACTCGACCCCTTGGCTGAAGATTACCTGGTGCAGGACACCCAGTTCTGGGTGGTCAAACCCTCTATTTCGCTGGCCGGTATCACCGGCCTGGAAGCCCTGGTCAAAGGTAACTACATCGCCATCCGCCCCGGCGACAAAGGCAGCGCGCCACAACGTGAATTCGTCGCCCGTGCCAAGGCGCCGCCGTTGGACCTGCGCTCCCCTGGCCTGCATATGGTGCTGTTCACCGACAACCTCGGCTCCCTGGATGTCGGCAGCCCGATCCTCTACAAGCAGGTCAAGGTTGGTTCGGTGCAGAGCTACCAGTTCTCGCGCAAGAACAAGCAACTGGTGATCGGCGTTCATATCGAGAAAGAATACGAAAACCTGGTCAACGGCTCGACGCGTTTCTGGAATGCCAGTGGCGTCACCTTGACCGGTGGCCTCACCGGCGGCATTCAGGTGAAGAGTGAATCCCTGGCGAGCCTGATGGCCGGTGGCATCGCTTTCGAAACCCCGGAACCGAATGTGCCGTTGAAAAAACGCATCCCGCGCTTCCGTCTGTTTGCCGACCGCGAGGCTGCCAACCAGCACGGCACGCTGGTGACGATCAAGGTCGACCGCGCCGACGGCATGCGCCCCGGCACCCCGGTGCGCTTCAAGGGGCTGGACGTGGGCAAGATCGAGAGCGTCGACCTCACTGCCGATATGCAGTCGGTGTTGCTCCGCGCACGCATCACTCAGGTGGCGGACCGCATTGCGCGGGTCGGCAGCCAGTTCTGGGTAGTCAAGCCTGAGCTGGGCCTGATGAAAACGTCCAACCTGGAAACCCTGGTCACCGGCCAGTACATCGAGGTGCAACCGGCGGCAAAAAATGCCGGGCCGCAAAAGAACTTTGTTGCCCTGGACCAGCCGCCTGAAGCCGTCCAACAAGAGGCTGGCCTGAGCCTGGTACTGAGCGCCGCACGCCGTGGCTCGCTGAAGGAAGGCGTGCCGGTCACTTACCGTGAAGTCACCGTGGGCAAAGTCACCGGTTACGAGCTGGGGCAGACCGCCGACCGCGTGCTGATCCACATCCTGATTGAGCCCAAATACGCGCCGCTGGTACGTGGCGGCAGCCGCTTCTGGAACACCAGCGGTTTCGGCCTCGACTTTGGTTTGTTCAAGGGCGCGACGGTGCGCACCGAATCTCTGGAGACCCTGGTAGCGGGTGGCATCGCCTTTGCTACGCCGGACGGCGAACGCATGGGCAACGCCGCGCGGCCACAGCAAACCTTCCCGCTGTTCGACAAGTTCGAAGAGGAATGGCTGACCTGGGCGCCGAAGATTTCACTCGGCAAATAGACCGAGGCGCGGCCATCGCGGGCAAGCCCGGCTCCCACATTCGACCGCATTCCTAAAGGAAAACCCGGTCGAGTGTGGGAGGGGGCTTGCTCCCGAATGGGCCCTAACAACCACCGCAAATGCTCACAAAAAAGGCCGCGATCCATAAGATCGCGGCCTTTTGCATTTCAGTACAGCCGATCAGACCTTATCCAGCTCCGGTTCGTCCGCCTGCACATTCACCGTCGCTTTCACTGCATCGTGGCGACGAATGTACTTCCAGTCCGCCTCATCAATGTAGATCCCGTTCGGCCCGCTGCCGCCTTCCAGGTCGATCGCCACCTGGGCAGACACCTGCGGCTTCACACTGGCCAGGATCGGCACGAAGCCCAGCTGCAAACTGGTCTCCAGCAGCGCTGCCTGGTTCTTCTCGTCGATGTCCGCCGCCTCGTCGAGGTAGTACGGCAAGCGCACGCGCCCGGCCTGGTCGCGGTCCATCAAGTGCAGCAACAAGTACATGTTAGTCAGCGCCTTGATAGTCATGGTGGTGCCGTTGGAGGCGGCGCCGTCGATGTCGGTATGAATCACCGGCTGGCCGTTCACCTTGGTGATCTCGAAGGCCAGCTCGAACAGGTCCTTGAGGCCCAACTGGTTATGGTTGGCGGCTACCAGGCGCGCCAGGTATTCCTTGGCCTCTTCGTTCTTGTTGTCCTGCTCGGCGCTCTGGCTGAGGTCGAACACCGAGAGGGTTTCGCCCTCTTCATATTGACCGGCACTGTGGATGATCTGGTCGATATGTTTGAGCGCTTCCTTGTTCGGCGCGAGCACGATGCGGAAGCTCTGCAGGTTCGATACCTGACGCTTGTTGATCTCGCGGTTAAACAGCGCCAGCTGGTGTTCCAGGCTGTCGTAGTCGCTGCGGATATTGCGCAGGGTCCGCGCGATATCGGTCACCGCCGCGCGACGCGCCTTGCCCAGCGTCAGGGCTTCGTCGGTGCGGTGTGCATAGGCATTGATCAGCAGTTGCAGGCGACGCTCGACGTCATCCTCGCTGTCGAACTTGGCCACGCCCTTGAGGCGCACTTGCGCGTACAGCGCTTCGATCTGGCCATCGGCGCGCAGCAAGCCCTGCCAGCTGTCCTGGTAGTCATTGAGCAGCGGTAGCAAGTTGTCCATGGAGTCGTCGACCGGGTCCATGAACGGCGTGCCGAACGGCAAGTCTGCCGGCAGCAACTGGCGACGGCGCAGTGCGTCATCCAGCGTGCGTTGCTTGGCTTCCATATCGCCGATCTGGCGGCCGACCAGTTGCAGCTTGGCCGACAATTGCTGGACGCGCTCAGTGAAGGCATCGCTGGAGCGTTTCAACTCGTCCTGGGCGGCTTCCATCTGCGCCAGATTTTCCAGTTTCTCGCCTTCTTCGGCGCTCAGGGTCTGCGCGCGGCGGAAGTCTTCCAGGGCCTTTTGCGCATCCAGCACTTGCTGGTACAGCGCTTCGGTCTGGGTCTTGCTCGCGGCGCGGTCGGAGGCCACAACTTGCTGGGTTTTGAGCTGCTTGAGTTCTTTTTCCAGACGCTCTTTCTGGTCACGCAACGCCGCGCGATCGGCCAGGGCCTGCAAGGCCGGCGGCTCGATGTGGGAGATGTCGATAGACAGCCCCGGCACTTCAAAACGCTCACCCTTGAAGCCGTCGAGAATCTGCTCCAGGGATTTAACCCACAAGCCTTCCTCGTCCAACGTGATGCCATGCGCGCCCAACGGCAGGCTGAACAACGAACTGTTGAACAGGCGCATCAGACGCTCGACATCCGGCTGCGAGAATTCTTCGCGCAGCTTGGCGTAGCTGTTGTTATCCGCGTGATCAAGCTGCTGCTTGACCGACTTCAAGCGTTTTTCCAGGTCACGTAGACGCTCGTCCAGGTCCCCGGCACTGAACTGCCGCGACTGCGCCAGTGCGCCGGCCAATTCATCGTGGGCATCCTTGGCCGCCAGCAATTGCTGCTCCAGCACCTTGACGTCATCCACCAGCGCAAAGCGATGCTTGAGCACCGACAGCTCACCCAGCCAACGCTGGATGCCGCTGATCTCACGCTCCAGCCGCATCAGCTCCTGGGTGCCGCCGCGCTGGTCGTTTTGCAGCGCGTCCTGCTCATTGCGGTAGTGTTCGGCCTGGATCGTCAGCTCTTCCTTGCGCGCACTGGCGTAGTCCGACCAGGTGCCCAGCAGCGAGTCCAGCAGCGGTGACAGGCGATGCAACTTGCCGCGCAATGTGTCGCGTTGCCGAACGCCATTGGCCAGCGCTTCAACCAGCGGACCGGCGGCGACCAGGGAGTTGTAGTCCTGCTCCATGCGTCGTACGTCGCGGAAGGCTTCTTCGCACGCGGCGATGTAATCCACGCTGCCCGAACGCAGGCTGTGTTCGAACGCATCCAGGAACAATTGCTTGAGCTTGGCCGCAGTGATTTCGCGCATGTGCAGCAAGTTGATAAACAGCGCGCGGAAGGTCTTCAGACTCTGCTCGCTGGTAGAGCGCAGCGGGATCAGGGTCAGGTCCAGCGGGATCGACGTGTGGCCGCCCACCAGCAAACGGCGCAGTTCGTCCGGTTTGAGTTCATAGGCTTTCAGGCCCTCGCGCTCAAGGTTGGTGAACAGCTCTTTCTGGCGCAGGCAGGTGTCGTTCTTCTGGTAGTGCGCCAGGTCCAACTTGCCTGCGTAGGCAAAGAACTGGTGGCCGAAACCGCCGCCCGGGCCACGACCGACCACGCCGATCACGTGCGGGCCGTGGGGCAGCGAGACTTCCACCAAGATGTAGCTGGTGTCCGTGGCAAAGTAGAAGCGCCGCGATTGCTCGAGGGTGTACTTGCCGAAACTCATGTCCGACATGCGCGCCAGAATCGGAAACTGCAGGGCGTTGATCGAAGCTGATTTACCCAGGTTGTTCGCGCCATACACCGACAGCGGCTCTTCCAGCGGGAATAAACCCAGACTGTAACCGGCGGTATTCAACAGGGCGAAGCGGCGGATGCCGTAACGTTCCTTACTCATGCGTCGGTCTCCTGTTCTTCGGCAATTGCACGGGCCAGTGCGTCTTCTTCGCTTTCATCAGAGAAGTCGCTGAGGTCCAGCGGGTCATCGGTCTTCAGCAATTTTTCGTCGCTGTCTTCGTCGATGATCACCGGTGCCGGCAGTGGCAACACGCTGTGCACGCTGGCCGCCAAATCGCGATCCTGTTGCACCGACAGGCACACGTCGAGGAAGCGGTGCATCGGCGGCAGGAAACGGTAGATGCCGTTGTCTTCGCTGGCGAAGCCGAGTTGGGTCATGCGACGCATGATTTTTTCTTCGAGTTCTTCCTGGGTCTGTACTTCGGCCTGGATAAACAGGTCGCGGTACTTTTCCAGCAGGGAAGGCAGCTCGTCGCGGCCGAGGCTGCCGCCGTCGAGCACGGCGATCGGGTCGCGGCCCTGGTCGGCCAAATGCTCGACGAGGATGAAGGTGAACAGCGCCAGGCGCTGCGCGGTCTTGTTCACCTGCGCGCTGGCAATCGCCGAGTCCGGCACAAAGTAGTAAAAGCCGCGCGTATCGCACACCAGCTCAAAGCCCAGGGCCTTGAACAATGTGCGGTACTGGTCCTGGAAGTTCGACAGTTGCGCGTACAGCTCCGGGTCGCGGCGGCTGACGTGGTAACCCTTGAACAGCTCGCGAAAGATCGGCGCCAGCTGGGACAGTTCGGATAGATCAAGATGCATTTGGGATGCTCGCAGAGTGCTCGGCCGTGTCAGAACTGGCCGGGAGCAGGGCGAATGAGCGCAGGCTGACCTGGTGCTCGTGTGTGTTGTAGTCGCGGCGTTCCAGGCGTTCGCGCTTGAAGCGTTTTTCACGCGAGAGCCGCGAGAACCAGTACAGCAATTCGTCGGTGGCGCCGTCGGGCTCCTGCTCCAGCAGCCAGGTCATCAGGTCCGGCATCGGCAGTGCGTCTTCGCAGCGCTCGAGCATTTCCTTGACCGTGCGCGGTGCACGCTGGGCGTCGCCCTTGTGGGATTTGTGCGCCTTGGGAAACCGTGCCGGTTTCGGCTCGAAATTCGCCAGGGCATACACATAAGCCTCGACCTGGCTGGCACTGCCCAGGAACGTGCTTTGCGGCCGGGTGAACATCGGCATCGCCGCCTGTGGCACGGCGTCCAGACCTTTACGGCGAATCGCCGACAAGGCCAGCGCCGCGCCACGGGTCACCGCGTTGTGCCGACGCGCTTCTTCACGCAGCGGCAGCAGCAGCTCGCGAGCGTGACGCAAGGTCAGCTGCGCGCTGGTCTGCATTTCGAGGATGCGCGCGTGGGTGCGCAGCAGCATATCGTCGTCCACCAGGTGGCCGAGGCGCTGTTGCTCGGTGAGCATGCGCAGCAGCACATTTTCGACTTTGCGCACGCCCTGTTCGAAGGCGCCGTCGGCGTTCACCAGTTGGATCATCGGTTCGACGTATTCGTCCCAGGTCGCCAGGACCTCGGCGTAACGCTGGCGCAACGGGATCTGCCGATCGCTGGTCTTGGCGCGGTCGGCCACGGCAGCGAGGGCCTGTTCATCATTGGCGAGTTTTTTCAGCACGTCGCGTACGCGCATGTCGAGCAGACGCAGTTGGCGGGCCAGGTCGTGGCCATCACGGATGTCGAAGGCGTCCTGGATATAACCGGCCAGGCGCTCGAGGTGGCGCAGGTAGGCTTCGATTTCCAGGCACAGGCCAAGCCGGTGCTCCTTGCGAAGATAGGCCAGGAAGTCGTGGATCTGTGCGTTGAGCTCGAAACGGTTCGGGCTCTTGGCGACAGGCACCAGGATGTCCAGGCGAATCCACACGTCCAGCAGGCTGGTGATGTCCTGTGGCGTGCTGTCCAGTTGTTGGGCGGCCAGTTGCGCGCGCAGTTCGCCGAGGCTCAGGGTGCCTTGGTCGAAGTGTTCGCACAGTGGCTCAAGTAAGGCCCAGTGTTCGGCGAGGGCGCGCAAGACGCGCTTGGGTTCGATCATGGGAATGGCCGGCTGGTTGGCGATTAAAAGTCGCGATTGTACTGCATCAGGCGCGGGATTTATCCACAGCCGGTCAGTGCACAGTGGGCGATTGTTGCCGAACAGCGGTAGAATCCCCGCTCTTTACTTATCCACAAGTGGCCGAGCTGTGCTTATCGAGTCCCGACGTCGCGCTTACTTGACCGCCATGCAGGTGGTCAACTGGCTGCCCCGCACCGAACTGCCGTTCGCCGCCCCGTCGCGGCCCGAGCTGCTGGAGGCGCTTGAGCCCTATGAGGTGCTGGAGGCGTCGGGTGAGGAGGCTGCTGCGCCGGTCACGGTGGTCAAGCCCGAGCCGCAGGTACGCCCAGTGGTCGAGCGGGCGAAGATCGAGGTGCCACGCCCGTCGCCGGTGGCCAAGCCGGTGGTGGCCGAAGAGGTTGCGCCGGTAGTCAAGGCACCGGTGGTGCCGCCGCCGCGTTTCGCCCTGCAGTTGCTGCGGGCCGGGCGTTGCCTGCTGCTGGTGGAATTGCCCACCGGCGAACGCTTCCAGACCCGCGACCCGGCCTACATGCTGCTCAAGGACATGCTGCGCGCCGCCGGCCTGCCCGACAGCCCGCAGATCGTCGGCGACCCGGTGCGCTGGCCATTGCTGGTGCGTGGCACGATGGACCAGGGCCCGGAAGCCGCGCGGGATTTTGTGCAAGGGTTTGTGTCGGCCCGCCTCGAAGACGAACCCTGTGTGTGCCTGTGGCTGATCGGCCTGCCCGCCGTGCGCTTTGCCGGTGAAGCCAACGCCGAAGCCTGGTACCGCGAGCTGCAGGTCGAAGGCCTGGGTTCGGTATGGGCCCTGCCGGGCCTGGAATTATTAATGGAAGAGCCACAGCGTAAGGCTGATGTCTGGCAAGCCATGCGCCGGCTGATGGCGCGCTGGAAAACAACCGATGAGTGAGGCTTTATCCTTCCGCCCGATGACCGAGGCTGACCTCGACGCCGTGCTGAAAATCGAATACGCGGCGTTCAGCCACCCCTGGACCCGCGGGATCTTTCTCGATGGGCTGGGCAAGTACCAGATCTGGCTGATGTTCGAAGGCGAGCAGCAAGTGGGCCACGGTGTGGTGCAGATCATCCTTGATGAAGCGCACTTGCTCAATATCACGGTCAAGCCGGAAAACCAGGGCCGTGGCCTGGGCCTGGCGTTGCTCGAACACCTGATGTCCCGGGCCTATGAGGCCAAGGCGCGGGAATGTTTCCTGGAGGTGCGCGACAGCAATACCGGCGCGTTCCGACTGTATGAGCGTTATGGGTTCAACGAGATTGGCCGACGTCGGGATTATTACCCTGCCGTGGGTGGCCGCGAAGATGCAGTCGTGATGGCCTGCACCCTGGTCGACTAAACACACTTTCCTATGGGGCCACAGGCCCTTGTGGGAGCCGGGCTTGCCCGCGATGCATGCGCCTCGGTCTCTGAGTAACACCAAGGTGATGCCATCGCAGGCCAGCCAGCTCCCACAAGGATTGGTTTCATCGTGAGTGCTGCGGGGTGTCAGCGATTACCGTCTACCGGATCGATATCCGCCAGTTCGGCCTCATCCAGCCCATTCCCGCCGCCAATCTCGTCTTCATCGACGATGCTCAGGTCGTAATCCGCCGGGTTATCTTCACCTTCTTCCCGTGCATCCCGCGCACCATCCTCATGGATCAGCGTTTCCGGGCTCATGTCGTCATCGGTCGGCTCATGGTCATCCGTCGAAGCGCCGGTCATCCCGGCCTCACGCACGCGTTCGTCGGGCATCAGGTGCTCGCGCTCACGCTGCGGGATTTCATCGCCGATTTCCGCCGTCGGTTCCTCTTCGTCAAAATCCAGCTCGCGCATCGAGCCCATGCGGTCTTCGTTGTCGTCAATCGGTTCGGGCTGTGTAGCGCCGTAGGGACGTCGTGATTCAGTCATGGCCAATCCTCATTCTGTGGGGCTTATAGTGTGTGGACAGGCGTGGCTCCCCAAGATTCAAGTAATCGCCAGCCGGCTATCTTTATTCCCGGCGTGACCCGGATGGGCGGTCGTGTGTCAGAGCTGTGCATCATTCCTGAGGCTTTCCCTGATGAACGAACTACAAGACCTGCTAGATAACAACGAACGCTGGGCGGATGCGATCAAACAGGAAGATCCCGAATTCTTCGCCAAGCTCGCCCGCCAGCAGACCCCGGAATACCTGTGGATCGGCTGTTCCGACGCCCGCGTACCGGCCAACGAGATCGTCGGCATGCTGCCGGGTGATCTGTTTGTGCACCGCAACGTGGCCAACGTGGTGCTGCACACCGACCTCAATTGCCTGTCGGTGATCCAGTACGCCGTCGATGTGCTCAAGGTCAAACACATCCTGGTCACCGGCCACTATGGCTGCGGCGGCGTGCGCGCCTCGATGCAGGACCGCCAGTTCGGCCTGATCGACGGCTGGCTGCGCACCATTCGCGACCTCTACTACGAGAACCGCGACGTGTTGGCCCTGCTGCCGACCGAAGAAGAGCGCGTCGACCGTATGTGCGAGCTGAACGTGATTCAGCAAGTGGCCAACGTCGGCCACACCAGCATTGTGCAAAACGCCTGGCACCGCGGGCAGAGCCTGTCGATCCATGGCTGCATCTATGGCATCAAGGACGGCCGCTGGAAGAGCTTGAACACCACCATCAGTGGCTTCGAGCAGCTGCCGCCGCAATATCGCCTGCGCCCGTTGGGTGAAGCCTAAGGCCGTTTGCGCATCCGCCAGCGGGTCATGAATGCCTGGCCGTCCGCATTCAACGGCTCCTGGCTGCCGGTGATCCAGCCCCGGCAGTTCAGCTCGCCGCACTGGCAAGCGAACTGCCGGAACAGCGCATCCTCGGTGCTGGCGTAATCCAGGGTCAGCAAGGCCCCGGCAACGACGGGCTGCACGGTCCACAGCTCCAGATAAGTGCTGTCGATAAACACATTCGGGTTGCACGAATGCCGCAACAGGCCGCAGAACCAGCAGTCGTACAAGTGAATGCGTGCCGACAGCTGCAACGTGTGGGTGCGTCGCTCGCTGACGGCGTAGCCGGAGACCTTGGCAATGCGCATGCGGCTGTCAAAGTCTTTGCGGGCCTGGATCCCGGCCACTGTGCCATCAGCGGCGTGCATCACCTGGAAGTGCTCGGTTGAGGGGTAACCGTGTTCAGCGAGTAACGTCTTGAATGGGTACAGGCAATCACTTACCGCGGTTTTAGCCTTGTCCATGGCGTGAGTTTTCATAACTCTCCTTGGTTGGGCTGCATCGACCTGCGAATGGTGTCCGACTGCCAGTCTTGCAGCAGATGGGCCCGGCTCAAGACTCACCGAAGACGGAACCGATTTCTACTGTCAAATCTGACAGTAGAAATCGGTTTTTTTTGTGCAGAGCAAACCTACGCGTCGAAGTGCAAGGCGTTGCTCAGGTCGCCCATGGGCGGCTGGCCACGGGCGATCATCGCGTCATCACGCTGTTTGAGGCCGTCGAGTTTTTCCAGCTGGAACACTCGGGTGATCAGGCGCAGGATCGAGGCCGTGTCGTACACCGTATGGTCCACGGTACCTTTGCGTGCAAAGGGCGACACCACGATGGCCGGAATCCGCGTACCGGGGCCCCAGCGGTCGCCCTTGGGCGGTGCGACGTGGTCCCACCAGCCGCCGTTTTCGTCGACCGTCACCACCACCACCATGTTTTTCCACTGCGGGCTTTCCTGCAGCACTTTCAAGGCGCGGGCGATATGCCGGTCGCCCGAGGCCACATCGGCATAACCGGCGTGCATGTTCAGGTTGCCCTGGGGCTTGTAGAAGCTCACGGCAGGCAGCTTGCCGGCTTGTGCGTCGGCGAAGAACCTGTTGGTGTTCGACTCGTCGCCGAGTCCGCCGTCACGCAGGCGCTTGTCACGTTCGGCGCGGTTTTGCGGGCCTTGTTGCTTGAAATAGTTGAACGGCTGGTGGTGGTACTGGAAGTTCGGGATTTTCGGAATGCCGCCCGAGTCCTTGAACTGATCCAGCGTCGCCTGCCAGGCCCCGGCGTACCAGGCCCAGTCGATGTTCTTCTTCGACAGTTTGTCGCCGATATGCTCGTGGGTCTGCGGCACCAGCACGTTGGGCAGGTCGGGTTTTGAGTAGTCCGGGTTTTGTGGGTCGCGGATCCAGGTCGGCCAGTAGGGCGGGGCCAGGGTGTTCACGGCGTAACCGTCCGGCGTCAGCGCGCTGGGGCCGAACTGCGGCGGGCCGGTCATGGCGCTGGCAGGGGATTTGTCCAACGGCTTGAGACGCGGGTCAGTGGGGTCGTCACTTTGCAGCGTGGCAATCTGCGCCTTGGCCACCGATTGGGAAGCATTGGGATAAAACGGCGCGGTGGCGCTGATCAGGTATTGGTGGTTGAGGAACGAGCCACCGAAGGCGCCCTGGAAGAAGTTATCGCAGAGCACGAACTCCTTGGCCACGTCCCACAGGCGCAGGGCATAGCGGCTCTGGGCGTAATGGCCCATTACCAGGCCACCGGAGTCCGCCCAGGCGACAAAGCCGTCGTTCTTGCCGCCGTTGATTTGCATCTGGTTCTGATAGAACACGTGCCACAAGTCGCGGGTGACCAGGCTCAGGGGCAGGTCCTCGGCGTTGGGGCCCTTCAGGGCGAACGGGGCGTTGGGCAGGTTTTCCTGGAATTGCACCTCGCTGGGGTAGGTCACGCCGTCCACGCTCTGCGGGCCAACCTGCAGCACGCCGCCCCAGGCTGGGGGCAGGATGGCCAGTACCGTGCCGTCGCGGTCGCGCTGCTGGGACTCAGCGGCGGAAAGCGCCGACAGGGGTTTCTCCACACCGGGGAAATCAGCAAACAGGTTGTTGAAACTGCGGTTTTCGGCATAGATCACGACCACGGTTTTCACCTGGTCGTGCAGCGCCCTGTCCAGCTCCTGCGGCGTGAGCGGCTGAGTTACCGGTTTGCCCGGTGCTTCGCTGGTATGGCCGCAGGCACTCAGGGTAGCCCCGACCCCCAGCACCGCCGCGCCCCCAAGGAAGCGCCGGCGGCTGGTGTCCACCGGTGATTGGGTTGCGGCGTCGGGGGAGGGGCGGTCTTCGTGCTCGTCGCTCATTGCGGGGGCTTCCTGGCGAGATGTTGCAAAATATTTCGCAGGACGGTAGCAATGGAATGTGACGGAACGAAGACAGTGATTTGAATCAGACCATCACAACAGGCCCAGTGCCAATTGGCAGCCGACGCGCAAGTACTCGACCTGAGCCACCAACGCGTCCCTGACGATGGCTTCGCCGGTGTCGGTCAGCTTGGCCTTCTTCGCATCGATCACGCTGGTCTGGAGGAGCTGCATGGCGACATCCATTGCCTTCTGGAAGGCTGTCAGGTTGTTGTGCAAGCCGAACTCCTGGACCACGGCATTCATGCGGCAATCGGCATTGTCGCGCAGGGTCTGGTACTCAACGAGCGATACGTTACCGTCCTTGTAAATGGCAGCGATCAACTCTTCCAGCGATTTGGATAGGGGCGTCATCGGATTTTCCTTGGTGTCAGGTGAGGAGTTATCCGAATCAGGTTAATCAAAGGCGCGGGCGCGATAAGTCAGGGGTTGTCACCGCATTGAGTGGGATAACCCCTACGCATCAGCTCAGAAAAACCGCTTTGCCCTATGGCATCACCGGCGGCAAATACTTCAACGTCGTGCCCAGCGCCCACAGCAGGAACAACACCAGCGGCGTGTGCACCAGTAACTGCACAAACGAAAAGCCGATCAGGTCCCGCGCCTTCAACCCCAGCACGCCCAGCAGCGGCAGCATATAGAACGGGTTGATCAGGTTCGGCAGCGCCTCGGCCGCGTTGTAGATCTGCACCGCCCAGCCCAGGTGATATTCCAGATCGTTCGCCACTTGCATCACGTAAGGCGCTTCGATGATCCACTTGCCGCCGCCCGACGGGATAAAGAAGCCCAGCACCGCCGAGTACACGCCCATCAGCAAGGCGTAGGTGTCGTGGGAGGCGATAGAGGTGAAGAAGGTCGAGATATGGTGCGCCAGGGTCTGGCCGTCACCGCCCTTGACCACGGTCATCAGCGCGGCGATCGAGCCGTATAGCGGGAACTGGATCAGCACGCCGGTGGTGGTCGGCACGGCCCGCGCCACCGCATCCAGGAAACTGCGCGGGCGCCAGTGCAGCAGTGCGCCGACCATGATGAACAGGAAGTTATAGGTGTTCAGCCCCGAAATCGCGCTGATCGCCGGCTTGGTCGAGAACTCATGGAACAGCCAGCCGGCGGCCAGCAACGCGAGCAATATGGTCAGCAGCGGACTGTGTTCCAGCCATTCGCCAGGGCGTGTCGGCGGCTGCGGCTTGGGCAGGTTGAAGGCCGGATCGACGCCGCAGGCTTTGGCGTCACGCGCGCTGTTCGGGCCGGGCGCGGTGGCGTAGGCGATGATCAGCGAGACCACGATCAGCGCCAGCAGCAGCACGCCCGATTGCCAGAGGAAGATGGTCTCGGTAAACGGGATCATCCCGGTGATCGACAAGATCGACGGCGGTAAGCTGGCCGGGTTGGCTTGCAATTGAGCGGCCGACGACGACAACCCCAATGCCCATACGGCACCCAGGCCCAGATAAGCAGCGGCGCCGGCCGCGCGATAATCCATGCGCAAATCCGTACGCCGCGCCAATGCGCGTACCAGCAAGCCACCGAACACCAGGGACAGGCCCCAGTTGAGCAGCGAGGCCACCATGGAAATCAGCGCGACCCAGGCCACGGCCGAGCGGCCGTTCTTCGGGATGCGCGCCAGGCGGTCGATCAGTTTTACCGCGGGTGGGGAGCTGGCGACCACGTAACCGCCGATCACCACAAAAGCCATCTGCATGGTGAACGGGATCAGGCTCCAGAACCCGTCGCCAAAGGCTTTGGCGGCCTCGGTCGGCGCGGCGCCCATGCCCAGGGTCGCCACCGCGACGATGATCACCGCGAGGGCGGCAAACACCCAGGAGTCAGGGAACCAGCGCTCGGCAAAGTTCGAGCAGCGCAGGGCAAATCGGGCATAACGGCTTTCTTCGATAGCATCGGCCACGAGTCTTTCCTCTTGTATTTATTATGGTGTCGGCAATTTTTCGGCATGTTCCGCTACAGCCATTGATATGGGAATGCAGTTATCTTCATCGATCCATGAGGAAAACAAATATATCTGCCGCGATTGCCATCATCCGGCTCAGCTCATAACCTGCACGCCATTTTGTTTGCCTGCCGAGCCTCAACATGACTGCCACCTTTGTTCCACAGGCGCAGCGGTTTTCCCGCTCCGACTACAAAACCCTGGGCCTGGCCGCCCTGGGCGGAGCCTTGGAAATCTACGACTTCATTATCTTCGTGTTCTTTGCGCTGACCCTCAGCCAACTGTTCTTTCCGCCGGAAATGCCCGAGTGGCTGCGCCTGCTGCAAAGCTTCGGCATTTTCGTCACCGGCTATCTGGCGCGCCCGTTGGGCGGCATCCTGATGGCGCACTTTGCCGATCATCTGGGACGCAAACGTGTGTTCAGCCTGAGCATCCTGATGATGGCGCTGCCGTGCCTGCTGATCGGGATCATGCCAACCTACGCCCAAATCGGATATTTCGCACCGCTGATCCTGCTGGTGCTGCGCGTGCTGCAAGGCGCAGCGGTGGGCGGCGAAGTGCCGAGTGCCTGGACCTTCGTCGCCGAGCACGCACCGCGTCATCACCGTGGCTACGCGCTGGGCTTCCTGCAAGCCGGCCTGACCTTCGGCTACCTGCTCGGCGCGCTCACGGCGACCTTGCTCGCGCAAATCTTCACCCCGGCGGAAATCCTCGATTACGCCTGGCGCTTCCCATTCCTGCTCGGCGGCGTATTTGGCGTAATCGGCGTCTGGCTGCGCCGTTGGCTCAGCGAAACCCCGGTGTTCCTCGAAATGCAGGCTCGCCGCCAGGCCGCCGCGGAAATGCCGCTGCGCACCGTACTGCGCGACCATCGCGCCGTGCTGTTGCCGGCGATGATCCTCACCTGCGTGCTCACCTCCGCCGTGGTGGTGCTGGTGGTCATCACCCCGACCATGATGCAGAAAACCTTCGGCATGAGCCCCAGCCACACCTTTTCCTTGAGCGCGCTGGGCATCGTCTTCCTGAATATCGGTTGCGTGCTGGCCGGCCTGCTGGTTGACCGCATCGGTGCCTGGCGCGCAGTGCTGGTCTACAGCCTGTTACTGCCGGTGGGGATTGCACTGCTGTACGCCAGCCTGATCAACGGCGGCATCTGGCTGGGCGCGGCGTACGCCGTGGCGGGCTTGAGTTGCGGGGTGGTGGGCGCGGTGCCATCGGTGATGGTCGGCCTGTTCCCGGCGCAAGTGCGCGTGTCGGGGATTTCCTTCACCTACAACATTGCCTACGCGCTGTGGGCGAGTACCACGCCGTTGCTGCTGATCGCGCTGATGCCGACCCGCCCGTGGATTTGCGTGGGCTATTGCGTGGTGATGGGCGCGGTGGGGGTGGCGAGTGTGGCGCTGTTTGGCAAGCGCCACACCTTGGCCGCCTGATCGTTAAGTCAGGAAGTGCCAGAGCAACAGCGTACCGACCAGGCCGACCACGGAAACAATGGTCTGCAACACCGACCACACCCAGATCGTCTGCTTCAGCTGCAAGCCGAAGTACTCGCGCACCATCCAGAAGCCGGCGTCGTTGACGTGGCAGAAGAACACCGAGCCGGCGCCAATCGCCAATGCAACCAATGAACTCTGGGTCGCCGCCAACCCGGCCATCATCGGCGCGAGAATGCCTGCGGTGGTGGTGGTCGCGACCGTGGCGGAACCCGTTGCCTGGCGCAGGGCCACGGCGATCAACCACGCCAGCAGCAGATAGGGCATGTGCGCGCCTTCGGCGACTTTGCTGATGGTCTGGCTCACGCCCGCGTCCAGCAGGGTTTGCTTGAGGCCGCCACCGGCGCCGATGGTCAGCAGCAGCACGGCGATCGGCGCAAGGGCCTTGCGCAGGGTGTTGCCGACTTCACTGCGCGGCATGCCGGCGGCCCAGCCCAGGCAGACCACGGCGGCGATCACGGCCAGGCCGAGGGCGATCAGCGGTTCGCCGAGGAATTTCAAGGTCAGGCCAACAGTGCTTTCGGCCGGGAGCGCGACCTTGGCCAAGGTGCTGCCCAACATCAAAATCACCGGCAACAGAATGATCAGCAACGACACACCAAAGCTCGGCTGGCGCGGCGCTTTGGGCGGTGCGCTGAACAGCGCGCCGATATCTGCCGGCTCATCCACGTGCAGGCGCTTGGACAGCCAGTTGCCGTAGAGCGGGCCCGCGAGAATCACCGCCGGCACGGCCAGGCAAAAGCCCAGCAACATGGTCAGGCCCAGGTCGGCGTGCAACGCGCCCACCGCAATCAGCGGGCCGGGGTGCGGGGGCATCAGGGCGTGCAGGGTGGTCATGCCGGCCAGCGCGGGGATGGCGATTTTCAGCAATGGCTGGTTCGAACGCTTGGCCATCACAAAGATGATCGGCACCATCATCACCAGGCCCACTTCGAAGAACAGCGGCAGGCCGATGACCATCGCCACCAGCGCCATCACCCACGGCAATGACTTGCCCTTGCCCAGGCCGAGCAGGGTGGTGGCGATACGGTCGGCGGCGCCGGATTCGGCCATCAACGCGCCGAGCATCGAGCCCAGGGCAATGATGATCCCGGCTTCACCGAGGATTGCCCCGGCGCCCTTGCTGAAGGCTTTGGCAACTTCCTCCGGCGGTAACCCGGCACCGACACCGGCGATAAACGTACCGATCAGGATCGACAGGAACGGTGGCAGCTTGGTCGCGCTGATCAACACAATGATGCTGGCGATCGCCAGCAGAACGCAGAGCATGAGGCGAGTGTCGTGAACCATCCACGCGGCAGTCGATAACTCCAAAACGGGACTCCTTATCGAACAGGTTGGTTAAATTGTTTCTTTTTGTGTCCTGTTGAAAAGCATACCTGATAGCACACTGGCCCAGTGCTTATGTGCCGTTTTGGTGCGATCAGTGGGGCTTGCCATCAATCCCGGTTGCAGAGCCATTGCTGTCAAATTTGTAATCTTGCCTCCACGGCCCTGATAGGTCGAAAACGCTACATTCCGCACGCTTGGACTTTATGGGTGTGGACCTCTCGCTATGGCAATTTCGGTTAAAAAAATCCTCGGGGCTGGCGTGTTGTGGGTAGCCGCCAGTGCTGCCCAGGCGCAACCCCTCACCCTCGACTCAGCCCTGCAAACCGCCTTCGCCAATAACCCGGACCTGGCCGCTGCGCAATGGGAAATCGACATTGCCGAAGGCGGTCGCCAGCAAGCCGGATTGATCCCCAACCCGGTGGTTTCCTGGGATGCCGAGGACACGCGCCGCGATACCCGCGTCACCACCGTCAAACTGAGCCAGACCCTGGAACTGGGCGGCAAGCGCGGTGCGCGCATTGACGTCGCCTCTCGCGCCCAGGACGCTGCCGCACTGGGCCTGGAACAGCGCCGCAACCTGTTGCGCGCCGAGGTGATCGACAGCTATTACGGTGCCCTGCGTGCCCAGGAGCGCCTTGAGCTGGCGCAGCGCTCCCTGGCGCTTGCCGAGCGCGGCCTGGTGGTCGCCAAGGGGCGCGTCACCGCCGGCAAATCCTCACCCGTGGAGGCCACGCGCGCGCAGGTGCAGCTGTCGGAGATCCGCCTGGAATTGAACCGCGCCCAGATCGGCCTGAGCGACGCCTATCGCCGACTCGCCGCCAGCACCGGCAACGCCGCGCCCGACTTCCAGTCGGTGGCTGCCCAACGCCAACCGGCTCCGCCCTTACCGGCCTCCGCCCAACTGCTTGCGCGCCTTGAGCAGACCGTGGAGCTGCGTCTGGCTGAGCTGCAGATCCAGCAGAGCGAAGCGGGAGTAGGCCTGGAAAAGGCCCAGCGCATTCCCGACCTCGATGTGTCCATCGGCAGCCAATACGACGCCGGTGCGCGTGAGCGGGTGAATGTGGTCGGCGTGTCGATGCCGATCCCGCTATTCAACCGCAACCAGGGCAATGTGCTCGCGGCCAGCCGCCGTGCCGACCAGGCGCGCGACCTGCGCAACGCCGCCGAATTGCGCCTGCGCACCGAAACCCGCCAGGCCCTGGACCTGTGGCAAGCCGCGAATACCGAAGTGCTCGCGTTCAATCAGCAGATCCTGCCTGCTGCCCAAAGCGCGGTGGACGCCGCCACCCGTGGTTTCGAGATGGGCAAGTTCAACTTCCTCGATGTGCTCGATGCCCAGCGCACCTTGATTGCGGCACGTAACCAATACCTCACGGCGACCGCCCAGGCCACCGACGCCTGGGTGCGCATCGAACGGATCTACGGCGACCTCGCCCGGTTTTGATATTTTCTGGAGTCCCTTATGAACACACGACACGGCGTGGCGCTTGCCGTCGCCTTGGGCATGATGCTGTCCGGTTTTGCAGTCGCCGAGGAAGAAGAGGGCGAGATCGAACTCACCGAGCAGCAGATCCAGGCCGCCGGGATTCAAATCGCCCCGGCCCAACCTCGCGCGATCAGCACGCTGCTGACGCTGCCCGGTGAGGTGCGTTTCGACGAGGACCGCACCTCGCACATCGTGCCGCGCGCGGCCGGTGTGGTGGAGGCGGTGAAGGTCAACCTCGGGCAGTCGGTGAAGAAGGGCGAGGTGCTGGCGGTGATCGCCAGCCAGCAGATTTCCGACCAGCGCAGCGAGCTGGCGGCCAGCGAGCGCCGGGTCGAACTGGCGCGCACCACCTTCCAGCGCGAGCGCCAACTGTGGAAGGACGAAATCTCCGCCGAGCAGGATTACCTGCTGGCGCGCCAGACCCTGCAGGAAGCTGAAATCGCCCTGAACAACGCCCGCCAAAAGATGACCGCGCTCAGTGGCAGCGCGGTCCTGGTCGGTGGCAATCGCTATGAACTGCGCGCGCCATTCGCCGGCATGGTGGTGGAAAAACACCTGGGGGTCGGCGAAGTGGTCAGTGAGACCAGCAACGCCTTCACCCTGTCGGACCTGTCCCAGGTGTGGGTCACTTTCGGTGTGTTTCCCAAGGACTTGAACAAGGTTCGAGTGGGTAAACCGGTGAGAGTCATCTCAGCCGAAATGGGCACTGAAGTGCTCGGCAACGTGGCTTACGTCGGCAACCTGCTGGGCGAGCAGACGCGCACCGCAACGGTTCGCGTGAGCGTGCCCAACCCCGACCAGACCTGGCGCCCTGGCTTGTTTGTCAGCGTGCAATTGGCCACCGACACCTACCAGGCCAAGGTCAGTGTGCCGCAAAGCGCGATCCAGACCGTCGAGGACAAACCTTCGGTGTTCGTGCGCACCGAGCACGGTTTCGTCACGCGCCATCTGCAATTGGGCGTGAGCGAAAACGGCTACGTCGAAGTGCGCCAGGGCCTGGACGCCGGAGCCCAGGTGGCCACCGAAGGCAGCTTTATCCTCAAGTCCGAACTGGGCAAGGGCTCGGCCGAGCACGCCCATTGATCCTGCGAGTGATTCCCCATGTTTGAGCGCCTTATCCAATTCGCCATCGAGCAGCGCATCATCGTGATGCTGGCCGTGCTGTTGATGGCCGGCATCGGCATCGCCAGCTATCAGAAACTGCCGATCGACGCGGTGCCCGATATCACCAATGTGCAGGTGCAGATCAACTCGTCGGCGGCCGGTTTTTCGCCGCTGGAAACCGAGCAGCGCATCACCTTTCCGATCGAGACGGCCATGGCCGGTTTGCCGGGCATGCAGCAGACGCGCTCGCTGTCGCGTTCGGGTTTGTCGCAGGTCACGGTGATCTTCAAGGACGGCACCGACCTGTTCTTCGCCCGCCAACTGGTCAACGAGCGCCTGCAAGTGGCGCGTGACCAATTGCCCGTCGGCATCGACACGCAGATGGGGCCGATTTCCACCGGCCTCGGGGAAATTTTCCTGTGGACCGTGGAGGCGCAAGAGGGTGCGCTCAAGGAAGACGGCACACCGTACACGCCGACCGACCTGCGGGTGATCCAGGACTGGATCATCAAGCCGCAACTGCGCAACGTGCCCGGCGTGGCCGAGATCAACACCATCGGCGGGTTTGCCAAGGAATACCAGATCGCCCCGGACCCCAAGCGCCTGGCGGCCTACAACCTGACCTTGACGGATCTGGTCACGGCGCTGGAGCGCAATAACGCCAACGTCGGCGCCGGGTATATCGAGCGCAGCGGCGAGCAGTTGTTGATCCGTGCACCGGGCCAGGTCGCGTCCATCGACGACATTGCCAACATCGTCATCACCACGTTGGGTGGTACGCCGATTCGTGTGAGTAACGTCGCCCAGGTCGAGATCGGCCGTGAGCTGCGTACCGGTGCCGCCACCGAAAATGGACGTGAAGTGGTGTTGGGCACGGTGTTCATGCTGATCGGTGAAAACAGCCGGACCGTGTCCCAGGCCGTGGCGGCAAGGCTCGAACAAATCAACCGTTCGCTGCCCCAGGGCGTGGTGGCCGTGACGGTGTATGACCGCACCAATCTTGTCGAAAAAGCCATCGCCACCGTCAAGAAAAACCTCTTCGAAGGCGCGCTGCTGGTGGTCGCGGTGCTGTTCCTGTTCCTGGGCAATATCCGCGCGGCGCTGATCACTGCGATGGTGATTCCGCTGGCGATGCTGTTCACCTTTACCGGGATGTTCACCAACCGGGTCAGCGCCAACCTGATGAGCCTTGGCGCGCTGGATTTCGGCATCATCGTCGACGGTGCGGTGGTGATCGTCGAGAACGCCATCCGCCGCCTGGCCCATGCGCAGCAGCGTCACGGGCGCCTGCTGACCCGCAGCGAACGCCTGCACGAAGTGTTCGCTGCCGCGAAGGAAGCGCGCCGCGCGTTGATCTTCGGGCAACTGATCATCATGGTGGTCTACCTGCCGATCTTCGCGCTCACCGGGGTGGCCGGGAAGATGTTCCATCCGATGGCTTTCACCGTGGTGATCGCCTTGCTCGGCGCGATGATTCTGTCGGTAACCTTTGTGCCGGCGGCGATTGCGCTGTTCGTCACCGGCAAGGTCAAGGAAGAAGAAAACCTGGTGATGCGCACCGCGCGCCGGGCCTACGCGCCGGTGCTGGACTGGGTGATGGGCCGCCGCCCGCTGGTGTTTGGGTTGGCGGTGCTGACCATCATCGGTGCCGGGGTCGCAGCCAGCCGCATGGGCAGCGAATTTATCCCCAGCCTCAGCGAAGGCGACTTCGCCCAACAGGCCTTGCGCGTACCCGGCACCAGCCTGACGCAGTCGGTGCAGATGCAGCAGCAGCTTGAGAAAATATTGATGGCCGAGGTGCCGGAAATCGAGCGCGTGTTCGCGCGTACCGGCACGGCGGAAATCGCCTCGGACCCGATGCCGCCGAATATTTCCGACAGCTACGTGATGCTCAAACCGAAGGAGCAGTGGCCGGATCCGAAGAAGTCCCGCGAAGCGCTGATCGCCGATATCCAGCGCGCCAGTGCGATTGTGCCGGGCAGCGCGTACGAGCTGTCGCAACCGATCCAGCTGCGCTTCAACGAGCTGATTTCCGGGGTGCGCAGTGATGTTGCGGTGAAGGTATTTGGCGATGACATGGCCGTGCTCAACAGCACCGCCGGGGAAATCGCCGAGACCTTGCAGAAGCTGGAGGGCGCCTCGGAAGTGAAGGTGGAACAGACCTCCGGGCTGCCGGTGCTGACCATCAATATCGACCGTGACAAGGCCGCGCGATTTGGCCTGAATGTCGGCGATGTACAGGACACGATTGCCGTCGCCGTCGGTGGGCGCCAGGCCGGTACGCTGTATGAAGGTGACCGCCGTTTTGACATGGTTGTGCGTTTGTCCGACGCGCTGCGCACCGATATCGACGGGCTGTCGCGGCTGTTGATCCCGGTGCCGGCGCTGGCCGGCAATGCGGCCGGGCAGTTGGGCTTTATCGCCTTGTCCCAGGTCGCCAGCCTGGACCTGGTGCTCGGCCCCAACCAGGTCAGCCGCGAGAACGGTAAACGCCTGGTGATCGTCAGCGCCAACGTGCGCGGGCGGGACATTGGCTCGTTTGTGGAAGAGGCCGAGGCGGCGATTACCGCGCAGGTGAAAGTGCCGGCAGGCTACTGGACTACCTGGGGCGGTCAGTTCGAGCAGTTGAAGGAAGCCTCCGAGCGCTTGCGCATCGTGGTGCCGGTGGCGCTGCTGCTGGTGTTTGGCTTGCTGTTCATGATGTTCAACAACCTCAAGGACGGGCTGCTGGTATTTACCGGAATTCCGTTCGCGCTGACCGGTGGGATCATGGCCCTGTGGTTGCGGGATATTCCGCTGTCGATTTCGGCGGGGGTGGGCTTTATTGCGTTGTCCGGCGTGGCGGTGCTGAACGGCTTGGTGATGATCGCCTTCATCCGTAACCTGCGCGAGGAAGGGCGCTCGCTGTCGGTGGCGATCAACGAGGGCGCGCTGACCCGGTTGCGTCCGGTGTTGATGACCGCGCTGGTGGCGTCCCTGGGGTTTATCCCGATGGCCCTGGCCACCGGCACCGGCGCCGAGGTGCAGCGCCCGTTGGCGACGGTGGTGATCGGCGGGATTATTTCTTCTACGTTGCTGACCCTGCTGGTATTGCCGGCGCTGTATCACTGGGCGCATCGCAAGGAAGAGGAAACACCAGGCTGAACCGCGTAAAGCGCCCGGGCTGGCTGCTGACGTCGGCATGCCCCTGATGCAAGTGCATGATCGACTGCACAATCGCCAGCCCCAGCCCCGTGCCACCTTCGGCGCGGGTGCGGCTGCTGTCGGCGCGGTAAAAGCGTTCGAACAGGTGCGGCAGGTGGTGGGCTTCGATGCCACGGCCCGGGTTGCCAACTGAGAGCGACACGCGCTGGTCGTAGGTTTCCACCAGCAGCAATACGCTGGAGGCCTCAGGCGTGTGGCGAATCGCGTTGGACAGCAAGTTGGAAATGGCCCGCTGGATCATCAGGCGATCACCCGTCACCCACGCGTCGCCGCGCAGGCTGAGGCTGATGTGTTTGTCTTCGGCGCTCAGGGCGAACAGCTCCATCACCCGCTGCGCTTCCTCACCCAGCGAGACTCGGCCAAAACCGACGCGTGCTGCCGGATGGCTGACCTGGGCGAGAAACAGCATGTCGGAGACGATGCGCGACAGGCGTTCCATTTCCTCGGTGCAGGATTCCAGGCTTGCCTTGTATTGCGCGGAGGGCCGTTCGCGGGACAGGGTGACCTGGGCCTTGCCCATCAGGTTGGTCAGCGGCGCGCGCAGCTCGTGGGCGAGGTCGTCGGAGAACTGCGACAGTTGCTGCACGCCCGCGTCCAGGCGGCTGAGCATGATGTTAAAACCCTGCGCCAACTCGCCCAACTCGTTGGGCAGGTTGTCGACGGATAATCGGTGGGTCAGGTCCTGGGTCGAGACTTGGGCCGCGACATGGCTGAACTGCTTCAACGGCGCCAAACCGCGCTGCACCAGCCACCAGGCGCCCATGCCGATCAGGATCAGCAGCAGCGGCAGGGCGATCACCGTGGAGCGCAGGTAGGCACTGAGCAGCGCTTCGTCATCGGAGCGGTCCAGCGAAAGCAGCACGCGCACGTACTCACTGCCTTGCAAGGGCATCAGGCGCGTGGCCGTGAGGATACGGTTGCCGCGGCCGTCCACCCAATTGAGGTAGGCCAGCGCCTTGCCGACCGGCACGTCCAGCAACAACGGTTGCTGGGGAGTGGCGCCGACACTCAGCAGCACCGGCGCGTCGTGCGATGCGCCCATGATGGTCAGGTAGATATTGTCGTGGCCCATCACCAGGTCGAGCAGTGAGTGGGGGCGGGTGCTGATGTCGTGAGGTTTCAGGCCCTGGCCCAGGCTGTGTTCGAGTTGTTCCAGCTTGTTTTCCAGGCCCTTGCGCGCGAGCTTGTCCAGTTCGTGGGTCAAGGCCAGGTAGGCCAGGGTCGCCAACAGCACGACCAGGCCGGCGCCCATCAGGCTGACGGTCAGGCCCAGGCGCATCGACAGGCTGGTGGTTCTCATTGGCGCGCCTCCAGCACATACCCCACGCCGCGAATGGTATGGATCAGCTTGACCTCGCTCTGGTCATCGACCTTGCCGCGCAGGCGGCTGATCGACACCTCGACCACGTTGGTGTCGCAGTCGAAATTCATGTCCCACACCAGCGAAATGATCTGCGTGCGTGTCATCACTTCGCCGGCCTGGCGCATCAGCACATGCAGCAGGGCGAACTCCTTGGTGGTCAGGTCGATCCGCCGGCTGCCGCGGTAAGCCCGATGCCGGCGCGGGTCCAGTTCAAGGTCCGAGACACGCAACACGTCCGGCAGCGGAATATGTTCGCTGCGCCGCAGCAGGGTGCGCACGCGGGCCAGCAGTTCGGGGAATTCGAAAGGCTTGACCAGGTAATCATCGGCGCCCATGTCCAGGCCCTTGATCTTGTCGGCCAGCCGCCCGCGTGCGGTCAGCATCATCACGCGCTGGTTGCCGTCGCGGCGCAGTTGTTCGAGCACCTCCCAACCATCGGTGTTGGGCAAATTCACGTCGAGGATCACCAGTTCATAGGTGTGCTGCCTGGCCAGGTGCAGGCCATCGACACCGCTGGCGGCGCAATCGACGACGTAACCGCTTTCGGTCAGGCCTTGCTGCAAGTAGTCGGCGGTTTTCTGCTCGTCCTCAACCACAAGGATACGCATAGGGAATTACCTTCAAGAGAAACGAAACGGGCATGACCTCATAGAGGCATTAAGTGTGCTGTAGGAAATATCTGGACTGTGATCTCTGAAGTAGCTTCAGGGTCAAGCCGGGTGTGACGATTCGTCGCTGTACCTGCGCCCAAAAAAAACGCCCCGTGCGGGGCGTAAAAATTCATCTCCGTTCCAAAGGAGCTACACAAAAGCTGCAGAGATGAAGAGTGTTTGATGCGCAGTATAAAAAGCGCAACTTAACGCGAAGGTGGGGCCGATATTACAGTTCTGACAGACTTCGACCTGTGAACAGATGTAGGAAATCGGCAAGTGAATGTAAGTGCGGGCTAGAGGATCGCCAGTGGGTATTCGACAATCACGCGAACTTCTTCCAGGTCCGACTCGAATGCACTTGAGCGCACGGTTGCCTGGCGAAGTCGCAGTGATAAGTCCTTCAGGCTGCCCTGCTGCACCACGTATTTGGCTTCAATGTCGCGCTCCCAGCGGCGTTGGTCGGTGAGCGGGTCACCGGCGGCATCGCGGCGCATATACACCGCATTCGCGTTGCTGTAATCGGCGCCGGTGCCTTTGGCGTAGCGGGCCATGAATGACAGGCCGGGAATGCCGAATGGCTGCATGTCCAGGTCGTAGCGCAGCATCCACGAACGCTCCTTTGGGGAGTTGAAGTCGCTGTACTGGATCGAGTTGTTGAGGAAGATCGAGTCCGACTGGCGCAAGTAGTCGAAGTCGTCATCGCCGTTGTTGCGCTGATGGGACACGGCCAGGCTGTGGGCGCCGACCTGTATCCCGACTTTGGCGCTCCAGATGGTGTTATCGAATTCGCCGAGCAGCTTTTTGCCTTCGTCCACGGCTTTGTAATAGTTGAAGTCGCCGAACACCGAGATGTCATCGTTCAGTGGGTATTTGGCGGTGGTGCCGAAATAGTACTGGTCCCAGGCGTCCTTCAAGCGGCTGTTGTACAGGCTGACACTCAGTTGTCGATTGACGGCATACTCCCCGCCGAAATAGCCGACCCAGGGTGAGTCGACCTTGCCGGCATAAAACGTCGCAAAGCCTTTGTCCATACCGCTTTGAGCGGGTTGGCTCATGCCGCTCAACCGCCCGCCTTGCAGGCTGAGGCCTTCAAGGCTGTTGTTCTGCACAGTGACGCCGCGAAAGCTTTGCGGCAATAAACGCGAGTCACCGGCGGCCACTACCGGCGTGGCGGGGAACACGTCGCCAGCCTTGATGACGGTATCGAGCACCCGCAGTTTGGCCGCGCCGCCGAACTTGCTGTAGCTGTCTTCGGGGTGGTTGTCGCTGTCTACCGGCAACACATCGAACGAGCTTTTGCCGCCACTGCGGCCGGTGCCCGAGTCGAGTTTCAGGCCATACATGGCAAACGCGTCCAGGCCAAACCCGACGGTGCCCTGGGTAAACCCGGATTCGAATTTGCCGATCAGGCCCTGCGCCCAGGCTTCGGAATAGCCATTGCCGGTAGGGCTGGACTGGCCCTTGCGGTCGTCGCGGTTAAAGTAAAAATTACGCGCCAGCACGTTCACGCTGCTGCCTTCGATGAAACCTTCGGGCTTGTCTTCGACGGCTACGGCTGCCAGCGGCAGCGCGGCGATCAATGAAAAGGGAAGGGTGTAGTAAGCAATGCTCATGTTTCGCTCCTCGGTGTCGGCAGTTATCAGCTCTTATAGAGGTGGGCGTTCTTATTGATCTGGCCCGGGCTGATAGTTGCAAACGGCGAATAACAGCTGCGTTGCATGAACATTACAATTCTGGAAAGCAATAATTACCTAACAAATAAGTAATGTCCTAGCGACCTTGGTGTCAGGGTTGATTCATTAATGTCCTCGCTGAACTTTTCAATCGAGGAACCTGTAATGAACGTCTATAAAATTGCCCTGGGTGTATTCGCCGCAGTCTTGTCATTCGGTGCGCTGGCCGAAGGCGGTGGTGATCGCACCTTTGCCCTGATGATGGAGCGCAATGAGAAAGCCATGGCCGCTTACGCTGCCAAAAAAGGCAAGCCGGCACCCGAAGTGCAGGCCTACCGCTATGGCGCGAAGCTGGACATTGCCAAAGTGGTCAACGTGACGCCGCCGATCAAGTCGTGCAATCCCGTGCCGTCGCGAATGACCTATGAAGACTCGAGCGGCAAGCTCAATACCCTGGAGTACCAAGTGATGGGTGTGTGCCGCAATAACGGCAGCTGATGGACCGATAAGGCCGTTGGGCGCGCGGCAAAAAGCGCTATGGAAACGCAGGCGAGCCGCAGGGCTTGTGCTTGAGGTATCGTAGGTTTTTTCTGCTTGAAGAGCCGATCCTCCATGAGCCCTACCCATCGTCGCCCCGTTCCGCTGTCCAAGGCCTACCGCTTGCTCAACCATGGGCCGACGGTGCTGGTGAGCGCGGCCCACAACGGCCAGCGCAATATCATGGCTGCCGCCTGGGCGATGCCATTGGATTTCGAACCGCCGAAAGTCGCCGTCGTGTTGGACAAGGCCACCTGGACCCGCCAACTGCTGGAAAGCGCCGGCACCTTCGTGCTCCAGGTGCCCTGCGCAGCCCAGGCCGATCTGGTCCAGACCGTCGGCAACACCACCGGCACCGAACGCGACAAGTTCGCCACCTACGACCTGCAGACCTTCAGCGGTGAACACACTGAAGCGCCTCTGCTGGAAGGCTGCGTGGCGTGGCTCGAATGCCGGCTGTTGCCGGAGCCACACAACCAGCAAACCTACGACCTGTTCCTCGGCGAAGTGGTCGCCGCCTACGCCGACGAACGTGTGTTCAGTGAAGGGCGCTGGCATTTCGAGGGACATGATCCGTTGCGCACTCTGCACCATGTGGCGGGTGGGCATTTCCTGACCATCGGCGAGCCGATTGATGGGCGTCAGCTGTAAGCCTTAGCCGTACATGCCAATCGGCTACCGGTGCCGGACCCGGCCTGACATCTTCACCCAGCGCGACGGCGGCATGCCGTAGGTGCTGCGAAATTGCCGGGTCATATGGCTCTGGTCGGTGAAACCTGCAGTCATCGCGGCATCAACCAGGGACATGCCCTGCGCCAGCAGGCTGCGCACCAGGTCCAGGCGGCGCATGGTCAGGTAGCGGTAGGGGCTGGTGCCGAACAACAAGCGAAAATCCCGCGACAACGCCCAGCGGTCACGGCCGCAATGGTCGGCCATTTCATCCAGGGTGATGCTGCGGCCGAGCGCGCTGTGGATAAATTCCCGCGCACGCTCGGCGGCCACGTAGTCAAAGGATTTACGGCTGATGATCGCACCCGACGCGGCGTTCAGCGCCTGGGCCAGGTCAAACAGCGCGTCCTGCTCCTGCATCGGGTCGATCGGGCAATCCAGGCTTTGCAGCAGGACTTCGCTGGCGCGGAACAGCCGCGGGTCGGTCGACAGGCCGTCGTGGATAAACGGCAGCGGTTTGCCGCCCAAAATCTGCTGGATCAGTGCCGGCTCCACATAAATCATCCGGTACTTGAAGCCTTCCACGCTGCTGGCGCGGCCGTCATGGCTTTCATCGGGATGAATGACCATGGTTGCGCCGGGCATGCTGTGGGTCATGCAACCGCGATAGTGATAACTCTGCACGCCGAACAACGTGCGCCCGATGGCGTAGGTGTCATGGCGATGCGGGTCGAACGCGTAGCCGGCAAAGTACGCCTCGATACGGTCCAGGCCGCTGGCGTGCGGGGCGCGGTGCATCCAGTCGAGGGTAGAAGTGGGTTGGCCCATGGTGGCTTGTCACAAGGAGTGGTGGAATCACGTTAACCCAGTCTGCCGTCCTCTGTCTGCCGGGGTCTTGTACGATTGTGCAGGCTGCGGGCGAGGCCTATGATCGCTGTTCGTGCCTTGCACTGAGGGAGCTGCCCCCCATGGAATTTTTCAACCCGGCCTATCTGGCCCCGCTGGTTTCGCTGGCCCTGCTGTGGACCGTAGCCGTGGTCACGCCCGGCCCTAACTTCTTCAACACGGCGCAGTTGGCCGCCAGCGTTTCGCGCCGCCATGGCGTGGTGGCGTCGGCGGGTGTGGCCACCGGCACGATCATGTGGGGGCTGGCGGGCGGCCTGGGCATCAAGTCGCTGTTTACGGCGGCGCCGATGCTGTACCTGGCCTTCAAGATTATTGGCGGTTGCTACCTGATTTATCTCGGGCTGAAGCTGTTCAAGCGTTCGGCCCCGGCCATGGGCCAGAACCTGTTGCCGGATGAGCCTCGGCGCTCGCTGTTTTCCGCCTGGCGCCTGGGCTTGCTGGGTAATCTGTCCAATCCCAAGGCTGCGCTGTTTGTCGCCACTATCTTCGCCTCGACCATGCCGCCGTCACCGTCGCCGATGTTGCTGACCCTGGCCGTGATCACCATGGCGACGTTGTCGTTCAGCTGGTATTCCTGTGTGGCGCTGGTGTTTTCCAGCGAGCGCATGGCCACCCTCTACAGCCGGTCGCGCAAGTGGCTCGACCGCTTTGCCGGTGGTTGCTACGTGTTGTTCGGCGCGCATCTGGTGGCAAATCGCTGACCGCCCGTGGTAAGAAGCCTTACTTTCAACAGTGGGGCCGGGTCATGAGCAAGGTGCGTGTAGGTATTATTTTTGGTGGCCGTTCGGCCGAGCACGAAGTGTCGTTGCAGTCGGCGAGAAATATCGTCGATGCGCTCGACCGGACGCGTTTCGAGCCGGTGTTGATCGGCATCGACAAGGCCGGCCACTGGCACCTCAACGACACCTCGAACTTCCTGATCAACCAGGAAAACCCGGCCCTGATCGCGCTTAACCAATCCAACCGCGAACTGGCCGTAGTGCCGGGCAAGGCCAGCCAGCAAGTGGTGGAAACCACCGGCAACGGCCTGCTGGCCCACATCGACGTGATCTTCCCCATCGTCCACGGCACCCTCGGCGAAGACGGTTGCCTGCAAGGCTTGCTGCGCATGGCAGACCTGCCGTTTGTGGGCTCGGACGTGCTGGGCTCGGCGGTGTGCATGGACAAGGACATCAGCAAACGCCTGCTGCGCGATGCCGGTATTGCCGTGACCCCTTTCATCACCCTGACCCGCCGCACTGCCGCGCGCACCTCCTTTGACACGGCGGTGAACACGCTCGGCCTGCCGATGTTCGTTAAACCTGCCAACCAGGGTTCCTCGGTGGGGGTGAGCAAGGTCGCCACTGAAGTCGAATACCACGCCGCCGTCGAACTGGCCCTGGGTTTTGATGAAAAAGTGCTGGTGGAATCCGCAGTCCAGGGCCGTGAAATCGAGTGCGCCGTATTGGGCAACGACAACCCGATCGCCAGCGGCTGCGGCGAGATCGTGGTGAGCAACGGTTTCTATTCTTACGACAGCAAATACATCGATGCCCAGGCCGCGCAAGTCGTGGTGCCGGCCGACATCAGCGTCGAGGCCAGCGAGCACATTCGCCGCCTGGCCATCGAAGCCTTCGAGGTGTTGGGTTGCGCCGGGTTGGCGCGGGTCGATGTGTTTCTCACCGAGAACGGCGAGGTGCTGATCAACGAAATCAACTCACTGCCCGGCTTCACCCGCATCAGCATGTACCCCAAGCTGTGGCAGGCGGCGGGGATGAGTTACAGCGAACTGGTGAGCCGCTTGATCGAGTTGGCGCTGGAGCGGCATGCGGGGCGCAAGGGACTCAAGATCAGCCGCTGAGATGACGAGCGAGCTTTTTGTGGCGGGAGGCTTCAGGCTTTACGACCAATCCACGAATAGATCAACGTTTTCGCCTCCTCCGGGCGATGCGTACTGCGGCGATAGCTGGCAAACGTCGGCGACGTGCAGTAGGTGCACACCTCGCTCACCTCGATCTGCTCGCGCTTGACCCCCGCAGCTTGCAGCAACAACACCCCATACGCGCTCAAGTCAAACCACGCGCTGCCGGTTTGCCGCGCATGGGGCGGAGTGATTTCCGGGGATAGCAACGGTGCCGGTTGCACAACGCTCCACGGTGCCTCAGCGTGCTGCCACACATGCCCTTGGTCGGCCTGGAACTCGGCAATAAACCCGTCGCTCACTTCGTAGCAACACGGCTTGATCGACGGCCCGATCGCCACCCGCAGCTGGTCTGCGGCGATCCCCTCGGCGGCAAAACGCTGAACAGCATTGGCGATAATTCCACGTTGCAGCCCCTTCCAGCCGCCATGCACCGCCGCCACTCGCAGGCCATCTTCGCAAGCGAACAGAATGGGCAGGCAATCGGCCGTGATGACCGCGACCGGACGGTGCGCGTGGGTGAACACGCCATCCGCCTCGACCGTATTGGCCACCAACCCCGGCTGCCACTCAATCACCGAGGCACTGTGCACCTGCTTGCAGATGAACACGTCATCCGGGCGCTGCGGATCATTGATCGAACAAAAACCATGGTCGACGCCGCTGATGGCGCCGAGATTATTTGCCTTGTGCATGGAGCTCTCTTCACTCGATAAAGTCAGTCGCCAAGTGCTTCGCCTTCGCGGCGTGGGTCGGCGCCGCCGCTGAGCGACACCTTGCCCTGGGCATCACGCGTGCGAACGATGGCCTGAATGCCGCTGGTCATGTCGATCTCGCTCAATGCATGGCCATTGTCACGCAGGGCCTGTTTCAAACCTGGGCTGAACAATCCGGCTTCCAGCTCGGTGGCCCCGTTGCGGCTGCCGAAATTCGGCAGACTGATGGCGGCCTGCGGGTCGAGGTTCCAGTCGAGCATCGCCACCAGGGATTTGCTCACGTATTCGATGATTTGCGAACCGCCCGGTGAGCCGACTGTGGCGAGTAGCTCACCGCTATTGCGGTCGAACACCAGGGTCGGCGCCATGGCCGAGCGCGGGCGTTTGCCGGGCTCGACGCGGTTGGCCACCGGCTGGCCGTTTTCTTCGGGGATAAACGAGAAGTCGGTCATCTGGTTGTTCAGTAAAAAGCCCTGGACCATCAAATGGGACCCGAAGGCGGCCTCCACCGTAGTGGTCATTGATACGGCGCCGCCGAGGTCATCCACCGCCACCACTTGCGAGGTCGAGATGCGCAGCGGCGAGCGGTCCGGCGCGTACGCCACTTGAATACCGGCAGGCGTGCCCGGCTTGGCGATGCCCATGCTGCGCTCGCCGATCAGCGCGGCGCGCCGGGCCAGGTAATCCGCGGCGACGAGCCCGGCAGTCGGCACCGGGGTGAAGTCTGCATCGGCGAGATACAGCGCACGGTCGGCGAAGGCCAGGCGGCCGGCTTCGGCGATCAGGTGTACGGCCTCGGGCGTGGGCTCAAGGCCGGCGGGCGAGGCGCTTTTCACTGGCTTCATCGGCGCGATGGCCAGGCGCGGGTTGCGCGCTTCCAGCGCCTGCAATGTGCCCAGGATCTGCGCCACAGCAATCCCGCCCGAGGAGGGCGGCGGCATGCCACAGACTTTCCACTGCTTGTAGTCGGTGCACAGCGGCGTGCGTTCTTTGGCGGCATACCCCTTGAGGTCGGCCTGCGCCAGGCTGCCCGCATTGCGACTGCCCTGGACCTTGCGCGCGATTTCATCGGCAATCGGCCCGTGGTACAGCGCGTCCGGTCCTTCCTTGGCAATGCGCTTGAACACGGCGGCCAACGCCGGATTCTTCAACAGCGTACCGGTGGCTTTCGGCGTGCCATCAGCATTCAAAAAATACGCCGCCATGTCGGGGGATTGCGCGATATAGCGGTCGGCGGCGATCAGCGCATGCAGGCGCGGGGAAATCGCGAAGCCCTGTTCCGATAAGCGGATCGCCGGTTCAAACAGCTTTGCCCACTGCAGGTGCCCGGTCTTTTTATGCGCCATCTCCAGCGCACGCAACACCCCCGGCGTGCCGACCGAGCGCCCCCCAATCTGCGCCTCGGCAAATGCCATCGGTGTGCCGTCGGCCTTCAGGAATAACCGCTCAGTCGCTCCGGCCGGTGCCGTTTCGCGGCCGTCATATGCGTGCACGTTTTTTCCATCCCACAGCAGGATGAACGCACCGCCGCCGATGCCCGAAGACTGTGGCTCCACCAGGGTCAATACCGCCTGCATCGCAATCGCCGCATCAATCGCCGAACCGCCCTGACGCAACATCTCACGCCCGGCCTCTGCCGCCAGCGGGTTGGCGGCAGCGGCCATGTGGCGCTCGGCGTGGCGAGTGGTGAGGTCGGTGCGGTAGCCCGAACCCAACTCCGGTGCCGGGGGTTGTTCGTTGACGGGCGTGTGGCAGGCAGCCAGGGTGAGGGCTGCCGCAATCATTGACAGTTGACGGCGGGAAATCGAAAACACGCGCTGAACTCCGTTCATTGTGAGAATGATCTGTTGTCCTTGGGGTGATGCTTTAGCAGCAACGATGCTAACCGGTAAACCCGCCTCAGCCCAGGCGCAATACCATCGCCCCGGCGGCAATGATGCACGCGGCAACGACCCGAACGCGCGTGAGATGTTCTTTCAGCACCCAAGCCGAAATCACCACGCCAAACAGGATCGACGTTTCCCGCAGGGCCGAAACGGTGGCAATGGGGGCTTGCGTCATTGCCCACAGTGCCAGGCCGTAGGACGCCACCGTGCCTGCGCCGCCCACTACGCCGAGCCGCCAGTTGCGGGATAGGCAGTCGCAGAACATCGCGCGCCGGGTGGCTAACGCCCAGGCGGCCAGCGGGATGCCGGTGAGCAGGAATATCCACAGGGTATAGGCCGCTGGCGCGCCGGATTTACGCACGCCCAGCCCGTCGACAAGGGTGTAGCTGGCGATCACCCCAGCATTGATCAGCGCCAGGACCACGCCCTTTTTCTGACCCGAACGCGCGGCGGCCATGCTCAGGATACCGACGGAGATCACCGCAATCCCCAGCCAGGCGAACGTCGACAGCGCCTCGGACAGGAAAAGCACGCTCACCGTCGCCACCAGCAGCGGTGTGGTGCCCCGCATGATCGGGTAGGTCTGGCTCATGTCGGCAATGCGGTAGGTCGAAGCAACCATCACGAAATACACCACCTGCAAAATCGCCGACGCGCCAATGAACGGCCAGCTCTCCTGCGCCGGCAGCGTCATGAACGGGACGGCTGCCAACGCGATCAACGAGGCCATGGAGGCAATCATGCAGGTGGTCAACAGCTTGTCGACGCCACCTTTGACCACTGCGTTCCAGGACGCGTGGAGCACGGCGCCCAGCATGATGATCGCGAATACGTCGAAGCTCATGAATGGGGATCCTGTCAGTCTCAAGTCAGCGTCGCGGGGGAGAGCACCGCGAGTATGCCTCAGCACTTTTCTGCGGGCATAAAAAAACGGCCTACCTTTCGGTAAGCCGTTTTTAGTACTTGGTGGCTACACAGGGACTTGAACCCCGGACCCCAGCATTATGAATGCTATGCTCTAACCAACTGAGCTATGTAGCCAAGTGGCGCGCATTATTCGCGTAGAACGGTAATGCGTCAAGCGTTTATTTTGAATTTTTATCTACGCTTTCAACTGTTTAACCGGAATAGCCGATTCGCGCGACGAGCGGCTGGCGATTCGCTGGGGCTGTGAGGTGAGCTACCGGGGGAGTGGGCTTGCTCTCGTCAGGGCGCCTGGCGGCTATTTCTGGCCTCTGCGTGTACACGCTGTTGCGGTTGTTCGGGGGGCTGGCGATCTTTTTGCGGCGTACCAAAAATCCCTGATCGAGTTGGGCAGATATCCCTGCCGCCCAACACGCGGTGTGTCTTACGGGTATATCGACTTCTGGGTGGCGCGTTTGAGCTGTTCACGCGCCCGCGACAGGCGTGAGCGAACGGTGCCGATAGGAATGTCCAACACGTCGGCAGTGTCCTGGTAGCTGCCGTCGGTCTCCAGTGAGGCGTACAGCGTTCTGCGCATTTCAGTGGGCAAGTGGTCAATCGCGCTCAGGGTATTTTCCAGGCGGCGGTTGATCTCGAACTCCCAGTCCAGGTTTTTGTTTTCTTCCTGGCCATGCCACAGCGACTCATCAAATTCGCAATGCACAGGTTTGGCATACAGGCGCCTGAAGTGATTGCGGATCAGGTTTTGCGCGATGCCGCACATCCAGGTACTCAGCGTGGCCTGGCCGCTGAAACGCTCTCTGTTGCGCCACGCCTCCAGGTACGTCAGTTGCAGGATGTCGTCCGCATCTTCGTGGTTGAGTACGCGTTTATGAATAAAGCGCCGAAGTTTTTTTTGCTGGTCTTCCGTCAGTTGAAGCATGAATTGAGGTGAGCCGCCAACGAGGTGTGCTAAAGCATCAATAGGGATATTCACGAATATTTCCTCAGGGTGGACGCTGTCGAATGGGTTTCGACGAGAACCCCATAGCACCAGCTATGCCAAGCGGAAAAATCGTGTAACTCAATGATTTATATAAATAAATATCTTGAATTGGAGGCTTTTTGTGCAAGTTTTTGCAAAAGACACTGAGGGCCTGTGCCGGTCTTTTCATAAACTTCGGTAGATAGGTTTTTATGGAACCGTATAGGCAGGTCTTGCCACACAGGGACACATACTTCCTGTCTTGGCCTGCTCATGAAAATTGAATCTCATCAAGATGTGTCTCCTGCCCAGCGTCAGGTTCAATCCGCTGTTGTGCCGGTCTCCGCGCCTGCGAGGGCCGACGAGCTTGCTCATTATTTTGATCCGGGCGTGGTTGGCCCAAACCATGCCCAGCATGCGACATCCATACATGTCCCGCCGGTCGAGCAGCTTGCGCAGCTTTATGAGCTGTTGGGCCATCCGGCCCAGGAATCCATGGCCACTGTTTCTCGGCGTTTCAAGCATCAGTTGCAACACAATCCCAGTGTCGACAAGTTGCTGGCACTTGCTGAAGGGGACCCCGCGCGCGCTTACGTAGTGCTCAAGCATTTGGAGACCCTGGCGAACAATGACGCGCGCCCGTCCGAAGCAGCCAACGCGCGGGATGCCGTTGCCATGCTGTCGGTTGCTTACAAAGGCGAAATCCAGGCCGGTCTTAAAGTCGCTACGGCGCTGCTGGAGGCCGGTGGAGAGCCTCAGGAACGCGAAGCGCTGCGTGCGCTCTACTACGCCAGTGTGGCCACCCGCCAATCCCTGTCGACGATGATGCAGGCTTTGCTCGGCGTATACGGGGGGGATACGTTTTCCTCCAGGCTCAGCAGCATGCGCAAAGCGTTAGCTGACGACATCGCGTACCTGGTTTCTTCAATGACCACGCCCCGTTTGCGCACCTTGTTGCTGGCCCTGCAAAGTTGCGGGCAGTTGGGCGCCGTGCTGTCTGGTTGCCATGCGTTGAACCTGCGCCTGGGCAACGACTACGACGCGGTGGGGCTGTTGCAGCGATTGCTGAGCTACGCCGGCAGCGGTATTGATGCGAGTGAAATCCTGCGGCTTGGCAATGATCTGGCAGGTGGCCTGACCACCCGGCAAGTGGTCATTCTCAACGCGCTTTACCCGCTCGTTCGGGATTTGCCCCCCGCGTTGTGGCCTGACAGTCGAGTGCGTCAATCCACCCTGGACACCTTTTTGGCGGTGATGGGGGAGCTGGACCGAGCCGACCGCGGATCCAAACACTTTGTCCCTGGCCTAGGGGCGCTGGCGTGACCGCACTGTCGGCCATCAACAATGTATTGCTCAAAGTTGCTCAGCGTGCCGAAGTGCTGGGCGCCGTGGTGGTCCTGGGCATTGTATTTATCTTTATCGTGCCGCTGCCCACCTGGCTGGTGGACATCCTGATTGCGATCAACATTTGCATATCGTGTCTGTTGATCGTGTTGGCGTTGTACTTGCCGGGGCCATTGGCTTTTTCGTCGTTCCCGTCGATTCTGCTGCTGACCACTATGTTTCGCCTGGCGCTGTCGATCGCCACCACGCGCCTGATCCTGCTGGAGCAGGACGCTGGTCATATCGTCGAGGCTTTCGGTAATTTCGTGGTGGGCGGCAACCTGGCGGTGGGTATGGTGATCTTCCTGATCCTGACCCTGGTTAACTTCCTGGTGATCACCAAAGGCTCCGAGCGCGTTGCAGAAGTGGCGGCGCGCTTCAGCCTGGATGCGATGCCAGGCAAGCAGATGTCCATCGACAGCGACCTGCGCGCCGGTCTGATCGACGGCACACAAGCGCGGGACAAGCGTGAGCAGTTGTCCCGCGAGAGCCAGTTGTTTGGTGCCATGGACGGGGCGATGAAGTTCGTCAAGGGTGACGCCATCGCCGGGTTGATCATCGTTGTGGTCAACCTGTTGGGCGGTTTCACCACGGGTATGTTCCAGCACGACTTGAGCGCTGCCGAATCGATAGCGCTGTACTCGGTACTGACCATCGGTGACGGCCTGATTGCACAGATTCCGGCGCTGCTCATCTCGCTCACGGCAGGCATGATCATCACGCGTGTAGCGCCTGATGGCCGCAAGGGCATCAGCAACATGGGCGCCGAGATCGCCCGTCAAATGACCAGTGAGCCCAAGAGCTGGATGATTGCTTCGGTTGGGATGCTGGTCTTTGCGCTAGTGCCCGGCATGCCTACCCTGGTGTTTATCGCTATCGCGCTGATGACGGGCGGCCTGGGCTACTACCTCGCGCGTCAACGTGAGCGGCAAAACCAGCCCGCAGCCCAAGCCACCGAAGCGGTTCGCCCGCAAGAAAACGGCAGCGAAGACTTGCGTGGGTTCGACCCCTCGCGGCCCTATCTTTTGCAGTTCTCGCCGGTGCTGCGAGGGACATCGGAGGTGACCGACCTGATTCATGCCATTCGCCAGGCGCGAAATGCAATGGTCGCCAACATTGGCCTGACACTGCCGCCGTTCGAAGTCGAGCTCGATGACTCGCTGGCCGATGACGAGATGCGTTTCTGCGTGCATGAAGTGCCGATGCTCAAGGCGTCGGTTGTCAACCTTCTGGCCGTGGAGCGTGCAGTGTTGAAGGTCGAGCCTGAGCATGGCGTGCCGGGTCTGGCCGAGCGCGATGAGCAAAATTGGATCTGGCTGGCCGCCGATGATCCGCTGCTCGATGATCCGGCAGTGGAGCGCTTCAGTGCTGCAAGTCTGATTGTCGACCGTATGAAACAGGCCATGCTGCTCAGCGGGCCGCAGTTTCTCGGGATCCAGGAAAGCAAGGCAATCCTTGGCTGGCTGGAGCACAACCAGCCGGACCTGGTTCAGGAGCTGCAACGCATCATGCCGCTCGCGCGGTTTTCGGCGGTTTTGCAGCGCCTGGCCAGTGAGGGCGTGCCATTGCGGGCCGTGCGCTTGATTGTCGAGGCGCTGATTGAGTACGGCCAGCATGAACGTGAGCCGGACGCGTTGGCCGACTACGCGCGCATTGCCCTCAAGTCGCAGATCTTCCACCAGTACAGCGAGTCCGACGGCCTGCATGCCTGGCTCCTCGCGCCGCAGACCGAAAATACGTTGCGCGAGGCGCTGCGCCAGACCCAGACAGGTGTGTTTTTTGCGCTCGACAACGACAGCAGCGCCGCGCTGGTCAGCCTGCTCAACCAGGCGTTTCCACCGCGACCAAAAACTAAGTGCGTGATGCTGGTCGCGCAGGACTTGCGCAGCCCCTTGCGGACCTTGTTGCTGGAAGAGTTCAACCATGTGCCGGTGCTGTCCTTCGCCGAGTTGGGCAGCACTTCCAAGGTGAAAGTGCTGGGGCGTTTCGATCTTGGCCAGGACGAGTTGATGCGTGGTGCAGTGGCATGAGTAGTCGATACGCGCGGAGGGCTCGTTGATGTTTGAGCTACGGGTACTTGATGGGAGCCATGAAGGTGCAGCGTTGCCGTTGTTTGGGGAGCAGTGGAGCATTGGTTGCCACCCTGACGCCGACCTTGTCCTGAGTGATCCGGGCATTGCCGAGCAGCATGCACGCCTGCGGCTGATCGACGCCAATTGGTCGGTGCAGGCCGAGGCGGGTCTGCTGCATAGCGATGAAGGCCAGGTGCTGGCGCACATCGCCAACCTGCCACTCAATGCGGTGTTTTTGATCGGGGTTGTGCGGCTGTGTGTCGCCCTGGCCGATCAGCCCTGGCCCCAGGCCGCGGTTCCAACGCCGCCGCCACCGCCCGTCAATAAACCTGTGGCGGCGTTGAAGTTGTCGTCCATCTCGCACTCGCAGCAAAAGCGCCTGATCAGCCTGGTATTGCTGGTGGCGGTGATCGTTGCAGTGGTGGGCATGGTCTCCACGGGGGAGCGCGAGGCGCAGGCGTCCTTGATGCCGCCCGTGGTTCGCAAGCAAGCCCTGGACTCGCCGTTCGAAGTTCGCCAGCAGTTATTGAAGATGCTCGGCGAGCGTGAATTGAGCAAGCGGGTCAGCTTGCAAGTGATCAATGGCCAGGTCGCGCTCAATGGCGACGTTTCCCAGGACGACGTGGAACTGGTGGCGCGCATGCTCAGCCGTTTTGGTGAGCAGTTCGACAGCGCGGTGCCGGTGATCAGCCGTGTGCGCGTACGCGACGGGGCGCTGCCATTCAAGATTGTGCAGATCGTCGGTGGGCCGAATGGCCATGTCGTCCTGGAAGAGGGCAGCCGGCTGTTTGTGGGTGACGAAGTTGATGGGCTGCGCCTGGTATTGATCGATAACAGCAAAGTGGTCTTTGACGGCGTGCAGCGCTACGAGGTGCGTTGGTGAACGAGCAAGTGCAAGCACGTCTCGAGGCCTGGCAGGAGCGCCAGGCCCAGTCGCTGGCGGCCTTTGCGCCCGTGACGATGCGCGGTCGAATTCAGCGCGTCAACGGCATGCTGTTGCAATGCCGGTTGCCCAATGCCCGCATCGGTGACTTGTGCCAGGTTGAAAAAAACGTCGACGAATACATGCTGGCCGAGATCATCGGCTTTGATCAGCAGGATGCCGTACTCAGCGCCCTGGGCAACCTCGAAGGTGTGCGTGTTGGCGCGAGTGTGCAGCGCCTGGGTGTGCCGCATCGGGTGCGTGTCAGTGATGAACTGCTGGGCCAGGTACTGGATGGTTTCGGACGGCCGATTGCAGGCGATGGCCCCAGTGCCTTCGTCGATGCCGACGGCCCGGAGGCGAGCACGGTGTTGTGCGAGGCGCCTTTGCCGACCGAACGGCCGCGGATCAACCGGGCTCTGGCGACCGGAGTGCGCTCGATCGATGGTCTGTTGACGCTGGGTGAAGGCCAGCGCGTCGGCCTGTTTGCCGGTGCCGGTTGTGGCAAGACCACCTTGTTGGCGGAAATCGCCCGTAACGTCGAGTGCGATGTGATCGTGTTCGGCCTGATCGGCGAGCGCGGCCGGGAGTTGCGCGAGTTCCTTGACCATGAGCTGGATGACCAATTGCGTGCCAAGGCCGTTCTGGTGTGCGCAACGTCCGATCGCTCAAGCATGGAGCGAGCCCGCGCGGCGTTTACGGCGACAGCGTTGGCTGAAGGCTATCGCCGCAAGGGGAAGCGGGTGCTGCTGCTGATCGACTCCCTGACCCGTTTTGCCCGGGCCCAGCGAGAAATCGGCCTGGCAGCCGGTGAACCCTTGGGGCGCGGCGGTTTGCCGCCTTCGGTGTACAGCTTGCTGCCGCGCCTGGTGGAGCGCGCCGGGTTGACCCGCGATGGCGTGATCACGGCGATCTACACGGTACTGATCGAGCAGGACTCCATGAGCGACCCGGTCGCCGACGAAGTCCGGTCGTTGCTCGACGGCCACATTGTGCTGTCGCGCAAGCTGGCCGAGCGTGGTCACTACCCGGCGGTGGATGTACTGGCGAGCCTTTCGCGGATTTTGAGCAACGTCGCCACGCCCGAGCATATCCAGGCGGGCACGGCGCTGCGACGGCTGTTGTCGGCGTACCAGCAGATCGAGCTGATGCTCAAGTTGGGTGAATACCAGCCTGGCAGTGATGCCCTGACCGACCTGGCGGTGGACAGCCGCCAGGCGGTGGATGGGTTTCTGCGCCAGGACTTGCGTGAACCGTCACCGATGGATGGAACCCTGAATCAACTGGCGGAGCTGACCGGCCATGTTCCTTTCTGAATTGGAGACCTTGCGGCGTCTGCGCAAACATCGGGCGGACCGGGCCGAGCGCGCGTTGAGTGAAGCCAAACGGCATCAGCGCGCGCTGCAAGTGCAGGTTGAACAGGCCCATCAGGTCCTGGAGCAAACCCGGCTGCAGGAAGCCGAGGAAGCTGCGGCGCTATTGAGCAAGCATCAAGGGCAAGTGCTGTCGTTTCAGCAGCTCAAATCCTGGGGTACCCAGGAGCGCTCGTTATCCGCCAGTACGCAGCGCGACGAAGCACAGTTGCATGCATTGCACGGGCAGCAGGAGCAGCAAGTGATCCACATCGACAGTGCGCAGAAGCAGGCCACTCGCTGTTTGCGCGAGGTTGAAAAACTTTGGGAATTATCCCGGTTACTGGTGCAGGAAGAGAATGAAGCAAGAACCTGTGAGCAAACCTGATGCAGCCCCTGTGCGCCAGCCCCGTGAAGACCGTGAGCCCAATGCGGCAGGGGTAGTGCCCTGGGAACATGGACGTTTGTTCGCCCAGCTGTTCGCCTCTGATGATGATAATGAAGGCGGCTTCGCTTCCGGCTTGTCGGGGCCCAAGGCATCGGCTGATAAAGCGATGATCGAAGCTCTGACCGCGCAGTTGGCGCCTCGCATACAGGTCAGCGCACAGTGGCCCCTGCAAGCGGTGCTTTACCTGCCGCGGCTGGGGCGCATCAATGCCCGTGTCGAAAAGGGCGCGAGCGCCTGGAGCGTTGAGCTGGATGCCGAAGAGGCGCGTACGGCGCAGTGGCTCGGCGACGTCAGGAAACGCTGCCAGGACGGGCTCGCCGAAGCGTTGGGCCAGCCAGTGGATATCCATCTTGTGGGCCGCACATGATCACGCCTTTGATACTGCCATCGGTGGTGGCGGACAGGGCGGCGGCGTTGCAGCGCCTGGGCCGCGGCTTGCGTTTGCCTTTTCGGGTTGCCGATCAGGAGGGCGTGTTGTTGCTCGAGCCCGGCCGCGCTCCCGCGGGTGTTCGCCCTTTGTTTTTCGACAGCGCGTGCGGAGTGCTGGCGTTCGCCGAACCCGGGCCGCTGCTCAGCCTGATGAGCGAATGCCCGGTGCCCCTGGCAGAGACCGGCAATGACCCGCAGTCGTGGATCTGGGAGCTGTTCCAGCATCATTTGAGCCCGCAGCTGCAGGCGCTGTTCGGGCACTTGCGGCTGCTGCCTGCTCCTCAGAAATTGAACTTCGGCTGCCGCTTCACGGTGACGTTGGGCCCGTCCAGAGTCGCGGGCTACCTGTGGCTCGCCCCGCAAAGCCTGCTGGCGTTGTGTGCGGCCGGCCCGTGGCAGGCCAAGGCCGACCCGTTACCCGCGACGTTTGCGGTGTCCATGGGGGTGACCCTGGGGCGCTTGAGTCTGCCCATTACGCAGCTGCGCGGCCTGCGTGCCGGCGATGTGCTGATGCTCGAACAGGCTTTTTTCGATGCGCACGGCGATGGCTACCTGCCTATCGCAGGGCGTCGTTTGCAAGGGCGTATTGACGATGAATCCGGGCGATTGTGCCTGAACCTTATTTCGATCGAGGAAACGTCCGTGGACGAAGATTTCATGATGGAAGAGTACACGGGGGCCGAGTCGGACCAACCGGTAGTCGATGTATTCGGGCGCGAGCCCTTCGATGAGTTGAGCATGGCGCTGACCGTGCGCTGTGGTGCCCTGAACCTGACTTTGGGTGAATTACGCAATCTGGCACCCGGTGCCGTGCTGGGCATCACCGGGTATGCGCCCGGCATGGCCGGCCTGTATTACGGCGACCGATCCATTGGCCAGGGGCAATTGGTGGAAGTGGATGGGCGCCTCGGACTGCAATTGTCGCGCGTGGTTTTTTCCCGATGATATTCCAGGGCGTTGACCCCGTTGTCCTGGCGCTGTTTTTTGGCGCGTTGTCCTTATTGCCGATGTTGTTGGTCGTGTGCACGGCATTCTTGAAGATCGTCATTGTGTTGATGATCACGCGCAACGCCATAGGCGTTCAGCAGGTTCCGCCGAGTATGGCAATCAATGGCATCGCGCTGGCTGCCACGCTGTTTGTCATGGCGCCGGTGGGTTACGAGATCGCCCGGACCCTCGAGCACTCGCCCCTGGACATGAGCAGCGTTCAGACGCTTCAAGGCACGGGGCTTGTTGCCATACAGCCGTTACGTGCGTTTATGAAGCGCAATACTGACCCGGACGTGCTGACACACATGCTGGAAAACACCGCGCGTATGTGGCCGCCTGAAATGGCGCAAAGCACCCAGCGCGATGACCTGGTCCTGTTGGTCCCCTCCTTTGTGCTGTCGCAGTTGCAGGCAGGGTTCGAGATCGGCTTCCTGATCTACATTCCGTTCATCGTCATCGATCTGATCGTGTCGAACCTGCTACTGGCCCTGGGGATGCAAATGGTTTCGCCCATGACCATTTCCCTGCCACTCAAACTGTTGTTGTTCGTGATGGTTTCCGGTTGGTCGCGGTTGCTCGATAGCCTGTTCCTTTCTTACCTCTGAGCGCCCTATGGAACCGATCGTACTGTTCAAACAGGGCATGCTGCTGGTGGTGGTGCTGTCGGCGCCGCCGCTGATCGTGGCGGTGATCGTCGGCGTGCTGACGTCCCTGGTACAAGCCTTGATGCAGGTCCAGGACCAGACGTTGCCCTTTGGCGTCAAGCTGGTTGCGGTAGGTATCACGCTGATCTTGACCGGCCGTTGGATCGGCGTGGAGTTGATTCAACTGATCAACCTGATGTTCGAAATGATCGCCCGCTCGGCATTGAACTGAGGGAACACGCGTGCTGATTTATCTTGAGTATTTATCCAGCCTGGTGGTGGGCATGGCGCGCATTTATCCCTGTGCCATTTTGGTGCCCGCGTTCCTGTTCCAACATATACGCGGCATGCTGCGGCACGTCGTGGTGATGGTCATGGCGTTGATTCCGGCACCAGGCATCCATGCGGTGCTGGTGGCCGAGGAGTACTCGGCGTTGATGATCAGCGGGCTGGTGCTCAAGGAGGCGGCCCTGGGCATTTTACTCGGCGTCTTGCTGGCCATGCCGTTCTGGATGTTCGAGGCGGTCGGCGCGCTGCTGGACAACCAGCGAGGCGCGTTGGCGGGTGGGCAACTCAACCCTTCGCTGGGGCCGGACGCGACGCCTGTCGGGCATCTATTCAAACAATTGGTGATTTACCTGTTGATCGCCGTGCTGGGGCTTAGCGTGCTCACCCAGGTAATCTGGGACAGTTACCTGATATGGCCCGCGACAGCCTGGATGCCGATGCCGGCAGTCAATGGTTTCGGTATTTTCCTTGGCATACTCGGCGATACCTTTACTCACATGATGCTTTACGTTGCGCCCTTTATTGCGGTGCTGTTGTTTCTTGAATTCGGCATTGCGTTGCTGGGGGTTTACAGCCAGCAACTGCAAGTGAGTTCGTTGGCGCCACCGGTCAAGTCACTGGCGGGTATTGGTATTTTGCTGTTGTATTTCGCGCTGCTCCAGGACCTGATCGTCGGACGCTTGAGCCTGCTGGATGACCTTAAACACTCACTCGAGCTGATGTTCAAGGTCTCGCCCTTATGAGTGACTCAGGTGAAAAAAAGCACCCGGCGTCAGCCAAGAAGCTGCGCGATCAACGCAAGAAAGGGCAGGTTTCCCAAAGCCAGGATGTGGGCAAGTTACTGGTGCTGACGGCCATCAGTGAAATTGCGTTGTATGCCGCCGAAAGCAGTATGCAACGCTTCCAGCAACTGATGATGTTGCCCATGTCGAGCATGAGCCAGCCATTTGCACGCGCGCTGGAAGAAGTGCTGTTTGAAGGGCTGGTGATGTTTTTCGCGTTTGCCCTGTTGATGGTCGGGGTGGCGATCATCATGAAGCTGATCGGCAGTTGGATGCAGATCGGGTTTCTGTTTGCCCCGGAGACGTTGAAGCTCGATTTCAACCGCATCAACCCGCTCAATCAGCTCAAGCAAATGTTTTCTGCCCAGTCGGTCATCAACCTGCTGCTGAGCATTGCCAAGGCGGTGCTCCTGGGCGTGGTGTTGTACGTGGTGATCAGGCCCTCGTTGGGCGCGTTGATCAACCTGGCCACCACTGATCTGCAGAGCTACATCATTGCGCTGATCAGCCTGTTTCGCCACTTGCTGCACGCCTGCCTGGGGCTTCTGCTGGTGCTGGCGCTGATTGACCTAGCGATGCAAAAGCACTTTTTTGCCAAGCGCATGCGCATGACCCAGGTCGAGGTTGTCCAGGAGTACAAGAACATGGAGGGCGACCCCCATGTGAAGGGGCAGCGTCGCTCGTTGGCTTATCAATTGGCCAACGAGGAACCCAAGGCCAAGCTGCCCAAGCTGGAAGAATCCGACATGCTGGTGGTCAACCCCACGCACTTTGCCGTCGCGTTGTATTACCGCCCCGGTAAGACACCACTGCCGATACTGATCAGCAAGGGCACGGACGCAGATGCCCGCACATTGATCCAGCGAGCGAAGGCCGCCGAGGTGCCGGTCATCCAGTGCGTGTGGCTGGCTCGCACGCTCTACACCCATAAACTCGGGACGAATATCCCGCGCGAAACCTTGCAGGCCGTGGCGCTGATTTATCGCACGCTGCGTGAACTTGATGACGAAACCAAGCGTGAAACCCTGCAGCTGCCGGAGCTCGAGCTGCGCTGATCAGTGCCTGGCGCGGCGAACAGCCTGACGTTGATCGCCAGGCTGTTCGCCAAGGCTCATCGCTCCAGCGATATCGTCTGGTAGTCCGCGCGTTCCCCGGAAGGGCCAGGCTCGACGCGCATCTGCGGTGGCCACCAGATCACCATTTGATCCTTGGTCGCTTGCGGGCGTGAGCAGGAGTCGCCCTTGCACGTCGGGGTGCAGCCGGCGATGAGCAGCACTGTGCTGATCAGGGTGACGCACAACAAGGGGTGTTTCATGGCGTGGCCTTCTTGGCTGGAGTGATCAGGGAGGGGCGCGGAACACCGATGTGTTCATCTTTCACCACCGGGCGCATGGCGATAAATACCTCGGCTTCTTCACCCGGTTTGAGCCAGGCGCGCGGCCACACGGTGACGGCCAGGGTTTGCGAATTGCTGCATTCCTTTTCGTCGATACGCACATTGCGCTTGAACTGGTTACGCAGCACCACCACCGCCACATTGAACTCCGGGCCGGCATACCACTGGCTGCGTTCGGTGTTCATTGCCAGCAGTTCACGCGTGTTGCACAGGGTGCCCAGGCCCAGAGGCATGGGGGCCGCCTTGAAGGCCAGGGGCACTTCGCCGGACACTAGACGAGCCAGCGTGCCCGTGATGTCACTGCGCTTGATCACTGGCTGATGTTCGGCATAACGCCGCGCCAATGGTTTGAGAGCGGCCTGAAGCTCCGCCTGATCTTCCTGCGGCAAATAACGTGAAGGGTCAGCTTGATCGCCCATTACGCGTGGGGTCAGGATAAACAGGCGTTCGCGGCGGTTGTTCTGGCGTTCGGAGGAGGAAAAAAGCGCTTTGCCCAGCAGCGGGATGTCACCCAGCAGCGGAACCTTGCTGCGTTTGTCAGTGCTTTCGGTCACATGGAAGCCACCTACCACCAATGAGCGTTTTTCCGCGATGACCGCCTGGGTGCTGACCTTGCCCCGGCGTACATCCGGACCGTTGCGATCCGGGTTGGACTCATCGAAATTACCATCTTCGATATCCACTGCAAGGTGCACCTGATGCAGGCCGCGGCTGGTAGTCACCCTGGGCACCACCTGGAAACTGGTACCGACGGTGATGGGCAGGATGGTCGCGACCTCATTGCCTGCGGTGAGGTACTGGGTCCGGTTGAAATCAATCACCGCCGGCTGGTTTTCCAGGGTGAGGACCGAGGGGTTTGACACCATGGTGGCGAGGCCGCGTTGCTCGAGTGCACGTATATCGGCAAAGAAGCGGTCCCGGTTTGCGATCGACACTTGCGATGCGTTACCCGGCGCCATGTTCACGCCGCCACGGAAGCGACTGTTCTGGAAGCCCCAGGTGACCCCGAATTCGCGTAATTGAGTGCGCTCTATATCCAGGATGATTGCGTCGATTTCCACCAGCTTGCGCGCCACGTCGAGCTGGGTAATCAGTTCGCGGTACATCGCCTGGCGCTCTGGCAGGTCATAGATCAACACGGCGTTGTTGCGTACATCGGCTTCGACCCGGATTCTGCCTCTGGACACGGGTGCGCGAGGGGTGAGCGTCGCACCGCTTTCCAACTGCGCGGCGCCTCCTGTTTGCCCCAGCATTTGTCCTAGCAGAGGGTTATTCAAACGAGCAATGTTCGCAGTGACAGGGGAGGGCTGTGAGGACGAGGCGCGCGCGGCAAACGCCGAACTGCTGGTCGCTGTCCCCGGTTCCAATAGCCCCTTCAGCATGCTGGCAACACCCGGGATAGTCAGCTTTTCGCCCCGATAGTCGATTTGGCGATCCGCTGCGTTGGCGAACTTCAGCGGGTAGCTGAGTACGCTCTGCTTTTCGTCGGCGGTTTTACGCTGGCTGCTGAATTGCTTGATCTGGTCGATGTAACGCTTGGGACCAGAGACCAGTACCACCCCATCATCAGGCAGTTCACCCCAGCCGAAACGGCTGTCGAGCAAGCCGATATCGGTCAAGGCCCGCTTGAGGTCGGCGACGGTCTCGGCAGAGACTTCCAGGCGTGCGGACTCTTGCAGGTCCAGGGTGCTGATATAGAGGGTGTTGTTGTACAAGTACCACTGGAAACGGTGTTCCACCGCCAGCCTGTCGAGCATTGACTGGGGGGTATTGGCGCGTATCTTGCCATTGACTATCCCGTCCAGGAGGCCGTCCACTTGCAGTTGGGTGCCGAACGTCTGGGCAAAGTCCTCCAATACATCGCGCAGGGGCTTATGCTCTGCTTCATAGGCGTAGGCGGTGTTTTTCCACTCGGGAGGAATGGCGGCAAGGGGGCTGTGCAGCGGCGCCAACAACAAGGGCAGCGCGAGCAAACAGCGCAAGTGAGCACGTTTTAGCAGGGCGGCAGGCGCGTTTACGCGCAAGCCGGAGTGCTTGTTGATCTTGCTATACATGACAAGTTCTCTGTTTCAGTGCGGTAGCGTACGGAGGGGAGTGGGCTGCAAATCGCACCCAGCCTTAGTCAGGCGCGCGGTGATGCCACGCCAGGTTTCGCGTTGGTTGAAAAGGGATTCCAGGGCTTTCAGCAGGCGCTGTGGCGGGCTGGACTGACCGAGAAAACAGCAGGACTGCAACGGAGTTTTTTGGTTTGGACGGGGCCATGGGTCGCGCATCACGTTGACCTAACATCTGAAAGCGCTGCCTGCGGCGACTCAAACAGTCATCCAGAGAGTGCTGAGCGGCACTAAACGACATTTATCGCGCTTTTGACATTGGCGTGGTGGTAGCTCACGTAGGATCCGATCACCGTATATCTGACCCCCTCTTTGATCCTCTCCTGGAAAATTTTGTCGAAGGCCATTGAGAGTTCTTCATCTCCCCCCCCGTTTGCAATCTCCTCATCGATTTGCTTGGAAACTCTATCGGAACGGGCTTGCTGCCTGTAGAGATCGGGAAGAAAGCGGGCGTCACTATTCATCGTACTAACTCCAGTGGGGGTTCTACTCCTGTGTGGCACCCAATGAATGACCGGTTCCCTCCCGGGATTAATTTGTTAAGAAAAAAATACCAAAAGCGTTGCTACTTGTTCCGACCTTCGGGAGGGATGATCACCAGGTTGTTGACGGCATCAGTCCAGTTGACGTGAAACCCGCCATCTTCCGTTTCAAGAATCAACGACCTGGCGGCAAGCCCGTCCTCGGCGCGCAGCGCCCATGGCACATCACAGTGCATGCTCAGCCATTGCTCGACATGTTCGCGGTCCGATGGATTGCACAGCAAGTTCGCCTCGACCGTCGGGAGTTGCGCCGCTAACAGCTTATTGAGCAGTACCGTAAGGCGTTGAGCGGGTACGGTCTCTTCCAGCAAGCTTCGGATAGCCGTGTTGATGACTGAGCTGGCGGCCGTTTCCAATTGGTCGAACATCGCTTGTCGTTCCGACTCCCAGCGCTGAAGTTGTGAGTTGGCGCGCTGCCAGAACTCATTGCTTGCACTTTCCAGTATGTCCTCGCACTGGCCTTCGGCTTGGCGTATGAGCGCCTGTGCCTGGGTTTCGGCTTGTTCAAGGATGTGCCGGGCCTGGGTGTGTTCGGCAAGCATTTCCCGAGGAATCAAGGCTGTCGACAGGTCGTGAGAGCGGGCATGCAGCTCGATTTTATGGGTGCAAAACATGATTGGATATCTCGCGGGAGGCGCGCAGCGCACCGTCTATGGAGGTGGAGGTTGCACGCCAAATAGCGGCTTGCCACAGAATATCCAGGCGCCCGTGAGCGTCCTCAAGCTTGGGGTGCTGCTCCAATTCCAGCACCCTCTGGTGGGCAAAGCTCAAGCGCAACCGCTGCCATATGGCGGGTGTGACCCACGCGCGCAGATAGTGCAAGGGGTCGTCGATACTCAACGTTGCCGGGCCGGGTGGCAGCGCTTTGGCCAGGCGCTGGCACCAAAGCAGCAAGCCTTGACTCAATCGACTGTCGTGCGGCGTGTTGTAGACCTCATTCACCAGCGTGAGTATGAGGTCCCGTTGTTGCGAGCTTGTCCGCACCAGCTGCAGCAAGGTCGCGGACATGGGCGGTGGAAGTTCGGGGGTGATGCCGAACAGGTTGCTCGCCCGGACGTGATGGCAGCGGGAAAGCGCCGCTGTTTCTACAAAACCGGTGTGCGTCAGCCAGTCGATGTGGGCGCTCTGCCACGGGCAGGCCCACCATTTCACCCAGCTGAGATCATCACTCATGAGCGTGTGCCATCTCAGGCTTCGGTGCCGAAGGCTGCCTTACCCTGCGGCGCCAGGCCAGCCAGGCGCCAGCACCCAGCAAGAGCGCGAGCAGGGGCGCGAGCGTGATGATAAGCCAGGTACCACGATCTTGTTCCGGCACCAGGAAAGGGCCGAAATAGGCAAGCTGCTGCTTTTCTATGTAGGCCGCAGCCGGTACGAAAACAACGGTCAGCTTGGTTGTATTGTCGATGGCTGAGGCCATGCCTGGGATGCTGCTGGCCACCAACCTGCGCACGCGCGCATTGATATTGTCGGGCTCCAGTCGCGGGTCGTGCTTGATGAATATCGAGGCGGATGCCGGTTGTACGGGCTCTCCGGGTGCTATTCGCTCAGGCAACACCACATGCACCCGTGCGACGAGTACCCCGTCAATATTGGACAGGGTCGCTTCCAGTTCTTGTGACAGTGCATAGATGTACCGCGCACGCTCTTCAAGTGGGGTAGAGATGACCCCTTCCTTGCGAAAGATCTCGCCCAGGGTCGAGCGTGCAACCTTGGGCAGCCCGGCGGCGTCCAGGGTACGAACGGCGCGATTGATGTCACTTGCCTTGACGCGCACAGCGACGCCGTCTTTCCCCGGAATCTTTTGGGCACGGATCTGTTTGTCTGCCAGTTCCGCGATGACTTCATTGGCTTCCTGTTCGGAAATATTGCGATGGAGCTCTACGCTCTCACCACAACCGGTGAGCGAGAGCGCCAATGAGAAAAATAACAGGGTGCTTAGGCGGCGGTACATGCATCTACCCCATGCTTGAAATTTTGTCGCAGGCTTTTGCGATTGCGCCGACTGCCTTGATTTGCGCGGTCACCTGCACATGCGCTTCAACAAGCGCTATGGGGAGCTCGTCCATACGCTTATTCTTGCTGGCGTCCCGGAACCCTTTGGAGACACGGTTCGATATTTCCGACGATTCACCGAGGTGCCAGGCTGAATCGGTAGAGGCTACGGCGCGGGGACTTCTTTTATCTGGCTGATCGGTCTTGCTCATTTCGGCCATAAAAAAATTGCTGTCATAGGCGCTGTGACTCTCAGCAGGTGTGCCCGCCCCTGTGTTTATCTTTCCGTTCGTTGTGAGGTCTGCGTGGGTGATGAACATATGTCCCTCTATCGAAAGTATCGAGTGGGGTGACCCACGTTAAGTAAAAGCCCTCTCAACGGGCGAGTTGAGAAGGCTTGATCTACCTAGTAGTTGATCTTTTTGTTAAGGGCAGCCGCGGCGTTGAATGCAGCGGCTTTCCTATCGTCTTGGGCGTTTTTCACGCCATCCCATTCCTTTCCCTCTTGGGTTGCCTTAATAGCCCCTTCTTGTGGGCTCGGTAAGCCAGGTATTGCCATGATTCCACCTCATGAACTTTAGATAAAATTGGATAACGGCTGATCGCTATCGCTCTTTTGTGAACGACATTGAAATCGTTCGTTGTGTCTGTGGCTGACGAGACATAAAACGTTCCAACTTTCACGGGGGAGGGGTGTGTATAAATATTTTTCTATTTGCATTACTTGATAGCAGACATTTCCGTCGTGACGTCCAAGCCCTTTATCCCAGCTGTACGTCGAGTTGTTTCATCCGGTAATAGAGGGTGCGCTTGGCGACCTTCAGCTCAACTGCCACGCTATCGACACAGTGGTCGTTACGTCGCAGCGACTCTTCAATCAGTGCTTTTTCAATCTGCTGCAACCGTGCCTTCAGGCTCATTTCATGGGCATGGGCGTCGAGTATCGGCGGTGAAAGCGGTGGCAGGCCCAGGACGAACCGTTTGGCTGAAGAGCGCAATTCGCGAACATTGCCTTGCCAGGAATGACATAGCAATTGCTGCAGCAATTCACCGGGCGGCGTTGGGGCAGGGCATTTGAAGAGGTCGGCTTCCTGCTGGATCATCCCCAGGAACAGCGGAATGATCCGCTCGCGTCGGTCTCGCAGGGCTGGCAGTTGGAAGCTGACGACATTCAGGCGAAAGTACAAGTCGCGTCGGAAGGTGCCTTGCTCGACCATTGCCAGCAGCGATTGCTGGGCCGACGCAATAACGCGCATGTCCACAGGGATGAACCGGGTTGAGCCCAGGCGCTCCACCCCACGCGTTTCCAGTACGCGCAGCAGCTTGGCTTGCATGCTCAATGGCATGCTGTCGATCTCATCGAGATAAAGGGTGCCCAAGTGAGCGGCTTCGACAACCCCGGCCCGCGATTGCAGCGCTCCCGTATAGGCGCCGCTGTTGACACCGAACAACTGGCTTTCTGCAAGACTCTCCGGAATGGCTGCGCAGTTCACGGCAACAAAGTTACCTCGCCGCCCTGACAGGTTATGGATTCGTTGGGCCAAGGTATCCTTGCCCGTGCCGGTTTCACCCAATAGCAATATGTCAATACTGAGAGACGCTGTGCTAACGAGCGTACTTTCAATATCCGGGCTTTCGATCAATGAGATATCCGTTTCATTTTTCCCGAGAGGCGCGGCCGACATCGAAAGGGTGCTCCATTATCGCTGTGCGCTATTGAGAAAGAGTCAGCAGGCGCGGTTCAGTAGAATGGAAAGCATAAGTTTTTTCTTCCTGCGTTAAAGTAGGAACTTGCGCAGGCGCTGTAGGATAAGTTAGATGGTTTCGGGTTTATTTCTTTCTGCGGGGTAGTCAGTAGGAGGAATCTTATAATCAAAGACACATGTATAAGTTTGTTGTCAGTATGTGTACTTGTTGCCCACAAAAAAGCCGATGCACTGCATCGGCTTTTTTAGTTGCGACGTGAACCGCAGATAATGCTTACACGTTGAAACGGAAGTGCATCACGTCGCCGTCCTTGACGATATATTCCTTGCCTTCCAGACGCCATTTACCGGCTTCCTTGGTGCCGGCTTCACCCTTGTACTGGATGAAGTCGTTGTAGGCGATCACTTCGGCGCGGATGAAACCTTTTTCGAAGTCGGTGTGGATCACGCCGGCAGCCTGCGGGGCAGTGGCGCCGACCTTGACGGTCCAGGCACGGACTTCTTCGACACCGGCGGTGAAGTAGGTCTGCAGGTGCAGCATTTCGTAGCCCGCACGGATCACACGGTTCAAGCCAGGCTCTTCCAGGCCCAGGGCCTCGAGGAACATGTCTTTCTCTTCGCCGTCATCCAGTTCGGCGATTTCTGCTTCGATCTTGTTGCACACCGGCACCACGATCGCGCCTTCTTCCTCGGCGATGGCCTTGACCACGTCGAGCAGCGGGTTATTCTCGAAGCCATCTTCAGCGACGTTGGCGATGTACATCACTGGCTTGGTGGTCAGCAGATGGAAGCCCTTGATGACTGCCTTTTCGTCGGCATTCATGCTCTTCATCAGGCTGCGTGCCGGTTTGCCCAGGGTGAAGTGAGCGATCAACTGCTCCAACAGGCCTTTCTGGACCACTGCTTCCTTGTCGCCGCCCTTGGCGTTACGCGCGACTTTCTGCAGTTGTTTTTCGCAGCTGTCGAGGTCGGCGAAGATCAGTTCCAGGTCGATGATTTCGATGTCGCGTTTCGGGTCGACGCTGTTGGAGACGTGAATCACGTTCTCGTCTTCAAAGCAGCGGACCACGTGGGCGATGGCATCGGTCTCACGGATGTTGGCCAGGAACTTGTTGCCCAGGCCTTCACCTTTTGACGCGCCGGCTACCAGGCCCGCGATGTCGACGAATTCCATGGTGGTCGGCAGGATGCGCTTTGGATTGACGATGGCCGCCAGTTCCTGCAGGCGCGGGTCAGGCATGGCCACGATGCCGCTGTTGGGTTCGATGGTGCAGAAGGGGAAGTTCTCCGCCGCAATACCGGACTTGGTCAAGGCGTTGAACAGGGTGGATTTGCCGACGTTGGGCAGGCCGACGATGCCGCAATTGAATCCCATGGTGTTTCCCCTCGGTAAGAGTCAGGCCTTCTGGCTGTGCAGGTTTTTCATCGCACGGTTCCATTCACCGGCGAAGATATCCGGCAGCACGCCGAGGGCAAAATCGATGCTGGCATCGAGTTTTTCCTGTTCGGCGCGTGGCGCACGACCCAGGACGAAATTTGAAACCATACTGGCAACGCCTGGGTGGCCAATGCCAAGCCGCAGACGGTAAAAATTATTCTGATTGCCCAACTGCGCGATGATGTCGCGCAGGCCGTTGTGCCCGCCATGCCCGCCGCCCAGCTTGAGCTTGGCAACGCCGGGTGGCAGGTCCAGTTCGTCATGGGCCACCAGGATTTCCTCGGGTTTGATCCGGAAGAAGCCCGCAAGCGCCGCGACGGCCTGGCCGCTGCGGTTCATGTAGGTGGTGGGAATCAGCAGACGAACATCCTGACCCTGGTGCGAAAAGCGCCCGGTCAGGCCAAAATATTTGCGATCGGCCGCAAGGTTCACACCTTGGGCGTGCGCGATACGCTCAACAAAAAGGGCCCCCGCGTTATGCCGGGTCTGTTCGTATTCGGCGCCTGGATTTCCCAGGCCAACGATCAGTTTAATGGCAGTCACGACAGGGGCCCTTCCTTTGGAGTTGTGAATAACATCGCCGCAATCAGTGTGCGGCGAAAGTGGACGACAGGCGCTAACTTATCCAGAGATAAACTTCGCGTTATCGCCCGCTTTCTCGCTACGTTCCGGTCCGCGATGTTTCCTCAAGCTCCGACGTTACAGAGAAAATTACTCTGCAGCGGTTTCGCCTTCTTCATCTTCTGCTACTACACGTGGCGCGTGGACGTTGGCAACAGCCTTGTCGTCGTCGTGAGCCAGTGCAACGAACTCAACGCCTTTAGGGGCTTTGAGGTCGGACAGGTGGATGATGGTGCCGATTTCAGCAGCCGACAGGTCGACTTCGATGAACTCAGGCAGGTCTTTCGGCAGGCAGGTTACTTCCAGCTCGGTGGCAGTGTGGGAAACAACGCCGCCTTTCTTGACTGGAGCTTCTTCACCAACAAAGTGCACAGGCACGATAGCGGTCAGTTTTTGACCGGCTACAACGCGAATGAAGTCAGCGTGCAGTACGTGGCCTTTAGCTGGGTGACGTTGCAGTGCCTTGATGATGACGTTCTGCTTCTTGCCACCAACGTTCAGCTCGATGATGTGGCTGTAGGCCGCATCGTTTTCCAGCAGTTTGGCGATTTCCTTGGCCAGCATGCTGATGGATTCAGGGGCTTTGTCGCCACCGTAAACTACAGCTGGAACCAGGCTTGCGAGACGACGCAGGCGGCGGCTCGCACCTTTCCCCAGGTCGGAACGCGCTTCAGCATTCAGAGTAAAATCGTTCATGTTGTATCTCCAAAATAACCACATTCGCCCTAGCGTTTGCGACCAGCGCTAAAGGCGATATGGGCAAAAAAGCCCCGCCCCGGCAGTATGCTGGGGCGGGGCGCTTTTCGTCAGTGGGAGGTTTCGTAAGGTTTGACCCTTAACGGAACATCGCGCTGATCGATTCTTCGTTGCTGATACGGCGAACCGCTTCGGCAACTACCGGTGCGATATCCAACTGACGGATACGCGAACAGGCTTGAGCAGCTGCGGACAACGGGATGGTGTTAGTCACCACCAGTTCGTCCAGCATGGAATTCTCGATGTTCTCGATCGCTCGGCCCGACAGCACAGGGTGTGTGCAGTAGGCGAAGACTTTAGCCGCACCGTGCTCTTTCAGGGCTTTCGCCGCGTGGCACAGGGTGCCGGCGGTGTCGACCATGTCATCAACCAGAATACAGGTACGCCCTTCGACATCACCAATGATGTGCATCACTTCAGAGTGATTGGCTTTCTCACGGCGTTTGTCGATGATCCCGAGATCCACGCCCAGGGATTTGGCAACAGCCCGTGCACGCACGACGCCACCAATGTCCGGGGACACGATCATCAGGTTTTCAAAGCGCTGGTCTTCGATGTCATCCACCAATACTGGGGAGCCGTAGATGTTATCTACCGGGATATCGAAGAAACCCTGAATTTGGTCAGCGTGCAGGTCAACCGTGAGAACACGGTCGATGCCTACCACGGTCAGCATGTCAGCCACGACTTTCGCGCTGATAGCCACACGTGCGGAACGCGGACGGCGATCCTGACGGGCATAACCAAAGTAAGGGATTACAGCTGTGATTCGAGTCGCTGAGGAGCGGCGGAAGGCATCAGCCATCACGACGAGTTCCATCAGGTTATCGTTGGTCGGAGCGCAGGTCGGCTGAATAATGAAGACGTCTTTACCGCGAACGTTTTCATTGATCTCGGCTGTAATTTCGCCGTCGGAGAATTTACCGACAGAGATGTCACCGAGAGGGATATGCAGCTGACGTACGACACGTCGAGCCAGATCGGGGTTGGCGTTCCCCGTAAAGACCATCATCTTGGACACGCGCAGTACCTAGAGGCTGAGGGTAACCTGGATGAGTATAGGAAAATGGCAGGGGCGGCTGGATTCGAACCAACGCATGGCAGGATCAAAACCTGCTGCCTTACCGCTTGGCGACGCCCCTGTATCTGTTGCAACGAGTACCCAGTACTCGATTCCTTTTAGAGCAGATTTTGCAGCTTGCGATGCAACATCGAAACGTTGCTTCCCTTTGCTACAAACCCTGTAAGGGTCTCTGTAAGAAGGGCCGAGACTTTATCAGCTTCAGCTTTGCTTGGGAAGCCCCCAAACACACAACTTCCAGTTCCGGTTAATTTTGCTTCGGTAAATTTACCTAACAAATTCAAAGCGTTACGTACCTCTGGATAACGCCTTGCTACAACCGGTAAGCAGTCATTTCGACTGTTTCCCTTGGGAACGGGGCGCACTTTAATGGGCAAAGAGTTACGTGTCAACAGCGGATCTGAAAAAATTTCTGCTGTACTTACAGATACTTGCGGAACAAGCACGACATACCACGGCTCATCGGGGTATTCGGGGCTGAGTTTCTCGCCCACGCCCTCGGCAAAAGCCGCGTGCCCGTGCACGAAAACCGGGACGTCGGCGCCCAGCGTCAGGCCCAGCGCGGCCAGGCGATCAAGGCCCCAGCCGAGCTGCCACAAGTGGTTCAGGCCGAGCAATGTGGTCGCGGCATTTGAGCTGCCGCCACCGATGCCGCCGCCCATGGGCAAAATTTTATCGATCCAGATGTCGATGCCGAGGGCGCAACCGGATTGCGCCTGAAGTTTTTTTGCGGCCTTCACAATCAGGTTGCTGTCGTGGGGCACGCCTTCGAATTCAGTGTGCAGGCGGATCACGCCATCGTCGCGCACGGCGAAGGTCAGTTCATCGCCGTAGTCGAGAAATTGAAACAGCGTTTGCAACTCGTGATAACCGTCTTCACGGCGACCGAGAATGTGCAGCATCAGATTGAGCTTGGCCGGGGAGGGCAGGACTAATTTGCGCTTTTCCAGAACAGACACGTTTATTGCCCCAGCTTGCGCGGTTGCCAGTCCTTGATTACCAGCGTGACGTCCAGATCGGTGCCATGCAGCTTGATGCGCTCAGGCAGCCAATAGCCGCCCTGTTCCACGTAGCTGAGATATTCGACCCGCCAGCCATCCTGTTCCAGGGTGGCCAGGCGACTGTCGCCATTGAGGCTCAAGCGGCTTTTACTGTCGGGCGCCGGCAGACCACGCACCCACCACACCAGGTGCGAGACGGGCAGCTTCCAGCCGATCTGTTGTTCGAGCAGTTCTTCCGGCGACGTTGCTTCATAGCGGCCCTGGTTAGCCACTTCCAGGCTTACTTGCCCCGGTCGTCCGGTCAGGCGGGCTGCGCCTCGGCCCAGCGGGCCGGACAGGCGAATGTCGTAATAATCCTGGCGCTGCAGCCAGAACAAGGTGCCGCTGCCCGAGTCCTTCGGCGCGCGAACCCCTACCTTGCCCTCGATCTGCCAGCCGTCGATGCTGCTGAGTTGGTCTTTGTGTTGTTGCCATTGCGCCGGGTTGCCCTGGCCTTCAACGGATTCACGGGAACCGAAGCCCGCGCAACCGGCGAGCAGGGCGATCAAACTGAAAACAATAACGTGGCGCAAGGACATAAGCTTAAAGGGTCTCGGATCCGGTCAGGCGCTTGATGGTGCCGCGCAGGATAGGGCTTTCGGGTTGTTCCTTGAGGAATTTTTCCCAGATTTGTCGGGCTTCGCGTTGCTTGCCATTGGCCCAGAGCACTTCGCCCAGGTGGGCGGCGACTTCCTGGTCGGGGAAGCGTTCCAGCGCCTGGCGCAGCAAGCGTTCAGCCTCGTCCAGGTTGCCCAGGCGGTAATTTACCCACCCCAGGCTGTCGAGCACGGCCGGGTCTTCCGGGTTGAGCTTGTGGGCTTGCTCGATCAGTACCTTGGCTTCGGCGTAACGCGTGGTGCGGTCGGACAAGGTGTAACCCAGGGCATTCAGGGCCATGGCATTGTCCGGATCGCGCTTGATGATCAGGCGCAGGTCTTTTTCCATCTGCGTCAGGTCATTGCGTTTTTCCGCTTGCATGGCGCGGGTGTAGAGCAAATTCAAATCGTCGGGGAATTGCAGCAAGGCCTGTTGCAATACTTTCCAGGCGCGCTCGCCCTGATTGTTGGCCGACAAGGTCTCGGCCTGGATCAGGTACAGCTGGATTGCGTAGTCCGGTTCGGCATCGCGGGCGGCGGCCAGGCGCTTTTCCGCCTCATCGGTGCGGCCGTTGCTCATCAGGATGTCAGCCTGGCGCAACTGCGCGGGCAGGTAGTCATTGCCGGGGCCGACCTGGGCGTATTCGAGCAGGGCGGCCTGCGGGTCGTTGCGCTCTTCGGCAATGCGGCCGAGGTTCAGGTGCGCCGAGTCCACATGGCTTTCGCGCTGGATCAGCTCTTCCAGATAACCCTTGGCCTCGTCCCAGGCCTTGGCTTCCAGGCACACCAACGCCAGGGAATAACGCAGTTCGTCGTCGTCCGGGTATTGCTGGACCAGGTTGGCGAACTGCACTTTGGCGTCCTCCATACGGTCCTGCTCCACCAGCGTGCGCGCGTAAGTCAGGCGCAGGCGCTTGTCTTCCGGATACTTCTTGATGCTTTTTTCCAGCAGCGGAATCGCTTCCTTGCCGCGATTGAGATTTTGCAGCAGGCGCGCACGCAACAGGATCGGCGCGATCTCGCCATCTTCCGGCGGGTTCTGCTCCAGCAGCTTGAGGGCCGCCTCGGCTTCATCATCCTGTTGCAGCAGCAAGGCCTTGCCGAAAATCAGCTGGCTGTTCTTCGGGTGTTTTTGCAGCAGGCGGTCGAAACTCTTCATCAGGCCATTGCGCGTGTCCTGGTCGGTGTCGGCAGCCGACAGCGCGAGAAAGTCGAAATGCGTGTCGCCCTTGCCCTGCAGGACTTTCTCCATATAGACCATGGAGTCGTCATAGCGCCCGGCGCGCGCCAGTTGAATGGCCGCTGCACGTTGAGCTTCCAGATCATCCGGTGCGTTTTTTGCCCAGATCAGCGAGGTGTCCAGCGCAGCCTGATCGGCGCCCAGGTACTCGGCGATGCGGAATGCGCGCTCGGAAATGCCCGGGTCCTGAGTGTTGATGGCCTGGGTCACGTAGTTATCCAGCGCAATATCGAAACGATTGCGTTGGCCGGCCAGCTCCGCGCTCAGCAGGCTGAACACCGTTTCTTCACTGAACGAGGAATAAACCTTGGGCTTTTCAGGGGCGGGGGTGCTGTCTTCTACCGGCGGCGTACCGTCCGGCGACACGGGTGCCATGGCCTGGCAGCCGCTGAGGAAGACAAAAGCAAGGAGCAACGCGGAGGATCTATTCATATAGGAAGAGGACGACTAACCTGCGGTCGGATCATCATGACACAAGCCTTCGGCCAAACATAACCGAGTCTCAGTTGGCGCCTTTATAGGCACAAGCTACTAGGACAATAGACGACGGTGGTTGTTCTGGATCTTTCGAAGTAGGACAATTGTCGGCTTCCCGACATCATCAGCGATATTGAATGGCCTTCCTTGCACTCGGTATTAACCACAAGACTGCTACTGTAGACGTCCGCGAGCGCGTGGCGTTTACTCCGGAGCAGTTGGTTGAGGCCTTGCAGCAGCTCTGCCGGCTCACCGACAGTCGCGAAGCTGCGATCCTTTCGACCTGCAATCGCAGCGAGCTTTATATAGAGCAGGAACATCTTTCAGCGGATGTGGTGCTGCGCTGGTTGGCCGATTATCACCATTTGGATCTGGATGACCTGCGCGCCAGCGCGTATGTGCACGAAGATGATGCGGCAGTTCGTCACATGATGCGCGTGGCCTCAGGGCTCGACTCGCTGGTGTTGGGCGAGCCGCAGATTTTGGGCCAGATGAAGTCCGCCTACGCCGTGGCCCGCGAGGCCGGCACCGTCGGTCCGCTGCTGGGGCGCCTGTTCCAGGCCACCTTCAATTCCGCCAAGCAGGTGCGCACCGACACCGCCATCGGTGAAAACCCGGTGTCCGTGGCCTTTGCCGCCGTCAGCCTGGCCAAACAGATTTTCAGCGATTTGCAGCGCAGCCAGGCCTTGCTGATCGGTGCCGGCGAGACCATCACCCTGGTCGCCCGCCACCTGCATGACCTGGGTGTGAAGCGTATCGTGGTCGCCAACCGTACCCTGGAACGCGCCAGCATCCTTGCCGAACAATTCGGCGCCCATGCGGTGCTGCTGTCGGACATCCCGGCCGAGCTGGTGCGCAGCGATATCGTCATCAGCTCCACCGCCAGCCAGTTGCCGATCCTCGGCAAAGGCGCGGTGGAAAGCGCCTTGAAGCTGCGCAAGCACAAACCGATTTTCATGGTGGATATCGCCGTTCCCCGGGATATCGAACCAGAAGTCGGCGAGTTGGACGACGTTTACCTGTATAGCGTCGATGATTTGCACGAAGTGGTCGCCGAAAACCTCAAGAGTCGCCAGGGCGCTGCCCAGGCGGCCGAGGAAATGGTCAGCGTCGGCGCCGACGATTTCATGGTGCGCCTGCGCGAACTGGCGGCGGTGGACGTGCTCAAGGCGTATCGTCAGCAAGGCGAACGCCTGCGCGACGAGGAGTTGCTCAAGGCCCAGCGTCTGCTCGCCAATGGCAGCAGTGCCGAAGAGGTGTTGATGCAATTGGCGCGTGGCCTGACCAACAAGTTGCTCCATGCGCCCAGCGTACAGCTTAAAAAATTGACTGCCGAAGGCCGCCTCGATGCGCTGGCCATGGCCCAGGAACTCTTTGCCCTCGGTGAGGGCGCGTCAGAAAGCTCTTCGGATAAAAAACCGCAATGAAAGCGTCACTGCTCAATAAACTGGATGTGCTCCAGGACCGTTTCGAAGAACTGACCGCCTTGCTTGGCGACGGCGAGGTCATTTCCGATCAGACCAAATTCCGCGCCTATTCCAAGGAATACGCCGAAGTTGAGCCGATTGTGTCGACCTACAAACACCTGACGAAAGTGCAGGCCGACCTCGAAGGCGCCCAGGCGCTGCTCAAGGACAGCGACCCGGACATGCGCGAAATGGCCGTGGAAGAAGTCCGCGAGGCCAAGGATAAACTCGTCGAGCTGGAAGGCGACCTGCAGCGCATGCTGCTGCCCAAGGACCCTAACGACGGGCGCAACGTGTTCCTCGAAATTCGCGCCGGCACCGGCGGCGATGAGGCTGCGATTTTCTCCGGCGACCTGTTCCGCATGTATTCGCGTTATGCCGAGCGTCGCGGCTGGCGGGTCGAGATCCTGTCCGAGAACGAGGGCGAGCACGGCGGCTATAAAGAAGTCATCGCGCGGGTCGAAGGCGACAACGTCTACGGCAAGCTCAAGTTCGAGTCCGGCGCGCACCGCGTGCAACGGGTGCCGGCGACTGAATCCCAAGGCCGTATCCACACCTCGGCGTGCACCGTGGCCGTGTTGCCCGAGCCGGACGAGCAGGAAGCGATCGAGATCAACCCGGCGGACCTGCGGGTCGACACCTACCGCTCGTCGGGCGCCGGCGGCCAGCACGTCAACAAGACCGACTCGGCGATCCGCATCACTCACTTGCCGTCGGGCATCGTGGTGGAATGCCAGGAAGAGCGCTCCCAGCATAAGAACCGTGCGCGGGCCATGTCCTGGTTGTCGGCCAAACTGAATGACCAGCAAACCAGCGCCGCGGCCAACGCGATTGCCAGCGAGCGCAAGTTGCTGGTGGGTTCGGGCGACCGTTCCGAGCGCATCCGCACCTACAACTTTGCCCAGGGCCGGGTCACCGACCACCGGGTCAACCTCACGCTCTACTCCCTGGACGAGATTCTCGCCGGTGGCGTGGACGCGGTGATCGAGCCGTTGCTGGCCGAATACCAGGCCGACCAATTGGCAGCGATAGGTGAATAAATGACCATCATTGCCAGCTTGCTGCGTGCCGCCGACCTGCCCGACTCGCCCACCGCACGCCTGGATGCCGAGTTATTGCTGGCAGCGGCCCTGGGCAAGTCGCGCAGCTACCTGCACACCTGGCCGGAAAAAATCGTCAGCAGCGAACACGCGCTGACCTTTGCCGGCTACCTGCAGCGCCGCCGTGGCGGTGAGCCGGTGGCGTATATCCTCGGCCAGCAAGGTTTCTGGAAACTTGACCTGGAGGTCGCGCCGCACACGCTGATCCCGCGCCCGGACACCGAACTGCTGGTGGAAGCGGCGCTGCAATTGTTGCCGGCCACGCCCATTCAGGTCCTCGACCTGGGCACCGGCAGCGGCGCGATTGCGCTGGCCCTGGCCAGTGAGCGCCCGGCCTGGCATGTCACCGCCGTCGACCGTGTGATCGAAGCCGTGGCGCTGGCCGAACGCAATCGCCAGCGCCTGCACTTGAACAACGCCACGGTGCTCAACAGCCATTGGTTCAGCGCGTTGCAAGGCCACACCTACGACCTGATCATCAGCAACCCGCCGTATATCGCCGACAACGACCCGCACCTGGTGGCGGGCGATGTGCGCTTCGAGCCGGCCAGCGCCTTGGTGGCCGGCCATGATGGGCTGGACGATTTGCGCCGGATCAGCCAGCAGGCACCGGCCCATCTGAACGCGGGTGGGTGGTTGTTGCTGGAGCATGGATACGACCAGGCTGCGGCCGTGCGCGACCTGCTGCTGAGCCAGGGTTTCGAGGACGTGCACAGCCGTATCGACCTCGGCGGCCACGAGCGCATCACCCTGGGACGCCGGCCGTGCTGACCGATCAGGAGCTGTTGCGCTACAGCCGACAGATCTTATTGCAACATGTCGACATCGAAGGCCAATTGCGCCTGAAAAACAGCCGCGCGCTGATCATCGGCCTGGGTGGCCTGGGCGCGCCGGTGGCGCTGTACCTGGCGGCTGCCGGGGTGGGCGAGCTGCACGTTGCGGATTTTGACACTGTCGACCTGACCAACCTGCAACGCCAGATCATCCACGACACCGACAGCGTCGGGCAGACCAAGGTCGACTCGGCCCTGCGCCGCCTGACCGCGATCAACCCTGAAATCACCCTTATTGCCCACCGCAGCGCGCTGGATGCCGATTCCCTGACGGCGGCGGTCGCGGCGGTGGACGTGGTGCTTGATTGCAGTGATAACTTCAGCACCCGCGAGGCGGTCAATGCCGCCTGCGTGGCCGCCGGCAAGCCGTTGATCAGCGGCGCGGCGATCCGCCTTGAGGGGCAGCTGTCGGTATTTGACCCGCGTCGCGCGGAAAGCCCGTGCTACCACTGTTTATACGGGCACGGCAGCGACGCCGAACTGACCTGCAGCGAAGCCGGCGTAATCGGCCCGCTGGTCGGGCTGGTCGGTAGCCTGCAAGCGCTGGAAGCCCTGAAGTTGCTGGCGGGTTTCGGCGAACCGCTGGTGGGGCGACTGTTGCTCATCGACGCCTTGACCACGCGCTTTCGCGAACTGCGAGTCAAGCGCGACCCAGGCTGCAGCGTGTGCGGGCCCCAACATGGTTAAGGACGCGCCGATCGGTGTGTTCGATTCCGGCGTCGGCGGCTTGTCGGTGCTCGACGAAATCCAGCAACTGTTGCCCCATGAATCGCTGCTGTACGTGGCGGACTGCGGGCATATTCCCTACGGCGAGAAAACCCCGGCGTTCATTCTGGAGCGTTCCAGATTGGTGGCCGAGTTTTTCCGCGAGCGTGGCGCCAAGGCGTTTGTGATTGCCTGCAACACGGCGACGGTCGCCGCAGTTGCGGACCTGCGCCAGGATTATCCCGAGTGGCCATTGGTGGGCATGGAGCCCGCCGTCAAACCGGCTGCCGCCGCCACCCAAAGGGGTGTGGTCGGGGTGCTCGCCACCACCGGCACCCTGCAAAGCGCCAAATTCGCCGCGCTGCTGGACCGCTTCGCCACCGACGTGCAAGTGATTACCCAACCATGCCCTGGCTTGGTGGAGCTGATCGAAACCGGCGACCTGAACAGCCCGGCCCTGCGCCAGCTGTTACAGGGCTATGTGGAGCCGCTGCTCAGCGCCGGCTGCGACACCATCATCCTCGGCTGCACGCATTATCCCTTCCTCAAGCCGCTGCTGGCGCAGATGCTGCCCCCCAGCATCATTCTGATCGACACCGGCGCCGCCGTGGCCCGCCAACTGAAGCGCTTGCTCTGTGAGCGAGACCTGCTGGCCGGTGGAAATCCGCAGCCGGCGCAGTTCTGGACCAGTGGTGATGTGTATCACCTCAGAAATATCCTACCGACACTATGGAAACATCCGGGAATTGTGCGAAGCTTCGCCTCGTGAAAATTTCGTGAAATATCGCGAATTGCGGCTGAACTTCTGACTATGCGCAAGCTTCTATAGCGAGATAGCCTGTACAAAACCATATAACTTCGTTCGGAAAGGATGTTTCTTATGAAGCGCTTGTTCTGTTTGGCCGCGATTGCGGCCGCTGTGGTGGGACACTCTTTTTCGGCGCAAGCAGCCGGCCTTGAGTTTGGCCTGGGGGCCACCAGTGATTCGACGCTCACATACCGTTTGGGGCTGACGTCGGATTGGGACAAGAGTTGGATGCAAAGCGATGTCGGCCGTCTGACCGGCTATTGGAGCGGCGCCTACACCTACTGGGAAGGTGATGACCGCGCAGGCGCGAGCAGCCTGTCGTTCTCTCCGGTGTTTGTGTATGAATTCGCCGGCCAGTCGGTGAAGCCTTACATCGAGGCAGGCATCGGCGTGGCGGTGTTCTCGCGCACCAAGCTGGAAGACAACAATATCGGCCAGGCCTTCCAGTTCGAAGACCGTTTGGGTTTTGGCCTGCGTTTTACCGGCGGGCATGAAGTGGGCATTCGTGCCACGCACTATTCCAACGCCGGTATCAGCAGCAACAACGATGGGGTAGAGAGCTACGCGCTGCACTACACCATGCCGTTGTAAGGTTCAGAACACTGCAAAAAACCTGTGGGAGGGGGCAAGCCCTTCCCACATTTGATCTTCGCAACATTTACTGTCAGCGGTAAGCCGTCGCAATCCCTTCGCGCTCGGTCAGGCACTCCGGTGCGCCCATCTCGAATTCCCTGCAAATCAGCGGTCGCCGCTCGTAGATCGTGCACATCATCGTGTCCCGATCCAAAGCCGCGCACCAGCCGTCGTCCAGGCGCAGCATGACTTCGCCGCCCCAATCGTCCGTGTCGATATAGCGCTCCGGCACGCCGGTGTCGGTGATCAGCATCACTTCCAGCTGGCAGCAACAGGCCGCGCACGTCGAGCAGGTGACGGCGGGTTCGGTGATTTGCGTGTGAGGGATGGTGGTCATAGGCGCGCAGTGTAAGGCAAGCCGGTGATGGGTTGTGAATGCTCTGACGGGCGTCAGTGCCCCAATTGGTCGGCGACCCAGTGCAGCAGCGGAAATACCAGGGCCCAGAGCAGCGCGAGGCCGAGCATGGTCGGCGCAGTGCCGTAGCCGAAACTGACCCCCGCCAACTGGCTGCCCGCGTAATACGACAGCGGCCCGCCCACCGCGCCCAGAACGCTGGCCCGCCACCAGGGCTGGGCACTCCAGGCCAGGCAATGGCGCAAGGTCGTCGCCAGCAGCGCCCATAGCAGGATCAGCCAATAGGGGATCAGTGGTCCGGGCAGGCTGAAGTGAAACACGCCAAAGGTGCGCAACGAGGTGTCGACCACCGTCCCCAGCAGGGTTACCGCAAGTATCACCTGCCCCTCCTTGGACCACGCGCTCATCCACAGCAGATGCACAGCCAGTATCGCCAGCCCGACCAGCAGCCAGCGGCTGTCTCCCCCCAGCACGCAAGCGAACCAGCCGCACTGGAACAGCGCGGCATTGGCCAGCGTCTTAAGCACTGAAACGCCCGAGCAGCGGTGGGTTGATGGCAGAGGGCTTGGCCAGCAGCAACTGCGCGGTGCCGATTGTGCGTTCCATGAAGCCGCCCTCGCAGTAGCACAGGTAAAACTCCCACAGGCGCAGGAAGTATTCGTCGTAGCCCAATTCCGCCAGACGGCCGTGGGCGCGGCGAAAGTTCTCATGCCACAGGCGCAAGGTTCGTGCGTAATGCAGGCCGAAATCCTCCATGTGCAGCAGGTTCATATCGGTGTCGCGGCTGACGATCTGCAGCATGTTTTGCACGCTGGGCAGCGCGCCACCTGGGAAGATGTAGCGCTGGATAAAATCGACGCTGTTCTTGGCCTGCTCGAAACGCTGCTCACGGATGGTGATGGCTTGCAGCAACATCAGGCCATCGCGCTTGAGAAGTTGCGCGCACTGTTTGAAGTAGGTCGGCAGGAAGCGATGGCCCACTGCTTCGATCATCTCGATGGAGACCAGCTTGTCGTATTCGCCGGTGAGGTCGCGGTAGTCCTGCAGCAAGAGGGTGACCTGGTCTTTCAGACCGAGGGCCTCGATGCGCTTTTCGGTGTAGGCAAACTGCTCTTTGGACAGGGTCGTGGTGGTGACCTTGCAGCCGTAATGTTGCGCGGCATACAGCGCCATGCTGCCCCAGCCCGTGCCGATCTCCAGCAGGTGGTCGGTAGGCTTGAGCGCCAGTTTCTGGCAAATGCGCTCCAGCTTGTTCAATTGCGCCTGTTCCAGGGTGTCCTCGGCCGTCAGAAACTGTGCGGCGGAATACATCATGGTCGGGTCGAGGAATTCTTCGAACAGGTCATTGCCCAGGTCGTAGTGGGCGGCGATGTTCTTTTGCGAACCCTTGCGCGTATTGCGATTGAGCCAGTGCAAGCCTTGGGTGAACGGCCGCGCCAGGCGCGCCAGGCCACCTTCCATGGCGTCGAGCACGTCCAGGTTGCTGACCATCACGCGCACCACCGCGGTCAGGTCCGGGCTGCTCCAGTAACCGTGGATAAACGCCTCGCCTGCGCCGATCGAGCCGTTGGCCGCCACCAGGCCCCACACCGCCGGATCGAGGATGTGAATCTCGCCCAGCAGGTGCGCTTCGCGTGCGCCGAAGACTTGCCGTTCACCCTCTTCAATCACCACCAACTGGCCATGGCGCAGTTGGCTGAGTTGGCGCAGCACGCCTTTGCGCAACAGGGCGCTGGTCATGCCGTTGACGTTCAAGCGGTTAGCCTTGACCGATAAGTTAGGGGATTTCATGGCGGCGATCCTTGGTATACCCGACTGCGGTGCGAGAGGCGCCATCGGCGGCCTGATGGGAAAAAATCGGTGTGCGTTTGAGCAACAGGCGCAGCGCCTGCCAGTAAATGGCGAGGCAGGTCTTGGCGGTCATCCAAGGAAACCGCCGCAGGTAACGGTGCAGGCTGGCGCGGGTCAGCGCTTCTTTTTGCAGGCTCAGGGTGGCGTCGAACACTTTGTGCTCGCCCTGCCAATCGGCCATGTGCACGCCGAGCCGGTCGGCGGGCGGGCTGAAGCTCATGCGGTATTCCAGGTCGCGCGGCAAAAACGGCGACACATGAAAGGCCTTGGCCACCGCGAAGTGCTGGTGTTCATCGGGACTGAGGGCCTGGGCCGGCAGCACGTAGTGATAGCGCTCGCGCCATGGGGTGTTGGTCACTTCACACAGGATCGCGGCCAGTTGCCCGTCAGCCTCGAAACAGTAGAAGAAACTCACCGGATTAAAAGCCAGGCCCCAACTGCGGGCCTGGGTCAGCAGGCAGATAACGCCCTGGGGCGTTCGCCCCAGAGCCTTGCCGACTTCCTGGCGCACGGCATCGGTCAAGCTCATGCCGTGGCGCGTAAACTCACGCAGGTAATCCTGCTGGCGAAAACCGAAGGGCGCCAGGCGGCTCCTGCCGGCCAGGGGCGACAGCCCAAGCACGTGGTCTTGCTCGCTTAAATCCAGGTACAGCAGGCCGATGCGGTAGCGGAAGGCGTGGGCCTTGGGCGCAAACCGGCGGTGGGCGATCCAGCCGCTGTACAGGGCGCTGTTCACAGGCTTTCCCCAAAGGCCTGGGCCACACGCAGGGCGCTGACCACGCCGTCTTCGTGGAAACCATTGGCCCAGTAGGCGCCGCAATAATGGGTGTGCCGCGTACCGTTCAACTCTTCCCACCGGTTTTGCGCGGCCACGGCGGCCAGGCTGTATTGCGGGTGAGCGTAGGTGTAGCGGGCGAGCACCTTCAGCGGGTTGATCATCGACGTCTGGTTGAGGCTGACGCAAAAAGTGGTGGCGCTGTCGATGCCTTGCAGGATGTTCATGTCGTAGGTCACGGCGGCCTGGGTCTGCGCGTCGCCGCTCAGGCGGTAATTCCAGCTGGCCCAGGCCAGTTTGCGGTCCGGCAGCAGGCGGGTGTCGGTGTGCAGCACCACGTCGTTGTCGGCGTAGGGTAGGGCGCCGAGGATGTCCTGTTCGGCCTGGCTCGGGTCGCCGAGCAATGCCAGTGCCTGGTCGCTGTGGCAGGCGAACACCACCTTGTCGAACGCTTCGGTGCCGGCCGCGCTATGGATAACCACGCCCTCGGCATCACGCTCAACCAAATGCACCGGGCAATTGAGGCGGATCTGCTCGCGAAAGCTGCGGGTCAGCGGTTCGATATAGCTGCTGGAGCCGCCCTCGATCACACACCATTGCGGCCGGTTGCTCACCGACAGCAAACCGTGATTCTTGAAGAAGCGCACAAAGAACTGCAACGGGAAACCGAGCATGTCCGCCAGGGACATCGACCAGATCGCCGCGCCCATCGGCACGATGTAATGCCGGATAAACCGTGGGCCGTAACTCCCGGCTTCGAGGTAGTCGCCCAGGGTCATCTCGGCGCTGATGCGCTGCTCTTGCAGGTCCAGCGGCGCCTCGCGGTTGAAGCGCAGGATATCGCGCAACATGCCCCAGAAGCCTGGCGACAGAATGTTACGGCGCTGGGCAAACAGGCTGTTAAGGTTGTTGCCGTTGTACTCGAAGCCAGCGTCCTGGTCGCACACCGAAAAGCTCATTTCGGTAGGTTTGAACGTCACCCCGATTTGCCCCAGCAGGCGGATGAAGTTGGGGTAGGTCCAGTCGTTGAACACGATAAAACCGGTGTCCACCGCATAGCTTTTATCCTCGACGGTGACATTGACCGTATGGGTATGCCCGCCGATGCGCTCGCCGGCCTCGAACAGCACGATGTCGTGGCGCCGGCTGAGCAGGTAGGCGCTGGTGAGCCCGGCGATGCCGCTGCCGATAATGGCGACTTTCACAGGTCGTCCTTCTGCGGTGGCGGGTTGCGCAGCATGCGCTTGCCGATGATCAGTTGCGCGCGGCCGGGCAGTTTCGACAGCGGCCACAGGGTGGCGATGAACAGCGCGGGAAAGGCGATTTCCAGCGGGCGTTTGTCCAGCTTGGCAAAAATATGCCGCGCGGCCTTGTCGGCAGACCAGCTCAGGGGCATCGGGAAGTCATTGCGTTCGGTCAGCGGCGTTTCGACAAAGCCCGGGCTGATGACCGTAACGTCGATATTTTCCGGCGACAGGCTGATGCGCAGGGCTTCGAACAGGTAACGCAACCCGGCCTTGGACGCGCCATAGGCTTCCGCGCGCGGCATCGGCAGGTAGGTCACGGCGCTCGCCACGCCCACCAGGTGCGGGGTACGCCCGGCACGCAACAACGGCAGCGCGGCCTCGATGCAATAACTGCTGGCGAGCAGGTTGGTGCGCACCACGTGTTCGACGATCGATGAGTCGAACTGCCGTGCGTCGACGTATTCACAGGTGCCGGCGTTGAGGATTACCGTGTCGACCGAACCCCAGGCCTCAGCGATGTGCTCACCGATTTCGCGTACGGTCTGGCTGTTGGTGAGGTCCCCGGCCACCACCAGCACTTGCCCCGGAAAGCGCTGGGCGAGGGCTTCCAGCGGGCCTTTGCTACGTGAGCTGAGCGCCACGTGGGCGCCGCTGTTGAGCAGCTCCACGGCCAGCGAGGCGCCGATGCCACTGCTGGCGCCGGTCAACCAATAACGGCGAGGCGGTGTAAGGCTCATCCCATTCTCCTTTTCAACCAGCTGATAACGCGGCCGAGGACCGGCAGGTGTTCATAGAGCAGGGCGCCGGCATCGAAATAATCACGATGGCGGTACACCTTGTTGTCGCGCCAAAGCAGGTGCGAGCAGCCTTCCACCCGGATCACCTTGCCGTTGGCCAGGCGCGGGTGGCAAAAACTCATTTTCCAGCGCAGGTAGCCCTCGCCTTCGGCGATCTGGTCGAACCCGTGGAAGTCGAAACGCAGCTGGCTGACGTTGCCGTACAGCTCGGCAAAGTACTGGTGCAGCGCCGGCAGGCCGTGCACTTCGTGCAGCGGGTCGGTGAAGGCAATGTCCTTGCTGTAGAGGCTGTCGAGCAGCTGCAGGTTGTGCTTGTCCAGCGTGGCGAAGGCCTGGGCGAAGCGGCGCAGGAAGTCACTCATGCTCAGCCACCTCCTGACGAGAAGGCAGGCTGCGGAAGGCGGCCAGGGCGCGTTCGCGGGATTTTTTCAGGTCGACGATGGCGCGCGGGTAGTCCGCCACGCCGAACAGGCCGCCGACCGCGTCGGGGTTGTGCACTTCCTTTTTATTCAGCCCGGCCAGCTCCGGCAGCCAGTGCTTGATAAACACGCCTTCGCCGTCGAATTTTTCCGACTGGCTCAGCGGGCTGAAAATCCGGAAGTACGGCGCAGAGTCGGTGCCGGTAGACGAGCTCCACTGCCAGCCGCCGTTGTTGGCCGCCAGGTCGCCATCGATCAAGTGGCGCATGAAGAAGCGCTCACCCTCGCGCCAGTCGATCAGCAGGTTCTTGGTCAGGAACATCGCCACCACCATGCGCAGGCGGTTGTGCATCCAGCCGGTTTCCAGCAGTTGGCGCATCGCCGCGTCGATGATCGGCAGGCCGGTGCGCGCTTCCTGCCAGGCGGCGAGGTCTTTGGGGGCATTGCGCCAGGCCACCGCCTCGGTCTCGGGGCGAAAGGCGCGGTGCCGGGAAACCCGCGGGTAGCCGACCAGAATGTGCTTGTAGAACTCACGCCACAGCAGCTCGTTGATCCAGGTGATGGCGCCGATGTCGCCACTTTCAAACTCGCCCCGGTTGGTTTGCAACGCGGCATGCAGGCACTGGCGCGGCGATACCACGCCCGCCGCGAGGTAGGCGGAAAGCTGGCTGGTGCCGGGCTTGGCCGGGAAGTCGCGTTCGTCTTTGTAGTAGCTGATCTGCTGGTCGGCAAAGGCCTCCAGGCGGCGGCGGGCCTCGTCTTCACCGGCGGGCCACAGGGCGCGCAAGGTGTCGCTGGGCGGGGCAAACCCTTCGACCTGTTGCGGGATCGAATCGCTTTTCAGCGTGATCGGCTGCTGCGCCTTGGGCGTCGCAACCAGGCGCGGCAAGGCGCTGTGCAGGCGGGTGTAGCACACCTTGCGGAACTGGCTGAATACCTGGAAGTAGGTGCCAGTCTTGGTCAGCACACTGCCCGGCTGGAAAAACAGTTGGTCCAGGTAGCTGTGGAAGGTCACGCCTTCGGCTTCCAGCGCCTTGGCCACCGCCTTGTCGCGACGGCTTTCGTGGATGCCGTATTCCTCGTTGACGTGCACCGACTCCGCCGACAGCTCGGCGCACAGTTTGCCGAGTACGGCGGGCGCCTGGTCCCAGGTCGCCGCGTGGCGGATCAGCAACGGGATGTTCAGTTCGCCCAGCGCCTGGCTCAGGCGCTGCAGGTTGCGCAGCCAGAAGTCGATTTTGCACGGCGCATCATCGTGGGCCAGCCATTGTTCTGGCGTGATCAGGAACACGGCCGCAACCGGGCCTCGCTGGCAGGCGGCGGCCAGGGCGGTGTTGTCGTGTAGGCGCAGGTCGGTGCGCAGCCAGATCAAGTGCATTTAAAGAAGTCCACGCTGGATCAGTATCTGATGGGCCGACAACGGGTCTTCGGCCACGAACAATTCAGGGGTGTCACGGGTTAATACGGCCAGCTCTGCCTGATGGATGCATACCGTTGGTCCGACGATTAACTTTGGGCAATCCACGCCACTCAGAAGTTTTGCGAGCGCCGACAAATGGAGGGCCTTGCTTGAATACAGCAGCACCGCCCGTGGTTTCAGGTGCTCCACTGCCAGCGCCAGTTCGCCGGTGGGCAGCGGCCAGTCGAAGACTTCCACTGGGCAGTCGGCGCTGCTGGCCAGCCAGGCGCTGAGCCACAGGTGTGGCTCCAGGGGCAGGTCGGACTGGTTGATCAGCAGCAGCGGCGCGCCCTGCAGTTGGCGGTTGTTGTGGTAAATGCGTGCGCCAAACTTGCTGCGCAGCCACGACAGGAAAAACACCCGCTCCATCTGCGCGCCGAACTGGCCCTGCCAGCGTTGCTCCAGCTCCTGAAGCAACGGCAGCAACAGTTGCTCGCACAAGGTGCGCGGCGGGTAGAGCGCCATGGCCTGGTTGAAGGCGTCGTCGACCCGGCGCTCGGTCAAGTCGCTGATGGCGCTTACCAGGTTCTGGCGCAGGGCATGCCACTCGTTCTCGACCGGGTCGGGGAGGGGCAGGGCTGAGTCGATCAGGCCTTTGACCTGGCTGACCGGCACGCCACGGTTGAGCCAGGTCAGGATGGTATGGATGCGTTGCACATGTTCGGCGTTGAACAGCCGATGCCCCTTGGGCGTGCGCTGGGGCACGATCAGGCCGTAGCGGCGTTCCCAGGCGCGCAGGGTCACGGCGTTGACGCCGGTCTGGCGCGCCACTTCGCGAATCGGCAGCCAGCCGTCTTCGAGGGCTTGGGCGATGTCTTCCTCGGGTTCGTCTTGCAGGGCAGTTTTCATAAGTTAGATCGCGTTTCGCAGGCTGAGATTTTCCGGGTGCGGTTGCAGGTAGGCCTGCTGTGCGATATAGCGGTCCGGGTGTTGGCGAAAATGATGTTTGAGCAGGGTCAGCGGCACTACCAGCGGCACGATGCCCTGGTGGTATTGACCGATCACGGTCTGCATTTCCTGTTTGTCATCGGCGGTGATGGCCTGCTTGAGGTAGCCGCTGATGTGTTGCAGCACGTTCGTGTGAGTGCCGCGTGTGGCGCATTTTTTCAGGCCGGTCATCAAGTCGCTGAAATAGCAGGCGGCCAGTTCCTCGAGCTGGGTGGCCTTGCTCATGCTGCCCAGCAAGTGACCGAGGCTTTTGTAATGCGCCGGGCTGTGGGCCATCAGCAGGTATTTGTAGCGCGAATGGAAGGCCAGCAGGCGGTGCCGGGTCAGGCCCTCGGCCAGCAGCTGCTGCCAGCTGGCGTACACGAACACACGCGTCAGGAAGTTTTCCCGCAGCACAGGGTCATTCAGCCGACCGTCTTCTTCCACCGGCAGGTTGGGGTGGCGGGCGCAGAATGCCTGGGCATAAATGCCGCGCCCGCCGCCATCCACCGGCGTGCCGTTGTCGCGGTAGACCTTGACCCGCTCCAGGCCACAGGACGGCGACTTCTGCATAAAGATATAGCCGCAAAGGTCGGTGTGTTCGCTGGCCATCTGCTGGCCATAGTCGTCCAGCGGCTGGGTGACATTCAGCTCGCGGTGCACAGTACCCACGGCTTGCGGGTGGGCCGGGTCGCCTACCAGGCGGATCGGTTCGCGGGGGATGCCCAGGCCGATTGCGACTTCGGGGCACAGTGGCACGAAGTCGAAGTAGTCGGCGAGGGTGTGACTGCAGAGCAGTGATTGTTTATGTCCGCCGTTGAAACGCACGTTCTCGCCGAGCAGGCAGGCGCTGATGGCGATCTTTGGCTTACCGGTGCTGGACATGAGCAAACCTCTGCAAGATTCCTGTACAAAATCGAAAGTCTGTACAACTAAATCTCATCATAGGTTTGATGCTGTACAAGTCAAATATTTTGTACAAGTATTTGCGGGCGGCGCTATTTCCAGCCCATGTTCCAGGCCTCGGCGTTTTGCAGGGTTTGCCATGCCAGGCGCTCTGCGCGGCGGGTCATCACCGCTTGCAGTTCGATTTCCAGCACCGTGCCTTCTTCATCACGAAACAGCTCGGTGACCAGAAAGTGTTTTTCTTTGTTGCGCGGGTGAGCTGCCGTCCATTTCGACAGCAGCAGTTTGGCGGGGTTGATGCGGTTCATTGCAGGTGCTCGATCAAGCGGCGCGCGGCTTCCTGGCCACTGAGCCAGGCACCTTCGACGCGGCCCGACAGGCACCAGTCGCCACACACGTACAGGCCCAGGTCGGCGTCGGCCAGCACGCCGAACTCGTGGGCGCTGGACGGTCGCGCGTAGAGCCAGCGGTGCGCCAGGCTGAACGACGGCGCCGGCATGGCGCTGTGCAGCAATTCGGCGAAAGCGCCGTGCAGGTGTTCGATCACGGCTTCCTTGGGCATGTCCAGGTTCGCCCGGCTCCAGGCGCTGGTGGCGTGCAGCACCCAGGTGTCGAGTGTGGTGTCGCGCCCGGGTTTGCTGCGGTTGCGCGCCAGCCAGTCGAGCGGGCTGTCTTGCACGAAGCAGCCTTCCATCGGAGTATCCAGCGGCTGGTCGAAGGCCAGGGCGATCGCCCAGGTCGGGTCCATCTTGACCCCGGCGGCGGCACTTGCCAGCTTCGGCGCGGCGGCCAGCAGGGCGGTGGCCTGGGGGGCGGGCGTGGCGATGATCACATGGCTGAACGGGCCGTGGTTTTCGCCGTCGGCATCGAGCAGGTTCCAGTGCTGTTTGCCCTGGAACACCTCCGTGATGCGGCAACCGAACTCCACCGGCAAGTCATCGAGCAGGGCACGGGTGATCGCGCTCATACGCGGTGTGCCGACCCAGCGGATCTGTTCATCGGGGGAGGGGGTGAGCTGGCCGGACTTGAAGTTGTACAGCTGGGGTTTCCATTGCTCGGCCCAACCGTTGCTCTGCCAGCGTTGCACTTCGTTGACGAAGCGCCGGTCTCGGGCGGTGAAGTATTGCGCGCCCATGTCCAGCGCGCCGGCATCGCTGCGCTTGCTGGACATGCGGCCGCCGCTGCCGCGGCTTTTATCGAAAAGTTGTACAACGTGCCCCGCGTCTCGTAACGCTCGGGCGGCGGAGAGACCGGCGATGCCGGTGCCGATGATCGCGATGGGAACAGTCATGGAGGGCCTCGTTTTACCGTTGGGTACAGACTACGCCGACACCAATAGCTGTACAATATTGTTTTTTGGTATAAGTTTTGGCGTGCCTGTTCTAACGGCCAGTTCCAGCGGCGTGACCTATGGTTAAAGCTGAGGCTTCAATAAAAGCCACGCCCGATTACAAATGATCCCTGCTTATAAAATAGACCAGTGATGGGCGGCGAACGTTACATGAGGAGGATCCCATGCACATTTTGCTGACCGGCGGTACGGGTTTGATCGGCCGCCAACTCTGCCGGCACTGGCTTGCCCAGGGCCATCGCCTGACGGTGTTGAGTCGCCACCCGGAACACGTCGCCAGGCTTTGCGGCGATCACGTGCTCGGCGTGGGTAGCTTGCAGGAGGTGATCGGCCCGGTGGACGCGGTGATCAACCTGGCCGGCGCACCGATTGCGGATCGCCCATGGACGCACAAGCGTAAGGCGCTGTTGTGGAGCAGCCGCATCAGCTTCACCGAAACCCTGCTGGCGTGGCTTCAAGGCCTGGAGCAGAAACCGGCGGTGTTGATCTCCGGTTCTGCGGTGGGTTGGTACGGTGACGGTGGCGAGCGTGAGCTGACCGAAGCCAGCGGCCCGGTGCAGGACGATTTCCCCAGCCAGTTGTGCATTGCCTGGGAAGAAACCGCCCAGCGTGCCGAAACCTTGGGCATTCGTGTGGTGCTGGTGCGTACCGGCCTAGTGCTGGCGGCGGAGGGCGGCTTTTTGTCGCGGCTGTTGCTGCCGTTCAAACTTGCGCTGGGCGGGCCTATCGGCAATGGTCGGCAGTGGATGCCATGGGTGCATATAAAAGATCAAATCGGCCTGATTGATTTTCTTCTGCACAAGCCCGACGCCAGCGGTCCTTATAATGCCTGCGCGCCGCACCCGGTGCGCAATCGCGAGTTTGCCAAGACGTTGGGCCAGGTGTTGCACCGCCCGGCGTTCATGCCGATGCCGGCCTTTGCGTTGAAGGTCGGTTTGGGCGAGTTGTCCGGGTTGTTGCTGGGCGGGCAGAAGGCGCTGCCCGAGCGTTTGCAGGCTGCGGGTTTCACTTTCCAGTTCACTGAGTTGCGTGCGGCCTTGGACGACTTGTCCAGCCGCCTCTAGAGATAGGATGTTGCATGACGGATCACGCGTTGTTACTGGTTAACCTGGGCTCACCGGCGTCCACTTCGGTGGCCGATGTGCGCAGCTACCTCAATCAGTTCCTGATGGACCCTTATGTAATCGACCTGCCGTGGCCGGTGCGGCGTTTGCTGGTGTCGCTGATCCTGATCAAGCGCCCGGAGCAGTCGGCACACGCCTACGCCTCCATTTGGTGGGACGAGGGCTCGCCGCTGGTAGTCCTCAGCCGCCGCCTGCAACAGCAGATGACCGCGCAATGGACCCAGGGCCCGGTTGAATTGGCGATGCGCTACGGCGAGCCGTCGATTGAAACCACGCTGGCCCGCCTGGCTGCCCAGGGCATTCAAAAGGTCACCTTGGCGCCTTTGTACCCGCAGTTTGCCGACAGCACCGTGACCACGGTGATTGAAGAAGCGCGGCGCGTGGTGCGCGACAAAAAGCTCAATGTGCAATTCTCGATCCTGCAGCCGTTCTACGACCAGCCGGAATACCTCGACGCCCTGGCGCAGAGCGCGCGCGCGTATGTGGAGCAGGATTACGACCATCTGCTGCTGAGTTTCCATGGTCTGCCGGAGCGCCACCTGACCAAGCTCGACCCCACCGGCCAGCATTGCTTCAAGGATGCCGACTGCTGCAAGAACGCCTCTGCCGAGGTGCTCGCTACGTGCTATCGCGCGCAATGCTTCAGCGTCGCCCGCGATTTTGCCGAGCGTCTGGGCCTTCCGGAAGGCAAGTGGTCGGTGGCCTTCCAGTCGCGCCTGGGCCGCGCCAAGTGGATCGAACCCTATACCGAAGCGCGCCTGGAGGCGCTGGCCCAGCAAGGCGTGAAAAAGCTGCTGGTGATGTGCCCGGCGTTTGTCGCCGACTGCATCGAGACCCTGGAAGAGATCGGTGATCGCGGCCTGGAGCAGTTCCGCGAGGCGGGCGGCGAGGAATTGGTGCTGGTGCCTTGCCTGAATGATGACCCGCAGTGGGCGGCGGCGCTTAATACCTTGTGCGAAAGAGCGCCCTTGGCGCTGTAAATGTGGAAGAGAGCAAGCCCGCTCCCACATTTTCGATTGCGTTTACAGGTTGAGGGTCAGGCTGACGGTGAAGTTACGCGGCTCACCGGGGTTGACCCAGTAATTGCTGTAGGAGCGCTCGTAGTACTTTTCATCGAACAGGTTGTTGAGATTCAGGCCCACGGTGACGGTGTCACTGGCCTTGTAATGGGCGAGCAGGTCGACGGTGTGGTAGGCGGGCAGCTCGAAGTTGCTGCCGGCCTCGCCGGAACGGTCACCGACATAGGTGAACGCCGCGCCCAGGTCTGAACCGCGCAATGCCCCGTCCTGGAACTCATACACACCCAACAGACTGCCGCTGCGTTTGGCCACGCCAAGAATCCGGCTGCCTGCCGGAATCGCTTTATCGCCCTTGGTCACTTCGGCGTCGATGTAGGCAAACGCGCCTATCACCCGTACGGCATCGGTCACTTGCCCGCTCAGTTGCAGGTCAAAACCCTGGCTGCGCGCTTTGCCCATCGCGCGGTTGAGGTTGGTGGCTGGGTCCAGTGCGAGCACGTTTTCCTTTTCGATGTGGAACGCGGCAAGGGTGGTGCTGAGGCGGTCGTCGAACAGCTCGCTCTTGATCCCGATTTCATACCCCACACCTTCTTCCGGCTTGAAGGATTTGCCGTCGGCGTCCAGGCCGCTGTTGGGCTTGAACGACGTCGAAGCGTTGGCGAACACCCCCACCTCGGGCGTCAGTTGGTAGAGCAGGCCGGCGCGCTGGGTGAGGGCGTCATGGGTTTGCCGGCTCTTGGCGTGGTCGCGGGTGAAGTCATCGGTGCGCTGCTCGAAATGCTCGAAGCGCGCACCCACCATGCCGCGCAGGCGGTCGGTGAAGATGATCTGGTCTTGCAGGTTCAGCGCCTGGCTTTTGGTCTGCTCGAAGAAGTCGGTGCCCGAGCGTGCGCCATTCGGTTTGGGCTGGCCATAGACCGGGTTGTAGATGTCGATAGCGTAGGGGCTGCCACTCACGGTGGTGACCCGTTCTTTTTTGCGATAGTCCTCGTATTCAGTGCCGACCAGCAGTTCATGCTGCCAGCTGCCCAGGTCAAACAGGCCGCGCAGCTCCAGCTGGGTGATGCTGTCGTGCCAGCCGGTGGAGCGTTCGCGGAAGCGGCGGTTGACGCTGTGGCCGTCGGCATTCAACGCGCGGCTTTCCGACGCATCGCCCCACAGGCTGCCTTGCTTGTAGTGGCTGGCGAGGCGCAGTTTCCAGGCATCGTTGAGGTGGTGTTCGATTGCGGCCTGCAGGCGATTGTTGTGGTTACGGATGTCGCCGTCGTTGGGTTCGCCGAGGAAGGTGGAGCGCGACATGCCAGGCGCGTCGACGATGCCCCGGTCGAAGGTGGAGCGGTGGCGTACGAATTCGCTTTCTACAAGCAGGCTGGTGTCAGGGTCCAATTGCCAGCTGAACGACGGCGCCACGAACACGCGTTTGGCGCCGACGTGATCGCGAAAGCTGTGGTTGTCTTCTACCGCCAGATTGACCCGCGACAGCACGCGGCCTTCCGCGTCCAACGGCGTATTTACATCCAGTGCCGTGCGGTAACGGTCCCAGCTGCCTGCGCTGGTTTGCACGGTGGTGAACGCTTCCGGCTGCGGCTTTTTGCTGACGATATTCACCGTGCCGCCCGGGTCGCCACGGCCGTACAGGCTGGCGGCGGGGCCTTTGAGCACTTCAATGCGTTCGATATTGGCCGCGTCCGGTGTGCTGGGGTAGCCGCGGTTGGCGCTGAAGCCGTCCTGGTAGAACTCCGACGTGGTGAAGCCGCGCACGCTGTATTCGTAGAGCGTCAGGCCGCCAAAGTTGTTTTGCCTGGACACGCCGCCCGCGAATTCCAGCGCGCGTTCTACGTTGGTGCTGCCCAGGTCCTTGAGCACCGTGGCGGGAATCACGCTGATGGACTGTGGGATGTCGCGTAGCGCGGTGTCAGTTTTGGTCGCGCTGGCGGAGCGAGTCGCGCGGTAGCCCTCGACCGGTCCGACGGCGGATTCATAGGCGTCGGTGGTGACGCTGATGGTCTCCAGTTCAACGGTGTTTTCTTCGGCGTAGGCGGGGTCGAGCAACAGCCCCAAGGCCAGGCCAGCCAAGGGGGCAAACTTTCGAGACGGCATGATAGAGCGTTCCAATAGCGATATTGAAACAATATAACATGACTAATGAGAATGAATTCTTTTTGAAATGTTAAGTTACAGGAGCCCGCTGACGGGCTCCCGAAACGCTTATTCCTCTTCCTTCACCGGTGCAGGCGGTGGGCGCAGGCCGATTTCCGCCATCAGCTTGATCTCTTTGCCGTTGCGCATCACCTGGATCGCCACCTTGTCGGTCGGTTTGATCCGCGCCACCTGGTTCATCGACTTGCGGCCGTCACCCGCCGGTTCGCCGTTGATGCTGAGGATCACATCGCCCAGTTGCAGGCCGGCTTTCTGCGCGGGGCCGTCACGGAAGATCCCTGCGACCACGATGCCTGGGCGCCCGGTCAAACCAAAGGACTCGGCCAGCTCCTTGGTCAGCGGCTGTACTTCAATCCCCAGCCAGCCGCGAATCACCTGGCCGTGCTCGATGATCGACTTCATCACTTCCATCGCCAGCTTGACCGGGATCGCGAAGCCGATGCCCTGGGAGCCGCCGGACTTGGAGAAAATCGCAGTGTTGATGCCGGTCAGGTTGCCATTCGCATCCACCAGCGCACCGCCGGAGTTGCCGGGGTTGATCGCCGCGTCGGTCTGGATGAAGTCTTCGTAGCTGTTGAGCCCCAACTGGTTACGCCCAGTGGCGCTGATGATGCCCATGGTCACCGTCTGGCCGACCCCGAACGGGTTGCCGATGGCCAATGCCACGTCACCCACGCGCAGGCCGTCGGAGCGGCCGAGGGTGATCGAAGGCAGGCTTTTCAAATCGATTTTCAGTACCGCAAGGTCGGTTTCCGGGTCACTGCCGACCACACGGGCCAGTGTTTCGCGGCCGTCACGCAGGGCCACCACAATCTGGTCGGCGCCGGTGGTCACGTGGTTGTTGGTGAGGATGTAACCCTCAGGGCTCATGATCACGCCGGAACCCAGGCTGGATTCCATGCGGCGCTGCTTGGGCCCGTTGTCACCGAAGTAACGGCGGAACTGCGGGTCTTCAAACAACGGATGCGCCGGTTTGTTGATGACTTTGGTGGTGTACAGGTTGACCACCGCTGGCGCGGCGATAACCACCGCGTCGGCGTAGGTCACCGGGCCTTGCACCACCGCGCTGGTTTGCGGGGCCTGTTGCAGGTTTACATCAAAGCTGGGTAAGCCGACTAACTGGGGATAACGCTGAATAATCAGCATCGCGATCAGCACGCCAGCCAGCAATGGCCATCCAAAAAAACGCAGTGCCTTGAGCATCAAGTGAGTCCTGACAGGTTGCAGGGGGCGGGAGAGCGCCCATAATGTCGCGCATTATACGAGGCTGCGAGCGCCTCGGAACGGGATATTTAGGAGTCTTTTATGGCCGTCCCCCTTACCACCCTCGTCGAGGAAGCTGACCGCTACCTCGGCAGTGCAAAAATTGCCGATTATTGCCCCAATGGCCTGCAAGTCGAGGGCCGGCCGCAGGTGATGCGTATCGTCAGCGGCGTGACCGCTAGCCAGGCCCTGCTGGATGCCGCCGTCGAAGCCCAAGCCGATCTGATCCTGGTGCATCACGGTTATTTCTGGAAAGGCGAAAACCCTTGCATCACCGGGATGAAGCAACGCCGCCTGAAAACCCTGCTCAAGCACGACATCAGCCTGCTGGCCTACCACCTGCCGCTGGACCTGCACCCTGACGTCGGCAATAACGTGCAGCTGGCTCGACAGTTGGACATCACCGTCGAAGGCCCGCTGGACCCAGGTAACCCCAAGATCGTCGGCCTGGTCGGCTCACTCGCCGAGCCCTTGTCGCCGCGTGACTTCGCGCGCCGCGTGCAGGACGTCATGGGCCGTGAGCCATTGCTAATCGAAGGCAGCGAAATGATCCGCCGCGTCGGCTGGTGCACCGGTGGTGGCCAGGGCTATATCGACGATGCGATTGCCGCGGGGGTCGACCTGTACCTGAGCGGCGAGGCGTCCGAGCAGACCTTCCACAGCGCCCGCGAAAACGACATCAGCTTTATCGCCGCCGGCCACCACGCCACCGAACGGTATGGTGTACAGGCCTTGGGTGATTACCTGGCGCGGCGCTTCGCCCTGGAGCATCTATTCATCGACTGCCCCAACCCGATCTAACGAACACCAACAAGCAAATGTGGGAGCGGGCTTGCTCGCGAAAGCAGAGTGTCAGACGCCGAATGTATAAGCGGACACACCGCATTCGCGAGCAAGCCCGCTCCCACATTTGATCGAGTTGAGCCAAACCGGGCGATATATTGATATACCGTTTCGATCTAGCCAGCTCCCTGAATAGAAGCAGGTGCTGTGCTAGCATGCCCCGCTCGAACACGGCCCGCTGGCCGTCCATAAGATCGTTTTTCCGTGAGTAACCATGGTCGACAAACTGACGCATCTGAAACAGCTGGAGGCGGAAAGCATCCACATCATCCGCGAGGTCGCCGCCGAGTTCGACAACCCGGTGATGCTCTACTCGATCGGTAAAGACTCCGCCGTGATGCTGCACCTGGCGCGCAAAGCCTTTTTTCCGGGCAAATTGCCGTTCCCAGTGATGCACGTCGACACCCGCTGGAAATTCCAGGAAATGTACAAGTTCCGCGACAAGATGGTCGAGGAACTGGGCCTGGACCTGATCACCCACATCAACCCCGATGGCGTGGCGCAGAATATCAACCCGTTCACCCACGGCAGCGCCAAGCACACCGACATCATGAAGACCGAAGGCCTCAAGCAGGCGTTGGACAAGCATGGTTTCGACGCAGCATTCGGCGGTGCCCGTCGCGATGAAGAGAAATCCCGCGCCAAAGAGCGCGTGTACTCGTTCCGCGACAGCAAACACCGCTGGGACCCGAAGAATCAGCGCCCGGAGCTGTGGAACGTCTACAACGGCAACGTCAACAAGGGTGAGTCGATCCGTGTGTTCCCGCTGTCCAACTGGACCGAGCTGGACATCTGGCAGTACATCTACCTGGAAGGCATCCCGATCGTGCCGCTGTATTTCGCCGCCGAGCGCGACGTGATCGAGAAGAACGGCACGTTGATCATGATCGACGACGACCGCATCCTCGAGCACTTGTCCGACGAGGACAAAGCCCGAATCGTCAAAAAGAAAGTACGTTTCCGTACCCTTGGCTGCTACCCGTTGACGGGCGCGGTGGAGTCCGAAGCCGAGACGCTGACGGACATCATTCAGGAAATGCTCCTGACGCGAACTTCCGAGCGCCAGGGCCGTGTCATCGACCACGATGGCGCAGGCTCGATGGAAGATAAAAAACGTCAAGGCTATTTCTAAGGGGTTGTCATGTCGCACGTATCTGATTTGATCAGCGAGGACATCCTCGCCTACCTGGGCCAGCACGAGCGCAAGGAAATGTTGCGCTTCCTGACCTGCGGCAACGTCGATGACGGCAAGAGCACCCTGATCGGGCGCCTGCTGCACGACTCCAAGATGATCTACGAAGATCACCTGGAAGCCATCACCCGCGATTCGAAGAAGTCCGGCACCACCGGCGATGACATCGACCTGGCCTTGCTGGTCGACGGCCTGCAGGCCGAGCGCGAGCAGGGCATCACCATTGATGTGGCCTACCGCTACTTCTCCACTGCCAAGCGCAAATTCATCATCGCCGACACCCCCGGTCATGAGCAGTACACCCGCAACATGGCCACCGGTGCCTCCACCTGTGACCTGGCGATCATCCTGATCGACGCCCGCTACGGCGTGCAGACCCAGACCCGTCGCCACAGCTTTATCGCCTCGTTGCTGGGCATCAAACACATCGTGGTGGCCGTCAACAAGATGGACATCAACGGCTTCGACCAGAGCATCTTCGAGCAGATCAAGGCCGATTACCTGAAGTTCGCCGAGGGAATCGCCTTCAAACCGAGCACCATGGCGTTTGTACCGATGTCGGCGCTCAAGGGCGACAACGTGGTGAACAAGAGCGAGCGTTCGCCCTGGTACACCGGCCAGTCGCTGATGGAAATCCTCGAAACCGTCGAGATCGCCAACGACCGCAACTACACCGACCTGCGTTTCCCGGTGCAGTACGTCAACCGTCCGAACCTGAACTTCCGTGGTTTCGCCGGCACCCTGGCCAGCGGCATCGTGCACAAGGGCGACGAAGTCGTGGTGCTGCCGTCTGGCAAGAGCAGCCGCGTCAAATCCATCGTCACCTTTGAAGGTGAACTGGAGCACGCCGGCCCAGGCCAGGCCGTGACCCTGACCATGGAAGACGAGATCGACATCTCCCGTGGCGACCTGCTGGTGCATGCCGACAACGTGCCGCAAGTGACCGACGCCTTCGACGCCATGCTGGTGTGGATGGCCGAGGAGCCAATGCTGCCGGGCAAGAAATACGACATCAAGCGCGCCACCAGCTATGTGCCGGGTTCCATCACTAGCATCGTGCACCGCGTGGACGTGAACACCCTGGCCGAAGGCCCGGCAAGTTCGCTGCAGCTGAACGAGATTGGCCGGGTCAAGGTCAGCCTCGACGCCGCCATCGCGTTGGACGGCTACGACAGCAACCGCACCACCGGTGCGTTCATCGTCATCGACCGCCTGACCAATGGCACCGTGGCTGCGGGCATGATCATCGCGCCACCGGTCAGCCATGGTGGCGCTGCGCAGCACGGCAGCCTCGCGCATGTCGCCACTGAAGAGCGCGCCCAGCGTTTCGGCCAGCAACCGGCCACGGTGTTGTTCAGCGGCCTCTCGGGCGCGGGCAAAAGCACCTTGGCCTATGCGGTTGAGCGCAAGCTGTTCGACATGGGCCGTGCGGTGTTCGTACTGGATGGCCAGAACCTGCGCCATGACCTGAACAAAGGGCTGCCGCAGGACCGTGCCGGGCGCACCGAAAACTGGCGGCGTGCCGCCCATGTGGCGCGCCAGTTCAACGAAGCCGGCTTGCTGACCCTGGCCGCGTTTGTTGCGCCGGATGCCGAAGGCCGCGAACAGGCCAAGGCGCTGATTGGTGCCGACCGCCTGTTGACGGTCTACGTGCAGGCATCGCCGCTGGCGTGCGCCGAGCGTGATCCGCAAGGCCTGTACGCTGCCGGTGGGGATAACATCCCTGGCGAGTCCTTCCCGTACGATGTGCCGTTGAATGCCGATCTGGTGATCGACACCCAGGCGCTGTCGGTGGAAGAAAGCGTCAAGCAAGTGCTGGAGCTGTTGCGTCAGCGCGGCGCGATCTAAGCCAGCCGCCACAAAAAAGCCCGCCATGTTGGCGGGCTTTTTCATGGTGCCTCGAAAGCAACTCGGTCAAATGTGGGAGCGGGCTTGCTCGC
>NZ_UTBG01000073.1 GCF_900580675.1 Pseudomonas viridiflava
ACGCTCTGTCCGCCGACTTCCTTTATTGCCCTACCCACGTCGAAGTATTCCCAATCCATATCGACGGTGACATTACGTGATGCCAGCCATCGGCCGGTGGCCTTGTAGATCGTACCCACCGACTTGCCGGAGGCGTTCGCACTGTTAGGTACCAGGGACATCCCCGTAAAGTAGACACCATCATTGGTATTCTCACGCCACGCCTTGTAAATGGCGGGCTCAATGCGAATTTGCGGCGCCGGAGAAAACGCAAAACTGGGCCCAAGCACGATCAGGTTGGACAACGTGGTCAAACTGGCTTCGCCGTAATAGCCATTTTTCGAATACAGCGGGTCAAACGTTCCGACTTTATTGTCGCCACGCTTTGAATCACCGCTGGAAATATCTGAGCGCACCGCGATTCGTGGTGCCCAAGGATGATTGAAGGTATAGCCCGTGGCACCGGACACGAACCAAGCCCTGATCTGCGCATCGCCGAGGTGGCCAAATTGACCCGCGGCATCCCAGGTCCAGTCAAAACCATTGCTCTTACCAAAAATCCGGGTCCCGACCGTGTAACGCTTCTCGTCACCGATCACTCCCGCGAGATTACGATCCTTGGTTTCCAGGTCTAGTCCATAGAAATCGAAGTTCACTGCCTTGCTGACAGGAACCGTGCTGTAGACCCCGTAGAACTTGACGCTATCACTAGGTTGGTCGTCGAAGGATTTCAGCCCGTAGTCGACCGGACGCAGCGCAAACGCATCCACCGAAATACCGCCCGGAGTCTTTAGCATGACC
>NZ_UTBG01000162.1 GCF_900580675.1 Pseudomonas viridiflava
GATGCGATCTTCGAGGGAGTGGAAGCTGATCACGCCCTGACCGCCTGGGAGGTCGCCCATGCTTAAGGCGATGACATTCAGCGAACTGAGCCAGGCCCTGTCGGCCCGTGTGTTGTCGGGCGATTGCAGCTTCGACGGCGTCAGTATCGACAGCCGTAACATCAAGCCAGGGCAACTGTTTGTGGCGCTGGCCGGCCCGCGTTTCGACGGCCACGACTACCTGAATGACGTTGCCGCCAAAGGCGCTGTCGGCGCTTTGGTACAGCGTGAAGTCACGGACGCCACCCTGCCGCAGTTGCTGGTCGCGGATACCCGCCTGGCGTTGGGGCAATTGGGCGCGCTGAACCGTGCCGCTTTCGATAAGCCCGTTGCGGCCGTCACCGGCTCCAGCGGCAAAACCACGGTCAAGGAGTTGCTCGCAGGCATCCTGCGTACGCGCGGGCCGGTGCTCGCTACCCGTGGCAACCTGAACAATGACTTCGGCGCTCCGCTGACCCTGCTCGAACTGGCCCCGGAACACACGGCGGCCGTGATCGAGCTGGGCGCATCGCGCATCGGCGAAATTGCCTACACCGTGGCGCTGACCAAGCCTCACGTGGCGATCATCAACAACGCCGGTACCGCCCACGTCGGCGAATTCGGCGGCCCGGAAAAAATCGTTGAAGCCAAGGGCGAAATCCTCGAAGGCCTCGATGCTTCGGGCACGGCGGTATTGAACCTTGACGACAAGGCCTTCGAGACCTGGCGTGCGCGCGCCGCCGGTCGCAAGGTCCTGACGTTTGCCGTGCTGAATGCTGCAGCGGATTTCCACGCCTCCGACATTACCGTCGATGCGCGTGGCTGCCCGTCGTTCACTTTGCATACCCCGCAAGGCAGCGAGCATGTGCAGCTGAATTTGTTGGGCAACCATAACGTCGCCAATGCCCTGGCTGCTGCGGCTGCAGCGTACGCCCTGGGCGTGTCGCTGTTCGGTATCGCCACCGGGCTGGGCGCGGTGCAGCCGGTCAAGGGCCGCACTGTCGCGCAACTGGCTACCAACGGTATGCGCGTGATCGATGACACCTATAACGCCAACCCGTCCTCCATTAATGCCGCTGTCGACCTGTTGACGGGCTTTGCCGGGCGCAAAGTGCTGGTTCTGGGCGACATCGGCGAATTGGGCGACTGGGCTGAACAAGGCCACCGTGAAGTCGGCGCCTACGCCGCCGGCAAGGTCGACGCGCTCTACGCCGTCGGCCCGAACATGGCCCACGCGGTCGACGCCTTTGGCCTCGGTGCGCGGCACTTCGCGACCCAGGCCGAGCTGATCCAGGCGCTGGGCGTGGCCGAACAAGACCCACACACAACCCTTTTGATCAAGGGATCGCGCAGCGCGGTGATGGAAAACGTCGTCGCAGCCTTGTGCGGTTCAAGTACGGAGAAACATTAATGCTGCTGCTGCTGGCTGAGTATCTGCAACAGTTCCACAAAGGCTTCGCGGTCTTTCAGTACCTGACCCTGCGCGGGATTCTGGGTGTGCTGACCGCGCTGTCTCTGTCGCTGTTCCTGGGGCCGTGGATGATCCGCACCCTGCAGAACCTGCAAATTGGTCAATCGGTTCGCAATGACGGCCCGCAGTCGCACCTGTCCAAGTCCGGCACCCCGACCATGGGCGGCGCGCTGATCCTGTCGTCCATCGGCATCAGCACCTTGCTCTGGGCCGACCTGCATAACCGCTACGTGTGGACTGTGCTGCTGGTGACCCTGCTGTTCGGCGCCATTGGCTGGGTGGACGACTACCGCAAAGTGATCGAGAAAAACTCCAAGGGGCTGCCGAGCCGCTGGAAGTATTTCTGGCAGTCGGTGTTTGGCCTCGGCGCGGCGATCTTCCTCTACACCACGGCCCCAAGCGCTGTGGAGACGACCTTGATCATCCCGATGCTCAAGGACGCCAGCATTCCACTGGGCATCGGTTTCGTCGTGTTGACCTACTTCGTGATCGTCGGCTCCAGCAACGCGGTGAACCTGACTGACGGCCTCGACGGCCTGGCGATCATGCCGACGGTGATGGTCGGCGGCGCGCTCGGCATCTTTTGCTACCTGTCGGGCAACGTGAAATTCGCTGAATACCTGCTGATTCCGTATGTGCCGGGCGCGGGTGAGTTGATCGTGTTCTGCGGCGCGCTGATCGGCGCCGGCCTGGGGTTCCTGTGGTTCAACACCTACCCGGCGCAAGTCTTCATGGGCGACGTCGGCGCACTGGCGCTCGGCGCGGCCCTGGGCACCATCGCGGTGATCGTTCGCCAGGAAATCGTGCTGTTCATCATGGGTGGTGTGTTCGTGATGGAAACCCTGTCGGTGGTCATCCAGGTGGCTTCCTTCAAATTGACCGGGCGCCGCGTGTTCCGCATGGCGCCGATTCACCACCACTTTGAACTCAAGGGCTGGCCCGAGCCACGCGTGATCGTCCGTTTCTGGATCATCACCGTGATTCTGGTACTGGTCGGCCTTGCCACCCTGAAACTGAGGTAGAAACGAGTGTCCCTGATCGCTTCAGACCACTTCCGCATCGTTGTCGGCCTCGGCAAGAGCGGCATGTCCCTGGTTCGCTTCCTGGCGAACCGGGGCACGTCGTTTGCCGTGGCGGACACGCGGGAAAATCCACCGGAGCTGGTCACGCTGCGCCGTGACTACCCGCACGTGGAAGTGCGTTGTGGCGAATTGGATGTCGAGTTTCTGTGCCGCGCCGATGAGCTCTACGTGAGCCCAGGCCTGGCCCTGGCCACACCGGCCCTGCAAGCGGCAGCGGCGCGTGGCGTGAAGCTGTCCGGCGATATCGACCTGTTCGCGCGTAACGCGAAGGCGCCGATCGTCGCCATCAGCGGCTCCAATGCCAAGAGCACCGTGACCACGCTGGTCGGCGAGATGGCGGTGGCGGCCGGCAAGCGCGTGGCCGTGGGCGGCAACCTCGGCACGCCGGCTTTGGACCTGCTCAGCGACGACGTCGAGTTGTACGTGATGGAGCTGTCGAGCTTCCAGCTGGAAACTACCCACGACCTGGGCGCCGAAGTGGCGACCGTGTTGAATGTGAGTGAAGACCACATGGACCGCTACAGCGGCCTGCCGGCGTATCACCTGGCCAAGCACCGTATCTTCCGCGGTGCCAAGCAGTTTGTGGTCAACCGCCAGGATGCCCTGAGCCGTCCACTGATAGGCGAAGGCATGCCGTGCTGGACCTTCGGCCTGAGCAAGCCAGATTTCAAAGCCTTTGGCATTCGCGAAGAGAACGGCGAGAAATACCTGGCCTTCGAATTCCAGAACCTGATGCCGGTGCGCGAACTGAAAATCCGTGGCGCGCATAACCAGTCCAACGCCCTGGCGGCCCTGGCGCTCGGGCATGCGGTTGGCTTGCCGTTCGACGCCATGCTCTCGAGCCTGCGCACCTTCGGCGGCCTCGAGCATCGCTGCCAGTGGGTACGCGACCTCAATGGCGTGAGCTATTACAACGACTCCAAGGCCACCAACGTCGGTGCAGCCCTGGCTGCCATCGAAGGCCTCGGCGCCGATATCGACGGCAAGCTGGTGCTGATCGCCGGTGGCGACGGCAAGGGCGCTGACTTCAAGGACCTCAAAGGTCCGGTCGCTGCACATTGCCGCGCCGTGGTGCTGATGGGCCGCGACGCCGATCTGATCGCCGCCGCCCTCGGCGACGGCGTGCCGCACGTGCGCGCGACGTCGCTGGACGACGCCATCGCCCAATGCAAGGCCCTGGCCCAGCCAGGCGATGCCGTGCTGTTGTCGCCGGCGTGCGCCAGTTTCGACATGTTCAAGAACTACGAAGAGCGCGGCCAGTTGTTCGCTCGCGCCGTGGAGGGCTTGGCATGAGCATCAACCTCAGAAATATCATCAAGCCGTATCCATCGCCGATTATTACCGGCCGCGGCATCGACCTCGACTTCCCGATGCTCGCCGGGTGCCTAGCACTGCTCGGCCTGGGCCTGGTGATGATCACGTCGGCCTCCTCCGAAGTGGCTGCCGTGCAGTCGGGCAACACCCTGTACATGATGATCCGTCACCTGGTTTACCTGGTGATCGGCCTCGGTGCCTGCATCGTGACCATGATGATCCCGATTGCCACCTGGCAACGCCTGGGATGGTTGCTGCTGGTGGGCGCGTTTGGCTTGCTGGTCATGGTTATTTTGCCGGGCATCGGCCGCGAGGTGAACGGTTCGATGCGCTGGATCGGCTTCGGTGCGTTCAACGTACAGCCATCGGAAATCGCCAAGGTGTTCGTGGTGATCTACCTCGCGGGCTACCTGGTGCGTCGCCAGAAAGAAGTGCGCGAAAGCTGGATGGGCTTCTTCAAGCCATTCATCGTGCTGCTGCCGATGGCCGGCCTGTTGCTGATGGAACCCGACTTCGGTGCCACCGTCGTGATGATGGGCGCGGCGGCGGTCATGCTCTTTCTGGGTGGTGTTGGCCTGGTGCGCTTCGCCTTGATGGTCGTGCTGGCGGTGGTTGCCGTTTACCTGTTGGTCCTGGCGCAACCCTATCGGATGGCCCGCCTGATTACCTTTACCGATCCCTGGTCCGATCAGTTTGGCGCGGGTTACCAGTTGACCCAGGCCCTGATCGCCTTTGGTCGCGGCGGGTGGTTTGGCGTAGGGCTGGGCAACAGTGTGCAGAAGCAGTTCTACCTGCCGGAAGCGCATACCGACTTCGTGTTCTCGGTCCTGGCCGAAGAGCTGGGTGTCGTGGGGTCGCTGTGCACCGTTGCACTGTTCGTATTTGTCTGTGTGCGCGCCATGTACATAGGCCTGTGGGCCGAAAAGGCCAAGCAATTCTTCGCTGCCTACGTGGCTTACGGGTTGGCATTCCTTTGGATCGGCCAATTCCTGATTAATGTCGGGGTGAATGTCGGTCGGCTGCCTACCAAGGGCCTGACGCTGCCGTTCCTCAGCTACGGCGGCAGTTCCCTGGTGATTTGCTGCATCTGTCTCGGCTTGTTGCTGCGTATCGAGTGGGAGAGTCGAACCCACTTGGGCAGCGAAGAGATGGAATTCAGCGAAAGCGATTTTGCCGAGGAGCCGACCCATGGGCGCTAACGTGCTGATCATGGCGGGCGGCACCGGGGGCCACGTGTTCCCGGCCCTGGCGTGCGCGCGTGAATTCCAGAACCGTGGCTACACCGTGCACTGGTTGGGCACCCCGCGCGGCATCGAAAACGAATTGGTGCCGAACGCCGGCTTGCCGCTGCATTTGATCAACGTTACCGGCCTGCGCGGCAAGGGCAAGCTGTCCCTGCTCAAAGCGCCGTTCGTGTTGCTCAAGGCGGTGTGGCAGGCACGCAAAGTCATCCAGGAATTGAAGCCGGTGTGCGTGCTCGGCTTTGGTGGTTATGTGACCGGGCCTGGTGGCGTCGCCGCCAGGCTGGCTGGCGTGCCGGTGATCGTGCACGAGCAGAACGCCGTCGCCGGTACCGCGAACCGCCTGCTGGTGCCGTTGGCCGCGCGGGTGTGTGAAGCCTTCCCGAACACCTTCAGTGCATCGGACAAGCGCCGCACCACCGGTAACCCGGTGCGCACTGAACTGTTCATGGACATTGCGCGTCAGGCCCTGGTTGGGCGCAAGGCGCACCTGCTGGTCCTGGGCGGAAGCCTGGGCGCCGAGCCGCTGAACAAATTGCTGCCCGAAGCCGTGGCGCAACTGCCTGTGGAATTACGCCCGGAAATCTTCCACCAGGCCGGCAAGCATCACGATGAAGTGACCGCCACCCGCTACCGCGAGGCTGGGGTCGAGGCGAATGTGCAGCCCTTCATCAAAGACATGGCCCATGCCTATGGCTGGGCCGACCTGGTGGTCTGTCGCGCTGGTGCGTTGACCGTCAGTGAACTGGCCGCCGCCGGTCTGCCGTCCTTGCTGGTGCCTTTGCCCCATGCCATCGACGATCACCAGACCCGCAACGCCGAATATTTGGCCGGGGAGGGCGCTGCCTTCCTGCTGCCGCAAAGAACGACTGGCGCCGCCGATTTGGCCGCACGCCTGACCGAGGTTTTGATGCAACCGGAACGACTCAACAGCATGGCGAGCACCGCAAGCCGCCTGGCCAAACCTGACGCAACCCGCACCGTGGTCGATATCTGCCTGGAGGTGGCCCATGGTTGAGAATCAGAAAGCCATGCCGCACCCCGAGATGCGCCGCATCCGTCGTATCCACTTCGTCGGTATCGGCGGCGTGGGCATGTGCGGGATCGCCGAAGTGTTGCTGAACCTGGGCTACCAGGTGTCCGGCTCCGACTTGAAAGAGTCGCCGGTGACGGACCGTCTGAAGTCGTTTGGCGCGCAAATCTTTATCGGCCACCGCGCCGAGAACGCCGCCGAGGCGGACGTGCTGGTAGTGTCCAGCGCTGTGAACACCTCCAACCCGGAAGTGGCCACCGCCCTTGAGCGTCGTATTCCGGTGGTGCCACGCGCCGAGATGCTGGCTGAGCTGATGCGCTATCGCCATGGCATTGCCGTCGCCGGCACACACGGTAAAACCACCACCACCAGCCTGATCGCCTCGGTGTTCGCGGCCGGTGGCCTGGACCCGACCTTCGTGATCGGTGGCCGTCTGAATGCCGCGGGCACCAATGCCCAGCTCGGCACCAGCCGCTACCTGATCGCCGAAGCCGATGAAAGTGACGCGAGCTTCCTGCACCTGCAACCGCTGGTCGCTGTCGTCACCAACATCGACGAAGACCACATGGCGACCTACGACGGTGACTTCAACAAGTTGAAGAAAACCTTCGTCGAGTTCCTGCACAACCTGCCGTTCTACGGTTTGGCCGTGGTGTGCCTGGACGATCCGGTGGTGCGTGAAATCCTGCCGCTGGTCAAGCGCCCGACCGTGACCTACGGCTTCAGCGAAGACGCCGACGTGCGCGCGATCAATGTGCGCCAGGAAGGCATGCAAACCTTCTTCACCGTGCTGCGCCCTGACCGCGAGCCGCTGGACGTTTCGGTGAACATGCCGGGCAACCACAACGTACTCAACTCGCTGGCGACCATCTGCATTGCCTCCGACGAGGGCGTCAGCGATGAAGCCATCGTTGAAGGCCTGTCGCGCTTTGCCGGTGTCGGCCGTCGCTTCCAGGTCTACGGCCAACTGCCGGTAGAGGGCGGTGACGTGATGCTGGTGGACGACTACGGGCATCACCCGACCGAAGTCGCCGCCGTGATCAAAGCCGTACGCGGTGGCTGGCCCGAACGCCGCCTGGTGATGGTTTACCAGCCGCACCGCTACAGCCGGACTCGCGATTTGTACGACGATTTCGTCAATGTATTGGCCGACGCCAACGTGTTGCTGCTGATGGAAGTCTACCCGGCCGGTGAAGAACCGATTCCGGGCGCCGACAGCCGCAAGCTGTGCAACAGCATCCGTCAGCGTGGCCAGCTCGACCCGATCTACATCGAGCGCGGCGTGGACCTGGCCCCTATCGTCAAGCCGCTGCTGCGCGCCGGCGACATCCTGCTGTGCCAGGGTGCCGGTGACATTGGCGGCCTTGCCCCCAAATTGCTCGCGAGTCCGCTCTTCGCAGCCGTGCAGGGGAAGTCGAAATGACCACCCATTACGACACCCTGTTTTCCACCTTCACGCCTGCCGACTTCGGCCGCGTGGCCGTGCTGTTCGGCGGCAAGAGCGCTGAGCGCGAAGTGTCGCTCAAGTCCGGCAATGCCGTGCTCGAAGCCCTGCAAAGCGCCGGCGTGAACGCGTTCGGTATCGACGTCGGCGATGATTTCCTCGCCCGTCTGCAAGCTGAAAAAATCGACCGCGCCTTCATCATCCTGCACGGCCGTGGCGGTGAAGACGGCAGCATGCAGGGCCTGCTGGAATGCGCCGGCATCCCTTACACCGGCAGCGGCATCCTCGCGTCGGCACTGGCGATGGACAAGCTGCGCACCAAGCAGGTGTGGCACAGCCTGGGCATTCCAACCCCGCGTCATGCCGTACTTTGCAGCGAAGACGATTGTATTTCTGCCGCCAAGGAACTGGGCCTGCCTTTGATCGTCAAACCAGCCCATGAAGGCTCCAGTATCGGCATGGCCAAAGTGAACTCGGCCGCCGAATTGATCGACGCATGGAAAGCGGCAAGTACCTACGATTCGCAAGTGTTGGTGGAACAGTGGATCCAAGGTCCCGAGTACACCATCGCCACCCTGCGTGGCCAGGTATTGCCGCCTATCGCATTGGGCACGCCCCACACCTTTTATGACTACGACGCCAAGTACGTGGCTTCCGATACTCAGTACCGGATCCCGTGCGGCCTCGACGCAACCAGGGAACAGGAATTGATGGACCTCACGGCGAAAGCCTGTGAGGCGCTGGGTATCGCCGGTTGGGCACGGGCAGACGTGATGCAGGATGACCAAGGGAATTTCTGGTTCCTTGAAGTCAACACCGCACCGGGCATGACCGATCACAGCCTGGTACCTATGGCAGCCCGTGCTGCCGGTCTGGATTTCCAGCAGTTGGTGCTGGCGATCCTGGCCGACAGCATTGAGCCAAGAGGCTAAGGACATGAAAGGCGCATCGCTTCGTCATCAGCCCCCACAAGCACCGAGCCGCAAGCCGGTGCCACGGGGCGCCAGCCGAATGGTGGCTAAAGAGCCGATGTCGGCGCGCCTGCCGAAAGCCAACTTTGGTTTTATCAAGGCGCTGTTCTGGCCGGTGCTGCTGGTGGTGTTGGGCTTTGGCACTTACGAGGGCGCGCAGCGTCTGCTGCCGTATGCCGACCGGCCGATCACCAAGATCAGCGTGCAGGGCGACTTGAGCTACATCAGCCAGCAGGCGGTGCAGCAGCGTATCGGCCCGTTCCTGGCGTCGAGCTTCTTCACCATCGACCTGGCCGGTATGCGCGCGGAGCTTGAACAGATGCCGTGGATCGCCCACGCCGAAGTCCGCCGGGTATGGCCGGACCAGGTGACGATCCGCCTGGAAGAACAACTGCCCGTGGCCCGTTGGGGTGACGAAGCGCTGTTGAACAACCAGGGCCAGGCGTTCACCCCGCGTGAGCTGGCGAACTATGAGCACCTGCCGCAGCTGTTCGGGCCGCAGCGGGCGCAGCAGCAAGTGATGCAGCAGTACCAGGCCTTGAGCCAGATGCTGCGGCCACTGGGCTTCTCCATTGCACGCCTGGAACTGCGTGAGCGGGGCAGCTGGTTTTTGACGACCGGGGCAGGCAGTTCCGGCCCGGGCATCCAGTTGTTGCTGGGACGCGACCGCTTGGTGGAAAAGATGCGCCGTTTCATTGCCATCTATGACAAGACCTTGAAAGAACAGATTACGAACATTGCGAGCGTCGACCTGCGTTACGCCAACGGCCTTGCCGTCGGCTGGCGTGAACCGGCTGCGCCCACGGCAGCGCAACCCGCTGTCGCGAAGAATTAAGAAGAGGCAGGACCCATGGCAAACGTGCAAAGCGGCAAAATGATCGTCGGTCTCGATATCGGCACCTCCAAGGTGGTGGCGCTGGTGGGCGAGGTCGGGGAAGACGGCACGATCGAAATCGTCGGTATTGGCACGCATCCGTCCCGGGGCCTGAAGAAGGGCGTGGTGGTGAACATCGAGTCCACCGTGCAATCGATCCAGCGCGCTATTGAAGAAGCGCAACTGATGGCCGGTTGCCGGATCCACTCGGCGTTCGTCGGCGTTGCGGGCAACCATATCCGCAGCCTGAACTCCCACGGCATCGTGGCAATCCGCGACCGCGAAGTCAGCTCAGCTGACCTCGAGCGCGTCCTCGACGCGGCCCAGGCCGTGGCAATCCCGGCTGACCAGCGCGTGCTGCACACCCTGCCGCAGGACTACGTGATCGATAACCAGGAAGGCGTTCGCGAGCCGCTGGGCATGTCGGGCGTACGTCTGGAAGCCAAGGTTCACGTGGTGACCTGCGCCGTCAACGCCGCACAGAACATTGAAAAATGCGTGCGCCGCTGCGGCCTGGAAATCGACGACATCATTCTCGAGCAGCTGGCTTCGGCCTACTCGGTACTGACCGACGACGAAAAAGAACTGGGCGTGTGCCTGGTGGACATCGGCGGCGGCACCACTGACATCGCGATCTTCACCGAGGGTGCGATCCGTCACACCGCGGTGATCCCGATTGCGGGCGACCAGGTCACCAACGACATCGCCATGGCGCTGCGTACACCGACCCAGTACGCCGAAGAAATCAAGATCCGCTACGCCTGCGCCCTGGCCAAGCTGGCCGGTGCCGGTGAAACCATCAAGGTGCCAAGCGTCGGCGACCGCCCACCGCGCGAACTGTCGCGCCAGGCCCTGGCCGAAGTGGTCGAGCCGCGTTACGACGAACTGTTCACCCTGATTCAGGCTGAGCTGCGCCGCAGCGGCTACGAAGATTTGATCCCGGCCGGCATCGTGCTGACCGGTGGCACCTCGAAGATGGAAGGCGCGGTCGAACTGGCCGAGGAAATCTTCCACATGCCGGTCCGCCTGGGCGTGCCCCATGGCGTCAAAGGCCTGGGTGACGTGGTGCGTAACCCGATTTATTCCACTGGCGTGGGCTTGCTGTTGTACGGGCTGCAAAAGCAGACCGATGGCATTTCCCTGTCGGGCCCCAGCAACCGTGACAGCTACCGCAGCGACGACGAGGCCAAGGCGCCGTTGTTCGAGCGGCTGCAGGCTTGGGTCAAAGGCAATTTCTAAAGATTTACCGCAACACCGTTTCAAGTAGTAGGCGAAAAAACTAGAGATAACGAAAGGAGAGGGAACATGTTCGAACTCGTAGACAACATCCCCGCAAGCCCGGTCATCAAAGTGATCGGTGTCGGCGGTGGCGGCGGCAACGCTGTCAACCATATGGTCAAGAGCAACATTGAAGGCGTTGAATTCATCTGCGCCAACACTGATGCCCAGGCGCTGAAAAGCATCGGCGCGCGGACCATCCTGCAATTGGGCACAGCCGTGACCAAGGGCCTCGGCGCTGGCGCCAATCCGGAAGTCGGCCGTCAAGCCGCGCTGGAAGATCGCGAGCGTATTGCTGAAGTGCTGCAAGGCACCAACATGGTGTTCATCACCACCGGCATGGGCGGCGGTACCGGTACCGGTGCAGCGCCAATCATTGCCGAAGTGGCCAAGGAAATGGGGATTCTGACCGTCGCTGTTGTGACGCGCCCGTTCCCGTTCGAAGGTCGCAAGCGCATGCAGATCGCCGACGAAGGTATCCGTCTGCTGTCTGAAAGCGTCGACTCGTTGATCACCATTCCCAACGAGAAGCTGCTGACCATCCTGGGCAAGGACGCAAGCCTGCTGTCCGCGTTCGCCAAGGCTGACGATGTACTGGCGGGTGCCGTTCGCGGTATCTCCGACATCATCAAGCGCCCAGGCATGATCAACGTCGACTTTGCCGACGTACGTACCGTGATGAGCGAAATGGGCATGGCAATGATGGGCACTGGCTGCGCCAGCGGTCCGAACCGTGCACGTGAAGCCACTGAAGCGGCGATCCGCAACCCATTGCTGGAAGACGTGAACCTGCAAGGCGCACGCGGCATCCTGGTGAACATCACCGCCGGTCCTGACCTGTCCCTGGGTGAGTACTCCGACGTGGGTAGCATCATCGAAGCCTTCGCTTCCGAGCACGCAATGGTCAAAGTCGGTACCGTGATCGATCCGGACATGCGCGATGAACTGCACGTGACCGTGGTTGCTACCGGCCTGGGTGCGAAAATCGAGAAGCCTGTCAAGGTCATCGATAACACCCTGCACGGCAGCCAAGCCAGCCACGCCAGCCAATCGGCTGCTGCTCCAGCGCCTTCGCGCCAGGAACTGCCGTCGGTGAACTACCGTGATCTGGACCGTCCGACCGTGATGCGCAACCAGGCTCAAGCGGGTGCTGCGGCGTCCCGTAGCCCGAATCCGCAAGATGATCTGGACTACCTGGACATCCCGGCATTCCTGCGTCGTCAGGCCGATTAATGGAATGTATCAGGGCTATGAAGGTGATTGGTGTTCAGCAAAGGTCTGGTCTGCTATTATCGCCAGCCTTTGTTGATACCAGTTCGCAATTTGCGCTGAAGCGGTCCAAGCCATGATTAAACAACGCACCCTGAAGAATATTATCCGTGCCACAGGTGTAGGTCTGCACTCCGGGGAGAAGGTATACCTGACCCTCAAACCTGCACCTGTCGACACCGGCATCGTGTTTGTTCGTGCCGACCTGGACCCTGTGGTGCAGATTCCTGCTCGCGCGGAAAACGTTGGCGAAACCACTATGTCGACCACGTTGGTCAACGGTGACGTCAAAGTGGACACGGTGGAGCACTTGCTCTCGGCCATGGCTGGCCTGGGCATCGATAACGCCTACGTCGAGCTCTCCGCGTCCGAAGTCCCCATCATGGATGGCAGCGCTGGACCCTTCGTATTCTTGATTCAATCTGCCGGCCTGGAAGAACAGGACGCAGCCAAGAAGTTCATTCGCATCCTGCGGGAAGTGACAGTAGAAGACGGCGACAAGCGCGCCACCTTCGTCCCGTTCGAAGGCTTTAAAGTGAGCTTTGAGATCGATTTCGATCACCCGGTATTCCGTGACCGCACCCAAAGTGCAAGCGTGGATTTTTCCAGCACTTCGTTTGTAAAAGAAGTCAGCCGCGCCCGTACCTTTGGTTTCATGAGTGACATCGAGTACCTGCGCAAGCATAACCTCGCACTCGGCGGCAGCGTTGAAAACGCCATTGTGGTCGACGCGGATGGTGTACTGAACGAAGACGGCCTTCGCTATGAAGACGAATTCGTGAAGCACAAGATCCTCGATGCCATCGGTGACCTCTACCTGCTGGGCAATAGCCTGATAGGCGAGTTCAAAGGCTTCAAGTCGGGCCACGCCCTTAACAACCAGCTGCTGCGCAAGTTGATTGAGCAGACAGACGCTTGGGAAGTCGTGACCTTCGAAGATGCCAGCACCGCACCGATCTCTTACATGCGTCCCGTTGCGGCGGTGTAAGTAACAACTCTCTTTCTTTAGTTTTGAAAGGCCACCTTCGGGTGGCCTTTTTTTTGTGTGCAAATCATGCTGTCGGTGTTTTCTGCCCGTTATTGGGGTGGTTCCTGAACCACTGGAAATGCTGAAATTATTTGAGAGTGTTAAAAGGCTTGCTGTAGGAACTGATACTTCATTGCGTACCACAAGTGATATGTAAGGCCGTCGAATTTACAGTGTTGTTAGTAGGTAAGAAGCCTTAAAGAACCGTGGGTATTCAACGCCGTGGTTGTAAAAAATATCAGTGTCTAATTAAGAGGTTTTACTATGAATGGCCCATCCGCAGCTCAAAACTATCGCCCCACCCATTTTCAACCCCAAAACGGAGGCTATATAAACAATCAGCGGCAGGCCCCCGCCAGAAACGAGCCCCCACGCGCATTTACTGCGGCCCACACCGCGAATGTGTTCGGTGGTCAGGCAGTGTTTCAACCTATCCCCAGTGTTGAGTTTCGCCCGAAAACATATGCAAGCCTTACCGGCACGGTCAACATTCTTCCTGGCGTCCTCAGCGCGGATGCCAGCAAGACGGTTCGATTTGACCCGTCAATCAGGGTCAGCCCAACGGATACCGGTGGTGTCACGGTGGGATTTACCCCCAGGGTGGAGCTGGAGTTGAACGGCCAGGTCCGCGTAGGGCTTGATAATATCTTGAATGTTGGATTGGGTTTGAATGGGGGGGTGGGTGGCTCAAAGAAATTTACCTTCAGTGCTCCGGAGTTCACGGCCAACCTGGAACCTAACGGAACATTCAGAGCCAATGCCAATTTCAATCCAACGTTTGGCAGTGAACAAAAATTAACCGTGGATGGCGGTGTGGGCTTTGGTGTGGGTGGTTTTGGTGTGGGTGCGAATCAAAGCGTCTCCCATAGTCTTGAGCAACAAATAAGACTGGGAGGACCGGGTGTTCGGTTTGAGATGATGCCTACCGGACAGCCAGCCATATCGACTAACTTTGATCGAACAGTTTCGATTTCAAATAGTTATACCTTTGCGCCCAAGACCAACTTTAATGCTCAATTTAATGCAGGTCAGTTCGGCGCTAATGCACAGGCGGGTGTAGAGCCGTCATTTACCGTTGAACATACAGTGACCTTCAATACCGACCCGTCACGCAAGATGGCTCCAAGGCATGAGTTTCATGCACGGTCAGGGGTCAGCGTCGATGGTTCTTTCGGTTTCAGGGTCAGTGCGCTGCCGAGCGGGTCGCCATTGAATCTGTCCGCGGAAGTCGGTTTCAACCCAAGCGTGAGCGTATCGGGTGGCGGTCGCTATAGGGCTTAAGTCTGACACTTCCATTTCAGGGTGGGTTTTGCGCGTTGATTGGCTGTGGCAGAACCCATCATGAGAAGTGTGTCAGTTCGACAGGGTTGCGGCATCCACAATCCGGTTGCGGCCCGTATGCTTGGCCTCATACAGCGCCCGGTCCGCGCTGAGCAATAATGCTTCCAGCGACATGCGGCTGCGCTTGTCCCAGCTGCTTAAACCGATGCTTACGGTAATCGGCCGCTCATCCCCCGCCACCCGAGGCAAGTGCTCGATACTGCTGCGGATATGCTCGGCGATCACCCAGGCGCCCTTGGCGTCGGTGTGCGGCAGCACCACCGCAAACTCCTCCCCGCCATAACGCGCCGCCAAGTCAGCTGGGCGGCGGATATTGGTCCCGATCACTTGGGCGACGGTACGCAACGCTTCATCGCCACCATGATGGCCGTGGCGGTCGTTGAACGCCTTGAAGTGGTCCACGTCGATCATCAACAAGGTCAGCGGGTCGGCGGCGCGTTGGGTACGGTCCCATTCCAGGCGCAGCCGTTCGTCAAGGACGCGGCGGTTGGCCAGGCCGGTCAGGGCATCGGTTGCTGCCAGTTCTGACAGTATGCGTTCGGTGCGATAGCGGCGGCGCAGTTCCCGGCGCAACATCCAACTCAGCCATAACAAGCCGATACAGAGAATGCCCGTAGCGCCGCTGGTCAGCAGCGCCGCGCGTTCCCAGGGGGCAAACACATCCTCGGCAGACAGGGCCACCACTACGATCAGCGGCAGGTCACCTACGTTGCTGAACGTGTATAGCCGCTCTTTGCCGGTGATGGCAGAGATCGCGCGGAAGCTGCCTTCGCCCTCGCGCAGCATGCGTTTGAAGTTAGGGCGTTCGCTCAGGTCTTTATCGATCATGTCGCGCTCCAGCAACGGTTGCTGGGCCAGGAGTATTCCCCGGTTGTTCAACAGATTGACGCTGCTGCCGTTGCCGATGGTAAGGCGGTTGAACAACTGATCGAAGTACGCCAGGCGCATGGTCGCCACGGCCACGCCGGCAAATTCGCCATCGGGTCCGGACACTCGACGACTGAATGCAATGCGCCATACCTGATCGCAGGCACAGTGGATTTTGAAGGGACGGCTGATAAACAGTCCTGCCTGGGCATTGCGCTGGTGTGCCTGGAAATAATCGCGGTTGGCGAAATTGCGCGGGGTCGGCCACAGCGTCGATGAATCCGCGATCACCGCGCCGTTGGCGTCCAGCAACAAAACTTCGCCTTTGTAGGGCGCTGCAATGGATTGATCAAATTGCACCAGATGCTGGATGTCAGGGGAGACCTGGCCCAAGTCCCTGCGGGTGGTGGCGGCGATCAGGCCCTGCAGGGCCAGGTCGTAGAGCTCGACGTTGCGCAGCACGTCGGCATTGATCAGTTGCGTGATGTTGGTGGTTGAGCGCTGCGCCGCCTGCAGGGTGCTGGCGTGTTCGCGGATCAACAACGCCGCGACGATCACCACGATCAACGTGACAGTGAGGCCACTGCCCAGGATCAGCAGCAGCTCCGGGCGTGCAGGCGGGGTATGAACGCGGGGTCGACTCATCGCGCAGACTTCAGCAGGGAAGATGCTGGCAGTTTAGTTCTACGCGATGAAAATTAATTCACTGGTTCAAAAGAAAGATTCGCGGCTCAGAACACGTTGATTGGATAGTCGACAATCACGCGGTATTCATCCACATCCCGGTCCACCGCCGAGTAGCCATTGCTGCCGCGATGGGTCGCCCACTGCAGGCGCACGGCCAGGTCCTTGGCCTTGCCACCCTGCACCACGTAATTGAGGTCGATGTCGCGCTCCCAGTGCTTGGCATCCTTGCCGTCGGCGCTGTACCAGGCGCTGTAGCCACGGCTTTGCGGGTCGACCTTGGTCAGGTCGGTCTTGCCGCTGATGTACGACACCGCCGAGGTCAGGCCAGGCAAGCCAAGGCCACCAAAGTTATAGGCGTACTTGAGTTTCCACGAGCGCTCGTTGGGCCCGTTGAAGTCCGAGTATTGCTGGGAGTTGTCCAGGTACACGCTGTCGCCCTGGGCGATGTAGTCAAACGGCGTGTTGCCGTTGACCCGCTGGTAGGCGGCGGTGACGCTGTGATGGCCTGCGTTCACGGTGAAGTGCAGGCTGTAGGTGTTGTTGTCGATATCCCCCAGCAGCGACTGGCCGGTGTCCTGGGTGTGGTAGTAGTGCAGGCCCGGGTTGAGGCTGACACTGTCGTTCAGCGCGTAGGTGTAGTCCAGGTCGTAGTAGTACTGTTGCCACACGTCCTTGAGTTCGGAGGCGTACAGGTTGCTGGTCACGCCGGGTATGCCGCTGAACGACACGCCGGCCCAGTTCATGTGCTGAGCGTCGGAGTTGCTCGGTAAAGCGCCGTAGCTGGTGCCGATGCGCCGGTGGCCGCTCTGGTTGTAGAGTTTGGTAAAGCTGGCCTGGCCGCCTTCGAACATCCAGCCGTCGAAGCTGTGGTTGGTCAGGCTCACGCCACGGAAGGTCTGCGGCAGCATGCGGGTCATGCCACCGGCGATCACCGGGTTGTTGAGGAACAGGTCGCCGGCCTTCAGTTCTGTGTCGAACGCGCGCATTTTCAGGGTGCCGCCTGCGGTCGAGAACGAGCCGGGTGCCTTGCCGTTGCCGTTGCCGCTGCCGTACGGAAGGATGCTGGAGCCGTCGGTGCCGCCACCGCCGTCGAGCTTGAGGCCGAGCATGGCGTGGGCGTCCAGGCCGAAGCCGACGGTGCCTTGGGTGTAGCCGGATTCGAAGGTGCCAATGAAACCCTGGCCCCATTCTTTGCTGTCATCGGTGTTGATGTCGCGACGGTCGCGGTTCATGTAGTAGTTGCGGGTATTGATGTTGAGGTGGGAGCCTTCGACGAAACCGTCGGCGGGGGTGGTGTCTGCCGCGTGGGCAAGGGGGGCGATCGTTGCTGCAATCGCGAGGAATAGCGGGGTGAACGTCAGCGAGTTCTTCACCGGTGGAGCTCCTTTGGTCAATCGAAAACGGCCAATGTCGTGGGGGTGTGCTTGGCCTTTTTTATGGCAAAAAAAAGCCGCTGAAGTCAGCGGCTTTAAGACAGATTCCCAGTGTAGAGCCCTGGAAATAGTCGAGGGAAATTCGGGTGAGCGGGAAGCTGTCTTTGCCGTCGCGCTCATCGATGCGTCAAATTAACGCAGGCGAGCGGTACGGTACAGAGTGTAACAAGATAATGACTGTTGCCCAAATTGCAACAGTCTTGGGGCGGGGGGGGGCTTTGTGTACATATCCGTTGCTGCGGTAACGGCGGCTTAGGGTTCCGCTCTTACAGCGGGTCACTTTTGGAAAGACCCAAAAGTAACCAAAAGGTCTTCGCCCCAACACTCGGTGCCTCGCCTAGGCTCGGCATGCCCGCACTCCGGCTTGAATCCGTGGGCCGCCGCGATGGGCCATCCTTGGCCCAGCGCGGCTAACCCGGCGTCCTGCCGGGTTACCCACGGATTCAAGC
>NZ_UTBG01000013.1 GCF_900580675.1 Pseudomonas viridiflava
CGCCTGGTCCGTATACAGCCCTTCGGTGATCACCAGGCCAAACCCGCCTTTGGCGAACCGCAGGTAATAGCGGTGCATGGCTTCGGTGGGAATGCCTTCTTCGCTGGCACTGACACGTGTCATGGGCGCGACCGCCAGGCGGTTAGGCAACTGCACGTTTTTAATAACACATTTTGATAAAATATCTTGGCTGGCGTTATTCATGGATTGGCTACCTTGAGCATGTTCGGCTAAAAAACTAAGTGAACCGAAGCTTACGCTGGCCACTGCACCGATCAACTACATGGGCGGTGAAGGCGCCATAACCAAAACGGATATAAACATGCTGACTTCCGATTTGCGCATTTTCCTCGCCATCCACGCGACCGGTGGTCTTTCAGCGGCGGCTCGGCAGCTGGACGTCGCGCCGATGCAGGTGTCGCGGCGCGTGGCCGCCCTGGAAGAAGAATTGGGCGTGCGCCTGTTTCATCGCACCACGCGCTCGGTCTCCCTGACCGCCGAAGGCGACGCGCTGCTGCCCTATGCCCAGACCATGATTGAAGCCGAAGAAAGCGCGCTTGGGGAGTTCAGCCAAACCTCGGGCAAGGTCACCGGTGTGCTGCGCATCACCGCGCCCAGCCTGTTCGGCCACTCCATCGTCATGGCGGTATTGCCGCGCTTGCTTGAGCAACACCCTGAGCTGCGCGTGGACTTGAACCTCAGCGACCGGGTAGTCGATATCGTCGCCCAGGGTTTTGACCTGGCGCTGCGCATTGCGCCGCTGGTGGATTCGGAACTGGTGGCGCGCAAGGTCGCGGTCAACCCTCGGGTGATCTGCGCCGCGCCCGAGTACCTGAAGCGGCGCGGCACCCCGCTGGTCGCCGCCGACCTGGAGACCCATGACTGCTTGCTGCTGGAGGCCATCCCGCGCTGGCCACTGGTCAGCAACGGCAAGCTGCACCGCAAAAGCGTGGGTGGGCGACTGCAAACCACCAGCGTCGATGCCGTCAGGTCCGCCGCGCTGAAGGGTTTGGGACTGGCGATGCTGACGCACCTGGACGTGTCTCGGCAATTGAGCGACGGTTCGCTGGTCCAGGTGCATTTGCAGGATGCAACCATGGAGCAACTGGCCGTGTGGGCCATCACCCCGACGCGGCGCTATGTACCGCGGCGGGTGAAGGTATTTCTCGACGCGCTTGAAGCCGAGTTGGCCGAGTTCAACGTGGCGCGATAGGCAGTGCGCGCTTGTGCGCCGTCTTAAGGTAGGCCGCCTCGACAATCGCGCGAACGCGCTCACTCACCGGCTCGCCCATCAGGTACGCGTCAATCTCCTCATATGAGCAGCCATACGCCTGCTCATCCGCCCTGCCCGGCGCCAGTTCTTCCAGATCGGCAGTCGGCAGTTTGTGCACCAGGTTTGCCGGCGCCCCAAGGTGGCTGGCCAGCAAACGTACCTGGGTCTTGGTCAAGCCGGAGAGCGGCGCGAGGTCGCAGGCGCCATCACCGAATTTAGTGAAAAACCCCATCAGCGCTTCGGCGCCATGGTCGGTGCCGACCACCAGGCCGTGGTGCAGGTTGGCCACGGCGTACTGCGCGATCATCCGCGTACGCGCCTTGACGTTGCCCTTGATGAAGTCGACGTGCTCGGCGCTGGCCTCCGTGGCGGTCAGGCTCGCCATCAGGCCGTCGACGCTGGCGGCGATGTTGAGGGTGTCGATGTGGTCAGGGGTGATGAAATCGAGGGCAGCCTGCGCGTCGACTTCATCGGCCTGGGCCTTGTACGGCAGGCGCATGGCAATAAAACGCGCGGTGTATTCCTCGCGGCGCAGTTGCTCCACCGCCAACTGGCACAAACGGCCGGCGGTGAGGGAGTCGACGCCGCCGCTGATCCCCAGCACCAGGGCCTTGCAGCCGGACTGGCGCAGGGTGCTCTTGATGAAGTCGATGCGCCGTTGGATTTCCCCGGCCTCGCCGCCCTTGACCAGCTGCCGGTCGATATTCAGTTCCTGCGCGATACGTGCCTGCATGTCACACCTCCACGTTGCCGACGTTGAACACTTGTGCTGCGTACTGCAAAAACGACGGGTCTTCGCAGACATTCTTGATCGGGTCATCGGAAAACTTCACCACCGGTTCGCCGTGCACCCGCACCAGTTTCATCACGATGCTCAGCGGTTCCACACCTTCCACATCGCACGCCAGGCTGGTGCCCATGCCGAAACCGAATTTGGCCTTGCCACGGACGTGGCGCAGGATCGGCAGGCATTTTTCGAAGTTCAGGCCGTCGGAGAACATCAGGTCCTTGGTCATCGGGTCGATGCCCAGTTGCTTGTAGCGGGCCAGCACCTTGTCGGCCCAGGCGATCGGGTCACCGGAGTCCTGGCGCAGGCCGTCGTAAAGCTTGGCGAAGTACAGGTCGAAATCCTTGAGGAAAAAGTCGGTGCTGATGCAGTCGGTCAGGGCGATCCCCAGGCGACCACGGTATTCACGCACCCAGTTTTCCAGCGCGGCGTTCTGGCTTTCGCGCAGGCGCCCGAGTTGCTGGTGCACCATCAGCCACTGGTGGGCCATGGTGCCGATCAGCGGCAAGTCGAACTCATAGGCCAGGTGCGCGTTGCTGGTGCCGACGAACTGGCCGGGGAAGTCGCGGCGCATGATGTCGACCACTTCGCGCTGGGCCTTGAACGACAGGCGCCGGCGGGTGGAAAAATCCGAGACGCGCAAGTCGGCCAGTTCGTCGCGGCTGAGGTTTTTCTCCAGCCAGTCGAATTTCTGGTAGAGCTTGCGGGTGACGTCTTCCAGGCTCACGTCCGGGTATTTGTCGCGGTTGCGCAGTTCGCTGACCAGCGCCAGCACCGGCTGCTCGAACATGATGCAGTGCAGCATCGGGCCAACCACACGGATGTTCAGTTGGCCGTCGACTTCACTGACATGGATGTAGCGCAGGTTGAAGCGGAACAGGCCGAGGAAGCGCTCGTAGTCAGGGGTCAGGTACTCACGAAAACGCGGGTTGAACAGAAAGCGCAGCTCGCCTTCACGCATCTGCAGGCCGGCCATTTGTTCAAGCTCGGCGCGCAGCTGCGGGATCAGGTGGGTGAGTTTTTCCTTGGAGCGGACGATGAAGTTGTACTCCACGTCGACATTCGGGTACTGGTGCAACACGGCCTGCATCATGGTGAAGGTGTAGTAGTCGGTGTCGAGCAAGCCCTGGATCACCGGGGCTTCGTAGTCGTAGGCGCTTTCCATGGTGTGTCTCCTTAACGCGTGGCCATCGTGGCCAGTTCTTCGCGGGTGCTGCTGATGGCAGCACCTGCCTTGAGCAACTCATTCACCGCCTGTACGCCGCCCTCCTCGCTGATACCGCGGCACGCCGGCAGGTGCAGCACTACGTCGAGACCGGCGTTGAGCAGTTGCAGCGCGGTGGTCTTGACGCAGTAGTCCAGGGCCAGGCCGCCGACGAGCACCCGGCTCACGCCCTGGGCTTTCAGGTACTCGATCACGCCGGTGGACAGTTTGTCGTGCAGGTCGTGGTAACAGGCGCCGTAAGGGTGCAAGTCGGGTTCGACGCCTTTCCAGATGAAGTAATCGTAGTCATACGGCGTGGGCAACTCGTCCAGCAGCGTAAAACCTTCGGTGCCCGGTACGCAGTGGCTGACCCAGGTGACATCGGCGTGAACCAGCCCGGTGGGCTGCAGCATCTCGCTGTGCTGCGTGACCACCCAGGGTGCGTGCGGGGTGTGCGCGTCTTTGCTGCCGACGCGGTGGCCGGCGAGGCTGGCCATGTAGTTGAGTTCGCTGCCGATCAGGTCGCCGCCAGCCACAGGCAACTCGTTGGGGCACAGCGGCGTGAAGCTCTTCTGGGCATCGACATCGAATGAAGCAATGGCAGTTCTTGCGAGGGTCATGGCAGTTCTCCTGTGGCCTGCAAACAAAAGTACACGTCATGTACTTTCATTGCAAGAAACATTTATTTATCTATGCTGGAGCCAGTACATGACATATCTGTTCGATCCGTTAGACTGTGCCCCACCGCTGTTTAGAAGGACGTCACATGCCACTTAGCCCGTACCTGCACACCGTCGACCTGTGCGCGCTGCACTACTGCCGCGCCTCCGGTGAAATCCAACTGCTGCTGAACAAACGCGACGCCGAGCCGTTCGCCGGGCATTGGGCGTTGCCGGGTGTGGTGGTGAATGGCGATGTGCAAGATCTGAGCCTCAAGGATGCGGTGGAGCGCTTGCGCGCCAGCAGCAAGGTCGGCCTGCCGCTGGCCTGGAGCGAGCAAGTGGGCACGGTGGGCGATGCGTTTCGTGATCCGCGTTGCTGGTCATCGTCCACGTATTACCTGGCGATCGTGGCCGATGAGGTGGCGCTGGGCGAACATCAGGGCTGGTTTGCGTTGAAGGCAGTGGCGGACGGCAGCATCAAGTTGCCGTTCGATCACAACGCGATCGTGACGGCCGTGCAAGAGCGTTTGTTCTCCAAATCGCTGTACAGCAACTTGCCGTTGCTGTTCCTGGGCAATGAATTCAGCGCGCCGGAAGCGACCACGATTTTTTCCATGGTGCTGGAGCGACCGGTGCTCAAGACCAGTATTCGTCAGCGTTTATTGAAGCTGACTGAGGCGGGGTATCTGCGTGAGACTGGGCGCAAGAAGCACGGCGAAGGCGGCCGGCCCCAGGCGACGGTGGAGAACCTGAAGCCTGGGGCGGTGTATTTTTTTGATCGCAGCTTTGCCGACTGAGCAATTCTCCAGAGCGCAATTGTGGCGAGGGAGCTTGCTCCCGTTCGACAGCGCAGCTGGAGCCGGCTTTTTGGGGCCGCTTCGCACCCCAGCGCAAGCAAGCTTGCTCGCCACAACAAGCCCCTCCCCAGATTTTTAATCAGTGTTCGGCTTCAATTCATCCAGTTGCCCCCGTCCACGTTGTAGGTCTGTGCCACCACGTAGTCGGCTTCTTTGGAGGCAAGAAACACCGCCATCCCGGTCAAATCCTCAGCCGTGCCCATCCGCCCAAAGGGCACCTCGGCCCCTACCCGCTTCTTCTTCTCGCCGGGCGCCAGGCCTTCGTGCTTGGCGAACAGCGCGTCCACCCCATCCCAATGCTCACCCTCCACCACGCCCGGCGCGATGGCATTCACGTTGATGCCCTGCTTGATCAGGTTCAACCCGGCCGACTGCGTGAGGCTGATCACCGCCGCCTTGGTTGCGCAGTAGATCGCCACCAGCGGCTCGCCACGACGCCCGGCCTGGCTGGCCATATTGATAATCTTGCCGCCATGGCCCTGGCTGATCATCTGCCGCGCCGCCGCCTGCAGCGTGAACAGCGTACCGGCGACGTTGATCGAGAACAGCCGCTCATAGCTGTCGCGAGTGATATCGACGATAGGCGCCAGGTCGAACAGCGCGGCGTTGTTGATCAGGATATCCAGCTGGCCGGCATGGGCGACCACGGCGGCAATCGCGCTGTCGATGGAAGCCTGGTCGGTCACATCCATTGCCACCGCATAGGCCTGCGGGCCCAGTTCAGCCGCCGTGGCCTCGGCCCGTTGCAGGTTGATGTCGGCGATGGCGACAGTGGCGCCTTCGGCAATGTAGGCCTGGGCAAAGGCGCGGCCGATGCCGCGCGCCGATCCGGTGATCAGCGCGCTTTTACCTTCAAGTCGTTTCATGGAGGCGTCCTAAAATACTTCTGCTGTTTATTTTGGGTACCCGGCGCGTTTCATTTCGCGCTCGGTAGTGGACTGCGCTGCAAGCAAAGCCTGCTCAACCGTCATGCCGCCGGTGAGCGCCGCCGAGAACAGCTTGCCGACGGAGGTGCCGATGGCCTGGAACTCGGGGATGGTCACGTACTGGATGCCCACGTACGGCACGGGCTTGGCCGACGGGTGCGCGGGGTCGGCGTGCTTCATCATTTCCAGAGTGACCTGAGCAAACGGCGCGGCCTTCAAGTACGCCTCGCTGTAGGTGGATTGGCGGGTGCCCGGCGGTACGTTGGTGATGCCTTCTTTATCGGCGACCAGCTGGATGTAGTCCTTGGACGTGGCCCAGGCGATAAAGGCTTTGGCGGCGTCCTTGTGCTTGGAGGTGGCCGGAATCGCCAGGGACCAGGCGTACAGCCAGGAGGAGCCCTTGTCGGTGACTTCAGTCGGTGCGGCAGCGAAACCTACGCTGTCGGCAACCTTGCTCTGGCTAGTGTCGGTGGTGAACGAGCCGGCGACGCTGGCATCGACCCAGATCGCGCATTTACCGCTGTTGAACAGCGCCAGGGTTTCGTTGAAACCGTTGCTGGAAACACCCGGAGGCCCATAGTTTTTCAGGGTATTGACGTAGAAGTTGGCCGCCGCCGTCCACTCGGGGCTGGTCAGCTCTGGCTTCCACTGCTCGTCGAACCAACGTGCGCCGAAGGCATTGGCCATCGTGCTCAGCAATGCGATGTTTTCGCCCCAGCCGGCCTTGCCACGCAGGCACATGCCGTACTGGCCTTTGTCCTTGTCGGTGAGTTTGGCGGCGAACTCGCCGAGTTGGGTCCAGGTCGGGTGCGCGGGCATGCTGAGGCCGGCTTGCTTGAACAAGTCGGTGCGGTAGTAGGTCACGGTGCTTTCGCCGTAGAACGGCAAGGCGTACAGGGTGTTGTTGACCGACAGGCCCTGGCGCACCGAGGGGAAGATATCGTCGGCGTCGTAATCGGCGGGCAGTTCGGTCAGCGGTTCGAGCCAGTGCTTGGCGCCCCACAACGGGGTCTCGTAGGTGCCGATGGTGAGCACGTCGAACTGCCCGCCCTGGGTGGCGATGTCGGTGGTCAGGCGCTGGCGCAGTACGTTTTCTTCGAGCACCACCCAGTTCAGCTTGATGTCCGGGTGCTGCTGCTCGAACACCTTGGACAGGCGCTGCATGCGGATCATGTCGCTGTTGTTGACGGTGGCGATGGTGACGGTGTCGGCGGCGTAGCTGGGCATGGCCAGGGCCAGACCGGAGAGCACGAACAACACTTGGGGGAGCTTGAGCATGGCGGTTTCCACCTGTTGTTTTTGTTGTTGAGCGCCGATTACAGCAGCTTGGCCAAGCCCTCACAAACCCGTGGGGAATGCTCGACTGATACTTTTTTAACCGCCCACCCAGGCGCAAAAAAGTATCAGTGCCACACAAAACCGGGGCTAGCGCAGGGGTTGCCAACCCGCGTATTTTGGAGCGATTCCCCAAATACAAGCCGCATGATCATGCCCATCAGCAGCGCCCAACTGTTCGAACACCGCCCCGCCGAGCTGGAAGTGATCCTGCCGGAGCCGGATCACTGCTTTCGCTGGTTCGAACATGATTACCCCTATGACCTGGCGCGCTGGAATCACCACCCCGAATTCGAAATCCACCTGATCCGCCAGGGCAGCGGCAAGCTGGTGGCGGGCGACTATATCGGCGCGTTCAGTGCCGGGCATGTCGCGCTGATCGGCCCCGACCTGCCCCACGACTGGATCGGCGAACTGGCGCCCGGCGAACACTTGAGCGGGCGCGACGTGGTGCTGCAATTCGACGGCGCTGCCCTCCTCGCCCTGCGCAAGACCCTGCCGGAACTTGGCGACCTGCAGCAGCTGTTCGAACAGGCCCGACGCGGTCTGGAGTTCACCGGCGAAACAGCGCTGCAGGCCGCGCACCTGATGGAAGCCATCGGCGACGCCCATGGCCTGCAACGGCTGATCCTGTTCCTGCAACTGCTCAACACCCTGAAAAATGCCGCGCCGCCGCAGGTCAAGGCCCTGGCCAGCCCTTGCTACGCACCGACCCTTGACGCGCGCAGCGCCGAACGCATCAACAAGGCCTTCGATTACTTGATGACGGAGCTGACCGGCGACGTGCGCCTGTCGGTGATCGCGCAGCAGTTGGAGATGAGCGAGCCGGGCTTCTCGCGTTTCTTGAAGCGCAACACCGGCCACGGTTTTATCGACCTGATGCGCAAGTTCCGCGTGCCGCGCGCCTGCCGGCTGTTGCTGCAAAGCGAGATGTCGGTGGCGGCCATCTGCTTTGAAGTGGGCTACGCCAACTTGTCCAACTTCAACCGGCATTTTCGGATCGAGATGCACCAGACGCCGAGCGAATATCGGCGGGAAACCGCGATGCATTTGTTCAATCGCGTTGAGAAAATGACACCCAGTCAATTTTGACCAAAAGGTCGACTAATTCCGGTTTTTTCCATGTTGTTCAAGCGATTGAACAAAGTTGGTACGCCGCGTGCAAACGTTTGCGGAATTAACTTGCCAGCCAAGTTCGCCCTTACCCGCTGAAACGGGTTCAAACCGCGTACGAATAGGGATTTTCAATGCACCCCACCTCAAGGCGTCAAGCTTGCTTTGGTGTTTCCTTGCTACTGGCGGCCGTTACGGGAGTACTCAGTGCGCCCATTTTGGCGCAGGAAAAACTCGCCGATGACTCAGCACAGGGCGAAACCCTCAGCCCTGAAACCAAGGCCCCTGAAGCGAGCCCCACAAAAAAAGGCGTGTACCTGTCGGACTGGTTCAACCAGGACCTGACGCTGATCGGCAGCAAAGACATCAGCTTCGGCCCCAAGCCGTCCGACGACATTTATCTGGAATACGAGTACTTCGGCCGCAAGGGCCCGTTCGAGTTGTATGGCTATATCGACGTGCCGAAAATCCTCGGCATCGGTAACAGCAATGACAAAGGCGTGTGGGACCACGGCTCGCCGGTGTTCATGGAGCACGAGCCGCGGATCTCCATCGACTACCTGGCGGGCCGCAGCCTGGCCATTGGCCCGTTCAAGGAATGGTACGTGGCGTTTGACTGGATCTACGACCACGGCAGCAACAAGGAAAACCGCGCCAACACCTTGTACAGCGGCCTCGGCACCGATATCGACACCCACTCGCGGGTCAACCTGTCGGCCAACTTCTACGGGCGTTACCAGTGGGAAAACTATGGCGCGAGCAATGAGTATTCGTGGGACGGCTACCGCGCGCAGATGAAGTACATCGTGCCCATCAGCAGCTTCGACAACGGCGCATCGCTGACCTATATCGGCTTCACCAACTACGATTTCGGATCAAGCCTGCACAAGGACAACCCGGCACGTACCGCCAACTCCACGGTGGCAACCAACGTGCTGCTGTACTCGTTTACCCACCTGCGTTTCACCCTGGTCGGCCGTTACTTCCACAACGGCGGCAATTGGGAAGATGGCAGTGAGCTGAATTTTGGCGAGGGTAATTTCCGCGCCCGCTCGGACGGCTGGGGTTACTACGCCGGTGTGGGCTACCAATTCTGATCAAGGAGTATGAGATGAAAACGTTTACCCGTGTTTCGCTGGCCGTGGGTTTGGCCCTGCTGCCCCACGTGGTGCTGGCTTCGGCGCCCGCGCCGATCAAGCCTAAAGTGATGCTGATCACCATGTTCGCCCCCGAGGCGCAAACCTGGATCGACCGCCTCGAACTCAAGCAGGAAGTGCGCGTGCCGGGCCTGTCGGCTGAATACCCGGTGATCCGCTGCAACACCCAGGACGTGTGCCTGCTGGTGACCGGCATGGGCCAGACCAACGCTGCCGCGTCCACCCTGGCCCTGGCCTTGTCGCCCAAGTTCGACTTGCGCCAGAGCTATTTCCTGATCGCCGGGATCGCCGGTATCAGCCCCAAGCACGGCACCATCGGCACCGCCGCCTGGGCGCATTACCTGGTCGAATTCGGCACCCAGTGGGAGCTGGACTCGCGGGATGCGCCCAAGGACTGGCCAACCGGCTATATCGGCATCAACACCAAGGGCCCCAACGAGAAACCGCCGCTGGACTACAAGACCGAAGTGTTTGAGCTAAACCCGAAGCTTCAGGCCAAGGCGTTCGCGTTGTCGCAGAAAGTCGAGCTGACGGAAAGCAAGGAGTCCAGCGCCTGGCGCAAACACTATCCGGCCGCCCCGGCCAATCAGCCGCCGCAAGTCACCCGCTGCGACACCCTGGCGGGCAATACCTGGTTCTCCGGCACGCGCCTGAGCGAGCGCGCCGAAGTCTGGACCAAGTTGCTCACCGACAATAAAGGCGAGTACTGCACCACCCAACAGGAAGACAACTCCACTTACGAGGCCCTGCTGCGCGCCAGCCGTGAAGGTTTGGTGGATATCCAGCGCCTGGCCGTGGTGCGTGCAGGTTCGGATTTCGACCGTCCATACCCTGGCTACAGCGAAGTCGACAACCTGCTCAAATATGCTGATCAAGGCGGCTTCGTGCCAGCACTGGAGAACCTGTACCGTACGGGGAACCCGCTGGTCCAGGCTATCCTGAAGAACTGGTCAGCTTGGGAAAAAGGCGTTCCCGAAGCCTAGTGAAAACCAAAATGTGGGAGCGGGCTTGCTGTGGCGAGCAAGCTTGCTTGCGCTGGGGTGCGAAGCGGCACCAAAAAGCCGGCTCCAGCTGCGCTGTCGAACGGGAGCAAGCTCCCTCGCCACAGCAAGTCCGCTCCCACGTTTTTAGGCCGTATTAAGGCAGGAAGATAATCTTGTCGGCACTGCCGCCGTTCACCTCTTCGTAGCACTGCACCCCATCGGCCAATGCCACTTCACGCAGCCCGGTGGGCAATGGCAGCAAGCCTTCATCAAAGAAGCGTCCGAACTGCTCCAGCATCACCGCACACTGCTCGCAGTTGTAGAGCAACGAGTTGATCCCCACCACCGAGCCGCCCTTGCGGTACAGGGCCAGGGCCGGCAATTGCACATGGCCGTCCACCGGCGCGGCGATGATTGCGATGCGACCGAACGGCGCCAGGCCTGCCACGGCCGCCGGCAGCCAGAACCCCGTGGTGTCGAAGATGACGTCGGCGCCGCCCTTAAACACCGCATTCACCTGCATGCCCAGGGTTTCGGGGTTGCCCGGGGCAATCGCCTCAAACCCTTGCGCCTGCAACACCTCGACCTGATCCGCCTTGCGCACAGCCGCCAGTACCTCGGCACCGCGAATTTTCGCCAGCGCCAGGGCCGCGCTGCCTACGGCGCCATTGGCACCAATCACCAGCAACCGCGTACCTTTGCCTACACCGCTGCGCTCCAGGGCATCCCAAGCGGTGGTGTACGGCACGCCCAGGCTGGCAGCTTGAGCGAAGCTCAGGTGAGCGGGTTTATGCGCCACACCTTTGGCCGATACGGTCAGGTACTGCGCGTGGGAGCCGTCGGCAAAAAAACCCAGGTCGCGGCCAGTGCCCCAAACCTCCTGGCCGACCAGTGCCGGTGGGCCTTGCACCACCACGCCGGCGAAATCGCGGCCGGGAATGCGCGGCAAGGTCGTGTAGGGGAACCGGCCAAGCACGTTTTTCACGTCGCTGGGGTTGAGGCCCGCAGCCTTGATCTGTACCAACACTTCATCGGCGGCCGGCACCGGGGTGGCGACGTCGACGAAACCCAGGGCAGTGAGGTCGCCGGTGGCGGAAAATTGCAGTGCTTTCATAGCGCAATCCTTAACGGGAAAGTAAAACTCAGGACAACCAGCCACTGACCAACTGCCGCCCCATGGGCCACAGTTTTTCACCGAGCAGCATGCCCATCAGGCCCACCAGCGCGATGGCCGGCGGCGCCGGGGAGCGGAAATCCAGGGCACCGTAGATCACGCCGACAGACAGGCCGATGGCGAGGGAGATCAGGTAGTTCATGGGGTTGAGCCTTGTAGGTTGATGGGCTCAGTGTAGAGAGCCCAATCCTGAAGCATCGGCCAAGTGCTTCAGGATTTCGGCCAATGCTCAGCCAACCCTCAGCTAACGTAGTGCGAAGGTGCGACACCGAGTTCACGACGGAACATGTCGCTGAAACTGCTCGGCGAGTACCCGAGGGAGCGCGCAATCCCGCTCACCGACTGGCCCTGGATCAGCTCCGCGACCGCCGTGGCCAATTGCACCTGGCGGCGCCATTCGGCGAAACCCATGCCGAGGTTGTTCCGGAACAACCGCGCCAGCGTGCGCACGCTGGCGCCGGCCGTGTCGGCGTGCTGCTCGAACGAGATCTCCAGGGACGGCGCAGCCATGACCGCCTGGCATGCATTGATCAGCCGCCGATCCGCGTCCACCGGCATTGCGATGCGGATCTGCGAGCGGCGCGCCCGCCGCAGCTCCAGTAAAGCCAGGCCGACCACCGCCTCGTAATACCCCGCATCAATGCTGTCGCCCTGCTCCACCAGCGTTACGATCAACTCGCGCAGCAGCCCGCCGACCTCGATCACCTGCACCTGGCTGTCCAGCGTCGCCGCCAACGCCGGGCGCAGGTAGATATTGCGCATCTGCAAGTCCGACACCACGCGAATCCCATGCTCCACCCCAGGCGGCAGCCATACCGCGCGCTGAGGCGGCACCACCAGGGCTTCGCGCGGGGTCTCGACCCACATCACGCCGCTCATGGCATAGAGCAATTGGCCCCAGTCATGGCTGTGCGGTTCCACGTACAGCCCACGCGGGTAGGTGCGTGCAAGCGGTTGCACCGGAACGGCGTGATCACTGAGGTCGGGGGGCGCAGCCAGGGCCATGGTGGACATATCGATCAGGGGTAAGCCGCCATGGTAATGACCGCCGCTCGACAATCCGAGTGAATTTTTGGCGCCCACAAGGATCACTTGCTTTACACCACCAGGGTTGATGGGCCAATGAATAACGCAAAACTGTTTGTAATCGACTACACCCTGCACGGCGAGCCCAGGTCATTCATCATCCGCCTGGAAAAGCTCGACACGCTGGAAGCCTGGCATTGGGCAAGCTGCGATGCCGGTGTAGGCCGCATCGGCCGCTTCGCGCGTGAACAAGTGAAGAAGACCAGCCCGCAGCAGGCCGAAAAATTCGGTATTAAAAATGTGCAATGGCGCCGCTCGGACGTGCGCGCTCAGGCTTGAAAGGGAGAGACAACGATGGCTTCAGTCAATGGCAAGGCACGCATTGATTACACCCAGGACACCTTATTCGGTCCACTGGCTAAACATGCCGAATGCCAGGTCAGCATGCAACACAAAGCCGGAAGGTTGGAATTGAAGGTGTTCCAGCCGCTGCCGAGTGACTTGCACGCAGCGCGCACCGTGGTGTTTGCACTGGAAGGACGGCGGACCAGCGCGGTGGTGAAAGACAGCCATCGTTTGTCCGACCACAGCCTGCGCCTGGATCTGGAAACTCAATAAAAAGTGGGAGGGAGCAACCCCTCCCACACGTGGACCTGGTTCAGCTTTTAGCCGATTTGGCGCATTCGCAGCCGGTGGCCGCCGCGCAAGGCTCGCCATGGGCATGCTGCTCTGCACAGCCCTGGCAGCAATAGCCCTTGCCATCCTTCATTATCGCGTCGACACCCAACACACACTTGCAATGTGGGCAGGCACAGGTTTCATTCGGCATGGTCAGACTCCTTCTTCATGGTCGTCCCGGTGCGGCGAGCGCCGGCACCTTAAGCAGTGACTGCGGCCCGCCGTCGATGGTTCAAACCTTCAGTCGGTGCGCGTATTGCTGCGGTACATGAACACCAGCGCCAGTGCCAGACAGACCATCGCCACAATACGGCTGCCAGACAATTCAATGGCCGGGTTGCCCAGCCAGCCGAAGTTGTCGATCAACATGCCCATGCCCAATTGCCCGACGATCACCGCCACGGTGGCTACGGCCGTGCCGACCACCGGCACCGCGCCGACCATTACCATCATGTACACCACGCCGAACAGCGCGCCGGTCAGCTGCCACTTGGGCACGTCCAGCAGGCTCAAGGCCTGGGCCGGTTCGAAGAAGAAAATCAGCAACGCGGTGGTGAGCGCGCCCACCGCAAACGTCAGCAAGCTACTGCGCAGCACGCCGACGGCCTGGCCCAGGCGACCGTTGATTGCCGCTTGCACACTCAGCACCGCACCCGCGGCAATCACTAACACCAATAGTAAAATCAGATTCATCGCCTTAACCTCGTGCAGTCAAAACAAGTGCCGCCACAATCAGCGCCAGGGCAATCCAGCGCTCGCCATTCACACGCTTACGCGCCGTGCCGAACCAGCCGAAATGGTCGATCAACACGCTCTGGCCCACCTGCCCTGACAGAATTGCGATCATGGTCATCGCGATGCCGATATGCGGCGTGGCCAAGGTCAGTACCACCACATACATCGGCCCGAGGAAGCCGCCGATCAGTTGCCAGCGCGGCAGGTCGGTCAACGCCGGGCCCTTTTGCGGGCCGCTGAACAACAGCAGCAAATACAGGATCGCCGAGCCGACGCCAAAGATGCTCAAGGTCGCCCACAGGTGCCCCACCTGCACACCCAGCGGCCCGAGCAAGCCGGCCTCTACCGACAGGCCCATGCCGGCCAGGATCACCAGCGGCAGCAACAGCAACCGAAGTAGGTTCTTTTTCGGCGTAGCCTGCGCTACGCCCTCGATGGAACTTGCCTGCATACATCACCTGCGCTTCAAGATAGGAAACATGGCGCGCATTATCCGGTGGCCGTGCTGTGCGATAAATGGGAGCATACGGACAACACCTTTGCGCATTACGCACAGCCTGGAGGCATGATGCAGGGTTTGAACGAGTTGAGTTTCAAGGCGCTGCGCCTATTCGTCGCGGTGCTGGACCATGGGAGTTTTTCTGAAGTCGCCCGACGCGAAGGCCTGGCGCCCTCCTCGATTTCGCGGCAAATCCAACTGATGGAGCAGGCGCTGGGCCAGCAGTTGCTCTATCGCCACACCCGCGCGGTCTCACCCACCGAGGCCGGGCGCCTGCTGGGGCGGCATGCGCGGCTGATGCTCGAACAACTGGAAGCGGCCGGCCAGGCGCTGCAGGAACAGGAAAGCGAACCCAGCGGCCTGGTGCGCATCAACGCGCCGATGGTGTTCGGCCAGCGCCATCTGTCACCGTGGCTCGGCGAATTGTGCCGACGCTACCCGAAGCTGCAACTGGATATCCAGCAAACCGACACCTACGTCGACCCGTTGCAGGACGGCACCGACCTGATGTTTCGCATCGGCGTGCTCAACGACTCCAGCATGCAGGCGCGTATTTTCGCGCCCCAGCGTTTTCGCCTGGCCGCCAGCCCCGCCTACCTGGCGCTGCACGGCACGCCCCGGCACCCTGACGAACTGATCAACCACCAATGCCTGGCCTACAAAGGCATCACCGGCCAGCAACGCTGGTTCTTCCGCCGCGGCCAGGGCGACTGGAAGCCCTACAGCGTGAAGGGCCCGATCACCGGCAACCACGCCGACACCCTGACCCACGCCGCCGAACAGGGCCTGGGGCTGGTGGTGTTTCCATCCTGGCTGATCGGCGAAGGCCTGCGTGCGGGCACCTTGCAGGCAGTGCTGACCGACTATGAAGTGGCGACCACCCTGGAACCGCAGCAGATTGCCGCGCTGTGGCCGGGCAGCCGACGCTTGTCGCTCAAGGTGAGGACGGTGATTGATTATTTTGTGGAGTGTTTTGGGGGGGTGCCGTATTGGGATCGGTGAGTTGCCGCTCTGCTATTGAGGAAATTTCCTGCTTGGAAAAGTAGGTCCGTTCTGAATTTACGGGCCAGTATTTCCTGGAGCCAAGCGCGGCGGCAGACTCTGTCTCAACTATTTCAGGACGAATGTCATGGCTTTCAAATACTACAAGCAATCGCGCGATGACCGAGTCGCTGCAACCAGCCGTCTGGCAGTCTTTGATAGCGCACCAAGTTTTGGCTATATTTGGCCAAAATATGGAGACAACCCCATGATTACCGTGCCGCTGGGTGAAGCGAAAAACAACCTGTCAAAACTGGTCGATGAGGCTGCCGACGGCAAGATCATCACCATCGCCAAGCATGGGCGCGCCATGGCTCAGTTGGTTCCCGTAGGAAAGTCCAAGGGGCGGCGGATTGGTGCGATGAAAGGAAAGCTCATTATTCCCGACGACTTTGACGCACCTTTACCTGACGATTTACTGGCTGCTTTCGAAGGCAGCCATTCATGAGACTACTGCTGGATACCCATATTCTGCTTTGGGCATTGGCTGATGACCCCAGGCTATCCAGCAAAGCTCAAAAACTGATTGAAAACGCGGCGGAGATTTACGTCAGCGCCGCAACATTCTGGGAGATGGCAATCAAGGTTGGCCTGGGGAGACTCGCTGTGGATCTGGATGAAATTCGCGATTACTGCCTGGAAAGCGGATTCATTGAGCTGCCGATCACCTCAGAACACGCCATTGCGGTAAAGGATCTTGAACAGCACCACAAGGATCCCTTTGATCGGCTCATCGTTGCCACAGCCATGAGTGAACCAATGAAGCTACTGACGGCGGATCCACAGGTCGCTCAATACACGCCCCTGGCGATCCTGATCTAGCCCTTCCAGGCTTTCAATCAAAACACCCACTGCCCAATCAACCACGCATTCGCCCCACTGATCACTGCAAACAGGAACCACGCCAGCACCCTTGTAGGTAGCCGATTGACGAATGGGCCCATCAGTTGCTTATCACCGGTCATGCGGATCAGCGGGTACAGGGCAAACGGCAGTTGCAGGCTGAGCACCACCTGGCTGAGGATCAGCAGCTTGCCGATGGCATCGTCGCCCATCAGCCACACCCCGAGAAACGCCGGGATCAGCGCCAGACCACGGGTGATCAGGCGCCGTTGCCAGCACGGAATACGCAGGTTGAGGTAACCCTCCATGATCACTTGCCCGGCGATGGTGCCGGTAAAGGTCGAGCTTTGCCCGGAAGCCAGCAACGCGACGCCGAACAGGATGCTGGCGAAAGCGCCGCCTACCAGCGGGTCAAGCAGGTGGTAGGCGTCCTGGATCTCCACCACGTCGGTGTGGCCGGTCTTGTGGAAGGCAGCGGCAGCGAGCACCAGGATGGCGGCATTGACCAGCAACGCCAGGGCCAGGGAGCCGATGGTGTCGATACGGGCCAGCTTGACCGCGTCCTGTTTGCTGGCGAGGTCCTTGCCGATCAGGCGGGTTTGCACGATCGAACTGTGCAGGTAAAGGTTATGCGGCATCACCGTGGCGCCAAGTATGCCAATGGCCAGGTACAGCGGCGCGGCATCGCTGATGGCCGACAGTGACGGGGTGAAGCCGCTCAATACATCCGGCCAGTAAGGTTTGATCAGCACAAGCTCGATGAAGAAGCACACGCCGATGGTTGCCACCAGCGCCAGCATGATTGCTTCCAGCCGGCGGAAGCCCCGGTTTTGCAGGGCCAGGATCAGCAACGTATCAAAGGCGGTGATCACAATGCCGGTCGTCAGCGACACACCCAGCAGCAAGTGAAACGCCAGGGCGCAACCGAGCACTTCAGCGAGGTCGGTGGCGATAATCGAGATTTCCGCCAGCACCCACTGAGTGTTTGCGTTGCGCCGGCTGTAGCGTTCGCGACTCAGTTGCGCCAGGTCTTTGCCGGTGGCGATGCCCAGCCGCGAACACAGGCACTGCACTGCCATCCCCGCCAGGCTAGCCAGCAATACCACAAACAACAGGTTGTAACCGTAGCGCGACCCGGCCTCAATGGCCGTGGCCCAGTTGCCCGGGTCCATGAAGCCGATGGAAATCAGCAGCCCGGGGCCGGCGAACATCAGTGCGCGCTTGAAGAACGAAGCCTTGGGATCAACGGCGACGGAGCCGGCCACTTCCGGCGGGCAGAATGGAGCGGTAGCGATTTTTGGCAGGCTGAATTTCACGCGGTATCCCAGGCAAACATACAAGACAAGGGCGCAGCTTAGCAGTCGGATGCGACCGTGCGCATCACCGTCTCCCGAGGCAGGTCAAACGCTTCGACCACTTGCACCACCAGGTCCATCTCCTGGTTCAGCGCCTCACGCTCCATGCGCTGGCGAATCACCCCGACCACCAGCACCGCCAGGGTAGTGATGGAGTAAGCGGGCCCGGAAAAAGCGCGCACACCACTCACCAGCAGCATCGCGGCGGCCAATGCCTGGCCCACCACCGGAATCGCCGTTGCCGCGCCACGCCGCATAATAAAGCCGGTCAACCCCGCCAGCGCCGTACCGCTCAGCGCAGCTGTGGTCGAGCGGCCGACACCAAAACGGCTGAACACGCCCTGCTCTTTTTGCGCGGCGGCCTGCAGCTCGGCATCGAACACTTGCCGGTCGGCCCTGCTGAGTTTGGCCTTGTACTGCTCGATCAGCTTTTCTGCGACCTGGGCTTCAACGTCAGCCAGCGCTACGGTGGCAAGGGGCTGGTCAAACTTGATCCCCAGCCGCTGCGCGACATTTTCGGCGATCTGGCGGTAGCTCACGCCATGGCCACGGGCCAGGTTCATGAAGCTGTCACCGCCCATGCGCTGCAATTCGATGGCCAGCTTGAGCGGCTCGCGCACCGTGGCGTCGATCGACGCGCTGCGCTTTTGCGCGATCAATTCAGCCAGAAACTTCAACTCCTCGGGCCGCGCCTGCACCAGTGCCGGGAACAGGTCGGCGTCCTCTTCGGCAAAACGTACCTCGCTGCTGCGCTGATCGGCGCGGATCATGCCGCGCCGCTCGTGCAGCAAGTCGGTGTACTGCACCACGGTCTGCAATTGCGGCCAGTAAGCGGCGTGATCGAAGGTGGCCAGGTGCACATTGGTGACCTTGGCCTTGAGCGCCGGCGTCAGCGGGATCGCATAACGGCCGATACACCGCTCGGTGTCCGGCTTCATGGCCAGCGCCCAGTCCTTGCTGGAGTGGCAGTTGATCACCCGCCCCTTGAGCGGCGCCGACACGGCCTCCCACGGGCTCGAGGTGCAGATCGCGCCGCCCATCAACAGCAGGTTGTCCAAAGGCAGTTCACGCGCAGTTTCCGGGCTCGCCAGCAGGCTCTTGACCAGAATCCGCGCGCCCAGGGAATGCCCGATCAGGTTGATACGCCGCACCTCCAACGCCTCGCCATGCAGAAAATGGGCGAGCTCCGGCAGCAGGCTCCTGGCCACTTCGTCCACCCGCGCCTCGACGCTTTTATAGTGGTCGAGGAAATACGCGATCGCCTTGCCCACCCCCACCGTCGCCGCGCCCAGGTTGCCGCCGCCGAGCATTGCGCTGATCACGTCCTTGAACGGCGCAAACAGGTTTTCCAGGAAGTGCCCTGCCGGCCAGAACAACATCAGGTTGGTCGAGCCTTCGATACCTGCCAGCTGCTCCTTGAAGTTGCCCAGTTGTTGCCGGTTGAAGAACGCCGAATAACCGTGAACATAGAGATTGAGCACATCCCCCTGGGGCTCGCCACACATCACGAACGTGGGCTTGCGGGTGCGGTGCATTTCATCCCACTGGTGCTGCATGGGCCGGTGACTCCTGGTGAAGATGGAGCGCGATAGTAACAAAGGGTGACGCTCAACGCCGTACCGCTGGGGCAAAAGGCACCACATTGGCCGGGTCCTGCGGCCCCTTTCAGAAGATCGACGCGGCCTTGGATTTGGCCAGGTAGCGCGCCGGGGAATCCCCCAGGTTACGCCGGAACACCGAGGTGAATGCGCTGGAACTGCTGAACCCCAACTCGAATGCCACGTCCGTGATGGACGACCCGTGGCTGAGCCGCGCCGTGGCTTCCAGCAGGCAGACCTGCTGGCGCCACGACACAAACGTCATGCCGGTGCACTCGCGAAAATTACGCGTAAAGGTGCGCCGGCTCATGCTCGACCAATCGGCCATCTCGCCGATCGAGATCTTCTGCGTGGGCGCATCGAGGAAGCGCTGACAGGATCGGGCCAGGCGCGATTCGGAAGGCAATGGCGCGCTGAGGGGCAGTTCGGGCATGGCGCCGATTTCATCAATCAACAGGGTCAGCACGCAGCGATCCCTGACGCTCGGCGCGGCAGACGGCCCGATAGCCAGCGCTGCTTCCAAAAGATGGCGCAGCAGCGGCGAGACGCCAAACACCTGGCAATAGTCTTGCAACCCCGCGCGCTGGGCCGCGTCGTCATCCAGGTAGGTGTTGAGCATCACCACATCGCCGCGCATATGCATCTCGTGCGACACCCCGCCCGGCACCCAGATCGCCCGTTGCGGCGGCACCACCCAATTGCCCAGATCAGTGAACATCTTCAGCGCGCCGGTAGAGGCATAGGCGAACTGCCCGCGCCGGTGCGTGTGCCGTGGAAACACAGTGCCGGACGGGTACTCGCGCAGCGTCACCACCGCTTCGGGGCTGTCGAGTTCATACGGGGAAAAAGTGAAGGTCGGCGGCATGGCCCGATTTTGTCAAAGTATGACCTGACATAGCAAGCGGGCCATCTATTCGCCACCTAGAATCGTCGCTCCCCAAGTTGGGTTCATTTCGAAGGGATATTCGGACAATGAGTGTCAAAAACTACTTGGATGTACGCGTAGACGGCGCCGTGCTGATGGTGGGACTCAACCGCCCGCAGAAGCGAAATGCCATGTCTCTGGAAGTCATGCATGAGCTGCGCGATACCTTCAGCAACCTGCCGGAGGGCATTGGTGCCGCCGTGCTCTACAGCACCAGCCAGCACTTCTGTACCGGGTTGGACCTGTCGGAAATCCGCGACCAATCGGTGATCGACAACGTCCAGGCCTTTCGCGAATGGCACAAGACATTCGAACTGATCCAGTTCGGCAAAGTACCCGTAGTGGCCGCGATTACCGGCGCCGCCATCGGTGGCGGCCTGGAAATCGCCACCGCCTGCAGCTTGCGCGTGGTCGATGACAGCGCCTTCTTCTCGCTGCCCGAAGCCATGCGCGGCCTGTATGTAGGGGTCGGCGCCTCGGTACGTTTCCCGCGTATCGCCGGCATCGCCCTGATGACCGACATGATGCTCACCGGCCGCACGCTCTACGCCAAGGAAAGCTACGAACGCGGCGTGGCCCAGTACCTGGTCCCGGTCGGCCAGGCGGTGCTCAAGGCCACGGAATTGGCCCACAAGATCGCGGGCAACTTGCCCATGACCAACTACGCGGTGACCCACGTACTGCCGCGGATTGTCGATCAGAGCCAACAGGACGGCCTGATGACGGAAGCCTTGATTGCCGCAGTGGTGTCCTCCGACGTCCGCACACAGGACCGCCTGGCGGACTTCCTGGATCGCAAGAAGGACAAGATTCAGACCGCGCCAGCGGTGTAACTCCCGGTCGTGAACGTTGCCGAGCCTGCCTCGGCAAACCATGGATGGCCTTCACAACTCACTATCAACCCGGTGAAACCATGTTTCAGCACAGCCCTCAAGACGATCTTTATCGCAGCAATGACGCAGCCGATGAACGACTGATCAAAATCGAACGCAGCTGGCACAAACGCGCACAGATCAAGCTCGATTCCCAACGCCCGGATATCCAGCTCGACCTGCAGGCGCCGGACTTTCTCGAGGCGCTGCTACCCTTCGCCCATGACCCGCAGTACCAGAGCTACCCCCACGCCCTGAAGCTGTTGATCCTCTCGGCCGGTTGGGTGATCTACAACCAGAAAACCATCGCCATCGAAACCGAGATCATCTGCCCGTCCTGCCTCGACCTGTTGCAGCTGGGCTCGCGCCTGAGTTCGGCCAGCGCCGCGACGATTTCCGAAACCCTGGCGGATGAGGCCTACCACACGCTGTTTTCGATCAACATGTGTGAACTGGCGATTACCCAACGTGGCATGCGCATCAAGTGGCCGGAGCTGGAATTGACCCGCCACCTGAACCAGGCTCAGGCGACCCTGTCCGAGGCGGATTTCAAGATCTACCGCCTGGCCTTCTCGCTGGTGTCGGAAACCTTCATCAGCGACTACCTGGCCGACCTCAGCGACGCGCCCGAGATCCAACCGGTGTTCCGCCACGTGGTGGCCCTGCATAAAAAAGATGAGCTGGTGCACAAGCACATCTTCCCGCTGTTCGTGCAGCAAGTCGTCGGCGACTTCACTGCGCAGCAAACCGCCTTGTTTACCCGTGGCATCGCCAATTCGATCCGGATTTTCCCGATGCGCGAGATTTCCGCGTGGCGAATCATCCTGCCGCAACTGCTCGAAGTGTTCGGTGATCAATCGCTGCTGCTGCCGACTCAATTTATCGAGACCGGCGAAGCGGACTACTCGGCCATGCCCGAAATCCTCAGCTCCATTGGCATACACCCCGCCGCAGTGCTGCCTGAGTTGCACGTAATGCCAGCAGAACCGGTGACCACCGTTTGAACCCAGCGTGCCGCTGACCACTACAAATTCAATAGAGTAATTTTTATGTGTGGATACATTGGCGTCTTCGCCAAGCAACCTCGTGCGTTCAACCCGAACATGTTCGATGCCGCCCTGCGCGCCATCCATCACCGTGGCCCGGACAGCTCCAGCCAGTGGTTCGACCCCAAGGGCCAGGCAGCTTTCGGTTATGTGCGCCTGGGCCTGGTCGGCCTGGGCAATGGCACCCAGCCGATCGTGGCTGACGAAGGCGACCTGGTGATGATGGTCAACGGCGAGTTCTATGACTATCAACGCATCCGCGCCGAACTGGAGGGGTTTGGTTGCCGCTTCAAGACCTCGTCCGACAGCGAAATCGCCATGCACTTGTACCGTCGCCACGGCGTACGCGGCCTGAAGCAACTGCGCGGCGAATTCACCATCCTGATTTTCGATCGCCTGCGCAAAAAACTGTTTGCCGTGCGCGACCGCGTCGGCGTCAAGCCGCTGTACTACACCGAGCATGAAGGCGCGTGGTACTTCGCCTCTGAAATCAAAGCCCTGTTGGCCGCCGGTGTTCCGGCGCAATGGGACCACGAGTCCTACGCCAGCCGCGGCTTCATCCTGCGCGACCGCACGCTGTTCAACAATATTCGCAGCGTCAAGCCAGGTTGCTGGATCATCGCCGACGAAAGCGGCCTGCAAACCGAGCAATATTGGGATTGGGAATTCCCCGACGCGCAGGCCACCGAGCAGCGCAGCGAAGCCGAGATGATCGACTCGCTGCGCAACACCATCGAAGAATCCGTGCGCCTGCGCCTGCATGCCGATGTGCCGGTCGGCGTATGCCTGAGCGGCGGGCTGGACTCCTCGGCGATGCTCGGTATCGCCACCGAGCTGACCGGCCAGCCATTGCAGGCTTTCCACCTGTCCTTCGAGGGCGAACAGGCCTACGACGAGCGCCAGTATGCCGAGATTGCGGCGCGGCATAACCGGGCTCACCTCAACGTGTTGTCGGTGAACTCCTCCGACATGGCGGACAACTTCGAAAACGCCCTGTGGCACGCCGAAATGCCGTTCGCCAACGCCCACAGCGTGGCCAAGTACCTGCTCTGCAAGTTTGTGCAGGGCCAAGGCATGCGTGCGGTGCTGACCGGTGAAGGCGCGGACGAAGTTTTCGGCGGCTACCCGCATTACCGCCGCGACATGCTGCTGTACAACCACGAGCACCAGGACCCGGCGGTGATTGCCGAGCTGAGCCGACGCCTGCACGCCAGCGAAGATCGCTACCTGCCCGGTGGCAAGAACGACGTGAAGTGGGTGCAGGACGAACTCGGCCACGGCGTCTCCTGGCTACAGACCCAGTCCGCGCTGTTCGGCCCTCTCGCGCAGCTGTACACCGACGACTTCCGCGAGCGTTTCTGTGATGTCGATGCCTACCGTCAGTTCTACGACCGCTTGAGCCCGCGCGCACTGAATGGCTGGGAGCCGGTCAACCGTTCGCTGTACATGGTCGCCAAGTCCAGCCTGCCAAACGTGGTACTGACCTCCCTGGGCGACCGCATGGAAATGGCCGGCAGCCTGGAAGGCCGTCCGCCGCTGCTGGACCACCAGGTGATCGAAGCCGCGTGCCGCCTGCCGGTGAACATGAAAGTGCGCGGTGCCACCGAGAAATATGCGCTGCGCGAGGCCATGCGCCCGTACGTGCCGCAGGCGGTGCTGGACCGCAAGAAGCAATACTTCCGCGCGCCACCTGCGTCCGAGAGCCCGCAATCGAAACTGTTCGAGATGGTCAATGACGTGTTGAGCGGCCCGGCCTTGAGTAACGTGCCGTTCTTCGACCCGCGTAAAGTGCGCGCCTTGCTGGCAACGCTGCCAAGCCTGTCGACGACTCAACGTGCGTCGGCGGACAATCTGTTAATGGAAATTGCCGGGCTGTGCCTGCTGCAAAAACGGTTCGCTTTGAACTGATTGATGTGCGGCGCGTCGCGATAGCGCTGCGCCGCCTGACCCAAGGAGGGTCCATGCTGAAAAAACATCTGTTACTTGCCATCCTCGTCACCCTGGTCTGGGGGGTCAATTTCCCCATCACCAAACTGGGCCTGCGCTCAATCGACCCGTTTGTGCTCACGGGCATCCGCTTCGCCCTCGCCGCTTTGCCGCTGGTGTTCTTCATCAAGCGCCCAGCGGTGAAGTTCAGCTACGTGGCGGCCTACGGGTTTATCTTCGGGCTGGGCATGTGGGGCGTGATCAACTACGGGATCCAGGTCGGCGTGAGCCCGGGCATTGCCTCATTGATCATCCAACTCAGCGTGTTTTTCACCATGGGCTGGGGCTTTGTGCTGTTCAAGGAAAAAATACGCGGGGCGCAGATGGTCGGCGCCGTCCTGGCCTTGATCGGCCTGGCGGGGATCATTTCCACCCAGGAAGGCAACCACGCGGTGCTGGGCGTCATGCTGATCGTACTCAGCGCGGTGGCCTGGAGCGTGGGCAACGTGATCATCAAGAAATCCGGGGTCAAGGAGATCTTCTCGTTCATGGTGTGGGCCAGCCTGATCCCGCCGATCCCGCTGTTCCTCACCGCCTGGCTGATGCACGGCAGCGCCCCGTTCGAAACCCTGCAGGCCAGCCTGGACCTGACGGCAATCCTGTCGATCCTGTTCCAGGTCTACCTGGCGACGCACTTTGCCTACTGGGGCTGGAACTCGCTGCTCAAGCTCTACCCGGTGTCGACTGTGGCGCCGTTGTCCCTGTTGATTCCGGTGTTCGGCATCACCAGTTCGATGCTGATTATCGGCGAGCGTATTTCCACGCCGAACCTGATTTCGATCGGAATCATCATTGCCGGGCTGGCTGTGGGGCTGTACCGCAAGCCCGCGAACCTCGCGCCCGTCGCCCAGCAGCCGATTGTGCACATGGATAGATAGTCATGGCATAAATTCGGGATTCTGTTCGCACATTCGGTGCTCTAGCCTGGGTCTGGTCTTGTACTGAACCGAAGGAAACACCATGAGCACGTCCGAATTTTTTGTTACACCCGGCTATGGCGACACCCTGCGCGAGAACCTGCACTACTCCCAGGCGGTGAGGGTGGGTAATCGCGTTGAAACCTCAGGCCAGGGCGGCTGGGACGATGAGTTCCAGATCCCCGCCGACCTCGCCGAGGAGATCGCCCAGGCATTCCATAACCTGACGCGCACCCTGGCCACTGCCGGCGCGAGCTGGGAGCACGTGATTCACGTCAACTCCTACCACGTCGGCGGTTTCCCGCCCGAGGTCAACGAAGCGATGGTCAAGCACTACCGCCAGTACATGCCCCACCACGCGCCGATCTGGACGCAAACCGGCGTCGAAGCCTTGGGCCTGTCGACGATGCGTGTGGAAATCCGCGTGACCGCGATTATTCCCTGACCCCGAACGTGCGAATCACCCAATCGGCGAACACCTTGAGCCGTGCGCTCTGATGGCGATTGGGCGGGTAGAGAATATGCAGCGGCGTGGCCGGGCGTGACCAGTCCGGCAGCACGCTGACCAGTTGGCCGGCGTCCACGTAATACTGCACGATCGACTTGAAATGCTGCCCGACGCCCAGGCCCGCGAGCAGCATTTCCTTGAGCCCGTTGCCCTCGTTGGTGGAAAACGCGCACTCGCGCACTTCGATGCGCGTGTCGCCCCTCTCGAACACCAAGGGCTCGGGCCTTCCCGAACCGGCAAAGAAATAACCGAGGTTAACGTGGTCACGCGCCAGGTCTTGCGGGGACAGCGGCAAGTCTCGACCCTGCAGGTAACCGGGCGCGGCGCAGGTCAGGTATTCCAGGTCCGCCACCTTGCGCCCGATCATCGCCATGTCATCCAGCTTGCCGACGCGGATCGCACAGTCCACGCCCTCCCCCACGATATTCACCGAGCGATCACTGATGCCCAGCGCAATCGTGATATCGGGATACTCACGGTGAAAATCCACCAGCGCCGGGATCAACAGGCAATTGGCGAACGACGCCGGTGCGTCCACCCGCAAATGCCCGCTGGGCTTGAGGGTTTGCCCGCGCACGGCGCTGTCCACTTCATCCAGCTCCGCCACCAGACGCCGCGCATGGTTGTAGTACTCCAGCCCTTCTGACGTAGGAGCCAGGACGCGCGTGGTGCGGTGCATCAACTTGATACCCAGGTGCATTTCCAGGTCGTTGATCAACTTGCTGACACTGGAACGCGGCACGCCCAACTGGTCGGAGGCACGGCTGAAGGAGTCGGTTTCAACAACCCGGACAAAGGCGCGCATGGCAAGGAGTTGGTTCACGAGAGCCGCCCTTTAAGGAATGCCCGGCGCATGGCCTGGGGATTACAAAATACCCCGCGAGCCTTCAGCACGCGAAGTTTTCGATCTTGACCTGGCCGTCGGGAAACGTCGCGATAATTTCCAACTCGCCGCCCATCGCGCGGATGTAGTCGCGCAACGTGCTGATGTACATGTCGGTGCGCCGCTCCATTTTCGAAACGGCGGCCTGGTTGATATTCAATATTTTCGCCAGGCTTTCCTGACTCAACTGCTGAGCCTTGCGCAGCTCATGCAGCGGTATTTCCTTGAGGTGTTGCTGGAGCAACTGCTCGGCCTCGGCACGCGCCTGCGGCGTCATGCGGGCTTGGAGGTCAGCGAATTTCTTAGCCACGGTGATAGCGTCCCAACCCAAAATTTAATGAACAGAATATTCCACCAAAGGAATATAAATACAACGCTTTGTTCGAATATCTGCCGATATCCCCAGCAAACTCACCTCAAAAACACAATTATCCAAATGTAAAAAGCGCTCTAATACCCGCCTGTTGATTGGTTTTAAAGATCCTGGAGTTCGCAATGCCCCATGAAGGCAACCTGTTACAAGCAGCCGTGGTGTTCCTGCTCGCCGCCGTGCTGACCGTGCCCCTTGCCAAGCGCCTGCAGTTGGGCGCGGTGTTGGGCTATCTGTTTGCCGGTGTGATCATCGGCCCTTCGGTGCTGGGCCTGATCGGCAACCCGCAAAGCGTGGCGCAGTTTTCCGAACTGGGCGTGGTGCTGCTGCTGTTTATCATCGGTTTGGAACTGTCGCCCAAGCGTTTATGGGTGATGCGCAAGGCGGTGTTTGGCGTCGGCCTGGCCCAGGTGCTGCTGACCGGCCTGGTCATGGGCGTCGTGGCGTTGTGGTTGTTTGGCCAGAGTTGGAACAGCGCGATTGTGCTGGGCCTGGGCCTGGCGCTGTCGTCTACCGCGTTTGGCCTGCAAAGCCTGGCCGAGCGCAAGGAGTTGAACCAGCCTCACGGGCGACTGGCGTTTGCCATCCTGTTGTTCCAGGACATCGCCGCGATCCCATTGATCGCCATGGTGCCGCTGCTGGCCGGCAGTGACCATCCGACCACCGAGGCCCAGGGCCTGCAGCATGTGCTGCAAATCCTCGGCAGCATCGCCGTGGTGATTATCGGCGGGCGCTACCTGTTGCGCCCGGTGTTTCGCATCGTGGCCAAGACCGGCCTGCGCGAAGTCTCCACTGCGACGGCACTGTTGGTGGTGATCGGCACCGCCTGGTTGATGGAGCTGGTGGGCGTGTCCATGGCGCTCGGTGCGTTCCTCGCCGGCCTGCTGCTGGCGGACTCGGAGTACCGCCACGAACTGGAATCCCAGATCGAGCCGTTCAAGGGCCTGCTGCTGGGGCTGTTCTTCATCAGTGTAGGCATGGGCGCCAACCTCAGCCTGCTGCTCAGTTCGCCGCTGATCGTGATCGGCCTGACCCTGCTGTTGATCGGGTTGAAGCTGCCGATTCTGTACGCTGTCGGCCGAATGGTGGGTGACCTCAACCGCGAGAGCGCCCTGCGCCTGGGCGTGGTGCTGGCGGCCGGTGGTGAGTTCGCCTTTGTGGTGTTCAAGATCGGCCGTGACCAGGGCCTGTTCGAGCCGCATTTGTATGATGTGCTGGTGCTGACCATCACCCTCTCGATGGCCGTCACGCCGCTGCTGCTGTTGGTGTGCCCGAAGCTGTTCAAGCCCAAGGTCAAACCGGTGGAAGTGCCCGAGGAATACCGCACCATCGAGAGCGATGCGCCGCGCGTGGTCATCGCCGGGATGGGCCGCATGGGCCAGATCGTGGCGCGGATCCTGCGCGCGCAGAACATCTCGTTTATCGCCCTCGACACCTCAGTGGAGACCATCGAGCTGACCCGCAGCTTCGGCGGCATGCCGGTGTTCTACGGCGATCCGCAGCGCCCGGAAATCCTCCACGCGGCCAAGGTCGACCAAGCGGAGTTCTTCGTGATCGCCATGGACGACCCCGAAATCAACATCAAGACCGCCGAGCTGGTGCGCAACCTCTACCCGCACATGAAAATCATCGCCCGCGCGCGTAACCGCCAGCACGTGCACCGCCTGGTCGACCTGGATGCCTCGCCGATTCGCGAAACGTTCTATTCCAGCCTGGAAATGAGCCGACGTACCCTGGTGGGCCTGGGGTTGAGCCAGGCACAGGCCGATGCGCGCATCGCCCGCTTCAAGAACCACGACCTGCAAGTACTCGCCGCGCAACACGCGGTGTACGACGACGCGGCCAAGGTGATGCAGACCGCCCAGGAAGCCCGCGCGGAACTGGCGCGACTGTTTGAGATGGATCGGCTCGAGGAAGAGTCCGACAAGGTGTGAGGCAACGGATGAACGATATTGCGAATTTTCTGACAGAATACGCCGCAATTTCGTTCATCCTTGGAGCGCTTCATGGCCACTCTTACCAAGACCGCAGCCCTGCTGGCCCTTGTACTTGCCGCCGGCAGCGTGTTCGCCGCCAGCAAGCCGACCACGCAAACCATCTCCACCCTGGGCGGTAAGTTCACCTTCAACCTGCCCAAGGCCTATACCGCCGACACCCTGCCGTCCGGCAAGGCCGAGGATGGCACTGCGGACACCCAAGGCACGATGTACGCCAACCGGACCACGAAAAGTGTGGTGATTGTCGCCGAAACCCTGCGCAAGGATGGTGTAACCATTAAAGACAACGACCCGCAGTTCCTTGATGGCGCCGTGGCCGGTTTCGTCAAGGACCAGAGCGCCGCCCTGCCCGACTTCAAGAAGTTGAACGAGAAAAAACTGACCTTCAAGGGGCTCGGCCTGCGCCAGGTCGACAGCACCGCCACCCAGGGCGGCGGCAAGACCTTGAACTCGACGTTCCTCGGCGGCTCGGGTAACCACTTGCTGGTGATCCAGGCGATTTCGCGGGCGGATGATGTGAAGGGGCACGCGGAGCTGGTGAAGCAGATTACGGGCGGTAAGTGAGTCCATCTTGCTGACACCACGAACAAATGTGGGAGCTGGCTTGCCTGCTCCCACATTGACCGCATTGACATAGCCAACGTCAGTTCAGGCTTTTTTCCAGCCAGGCTTTCAAATCCTCGACCTCTGCCTCGCTGACGGTGTGGTTCATCCCCGGATAACCATGAAACTCCGGTTTCAGCCCCAACCCCGTCAGCACCTCATTCGCGCGCGTGGCCGATGCATACGGCAAGGCCTGGTCCAGCGTGCCATGGCCGATAAAGATCGCGAGCTGGTTCAAGCGCTCGTCCGGCTTCAGTTCGGCCTTGAGCACCGGCAACACGCTGCCGCTCAATGCCGCGATCCCGCGAATCAGCTGCGGCTGACGCAAACCCACCTCGTAGGACATGATCGCGCCCTGGCTGAAACCGACCAGGAACACCCGATCAGGCTGGGTGTGGTATTTGGCGGTGGCCTGGGTCACAAAGGCTTCGATCAGCTTGGCGCTGCGTTGCAGGTCGGCCGTCTCGCCGTTGTAATCGACGTCACCCGTGGTCTTGGTAAACCAGCGAAAACCGTGGGGGTCCACCGGCATCGGCGCGCGCGCTGACAGGTAAGTCCAGGTGGAAGGCAGCGCGTCCTTGATGCCAAACAGGTCTTCCTCGTTGCTGCCGAACCCATGCAGGAAAATTACCAGTGGCTGGTTGCGCGCTTCGCCTTGGGTCTGTTCCAGGTACGACAACGGCAAGTCGGTGTGCAGGGTGGCATCGGCCTGGGCCGCGCCGGCCAGCAGGCTCAGCGCCAGGGTAAACAGTTTGAGCATGGGACAGTACCTCAGGGTTTGCGCAGCAAATAAGTGTCCATGATCCAGCCATTTTCCAGGCGCGCTGCCTTGCGCACCCGTTGAATTTCTTCAGCCACGTCGCTGACCTTGCCGCTGATCAGGATTTCATCCGGCGTGCCCAGGTAGGCACCCCAGTAGATATCCAGGTCCTGGTCGACCACGCTGCGGTAGGAATCTTCGGCGTCGAGCATGACCACCAGGGTATCGGCGTCGCTCGCCTGCCCCGCCGCCAAACGGCGCCCGGTGGTGATTTCGATGGACTTGCCGATGCGGTTCAACGGCACTTTGTGCTGGGCCGCCAGGGCCTGCACGCTGGTAATGCCGGGGATCACCTCGAATTCGAAGGTGCAGCGGCCACTGGCCAGGATCGCCTGCAGGATGCGGATGGTGCTGTCGTACAGCGCCGGGTCGCCCCAGGCCAGGAAAGCGCCGACTTCGCCGTCGGCCATTTCCTCGGTGATCATGCGCTCGAACGTCTGCTGCTTGTCGCGGTTCAGGTCCCGCACCGCCGTGGTGTAGTCGATGTCACCGCGTACGCGCTCGGGGCAATCGGCCTCGACAAAACGGTAGCCAGGCTCGGTGATGTAGGTTTCGCAGATCTCGCGGCGCAGGTCGATCAGCTTGTCTTTGCTCTGGCCCTTGTCCATCAGGAAAAACACGTCGGTGCGGTTCAGCGCTTTCACGGCCTGCATCGTGATGTAGTCAGGGTTGCCGGCGCCGATGCCGATGATCAGGATGCGTTTCATGGATTGCTCTCATTGCGGGGCGTGGATTTTGCCATGTTCACGGGGTCAGGCGTGAGTTTCCAGGCGCAGGCGCCATACGGTGTTGAAGCGCAACTCGGTGGCGGACAGTGGCTCGACGTCGATTCGGTAGAACATCGAGACCGGGAACTGCAAGACGTACAGCATCGCAGCGCGGATGACAAAGGGATGGGTGATGGCCACTACGTGCCCAGGTTGCGTCTCAAGGGTTTTCATCCAGTGCGCCACGCGCGCGCAAATCTGCTCAACCGACTCGCCACCGTGGGGCGCGCTGGCGCTGTCGGTCATCCATTCCAACAACTTTTCACTGTTGAGCTGAGAAATGTCCTGGCCTTTCCAGTCACCAAAATCGCCATCGCGCAATGCCTCTTCAATCGCCGGGTCAGTTCCGAACAAACCTGCCGTCTGCCGGGCCCTCGCCTCCGGTGCGGTCACCCACCGCACGTTGCTCTTGTAGCGCCCGGCCAGGGATAACGCCGCATTTTGCCACTCCATCGCCAACGACTCGTCGTCGGGAAACCGCCCGCGTTTCTGCAAGGGCGTGAGGGCGTGGCAGATGAGTGTCAAACGGGTGGCCTGCATGACTATTCGCTCGGTTCAGGGGCGCGGCCGACATGTTACAACGATCCTGCTGTGCCTGGCCTTTTGACAGAATTTTCATATCTGCTCGCCTAACATCGCCCACCTCGTTGGGGAGTAACCTGCTTCTGATACCGTCGGAAGCGTTCGTATCAACATATTCGGCAACATGCCGTGGTGCGAACACCGTCTTTTCGGTTGGTGAGACCAGCGACACCTCCATGCCTAAAGTCGGGCGCGTGGCGGTGTCGTTGTCTCCTATAGCCCGACTGGATGCCTGACCGTGAACCCCATTTCCCTGATCCTCCTCGCCCTGGCCATGTCCACGGACGCCTTCGCGGCGGCCATAGGCAAAGGCTCCAGCCTGCACAAACCCCGCCTGGCCCAAGCCCTGCGCGCCGGCCTGATCTTTGGTGTGATCGAAGCCATCACGCCAATGATCGGCTGGGCCATCGGCCATGCGGCCACCCGCTGGGTGGAAAGCTGGGACCACTGGATCGCCTTCACCCTGCTCGTAGTGCTGGGTTTGCACATGATCTACAACGGGCTCAAGGCGGAAGACGAGAGAGTCGAAAAGCCGACCCAGCACTCGTTCATGGTCCTGGCCGTGACGGCATTTGCCACCAGCATCGATGCGTTGGCGGTGGGTGTGGGCCTGGCGTTTGTCGATGTGAATATTCTGGTGGCTGCAGCCGCGATTGGCCTGGCAACCATGACCATGGTGACCATCGGCATGATGCTCGGCCGGGTGCTGGGCACCCTCGTCGGCAAGCGCGCCGAAATCATGGGCGGTGTGGTGTTGATGCTGGTGGGTGCGACGATTCTGTACGAGCACCTGTCGGCCTGAAGTACACACCTGACCAATGTGGGAGCTGGCTTGCCTGCGATGCAGACACCTCGGATCTTGAGTGGCACCGAGTTGATGCTATCGCAGACAAGCCAGCTCCCACAGGGAACAGTGCCCACATTCAGACACAAGCAACCCTCAAGCCGCATGGCTTTCCTTCTTCAAGCTGTCCATATCGATCACAAACCGATACTTCACATCGCCCTTGAGCATCCGCTCGTACGCCTCGTTGATATCCTGGATATCAATCATCTCTACATCCGAGACAATCCCGTGCTTGGCGCAAAAGTCGAGCATGTCCTGGGTTTCCTGGATGCCGCCGATCAGCGAGCCGGCCAGGCTGCGACGCTTGAAGATCAGGCCGAAGACCGCGGGCGATGGGTGCGGGCTGTCCGGGGCGCCGACCAGGGTCATGGTGCCGTCGCGCTTGAGCAGGTTGAGGAACACGTCAAGGTTATGCGGCGCGGCGACGGTGTTGAGGATGAAGTCCAGGCTGTTGGCAACCTTGGCCATTTCGTCGGCATTTTTCGACACCACCACCTGATCGGCGCCCAGGCGCAGGCCGTCTTCGCGCTTGTTCGGTGAGGTGGTGAACAGCGTGACGTGTGCGCCCATCGCATGGGCAATCTTCACCGCCATGTGGCCAAGGCCACCCAGGCCAACCACGCCGACTTTCTTGCCGGGGCCGACCTTCCAGTGATGCAACGGCGAATAGGTGGTAATGCCCGCGCACAGCAGAGGCGCCACGGCGGCCAAATTAGAGTCGTCGTGGGAGATGCGCAGTACGAACTTCTCCTTGACCACGATGCTGTCGGAGTAGCCGCCATAGGTGTTTTCACCACCGAACACCGGGCCGTTGTAGGTGCCGGTAAAGCCGCTCTCGCAGTATTGCTCCTCGCCCTCGGCGCAGGAGGCGCAGTGCTGGCAGCTGTCGACCATGCAGCCGACGCCGGCCAGGTCACCCACCTTGAATTTTTTTACGTTGCCGCCCACCGCTGTCACGCGGCCGACGATTTCGTGGCCGGGCACCGAGGGATACAGCGTGTTGTGCCATTCGTTGCGCGCGGTGTGCAGGTCGGAGTGGCACACGCCGCAGTAGAGGATATCGATCTGTACGTCGTCAGCCCCTGGCGCGCGGCGCTCGAAGGTAAAGGGCTTGAGGGCATCCTTGGCGTTCTGGGCGGCGTAGCTGTAAGTCTTGGCCATTTCGTTCACCTGTGTGATCTGACGGGTAGAGGTCTGTGGACCAGCATAGACGCTGAACCGTTCAACCGAGCACGTCCGTACAATCCGCTGCGTTGTGCTCACCCTAAGCTCCGGGCTTTCTAAAAGCGCTGGAGAGTGGGCATGTGTAGAAAAGTGAAAACGGTAACCCTGGCCTTCACGCTGCTGGCCGCGGCCATCACCGGCAACGCCTTTGCCGCAACGCCGGCGGTGGCCGTGGCAGCGCAATACGACACCAGCCACGTGTATGTCGCCCCGGCTGAGGTGGACCGTTTTGCCACGAGTTTCCTGGCCACCTTCGGCGGCAAAAGTACCGCCCAGGTCGTGGTCAACGTGCTGCCGGTGCCGAGCAGCACCACGTCGCAACTGCTGCAGACACCGGTCGGCACCGTGTCGCTGTTCGGCTTCACCACGCCAATTCCCCATCCCTTCGGCCAGGAACGCAATGGCTACCTGGTCACGGACATGGACGTCGCCCTCAAGGCTGCGCGCGAGAACGGCGCGGCAGTGATCGTCAGCGATTTTCCCGACCCGATCGGGCGCGACGCCGTGGTCCAGTGGCCGGGCGGCGTGAACATGCAACTCTACTGGCACACCAAGACCCCGAACTATGCTGCCTTCCAGAGCGTGCCGGAAAACCGCGTGTACCTCAGCGCCGAGCGCGCCGACGCGTTCATCAAGGCATTCGTGGGGTTCTCCCATGGCAAAGTCCTGGCCGACGACACGCACGCCCCCGGCGTCGATGTGGGCCAGGCCGGCAACACCTATCGCCGCGTCGATATCGAGTCGCCGTTCGGGCGCATGGCGGTGCTGGTCACCAACGGCCAACTGCCCTACCCCTTCGGCCATGAAACCACCGGCTATCAGGTGGCTGACCTCGCGGCCACATTGGGCAAGGCCACCGGGTCCGGCGCCAGGGTCGTGGTGCCGGCGTTTGCCAGCAAAGGCCGACGCAGTGCATTGGTCGAATTCCCTGGCGGTTACGTCGCGGAAATTCATCAGCTCAACGCGGCAAAATGAAGCGCCATACAGGCTGGAGCCTGGCCGTGCTGTGGCCGCTGCTGATCGGCAATGCGCATGCCGACGAGCAACCGACACGCCCGGCCATCAAGGCCAATCGCTGGCAGGAAGACTGGTCCGTACTCCAGGACCCGGCGCTGCGTACACAGCCGCTGGACAGCCTGAAGTACATCCCAATGTCGAGTGCCAACCCGTTCACCTATCTGTCGCTGGGGGCGACATTGCGTGAGCGCTTCGAGATGAACGACGCCAGCGGTTTCGGCATCAAGAACGTCGCGCGTGATCGCTACCTGATCCAGCGTTTCCAGGTGCACGCCGACCTGCACTTGAACCAGAACTGGCGGGTATTTACCCAACTGGAAGACGTGCGCGCCTACGACAAGACCACCGTCGGCGGCGCCGACCAGAACCGTGTCGACCTGCGCCTGGCCTTCGCCGAGTACGTCAACACTTCCAGCAGCGGCACACTCAAGGCGCGCGTCGGGCGCCAGGATTTTGCCTTCGACTTGCAGCGGTTTATCTCGTCGCGGGACGGCCCGAATGTGCGGCAATCCTTTGATGCGCTCTGGGCCGACTGGGAAACGCCGAACTGGCGCTTTATCGGGATTGCCAGCCAGCCGGTGCAGTACGAGGACGGGCGGCATTTCGATGACAAATCCAACCGCGACGCGCGCTTTCACATGGCGCGGGTCGAGCGCCTGGTGGGCGGCAGCAACGAGCTGTCCGCCTATTACGGCGTGTATGAGCGCCGCGCCGCGCACTACCTCGATGCCGACGGCGACGAGACCCGCCACCTGCTCGACGCGCGCCTGGGCGGCGCGGCCATGGGCTTCGACTGGGACCTTGAAGCCATGCTGCAAAAAGGTTCGGTGGGCGCCAAGGATATTCGCGCCTGGGCCGGCGGCAGCCGCACCGGCTACACCTTCGACAGCCTGGCCTGGAAGCCGCGCATCGGCCTGCAACTGGATATCGCCTCGGGCGACCGCAAGGCCGGCGACGGCACAGTCGGCACGTTCAACCCGCTGTTCCCGAATGGCTATTACTTCTCCCTGGCGGGCTATACCGGCTACAGCAACCTGATTCACGTCAAGCCGTCGATCACTGTCAAACCGATCGACAAGCTCAGCGTACAAACCGCGATCGGCCTGCTATGGCGGCAAACCACCCGCGATGCGGTCTACACCCAGCCCAACCTGCCGGTCGCCGGAACCGCCGGCCAGGGTGACCGCTGGACCGGCGCCTACGCGCAACTGCGCACCGACTACACCTTCACACCCAACCTCACGGGCGCGGTCGAAGCCGTGCACTACGCTGTCGGCCAGACCTTGCGGGATGCGGGTGGGGATGACAGCAATTACCTGGGGGTCGAACTCAAATTCAGTTGGTAGGCGCAAGCAAGCACACCCGTACAAGCCCTTCGCCCGGTTTACGGCAATAGTGAGCCGGAGTATTTCAGCCCCTCGACCAGGAGTTTTTGCATGAGCACATTCGTTGCTAAAGACGGCACCCAGATCTACTTCAAGGACTGGGGCAGCGGTAAACCCGTGCTATTCAGCCATGGTTGGCCGCTGGATGCCGACATGTGGGAATACCAGATGGAATACCTGAGCAGCCGTGGCTTTCGCACCATCGCGTTTGACCGCCGTGGCTTTGGCCGGTCAGACCAACCCTGGACCGGCAACGACTACGACACCTTTGCCGACGACATCGCGCAGTTGATCGAACACCTGGACCTCAAGGACGTGACCCTGGTGGGCTTCTCCATGGGCGGCGGCGACGTCGCGCGCTACATCGCCCGCCACGGCAGTGCGCGGGTTGCCGGCCTGGTGTTGCTGGGCGCGGTAACGCCGCTGTTCGGCCAGAAACCGGATTACCCGCAAGGCGTGCCGACCCCTGTGTTCGACGGCATCAAGGCAGGGCTGCTCAAGGACCGTGCGCAGTTCATCTCAGACTTCAACACCCCGTTCTTCGGCATCAACAAAGGCCAGACCGTTTCCGAAGGCGTGCTGACCCAGACCCTGCAGATCGCCATGCTCGCTTCGCTCAAGGCAACCGTGGACTGCGTCACGGCGTTCTCCGAAACCGACTTCCGCCCGGACATGGCCAGGATCGACGTGCCAACCCTGGTGATCCATGGCGATGGCGACCAGATCGTGCCGTTCGAAACCACCGGTAAAGCCGCGGCCGAAATGATCAAGGGCGCCGAGCTGAAAGTGTACAAGGATGCACCGCACGGGTTCGCGGTCACCCATGCCCAGCAGTTGAACGAAGACTTGCTGGCATTCCTGAACCGCTGAAACACCCTCTCCTTGTTTGGCCGGGCTTGCCCGGCCTTTTTTTATTCAGGCAAACCGCTGGCTCAAGGCAAAACGCCCCGGCCCTGCGATCAGGATGCTGGTGAAAATGATCAACAGCAGCCAGCCGAACTGCCCTTCGAACACCGTCCACTCCGGGTGCACCACCAGCATCGCGATCAACAGCACCGCCAAAATCGGCAGGCACGCCAGGCGCACCAGCACCCCGGCGAGGATCAGCAACGGGCAGAGCACTTCGGCGAAAATCGCCAACAGCAGCGTCACCTGCGCGCCGAGGTGAAACGGATCCTCGATCAGCTTGAGTTGTTCGCTGTAGTTGAGCAGTTTCGGCAAGCCGTGCACCCACAGCAAAAACAACGCCCCGCTGACCCGCAGAAACAACAGCCCCAGCGCTTGATTTCTTGATTCGTTCATAAACACCTGCGTCCGTGGAAAATCACCGACGCCGATTGTGGTCGCAGCGCTGCGCGCACGCTTGCAAGCCTGTGCTGACCTTACTCCCCCGTGCCGGCAAACCCCGCGACGATTTCATCGATCACCACCCGCACCCGCGCGGTGTGGCGCAGGTCGGCGTGGGTCACCAGCCACACGTCGTAAGGCAACGGCCGGGTGCGCTCCGGCCAGAGGCGCACGAGCCCATCCATCTCGCCGGTATGCACCGGGATTTCGCCGATGCCGATACCGGCGGCAATCGAGCGGCGCACCAGCAGGCTGGAACTCAGGGACGCCACAATGCGCCCGCGCCCCAGGGGTTCGGCGACCAGGCTCAGGTCTTTCTGGCTTTGCAGGTAGGGTTGGTAGACCACCAGGTCGTGGCCTTCGAACAGGCTGCCCGGCGTGGGGGTACCGCGTTGCTCGATATAGGCGCGGGAGGCGAACAGGCCGAGGGGCCAGCGGGCGATGCGGCGGGCAATCAGGTCGGGGTTGTCCGGGCGCGTGTTGCGCACGGCAATGTCGGCTTCGCGCTTGGCCAGGCTGAGGATCTGCGTCGAGGCGTCCAACTGCACGTGCACGTCCGGGTGCTGGGCGTGCAGGCGGGCGATGGCCGGGATCAGGAAGTCGATGGCCAGCGAATCGGTGGTGGTGACCCGCACGGTGCCGGTCAGGCGGTCGTCCAGGCCCTGGATCTGGCGCTCCAGATCGAGGGCCGAGCGTTCCATTTTTTCCACCGAGAGCAAGGCGGCTTCGCCGACGGCGGTCAATGCATAGCCCTCGGAGGTGCGCAGAAACAAGGTCGCGCTCAGCGACTTTTCCAGCGCGTTGACCCGTCGCCCGACCGTGGCCTGGTCCACGCCCAGCACCCGTGCGGCACCGCGCAGTGTCGACTCGCGGCAGACCGCCAGGAATACCCGTGCGTCGTCCCAATTCATGCCCGCTCCTTGTGATGCATATATGCATCGTCATGACGTGTAATCGCTGCATTATTGCATTCATCAATCTCGCTATGCTGGCCGCCAGAGAAGAATACCCAGGACAGCCCTCATGCTCGACACTCAATCCCCTCCCCGCGCAGCGATCTGGCTGCCGATCTTCGCCGGCCTCTGTGCCAGCCTGGTCAGCATCGGCCTGGCGCGCTTTGCCTATACGCCATTGATTCCGAGCCTGATCCAGGCGCAGTGGTTTTCCGCCAACGACGTGGTGTACCTCGGCGCCGCCAACCTGGTGGGCTACCTGATCGGCGCACTGATCGGTCGGCCGATCGCCCAGCGCACCTCCAACAAAACCGCACTGCGCATCATGATGGTCGCGGTGACCCTGGCGTTTTTCGCCTGTGGGTTCCCGCTGTCGGTGGTGTGGTTCTTCGCCTGGCGCCTGCTGTCGGGAATCGCCGGTGGCGCGATCATGGTGCTGGTGGCCGGGACCGTGCTGCCCCATGTCCCGGCAGCCCGGCGTGGCTTGGCCAGTGGTGCGATCTTTCTGGGTATCGGCCTGGGCATCGCCGCCTCCGGCACGCTGGTGCCGCCGCTGTTGAGCCTGGGGCTGCAGCAAACCTGGTTCGGCCTGGGTCTGTTGGCGTTGGTACTGACCGCTGCCAGCTGGTTCGCCTGGCCCGGCGGCACGGTGCACGAGGCGGCTAAGCCATCGGGCACGCCTGCCCCGACGCCCTCCGGTGTGTACCTGTTGTTCGCGCAGTACGCCTTTATGGCGGCGGGCCTGGTGCCGGCCATGGTGTTTCTGGTGGATTACGTGGCGCGCGGGCTGGGTGACGGCGCGCACATCGGCGCGATGATCTGGGTGATGTACGGCCTGGGCGCGATTGTGGGGCCGGTCACCTATGGCTTCCTGGCCGATAAACTCGGCGCGCGTTCAAGCATCCGGCTGGTACTGGTTGTGCAAGCGGTTGCCGTCGGCCTGCTGCCGTTTACCGGCTCGTTTACCGCACTCGCCGTGCTGGCGGTGATACTCGGCTCGTTCCCACCGGGCATCGTGCCCCTGGCATTGGCGCGGGTGCATGAATTACTGCCTGACCACCATCAGCAACAAGTCGCCTGGAGTCGCGCCACGGTTTCCTTCGCCACCTTCCAGGCGTTGTCCGGCTTTGCCTATTCGGCGCTGTTCAACAGCAGCGGCGGCCACCATGCACTGCTGTTCATGCTCGCCGCCGGCGCAATAGTGGTCGCGCTGTTGCTGGAGCTGGGCATGATTGCGCTGAACCGCCGACCTCTCACTACGGTCCCAACCCATACGCTCATCGCTGCAGGAAATCTCAAATGACCCTTCCAAAAGAAATGACCCTGATCGAAATCACCACCCCCGGTGGCCCCGAAGTGCTGCAACCACGCCGGGCGGATGTGCCGGTGGCAGGCCCCGGCGAGATCCTGATTCGCGTGCATGCCGCCGGGGTCAATCGCCCGGACGCCTTGCAACGCGCCGGCAAGTACCCGATGAAACCCGGCATGAGCCCGATTCCCGGGCTGGAAGTGGCCGGTGAAGTGGTGGCGCTGGGCAGCGGTGTGAATGAGTACGCCGTGGGTGACAAGGTCTGCGCCCTGACCAATGGCGGCGGCTACGCGCAGTTTTGCAACGTGCCGGCCAGCCAGGCGCTGTCAATCCCCGAAGGCATGGACTGGATTCAAGCCGCCGCCGTGCCGGAAACCTTCTTCACCGTGTGGGCCAACCTGTTCGGCCTAGGCGGTGCACACACAGGCCAACGCGCGTTGATCCACGGCGGCACCAGCGGGATCGGCACCACCGCGCTGATGCTGTGCCGCGAGTTCGGCATCCAGGCCTTCGCCACCGCCGGCAGCGCTGACAAATGCGCGGCCATTGCCAAACTCGGCGCCGAGCCGATCAACTACCGCGAGCAAGACTTTGCCGAAGTGATCGCCAAGAAGACCGGCGACAAAGGCGTCAACGTGATCCTCGACATCATGGGCGCCTCGTACTTGAACAATAACCTCAAGGCGCTGGGCATGGATGGCCACCTGGTGATGCTGGGTTTCCTGGGCGGCGGCAAGGCGAATGACGTCGATCTGCTGACAATCATGGCCAAGCGCGCGGTCATTACCGGCTCCCTGTTGCGCGCGCGCACCAAGGAAGAAAAAGCCGCGATTGCCGAGCAACTGCGCGAATACGTATGGCCGGTGCTGGAGGCCGGGCGTTGCCTGCCGATGATCGACAAGGTGTACGAATACACCGACGCCGCCCAGGCCCATGCACGGATGGAAGGTGGGGATCACATTGGGAAGATTGTGTTGCGGGTGGAGTGAACTGAAGGCTCGCTGATCAAATGTGGGAGGGGGCAAGCCCCCTCCCACAAGGTCCTCTAGATGTTCAAGATGCTTACTCGGCGTATACCGGGTAATCGATATAGCCCTCCTCACCCCCGCCATACATCCCCTCTGCACGCAGCGGGTTCAGCGGCCAGCCGTTGAAAATCCGCTGCGGCAGGTCAGGGTTGGCAATGAACGGCCGCCCGAACGCAATCAAGTCCGCCAGCCCGGCGTTTACCAGCTTCGCACCGCGCTCGGCGGTGTAGCGGCCGGCGTAGATGATGCGCCCGCTGAACGTGTCACGCACGGCGCGGCGGAAGGTCTCGGGCAGCTCCGGCGCGTTGTCCCAGTCGGCTTCGGCGATGGAGACGTAGGCGATACCCGACTCTTCCAGCACCTTGATCGCTTCGATGTAGGTCTGATGCGGGTCTTCTTCCACCAGGCCGATATACACACGGTCCTGATCGGTGCCGCTGAACAAGGGCGAGAAACGCACGCCCAGACGTTCCGGCCCGACGACTTTGCTCACAGCCTCAACGATCTCGCGCAGAAAGCGCAGGCGATTCTGCAGCGAGCCGCCGTACTCGTCGTCACGCTGATTGGAATGCGCCGAGATGAACTGGTTGACCAGATAACCGTTGGCCGAGTGGATTTCCACCCCGTCGAACCCGGCATCCAGTGCATTGCGGGCAGCCTGGGCGTAATGCCCGACCAACTCCTCAATCTCCAGCACGGTCAACGCACGCGGCACCGGCGGTTGCATCAGCTCGCCAGTGCCAGGCCCGGTGGCGATAAAGGCTTTGGCTTGCAGGGCCTGGATCGCCGACGGTGCGACCGGTGCTGCGCCATCAGGCTGCAAGGCGTTATGCGACACACGGCCCACGTGCCACAACTGGGCAAAAATCACCCCGCCATCGCAATGCACTGCCTCGGTGACTTTGCGCCAGCCGTCGATCTGCGCCGGCGTATAGATCCCCGGCGTCCACGCATAACCCTGGCCACGTGGTTCGATCTGCGTGCCCTCGCTGACCATGAACCCGGCACTCGCGCGCTGGCGGTAATACTCGGCCATCAGGTCGGTGGCGATGTCGCCGGGCTGCGCACTGCGCTGACGGGTCAACGGCGGCAGCACGACACGGTTGTTCAAGGTGTGGTGACCCAGTTTCACCGGGGTATTCAAAACATGATCAGTCATAACGAATATTCCAAATTCAAGGCGCAACAAAGCATTGGCGACTCTTGCGAGCCGCCAATCAATACAGCGGTCAATTAACTTAAGCGGTGAGTTTCAGCAGGACTTTTGCAACATCGCTGGAACTGGCAGGGTTCTGCCCGGTGATCAACAAACCATCTTCCAGGACAAAGGATCCCCAATCCGCGCCCTTCTCGTAGTGGCCGCCGAGTTGCTTGAAATCATCTTCAATCAGGAACGGCACTACATCGGTCAGGCCCACCGCCGCTTCTTCCGAGTTGGAGAAGCCGGTGACGCGACGGCCCTTGACCAGTGGCTCGCCATTCACCGCTTTGACGTGACGCAGGGCGCCCGGTGCGTGGCAGACAAAACCGATCGGCTTGCCGGCACGCTCGAACGACTCGATCAGCGCGATGGACACCGGCGACTCCGCCAGGTCCCACAGCGGCCCGTGGCCACCAGGGTAGAACACGGTGTCGAAGTCGTCGGCGTTGACCGTGTCGAGCTTGACGGTATTGGCCAGCGCCTGCTGGGCGGCCGGGTCGGTGGCGAACCGACGGGTCTGCTCGGTTTGCGCATCCGGCTGGTCACTGACAGGGTCCAGCGGCGGCTGGCCACCGGCCGGGGAAGCCAGTACCAGTTCGGCGCCGGCGTCCTTGAACACGTAATAGGGTGCAGCAAATTCTTCGAGCCAGAAGCCGGTCTTGCGGCCGGTGTCGCCAAGCTGGTCGTGAGAGGTCAGTACCATTAATACTTTCATTTTCCAGTGCCTCGATCGATGTGAATGTCAGTGGTTTCAGGGCGACCCAACAGCTGTCGGGTCAGCAACTGCGCCTGGTCAAACGGCGCGGAGGTCCGGGTGATCTTGCTCATCACACTGGCGCCCAGCCATAACGCGTATAGCTGAGGGGCCAGGGCTTGCGGGCTGTGTTGCAGCAACAGGGAGCCGTCTTCAACGCCGCGCTGCAGGGCCACGGCGAGTAAATCGATAGTGCGTGAGGTGCCGCGTTGCAGTGCCAGGCGCATCGGTTCTGAAAGGTCTGACACCTCTGCGCCGAGTTTGACGGCAAGGCATTTGCCCGCGTCGGTGCAGCCGGTCTGGTTGTCGACCCAGCATTGCCAGTAGCGCATCAACTTGGCGCAGTGGGTTAAACCCGGCTGGTCGAACAGCTGCTGCATGCCCTGCACATAGTTGTCGAAGTAGGTGTCGAGCAACACCACGCCGAATGCATCTTTAGAGTTGAAGTAGTGATAGAACGAACCTTTAGGCACATCGGCGGCTTGAAGTATTTCGTTCAGGCCCACCGCAGAAAATCCTTTACGGCCGACAATTAACTGCGCCGTTTCCAGAATGGTCTGCCTTGCACTTTTAGTTTCACTGCTCATGCTTCACTCCGTCCGATTAGACCAGTCGTCTAGTTCGTTGGGTGAATGTTAGGAGCGTGGGGTAAACTCGCACAATGTCATATCCGCAAGGATTCCGGACATGACGCAAAGTCGGTTGCCGTTTTCCCGGCAGCCGCCGACAATCCCCCCTCCTGCCCTCCTGGAGACATGCGATGCACAGCGTTGCGCTGATGGTTTACCCGAATTTCCAATCCCTGAGCCTCAGCCTGGGTTCGGTGTTCGAGTGCGCGAACCTGTTGCGCGGCGAGCCGGCCTATGAGTTTCACCTGGTGTCGGAAAGCGGCGGCGCGGTGATGACGTCCCAGGGGTTCTCGGTCAACACCACGCCGATTCGCGCCCAGGGCTATGACACGCTGATTGTCAGCGGCTACCTGGAATTTCGCCTGCCCGAGGCCAACCTGCTGGACATGGTCAAGGCCGCGTCCGTGCAATCGCGGCGTATCGCTTCGCTGTGCATGGGCATTTTCGTGCTGGCCGAAGCCGGGTTGCTGGAAGGCAAACGCGCCACCACCCACTGGATTCACGCCCCGGCCTTCCGCAAGCGTTACCCGGCTATCCGCCTGGAGGAAGACAAGCTGTTCGTGGTCGACGGCCAGGTATGGACCGGCGCCGGCATGAGCGCCGGGGTCGACCTGGCGCTGGCGATGGTCGAGAACGACTTGGGCAGCGACCTCGCCCGGCGCATTGCGCGCAAGCTGGTGATTGCCCAACGCCGAGGCAGCGAGCAATCGCAGTTGTCGGCCTTGTTGGAGCTGGACCCCAAGTCCGACCGCGTGCAACTGGCCCTGGCCTACGCCCGCGAAAACCTTACGCATGACCTGTC
>NZ_UTBG01000081.1 GCF_900580675.1 Pseudomonas viridiflava
GATGTAGACGTTTTTCTTGTCAGGCGTGATCGAGACCTGGGTCGAGGCTAAATCCAAATTGATATAGCCACGGTCGAGGTAGTACGAACGCAGACGTTCCAGGTCGCCGGAGAGCTTCTCACGGGCGTACTTGTCGTCGTTCTTGAAGAAGGACAGCCAGTTGGAGGTCTTGAGTTCGAACAGGTCGATCAGATCCTCGTCGGGGAACACGGCGTTGCCCACGACGTTGATGTGCTGAATGGAGGCGACGGTGCCTTCATTGATGTTGATCTTGAGGCCGACAC
>NZ_UTBG01000083.1 GCF_900580675.1 Pseudomonas viridiflava
ACCCAAAAGGAAAACCACTACGCAACCCGTTACCCGGTTGGCGGCAGTAACTTTTATGCCCGGCATTGCGCGGGCTGGAGCGGCAAACAGCTTGGCGGAGTGCCACAGCGCAACCTGAAACTGGCGGACAGCATCGTGATGATCCAGGCCGAATACGATGACCAGACACCCGCAGCAGGCGCGCTGAAGGCTTTCAACAGTTTGCCGAATACCCACATGACCCTGCTCAAGCGCGGCTATCAACACGGGGTTTCATTTGCGGACTTGAGCGCGTGTGTGAACCGAACGGTGGGCGATTACCTGGCGTACGGCACCAAGCCTGATCGAATCACCACGTGCTTCGCTTCAAACTGAGCCTCCTCGCCTGTCAGCCTCGCAATGCAATGCGCCAGACCCGCGCAATGTCCGCCGCGCGCTCACGCAGCAACCGCGGCGCCTCGCTGCACGCCTGTTCCAGGCTCATCGGGCCGGACGGCAGGGCGAATGCTGCATTCACGCCGTGGGCATACATGCGCTCGTAGCCGTCGCCCAGCGTGCCGGCGATCACGATCACCGGCACCTTGTGGTGCCGGGCGATGCGCGCCACGCCGAACGGGGTCTTGCCGCGCAGGGTCTGGGCGTCGAAGCGGCCTTCGCCGGTAATGACCAGGTCGGCGTCACGTATGGCGGCGTCCAGGCCCACCAGCTCGGCGACCACCTCTACCCCGGCCCGAAACTGCGCGCCAAGAAATGCCTTGGCCGCAAACCCCAGCCCACCGGCCGCACCGCTGCCCGGCTCGTCCCGCACATCCCTGGGCAAGGCCTTGGCACAATGATCGGCAAAATGGCCGAGGGCCGCGTCCAGCTGTTGCACCTGCTCAGCGCTGGCACCTTTTTGCGGGCCGAAAATCGCCGACGCGCCCTGCGGGCCACACAATGGGTTGTTCACATCTGCCGCGATTTCAAAGCGCACCTGGGCCAGGCGCGGGTCGAGGTTGGCCAGGTTGATCTGCGCCAGGCCAGCCAATGCCAGCCCGCCCGGCGCCAAGGCTTGCTGGTCGGCATCGGACAATTGCACGCCGAGCGCCTGCATCGCCCCGGCGCCGCCGTCGTTGGTGGCGCTGCCGCCGATCGCCAGGATGATGCGCTCGGCGCCCAGGTCCAGGGCCGCGCGGATCAATTCCCCGGTGCCATAAGTGCTGCTGGAGCAGGCGTCGCGCTGGCCCGGTGGCACCAGTTGCAGGCCGCTGGCTTCGGCCATTTCGATGATCGCGGTGCGGCTGTCGGCCAACCAGCCCCAGCGCGCTTCAACCGTATCGCCCAGTGGGCCACGCACGGCCTGGCGCCGCAGCTCGCCATTGCAGGCGGCAAGTACCGCGTCCACCGTGCCCTCACCGCCGTCCGCCATCGGGCACTGGACCAATTGTGCATCCGGCCAGACCTGCGCCAACCCCTCGGCGATAGCCTGGGCGACGCCTTCGGCACTCAGGCTGTCCTTGAACGAGTCGGGGGCGATGATGATTTTCATGGGCTTTCTCCGGTTTTTATGACGCCCATGCTGCCAGTTGGCACCGGCAATGACGCCTGTCCGATGCACAAGTACGGGTCAGGTTTGTTGTTCATTCCGACAAAGCCTGGGGCAACAGCTGTACGCCGAGGTACAGCGCGAGCATGCCATCCAGGGTCAGCGGGTCGACACCGCTGAGTTCGGCGATGCGCTCCATGCGGTAACGCAGGCTATTGCGGTGGATGCCCAGCGCGTCGGCGCAAGCCTGGCTTTGCCCGTCGTGTTCGCACCAACTGCGTAACGTCGCCAGAAGCTGGCCGTTGCTGTCCCTGGCCAGCACTTTGCGCAAAGGGTTAAGCAGTTCGTCGAGGGCGTCGTCGTTGCGATGGCGCCAGAGCATCACCGGCAGGCGGTAGCGGTTGAGCGTCAACAGCCGGGACTGTGGCAACACATCGCGACCGTACGCCAGCAAGTCGCCAACCCGACGGTAGCAACGGCGCAAACCGGCCAGGCCATCAGCCTGCCCGCCCACAGCCACGCGCAACACCGCCCAGCCCAGGCCGTCGAGCTTTTCCAACAGCCGTGGATTGTCGACCTGCACCGCCGCAGGCCGGCACCACAGCAGGGAAAACTGCGCCGAACTCACGCACCAGCTGTCCGGGTAGCGCGACGTCAGCCAGGCAGCCAAGGCCTCCGCCGATTGCCCCACGCCCAGCTCGAACAAGTACGGTGTACGCGACAGGTGCGGCTTGAGGCCCAGTTGCTGGGCCTCGTCCACCAGCCGTGGTGAGTCGCCGCTCTCGGCCAGCAGCAAGGCCAGCAGGTCGTCGCAGCGCTGGCGCCGCCATTGTTGCTCGACCTGCTGGTGCCGGTGGCTCACCAGCATCTCGGCGGTCATGCGCACCAGCTCGGCGTAGGTGCGCAGCCCTTCCGGCTCGCCGGTGATGCCCAGCACGCCGATCAGGCGCTGGTCGTGCATCAGCGGCAGGTTGATCCCCGGTTGCACGCCCTTGAGGTGCTTGGCGGTCTGCCCGTCGATCTCGACCACGCGCCCATTGGCCAGCACCAGTTGCGCGCCCTCATGCCGCGTATTGATGCGCTCGGGCTCACCGCTGCCGAGAATCAGGCCCTGGCTGTCCATGACGTTGACGTTATGGGGCAGGATCGCCATGGTGCGGTCGACGATATCCTGCGCCAAGTCATGATCCAGCTCGAACATGGGGGTAATTTCCTCAAAACGGGTTGTTCATAGGCACAGCGCAATAGATGCTTCACTGTGCTCAGGCACAAAGACAGCACCCTGCCAGGTGGTCGAGACTCATTGGGCGATCAACGTTACCTGCGCATCGCGAAAAATCATAATAAAGAGAGATTCCCATGTCACAGAGCGCCGCCGCCCCACTGGCCACCGATGACGATAAAAACGCCATCTACAAGCGCATTACCCTGCGCCTGATCCCCTTCATTTTCATCTGCTATCTGTTCAACTACCTCGACCGGGTAAACGTTGGCTTTGCCAAGTTGCAGATGCTCGATGCACTGAAATTCAGCGAAACCGTATACGGCCTGGGTGCCGGGATCTTCTTTATCGGCTACGTGCTGTGCGGCGTGCCGAGCAACCTGGCGCTGACCAAATTCGGTCCGCGACGCTGGATTGCGTTGATGATGATCGTCTGGGGCACCCTGTCCACGTGCCTGTTGTTCGTCACCACGCCGACGCACTTCTACACCTTGCGCCTGTTTACCGGTGCGGCTGAAGCCGGCTTCTTCCCCGGCGTGGTGCTGTACCTCTCGCAGTGGTTCCCGACGTTCCGCCGTGGGCGGATCATGGCGCTGTTCATGTCGGCAATCCCGGTGTCCGGCTTGCTCGGCAGCCCGTTTTCCGGCTGGATTCTCAACCACTTCGCCGCGGGCCAGGGTGGCTTGGCGGGCTGGCAGTGGATGTTCCTGTTGCAAGGTATCCCGACCGTGATCCTCGGCGCCCTCGCCTACTTCCTGCTCAGCGACAGCTTTGCCCACGCCAAGTGGCTCAAGCCTCACGAGCGCGCGGTGCTCGAAGCCGACCAGGCCACGGACTTGGCGAACAAGCCGAAAACCAGCACCGATTCACTCGGTGAAGTGTTCAAGAACCCGGCGATCTGGGCATTTGGCCTGATCTACTTCTGCATCCAGAGTGGCGTCTACGCGATCAACTTCTGGCTGCCGTCGATCATCAAGAACCTGGGTTTCAGCGATAACCTGGTGATTGGCTGGCTGAGTGCGATCCCCTATCTGCTGGCAGCGGTGTTCATGCTGTTGGTGGGTCGCTCGGCGGACTTGCGCAAAGAGCGCCGCTGGCACTTGGTGGTGCCCATGCTGATGGGCGCTATCGGCCTGGTGATCGCGGTGAATTTCGCCACCACGCCGGCCATCGCCATCCTCGGCCTGACCATCGCCACCATGGGCGCCCTCACCGGCCTGCCGATGTTCTGGCCGGTGCCGACCGCGATGCTCAGTGCGGGCGCAGCGGCAGGCGGTTTGGCGCTGATCAACTCGATGGGCCAGATGGCGGGCTTTCTCAGCCCGTATATCGTCGGTTTTGTGAAAGACACCACCGGGTCGACGGATATGGCGTTGTACCTGCTGGCGGCGGTGATTGTCGCGGGTAGTGTGCTGGCGCTGCGGATGACGCGGACTTTGAAAGTCTGACGACGTGAGTGTGGGAGCGGGCTTGCTCGCGAATACGGTGTGTCAGCCTACGAATTTATTGACTGAACCACCGTATTCGCGAGCAAGCCCGCTCCCACATTTTAGGTCTGTGTTTACAGCTGGCCGCCACCGTCAATGTCGATGACGCTACCGGTCATAAAGCCATTCTCCATGGCCAGCACGTACCCCGCCGCCACTTCCTCCGCCTGGCCAACGCGCCCGACCGGCAGTGCCCCCCCGGCCTTGGCGAACATCGCCAGGCGCTGCTCCTCAGCCAGCCCCGCATAGGCGGGCGTATCGATTACCCCTGGGCTGACCACGTTGACCCGACGCGGTGCCAACTCCTTGGCCAATTGCTTGCCCAGCGCTTCAGTCGCGGCATTGATGCCGGTTTTGATGAACTGGCCCGGCGCCAATTTACGGCCGAGTTGCCCGGAGGTCAGAGTGATGCTGCCGCGCTCGTCGAGAAATGGCAGTGCCAGCTGAATCGCGCGCAGCGAACCCCAGAGTTTCACATTGAAGTTTTCCTGGGCCTCATCCAGGTCGGTGTCGACCAGCGGCTTGGCGCGTACTGACGGCCCGGAGGTGTACACCAAGTGGTCGAAGCGCCCGACGGCCTCGAACAGGCCTTGCAGGGAGGCGGCGTCGGTGACATCGACCGGCTCGCTGCGCAGGCCATTCTCTGTGCCCGAAGCCAGGCGCCGCCCGGCCAGCACCACCTGGGCGCCACGCGCTGCGGCCGCTCTGGCCACGGCAGCGCCGATACCGCTGCTGCCGCCGATCACGACGACGGTTTTACCGCTGAGGGAAGAATTCATGGGTGAGATGTCCTGGGTCAGAAAGTGAGCGTTCATCTTCACAGCTTGGCAATCGATGAAAAATCCCGGTAAAATGACAAGATCTTTAAAGGATTTTTACAAATGAGCTCAATCCTCGACCTTGAAGTGTTTGTGCGCACGGCCGATACAGGCAGCCTGTCGGCGGCCGCCCGTGGGCTGGGCCTGACCCCGGCAGCCGCAAGCATCGCGCTCAAACGCCTGGAAACCCGCCTGGGTATTCGCTTGCTGGCCCGCTCGACCCGCAGCATGCGCCTGACCGAAGAGGGGCAGCGTTACCTGGATAACGTGCGGGTGGCCCTCGAAGCACTGTCCGAAGGCGAACAGGCCATCAAGCAGCAAGGCCAAAGCCTCAGCGGCTTATTGCAGCTGGCCGCGCCTTCGGATTTCGGGCGCAATGTGCTGCTGGGCTGGCTGGATGAGTTCAAGGTCGAGCACCCGAACATTCGCTTGCAGTTACTGCTCAACGACAGCAACGCGGACCTGTTCCGCGACACCGTCGACATTGCCCTGCGTTTTGGTGTGCCCCAGGACTCCAGCCTGGTGGCGCTGCCGGTGGTGCCCGGGCACCATCGCATCCCGTGCGCCAGCCCCGACTATCTCGCACGCCATGGCACACCGCGCACCCCGGCGGATCTGGCGCAGCACAGCACATTGCGCTACATGCGCCGTGGTCGCGCCAACAGCACCTGGTACTTTCGCCAGGGCAGCGTGCTGCAGGAAATCGAAGTAACAGGCGATTACCTCAGCGATGACGGTGAAATCGTCCGCCGCTGGGCGTTGGCCGGGCATGGCATCGCCTACAAAGCCAACCTAGATATCGCCCGCGATATCAAGGCCGGGCGCCTGGTGCCATTACTGCCCGACTGGCAAGGCGAGCCCACGCCTTTCAACCTGATGTGCCCGCACCGCCTGCAAGTGTCGGAACGCGTGAAAGTGCTGCATGGTTTTTTACAGCAGCGCTGTCAGAACTTGCTGGCTGAATGAAGAAACGCGCGCAGGGCTTGTTCCAGAGGCCTCGAGTCTGATATTGCATAGGGCACATTTGCCTGCCTCGAGGAACTTTGCATGATTTACCGCACATTGGGCCAGTCCGGCTTGAAGGTCAGCGCTTTGACCCTGGGCACCATGATGTTTGGCGAACAGACCAACACCGAGGACTCGCTGCGCATCATCGACAAAGCCTGGGACCAGGGCATCAATTTTATCGACACGGCGGACGTCTACACCGGTGGGCGCTCCGAGGAAATCGTCGGCGAGGCCATTGCCCGCCATCGCGAAGACTGGGTGGTGGCGTCCAAGGTTGCGATTGGCCCGGCCGACGGCCTGCCCAACCGCAGTGGCCTGAGCCGCAAGCGCATCTTCAACGCGCTGGAGGCCAGCCTTACCCGCCTGGACACCGACTACCTCGACATCTATTACCTGCACCGCGAAGACCACAACACCCCGCTGGAGGTGACGGTGTCGGCGATAGGCGACCTGATTCGCCAGGGCAAGATCCGCTATTGGGGCCTGTCCAACTACCGCGGCTGGCGCATTGCCGAGGTGATTCGCGTGGCCGAGCGGCTGGGCGTGGACAAGCCGGTGATCAGCCAGCCGCTGTACAACATCGTCAACCGCCAGGCCGAGGTCGAGCAGACCACCGCTGCGGCCGCCTATGGCCTGGGGGTGGTGCCTTACAGCCCGCTGGCGCGCGGCGTGCTCAGCGGCAAATATGCGCCGGATGTGACCCCCGAAGCGGGCAGCCGCGCCGCGCGCCAGGATAAACGCATCCTGGAAACCGAATGGCGCATGGAGTCGTTGCGCATCGCCCAGCAGATCCAGCAGTACACCCAAGGGCGCGGCGTGGGGATTGTCGAGTTTGCGATTGCCTGGGTGCTGAACAACTCGGCAGTCAGTTCGGCGATCGTCGGGCCGCGCACTGAAGCGCAGTGGGACGCTTACACCGGGGCGCTGGAAGTGAAGATCACGCCTGAGGACGAGGCGTTTATCGACTCGCTGGTGACGCCGGGGCATTCGTCCACGCCGGGGTTCAATGACGTCGGACACTTTGTGTCGGGGCGGATCGCACGCACGTAACACGCGGGGTCACTGCCCCTTCCCCAGGGGCAGTGAGAAAATTTACCGCGAAACGCCCCAAAACAGCGCAACCGTCTCCCGCCAAAAGCACCATAATCCCCTCCTGAAATCCCTCTTCTTTTTGTATCAATCGGTTTTCGCGAGGACAGTGTGTCTAAAGGTGTTGTTTTATCGGTATCGGCGTCGGTGTTGTTTGCCGTGATGTATTACTTCACGTCGTTGCTTACGCCGTTGAGCGGCCTGGAGATTTTCGGCTGGCGCATGCTGCTGACCGTGCCGTGCATGACGGTGTTCATGCTCGTCAGCGGCGAATGGCGGCGCGTGTGGGAGCTGATTCGGATGCTGGCAGGCCAGCCTCGCTTGATCGCCGGCGTAGTGCTGTCGTCGGCCTTGCTGGGCGTGCAGTTGTGGCTGTTCATGTGGGCGCCGCTGAACGGGCGCAGCCTGGATGTGTCGGTGGGCTACTTCCTGCTGCCCCTGACCATGGTGCTGACCGGGCGTCTGGTGTGGGGCGAGCAACTGTCATACCTGCAACGCATTGCGGTGTTTTTCGCAGGCCTCGGGGTACTCAACGAGTTGTACCAGGCCGGCGGCTTTTCCTGGGCGACGCTGGTGGTGATCATCGGCTACCCGCTCTATTTCATCGTGCGCAAATACCTGAAGACCGACAACCTGGGCGGGCTCTGGCTGGACATGGCATTGATGCTGCCGGTGGCCTGGTGGTTTGTACAAAGCGGCGAACAGGGGGTGGCCGTTTTCGATGCTCATCCCAAGCTGTATGCGTTGATTCCGCTGCTGGGGCTGATCAGTGCGTCGGCGCTGGTGAGCTACATCATTGCCAGCCGCTTGCTGGCGTTCAGCCTGTTCGGGCTGCTCAGCTATGTGGAGCCGGTTTTGTTGCTGGGCGTGGCGCTGCTGTTGGGTGAAGGGATCAAGGCCGGGCAATGGCTAACCTATATCCCGATCTGGCTGGCAGTGATGGTGCTGGTGTATGA